>NZ_JACVAN010000031.1:0-61864 GCF_014851895.1 Ensifer sp. ENS11 | reverse complement strand
TCGAGCTGATCGATGGCTGCGGCGGCTGTCTCGCCGGCCTGGTCACCGCCAGCCGCCGCGTCGCCGGTACCCGCCATCTCGAACTCGACCTCGGCCGCAACCATCCGCATGCCGAAATCGAACTGCCGCCCGAACGCACCACAACACAGGACCGCGCAAGGGTCGCATTCCGCCCGACAAAGTGGAAGTTGTTCAGGGACGAGAAGGCGGGCAACGAGGTGCCAAGCGCAGACGTCGAGGCGGAGGCGCCGGTCCAACCGTTCGAACTGGCACGCACCGGGACCTGACGGCTTCTCAGCGCCCGATCCTCATCTCGCCTCCAAGCCATTTCCCGTTTCTGCCGAGATGCGCTACAGCACCTCATGCGGTGAGAGAAGCGGGAGACGAGGCGCATGTCCGTTATTGACGATCTGAAACAGGCACTCGGCGATGCCGTGCTGACCGGCACTGACATCGGCGAGCGCTATCGCAGCGACGCCAGCCTCACCGGACGTTATCTTCCGAAGGCCGTCATCCGCCCTGCGAACACAGAGGAAGTCGCAGCGACCCTCCGCATATGCAACGCCCATGGCCAGGCGGTCGTCGTACAAGGTGGGCTGACCGGCCTTGCCGGCGGCGCGAACCCGGACGAGGACGCGATTTCCATCTCGCTCGAACGCCTGACCGGCGTTGAGGAAATCGATCCGCTTTCCGCAACCATGACCGTCCTTGCCGGCACGCCGCTCGAGGTCGCCCAGCGCGCCGCCGACGATGCAGGCTTCCTGCTGCCGATAGACCTCGGCGCCCGCGGCTCCTGCCAGATCGGCGGCAATCTCGCCACCAATGCCGGCGGCATCCGCGTCATCGGCCATGGCGTCACGCGTGACAACGTCCTGGGGCTTGAAACCGTGCTTGCCGATGGCACGATCCTCTCGTCGCTCAGCAAGATGATCAAGAACAACACCGGCTATGATCTGCGCCAGTATTTCATCGGTTCGGAGGGCACGCTCGGCGTCATCACACGCGCCGTCCTGCGGTTGAAGCCGCGGCCGTCCGGACGGCTGACGGCGCTCTGCGCGCTTCAGACCTATGACCAGGTCGTCGCCTTCCTGGCGCGAGCACAAAGAGGACTTCCTGGCCTCTCGGCCTTCGAGGCCATGTGGGAAGACTATTTTCACTTCAACTGCGAGGCGGAGGGACAGCGCTTTTTCGAGACGTCCCCCGCCTTTGCGGTGATCGTGGAACAGGATGTCCAGGGCCACGAGACCGACAGCGAGGAATTTGAGACCTTCCTCGGCGCCGCACTGGAAGACGATGTCATCGTCAATGCTCTGATCGCCCAGTCGGAGAAAGAAAGCCGGCTCTTCTGGCAGGTGCGCGAGGGCCACGCGATGGACCGCTTGCTGCCGGCGCTGATCAATCTCGACGTCAGCCTGCCGATCGGCGAAATCGGCCGTTTCGCGGCCGAATGCGGCGCGGCGCTCGCCGCCCGTTTCCCGCAGGCGCACATCTCCTTCTTCGGGCATGTTGCCGACAGCAATCTGCACATCGCTTTTTCCACGCCGGGAAGCGACGAGAGCACGCAGCACGCGGTCGACGGCATCGTCTATGACATCGTTCGGCGCTATCGCGGCTCGATCTCCGCCGAACACGGCATCGGCACCTTGAAGCGGGAGTTCCTCGGCCATTCGCGAAGTGCGGCTGAGCTTGAGGTCATGCGCCGGATCAAGCACGCGCTTGACCCGAAGGGCATCCTGAACCCCGGCAAGGTTTTTTGACTGGGCGTATCGGCCTCAGAGCCAGGACGCCGGCGTCTTCGGCAAGCGGCTTTCCGGATCGATCACCGTCAACTCCGCCCCGCCGGCATTCCATCGCCAGAGCGCGACGCAGCTGCCGCCCGGGGACATGAAGGACGGGTAGATCAGCCCATCGAAACCACGGCTGGTCAACTCCGCCTGCAGACGGTGCGTCGCCGGCACCACGCCTTGATCCAGTGCGTCGCGCCACTCCTCCCGGTGGATATCATCAGTAACGCCGAAATCCGCAAGCACATCCGGCGCCATCATATCGGCCAGCCACGCATGCCGCAGTTCAAGCTGAGCGATCAAAGCGGGATGCTGGACAAAGCTCTGGTTATATTCCGCCCAGGCGGTCGACAGTTCGCGCGCCGCGTAAATCGTCGGCAGGCCGACCGGGTTCCAGCGGCCGCCGAAGCGCGCGGCACCATCGCCCGAAAGCGGAGCGTGGGCCCAGCGGGGCACATAGGCGCGCCAGAGGCGCACCGGCTCACTCTCCGACATCAGGCGTAGACACCCGAACGCACGGCCTCGAGATAGGCAAGCACCTTGTCTGCCTTGCCCTCTCGGGCAAGATCATAGGCAGTCTTGCCCGCCCATCCGGGGATCGGCTGGTGCTTGAACCAGATCACGGCCCGGCTCTCGTCGCCCGCCATTTCGGCAGCCATGGCGAGGATACGCACGACTTTGCTGAGAGCCGCGTCGACCTTGCGCGCGCTCGACTTCGCCGTCAGCGTGTTGCGTGCGACGCCGATCAGCTTCGCCAGTTCCGCAAGTGTCACGCCCAGACGATCCGCGACCAGCCGGGCAGACAGAAACGACGACTGGCTTTCGCCGAAATGGGAGGCAGAGATGTTGAAGCCGACGGCTGACATGGCGCATTCCGATCTTATCTTGATCATCACCTGATCAAAATAGGCTCAAAATCTGCTCAAATCAAGGAAGCGATGCCTGTCGCCAAGAGGGCTCGCGCCGTTCGAAGAAGGCGGCAACGCCTTCGCGCGCCTCATCGGACTCCCAGCAATCGGCAAGCTGCTCGATCGTCGCGGCAATAGTCTCTTCGGTGATCGGCTGTCCGAGCGAACGGGCAAGCCGTTTCGCCCGTCCGGTCGCACCGGGCGCTGTCTGGAGATAGGGTTCGACCTCGGCCGCAATTGCCGCATCAAGCGCATCGGGGGCAGCAATGGCCGTCACCAGACCGGCATCCCTTGCCTCTTCGGCGCTGAACAGGCGTGCGGACATGAACAGAGGCCGCGCCCTGCCCTCGCCGATGCGGGCAACGACGTAGGGGCTGATGGTCGCCGGAATGAGGCCGAGCCGGGTTTCGGTCAGGCCGAAGCGCGCATCGGACGACGCAATGACGGCATCGCAGATGCTCATGAGGCCGACGCCGCCGCCGAAGGCATTGCCGTGCACCCGTGCGATGACCGGCTTGGCGATCTCGTTCAGCGCCTTGAACATCAACGCCAGACGGGTCGCCTCGGCGATCCGGGTCGGCCGGTCCGCGTCGAACTGCTCGCGCATCCAGTTGAGATCGCCGCCGGCGCAGAAACTGCGGCCTTCGGCATCGAGCACCACGACGCGGACGGTGACATCCACTGACAGTCGCTCCGCCGCCTCAGTCAGTTCACCGATCATGATTGCGGAAAGCGCGTTGTGCTTCTGCGGTTGCGCCAGCGTCAGGCGGGCGACGCCCTTCGCATCGACGGCGTATCGGATCGTTTCGAACATCAGCCAGCACTCCTCAGCGATCGTGCGAAGGCGGCCGCATCTTCGAGCCTTGCCGCATCCAGCCCCGTCGAAAACCCGCGCCCGATGACAAAGGCATTGACATCAAGCGTATCGACATTCCCTGCGGCGCCCGGCGCATAGGGGCAGCCGCCAAGGCCACCGGCAGAAGCGTCGAAGACACGCAAGCCGCGCTCGAGCGCGACTCCGATATTGTCGAGCGCTCGCCCGGACGTGTCGTGAAAATGGCCCGCCAATTGTTCGGCCGGAACATGAGCCAGCACGGCCGCCAACATCGCGTCGACCGCCTCGGGCGTGCCGCGCCCGATCGTGTCGCCAAGGCTGATCTCGTAACAGCCAAGCACCATCAAGGCGGCGGCCACTTGGGCAGCGCTCTCCGGCGCGATCGCGCCTTCATAGGGGCACTCGACAACGCAGCTGACATAGCCTCGCAACGGCACAGCACTGGCGCGGCAGGCCTCTGCAACCGGGCGAAAGCGCTCGATGCTTTCGGCGATCGAACAATTGATGTTCTTCTGCGAGAAGGTCTCAGACGCCGAGGCGAAGATCGCAACCTCGTCGGCCTTGGCCGCCAGAGCCGCATCGAAGCCCTGCATGTTCGGCGTCAGCGCCGCGTAGCGCGTACCCGGTCGACGCTTTATCCCGGCCATGACAGCCGACGCATCCGCCATTTGCGGCACCCATTTCGGGCTGACGAAGCTCGTGACCTCTATGCGCTGGTAACCACAGTCCGACAGCAGATCGACAAGGTGGATCTTGTCCTTCGTGTCGACAAGCCGCTTCTCGTTCTGCAAGCCGTCGCGTGGCGCCATTTCGACAAGTGTGACATGTTCTGGCGCCAGCACGCTCATTCGCTGCGCTCCGGTTGCAACACGACGAGGATCGCGCCGGCGCTTACCTGTTCGCCTGGCGTTACCAGCGCGCTCTCGATGACGCCCGCACGCGACGCTGCCAGCGTCAGCTCCATTTTCATCGCTTCCATCACCACGAGCGGTTGGCCCTTCGTGACCACGTCGCCGGCGCGAACATGGATGAGCTTGACGATGCCGGGCATCGGAGCGGCAAGCTCGTCCTCCGCCGCCTCACCGGCGTGGGCGGTGGCGAGCGCATCGGGAAGGCGAAGAACGAAGGTCTCGCCACTGACGAAGAGCGTGATGGTTTCATGCTCGCGCAGGAAGCGGAAGACGCGTTGCTCGCCGGAGATCTCCACACGGGCGCCATCGTCGAACCGATCGAGCACAAGCACCGGAAAGGTGCTTTCGCCAGCCCGCACTGCGAACTGATCGCGCCCGCGCGCGGCAAGCGTGACGACCGATCGCCCGCCGGCGTGGTCGACGGCAATGCTTCTATGAGCATCCCCCCAGATCTGCCAGTGACCGAGCGACGACCAGGGATCGTCGGATTTCATCGGCTGCAGCACGCCGGTGGCGGCGATCGCCGCCAGTGCCAGCGCCTCGTCACTCGGCACCACAGGCGTCGTCAATTGATCGATTGCCCGGTCGATAAGGCCGGTATCCGGCCGCCCGGCGCGAAACTCGGGCTCTGCAGCGAGGCGGGCCAAGAAATCGAGATTGGTGATGGTACCGCCGATACGGCAGGCTTTGAGGGCGCTCTCCAGCCGCGCCAGCGCCGACGAGCGGCTCGGCCCGTGTACGATCAGCTTGGCGATCAGCGGGTCGTAGTAGGGGGCGATGACGTCGCCCTGCCGGACGCCGGCATCGACGCGGACGCCGTCTACAGGAAAATCGAGCGTTGCGAGCCGCCCGGTTGCCGGCAGGAAGCCGCGCGCCGGATCCTCGGCATAGATCCGTGCCTCGAACGCCCAGCCATCAATGGCGATTTCATTCTGTCGCTTTGGCAAGGCCTCGCCGACAGCGGCGCGCAACTGCCACTCGACGAGGTCAATGCCCGTGATCGCCTCGGTGACCGGATGCTCCACCTGAAGCCGGGTGTTCATTTCCATGAAATAGAACTGGTCCGGCCAGAGCCCGTTGGTGACATCGGCGATGAATTCGACCGTGCCCGCACCGACATAGCCGATGGCGCGCGCAGCCTTGACCGCGGCCTCGCCCATGGCGCGGCGAACCTCCGCCGTCATGCCGGGCGCCGGCGCCTCCTCGATCACTTTCTGATGGCGGCGCTGCAGCGAGCAGTCGCGCTCGAACAGATGCAGGATATTGCCGTGGCGGTCGCCGAAGACCTGGACTTCGATGTGACGCGGCTTGGTCAGGTATTTCTCGATGAGCACCGCGCCGTCGCCGAAGGCGGCTTCGGCTTCGCGGCGCGCTGCTTCAAGGGCCGCAGCAAACTCGTGCGGCTGCTCGACCTTGCGCATCCCCTTGCCGCCGCCACCTGCGCGCGCCTTGATGAGTACGGGAAAGCCGACGTCAGCCGCCCGGTCCGCCAGGAAGGATGGCTCCTGCTCGTCACCGTGATAACCGGGGACAACGGGCACGCCGGCCTGTTGCATCAGCGCCTTGGCCGCATCCTTCAGCCCCATCGCGCGAATAGCGTCCGGCGACGGGCCGACGAAAGTCATGCCCGCGGCCTCGACCGCCTCGGCAAAATTGGCGTTTTCCGACAGGAAACCGTAGCCCGGGTGAATGGCATCCGCGTTGACGGACCGAGCCGCAGCCACGATCCGCTCGATCGAAAGATAGCTCTCGGAGGCTGTTGGCGGTCCGATGCGGATCGCCTCGTCCGCCAACGTCACATGTAAAGCGTCGACATCGGCATCGGAATAAACGGCGACAGTGCGGATGCCCAGGCGCCGGGCCGTGCGGATGACGCGGCAGGCGATCTCACCGCGGTTGGCAATCAGAAGCTTTGAAAACATCGGCATATGGCCCGCCCTATTGTGCCGCGATCACTTCGACTTCGAGCAACCAACCGGAATCGAAGATGCCGGCAATCACCACCGTCATCGCCGGCGCGAGCGGACCGAGATATTCGGCACGGGCCGCGCGGTTGGCCATGGTGTGGTTGCGATCGGCGAGAAAGGCCGTCACCTTGACGATATCGGCCTTGCTCATGCCGGCGGCCTTCAATTGGGCGTCAATGTTCAGCCAGACCTGGCGCGCCTGTGCCTCGAAGCCGTCGGGCAGCACGTCGTCGGAATTGAGCGGCACCTGGCCGCTGACGAAAACCAGTCGCTCGAAATTCTCGAGCCGCACGGCTTGCGAATAGCCGCCACGGGGTTGCGGCGCATTCTTGGCGTTGACGTTTTCGCGCTTCATCGCGATCTCCCTACATTCTGAACAGGCCGAAACGCGTATCTTCTATTGGCGCATTGAGCGCCGCCGACAGGGACAACCCGAGAACGTCGCGGCTCTTGCGCGGGTCGACGACGCCGTCGTCCCAGAGCCGGGCCGAGGCATAGAGCGGATGGCTCTGGCGCTCGAAGAGATCGAGAACCGGCTGCCGGAACTTGGCTTCCTCTTCCTCGTTCCAGGGCGTTCCGGCGCGCTTCAGCGCCTCGCCGCGCACCGTCGACAACACGCCGGCCGCCTGTTCGCCGCCCATTACAGAAATCCGGCTGTTGGGCCAGGTCCAGAGGAACCGCGGCGAGAAGGCGCGACCGCACATGCCATAGTTGCCGGCACCGAACGATCCGCCGACCAGCATGGTGATTTTCGGCACCTGCGCCGTCGCCACGGCCGTGACCAGCTTGGCGCCGTGCTTGGCGATGCCTTCGGTCTCATATTTGCGGCCGACCATGAAGCCGGTGATGTTTTGCAGGAACACCAGCGGGATCTTGCGCTGGGCGCAAAGCTCGACGAAGTGCGCACCCTTCAGCGCCGATTCCGAAAAAAGCACGCCATTGTTGGCGATGATGCCGACGGGAACGCCGTGGACATGCGCGAAACCGCAGACGAGCGTGGTGCCGTAGCGCGCCTTGAACTCGTCGAAGCGGGAGCCATCGACAAGTCGGGCGATGACTTCGCGGATGTCATAGGGCGTGCGCAGGTCCGCCGGCACGATGCCGGCGATCTCCTGCGGATCGTAAAGCGGCGGCTCCGGGCTCTGCAATTCCACCGACGTCGGTTTGCGGCGGTTGAGTGCGGCGACCGCACGGCGGGCAAGCGCCAGCGCATGCGCATCATCGCGCGCCATATGGTCGGCAACACCGGAGAGACGCGTGTGCACGTCGGCGCCGCCAAGGTCCTCGGCCGAGACCACTTCACCGGTCGCCGCGCGCACCAGCGGCGGGCCGGCCAGGAAGATCGTGCCCTGACCCTCGACGATGATCGTCTCGTCCGACATGGCCGGCACATAGGCGCCACCTGCGGTGCACGATCCCATGACAACGGCGATCTGCGGAATTCCGGCCGCCGACATGTTGGCCTGGTTGTAAAAGATCCGACCGAAATGCTCCCGGTCGGGAAAGACCTCGTCCTGGTTCGGCAGGTTGGCGCCGCCGGAATCGACCAGGTAGATGCACGGCAACTGGTTCTCGGCGGCAATCTCCTGCGCACGCAGATGCTTCTTGACCGTCATGGGATAATAGGTCCCGCCTTTGACGGTCGGGTCGTTGCAAACGATCATGCATTCGCGGCCGGACACCCGGCCGATACCGGTGATGAGACCCGCTGCCGGCGCATCGCCGTTATACATGCCGTGTGCGGCCGTCGAGCAGATTTCGAGGAAGGGCGTTGCCGGGTCGATCAGCGAGGCGACGCGGTCGCGCGGCAGCAGTTTGCCGCGGCTGACATGGCGCTCGCGCGCCGTCTCGCCTCCACCGCCGGCCGCCATCTTGACGGCGTCCTCCACAGTCGTAATCGCCTCCGCCATCGCCGCCTGATTGGCCTTGAACACGTCGGACGAGGGCGAGATGTGAGATTTCAGAACAGTCATGAAGTCCTCATTCGATCGAGCCTGATTGTGGCTTCGGAGGTCTACCCTGGCGTCTATCTGGTCTCGGTGAACAGCTCGCGGCCGATCAGCATGCGGCGGATTTCACTGGTTCCGGCACCGATCTCGTAGAGCTTGGCGTCACGCAACAGCCGCCCGGCCGGATAGTCGTTGGTGTAGCCGTTACCGCCGAGCGCCTGGATGGCTTCGAGCGCCAGCGCCGTTGCCTTCTCGGCCGCATAAAGAATACAGCCGGCCGCGTCCTTGCGGGTGGTCTCACCACGATCGCAGGCTGCAGCCACCGCATAGACATAGGCGCGCGCCGCGTTCGCCGTCACATACATGTCGGCAAGCTTGCCCTGCATGAGCTGGAACTCGCCGATCGCCTGGCCAAACTGCTTGCGCTCGTGGAGATAGGGGACGACGACGTCAAGGCAAGCGGACATGATGCCGAGCGGTCCGGCGGACAGGACGACACGCTCATAATCGAGGCCCGACATCAGCACTCGGACACCGCCGCCTTCGTTGCCGAGAATATTTTCCGCCGGCACCTCGCAATCCCGGAAGATCAACTCGCAGGTGTTCGAGCCGCGCATGCCGAGCTTGTCGAGCTTCTGGCCGGTGGAAAAGCCAGCAAAGTCTTTTTCGACGAGGAAGGCGGTAATTCCGCGCGGACCGGCACTTGGGTCCGTCTTGGCGTAGACGACCAGCACGTCCGCATCCGGGCCGTTGGTAATCCACATCTTGCCACCGTTGAGAACGTAGCGGTCGCCGCGCTTCTCGGCCCGAAGCGTCATGGAAACGACGTCGGAGCCCGCTCCCGGTTCGGACATGGCGAGTGCGCCGACATGTTCGCCGGAGATCAGTTTCGGCAGGTAGCGCGCCTTCTGCGCCTCGTTGCCGTTGCGGCTGATCTGGTTGACGCAGAGATTGGAATGGGCGCCGTAGCTCAAGCCGACGGAGGCGGAGGCGCGGCTGATCTCTTCCATGGCGACGCAATGGGCGACATAGCCCATGCCCGCACCGCCATAGGCCTCGTCGGCGGTGATGCCGAGCAGCCCGAGATCTCCCATCTCACGCCAGAGTGGCGTCGGGAAAGCGTTGTTGCGATCGGTTTCCGCCGCCAGCGGCGCGATACGCTCAGTCGCAAAACGGCGCACGCTATCGCGCAACGCGTCAATGTCCTCGCCGAGCGCGAAGCTCAATCCGCCCTGAAACATCTCTCGTCTCCTCCCCTCGACCCTATCAGTGATCTCCTCACCACCAACTGGCCGGTCTGCGCTCCATCCTCTACGCGCAACGCGGCGATTGCAATGATATCAACGCCGCGATGTCGAGCGACGATAACACCGCGTCCCGCTAATTTCCTTCCAAAGAGGAAATCCGGGAAGCACGATCTGCAAAGTTTAGGAACGTTTGGCGATACATCCGCTGCGTGAAGGTGCTTCGGCCAATCTGGCTCGCGGCAACTGTCGTGTCGCGACGGAATCGCTTGCGAAGCGTTTACTTGTTCGGCCAGATCTCCTGCGCCTTGCCGACATCGGCAAGGCCGCGCTGCGCCTCACGATTGCCGGTGGCAGCGACTGCCTCGAAGATACGTCGGGCTTCGGCGTAATACTTGAGACTGAGATAGGCGTAACCGCGCAGCACCATCAGGTCGGACCGCTGCGTCGAGATCTGCCCCAACTGATCGAGAAAAATCAGCGTCTCGCGATAACGTTTGGCATCGAAAGCGGCAATCGCCCGGTCGGCGAGGATCGCGCTCTGGAGTTCTTCGGCCCGACCACGGCTCTGTGTTGATTTCGTTGCGGCGACCGCAGCCTTGTTGGTCAGCCCGGCCCTGAGATAGGCGAGGCTCTGGCCATAAGCGGCATCTTCGCGCATTTGCAATGCTGGTGCCTGCAGGGCGACCTCGAAGGATTCGGCCGCTTCCAGCGGGCGGTTCAGATCCATCAGGCACCAGCCGCGCGTCAGCGCCGCCTGCGGCGACAGCCGCGCCGGGTTGATGGTCGTCCGGCATCCCGTTACCGCCCTGCCGGCCGCTTGTGGTCGGCGAGCAACGGCAACCGGCTGCTCGACCACATAGCGTGTCTTCGTTCGTGGCGCGGCCTCCGTCACGACTGCAGGTGACCTTCGCTCCGCATCAGCTATCGGTGCCGGCTCTCGCGCAAGCGGCTGTTGTTGCCGGGCGATGGCGTCGCGCCGTTCCTCCTCGGTCTCGCCGAGGAGGGCGATGCGCTCCGAGCGCCCCGCCCAGAGCCGCTGGATCTCGGCGACGCCGGCAGCATCGCCCAGCTGGTTGCGGCTGAGCGCCAGGCCATAGGCCGAAGGTTCGTCATCGGGCTTCCAGCGAAGCGCGGTGGCAAACCATTGTGCGGCCGTCGCCGGTTGTTCCATGGCACGGGCATACCAGCCGAACTGCTGCGCCGTGGCCGGATCACGCCCTTTGGTCGTCTCCTGCGCGATCCGGGTCAGTACTTCCTCGCTCAGCGTGACCGGTGGCTCGATCGCCAGCAGGTTTGCCGTCGCGGCAAAATAGGTCGCCTTGGCATCGGTCGACGTATCGCGCCAAGGATACAGTACTTTTTCCGCATCCTCATGCGCCTTGCGGGCGATCAAGGTCAGCGCCAGGCCTTGCGACGCGGAGGCTGAATCTTCCTTGTCGTGGGCGCGACGGAACCATTGTTCGGCCGCGCTGATATTCTCCCGGCGAAGCTGGTACCAGCCCAGGAGCAGCGCGTCACTCGCCATGCCCTCGGTTTCGACCAGGCGTTCGAGGCGCTGGATATATTTGGGATCGACCGCCAGCTTGCCATCCGCGTCGCCTTCCGCAACGAAGCGGCGCGCCAGGTCGTCGCGAATGCTTTCGAACTCGGCAGCGCCTCCAGGTGCTGTCCGTTCGTGGGCCAAAATCTCCTGCGCCATCTCATAGGGCAGTCCGGAAACCGCCTTCTGCACCGTCGCCAGCCGCTCCGGAGCGTTCTCGCAATTCTTCAGCACGTAGAGATAGGCGTCTCGGGCGCGATCGGGACGTTTGGTCTCGGTGAAGGCATCGGCCACCCGCCACAGCACATCCACTTCCGAGCACGTCAACAGGCTCGGTGTGCTCGCCGCAACCTCGATGACCGTCTCGTACTGCTTGAGATCGGAGGCATTCACCAGGCGCGCCCGTGCTTCGGCGACGTTCAGCCGCTCGAGCAGATCGGCCGGCGGTTTCCAGGCGGCCTCGCTTGCCTGGCGCTCGGCGATCGCCTTTCGAACCTCGGCGTAGCGCCCCTCCGAATAGAGCTGCCACATCGTTTCGAGCTGGACATCCTTGTTACGCGGAACCGCAAGTGGGTCCTTGGGCGGCGTCCAATCGGGATAGAGCGCCCTCAGCCGTGATATCTCGGCCTGCAGTCGAGCGGTATCACCCTTGCTGGCGAAGTAGCGCAGTGCCGATTCGTCTACCACCGGCGCCGTTGCCTGCGACCGCCTCGCATCGGCGGGCTGCGTATTCTGCGTGACCTGCCGAAACTCAGGCGCTGCGCCTCTCGAACCTCTGTCCACGACACCGAACGACGCCTCGTCGGGAAGCGCGCCTCCGTCAGGGCCCGTCGCTGGCGCACCGGCGTTGCCGGCCCAATTCTTGCGCAGAAGCCCATCGTCGGTAAATCCGACAATCCCGACCGCCGTGAGGATGATTCCGGCGATGACAACGGTTGAGGACTTCATAGACACTCCGGACGCTTCTCCTTCGCATAAGACAACCCGAGGAGGTGCAGTGTCGAAGGGTAATATTGCGTCGGGCTGAACACCTTGACGCTGTCGGGCAACGGAGCCCGCTCCATGAGACAGGCCAGAATATGGTTAACAAATTGATAACCGGGGTCCGTCAGCGTCGCCCGAACAGCCCCTGTCGTTACGTCGCTGATGAGCAATTCGCCATTGGCACCAAGCATGCCCTGCCGCAATCTTGAAAGCAATTCGGCGTCATCGATGTCTGCCCGAACCAGGTAGAGCGGAATGCGCAGCGAATTGTAGCCGAATTCCGCCGGGAAGCCCTGCGCCGCCTTCAGGCGCGTTTTGGCGCTGATCCAATCGGCCGGCATCTTTCGCGGGCCGAGCTGCAGTTGATCAAGCATCTTGCGACCATCATTCGCCAGCTCCGCCCATATCGGCGAAGGCGCGACGCGATCAAGGACAGGGAAGGCCTCGAAGATCCAGTAGGAAGGGTTGACGACGGGACCGTCTTCGCGATCGGTTGCGGAAAAACCGGCAACCCCCGGCAGCAGCAAGGTTCGGCCGCCGTAGTCGATCACGGTCCGGTCGAGGATTGCTTTCGCGATCTTGGAGGCCGCCGAGAGGTAGTCCTTTCGCTTCCACCGTTCGCCGGCAAGCGTCAGCGCATAGGCGATCAGGATATCGCCGTCGGTCGCATTGTTGATATCGATCACATGCGGCTTTTCGCTCGGGCTCCATTTCCAGGCGGCAAGTCCGTCGTCGCGCAAAAGCAGCTCGCGACGGGTAAAGGACCAGATCAGCTCGAAATCGGCAGCGCTGCCGGCAAGCACCGCCAGCCACAAACCATAACCTTGTCCCTCGCTGTGGCTGATGCCGCCGTTACCGTCATCGATAATGCGCCCACCGGGATCGAGGAACTTTGTCTTATACTTCTGCCAATCCTCGGCGCTCACGGTCTCGCCCCGTCCCTGGGCTGCCGCGCGCGTCTGAGGCAGAGCGACGACAAGAGCCAGGGTGAGGAGAAGAACCGTGCGCCAGATCATGGGCGGCGCCCGAGCCGACTGAGCATGGATGACGTGGCGAGGCCCAGCAGCACCGATAGTGTTACGAGCAGCACGGCGTAGAAAAGAATGTTGCTCGACAGCCAGTTGGCAATGATCAGCCGGTAATTGCCAAACGAGGCCGGCCTTGTCTGCACGAAACTGAAATTGGCGACCGGCACCACCTTGACGGCGTTGGTTGCCGGCTCGTAGGTCGAGATGTGCCCGGCGATCTCTCGCCATTGATCGATGTCGGCAAGTGCCGACACCCCATCGCTCAACTGTTTGGCGGACGGCGCTGCAACCAGCGTCCACGTGGCGTCATCCGTGGGGTTTGCCCCTTGAGCGAGGAGCAAGGTTGCCGTTTCCGGAGGGACAAAATCGCTTTGTTCCTGCGGCAGAATGCGTAGCGAACTCAGGGAGATGTCGAACTCCTGCTTTACCCAATCCTGAAGAGCCGTGATCTGGGTGCGCCAGGCGCCGCCACTCAGGCGCGTCTGCCATTCATCGATCGCCTTCTGGGTATCCGCGCCGCGCCCGACGGCCTGTGCGCTGCCCCAGGACATCTGGCGGCTGGGATCGATACCGACTTGCGTCAGCACAGTTTTCGGCAATTCGGGCAACGTACCGATGAAGAGCGCATTGCGCGTGCCAGCGGCCAAAGGCGAGGCAATCATCTCGACCGCGATCGGCCGCCCGCCGGCCACCGCCAACCGTGCCAGGAACGTGGCAGCGGCCGACAAGGTGTCGGCATCGGCCCGGTCAATGAAGAGCGGGATCACGCCCGCGCTGTTGCGATAGGGTGCCGCCGCGCCCGACATCGCGGCGAGATTGGGCCGCCGACCGATCCGCGCGAAGTTGGGCATATGAAGTTCGGACGTGTCGAACAGTGCAAAACGCGGATCCGTCGAGGCTGGCGCACCCGGCGCACAGGCCTTGTCCTGCTCCGTCAAAAGCACGGCCTCGAGCTCGATCAGGTTGGGCCCGGGCTTGAAATGGCGCATGGTCACATTGATCGGCAAATGCCGCAGGATGCCGCCGGTCGCCGAATCGAACGGGACCGTCGAGGCGATGTTGCCGTTGACATAGATGTCGATCCGGCTGCCGGGCCGCACCGTCTCGGTATAGGCCGCATCCAGCAGGATCGTCGCCTCGCCATAGGCGTCCGCATAGAAATCCGACGGGACTGCCACCGAAAACCGGGACCGGAAGCGACGACCGGTGAATTCGCTGGTCTCGACGCCGAGCTCGGAGAAACGCAAGCGCGTGTTGCCGGCAACGACAGGTGTTTCCGGCAAAAGCCAACGTTCGGTGTTGATGACGTCGCGGGGGACATTGCTCGGCCGGTCCATTGGCTCGGCGATAGCCTCGATCGCGGCCTGAACGGCCGGCCAGTCGGGGCCGCTGAGAACCAGAACCGGCGCATTCGTCTCGCCATCGCGGACGAAGGCCGCAACCGACCCACTGGCAGCGCCATCGGGCAGCGAAGGGAGCAGCGGCGATACCTCATCGACGGTGCCCGCAATCACGGTCAACTCGCCGGGCTTGCCCAGCTCCGGCAGTCCTTCGCTGAGAATGACCCGCTGCGCCGGCATATGGCCGCGCAGGGCCAACCCCTGTGCAAGCCGCATCAGGCCCGCAGCGCGGCTCGGCTGCTGCATTCCCGGAACGACAAGATTGAACTGCGTGTGTCCCCTGTCGTCCAGACCGACGGCGCGGATATCGTCCACGCTCGCAAATGCCGCGCTCTGCGCATCCGCAAAGCTGATGAAAGCCGTCTCCGGCGCGATTTCGGTCCAGAGTTCATAGGTGGATTCGATGGTGCAGTCGGTACGGTGGTGCTGCTGCACCCGAAACCTGATGTCATTGGAACCGGCCCGCAGCAGACCGGCCGGCAGTGCGTAACTCCGGGTCTCGGCGGTGCCCGACGCCTTGATCGGCCCCTCGCCGACCAGCTCGCCGTTGACGAAAACCGAAAGGGACGAAGCCTCCGGCGCGATCACGATCGCATTCTGATAACCGAAATTCAACGTTGCAGCCGATTGTGCCTGGGCCGGCGTCAGATACATCGACCAGGCGCGTTCATCGACCTCACCGGTGAGCGACAGCGCGCTGAAGGGAATGATGTACCGCCTGAAACCATCGGGCCCGCCGCCAACCGCTGCGGGACTGCTTGCGTCCGCGCCGGGCTCGCTGGTCGGCTGGCCCTCATCCGTCCCTTCCGGCAGTTCGATAGACGGCTCGACGGCCGGCCGCTCCGGCGACATGTCGAACGGGTTCGACTGCGCGAACGTCTGTGTCGTCGCGGCAAGGAACATGATGAGGAGGGCAACCGGCATCCGCTTCATCGCCGCGCCTCCGCTTGCCTGTCGGAGGAGCGCAAGCTGCGCGCGAAATAGATCAGGCCGCGGCTCATCTGATAGAAAGCCAGCCACAGGAACCAGGCCGTGCCTGCGACCAGTCCTGGGTTTCCGCGCCGCGCCTTCTGGAACTCGCTCCATTGCTGGGAGTTCGCAAAGATCAGATCCGCCACCAGACTGTGGTGACGCGCGACCTGCGGCAGATAACGGCAGCCGATCGTGGTGATGTCGCCGGCACTCTCCTTGTTCTTGATCGCGACCGGCAAGGTCTCGGAGGTGCCATCGCCACTATAGGGCTCGAAGCGAATGAGCCCGTCCGTGTCGACGGGTAGCGTCGCCGCATCGACGCCATAGACCTGAATTCGGGCGCCGTTGGCCGATACGTCTTCGATCGTTGCCGGATACCATTGATCTGCGACACCGAATTCGCAGCGCCGGCTGACCTTCACGCGCCGCGATGACGCCTTTTCCCCGCGTTCCGAGACCACGCCGAGCGCGCAGCCCGCCATGATCAGATTGAGGAGGTTCCAACCTCCCACGACCAGGGTTACGTCAGCCTTGTAGGGCTCGGTGTAGACCCGGTAGACCGTCATCAGAAGGGCGATGAAAAGCACGGCGAAGATGACGAAGAACGGTCGGCTGATTTCCGACAGGCGGCTCTCCAGGATCGACTCGTCCTTGGCCGTCACCTTGAAGGTCGGCCGGCTCGGGCGCATCAGGACCGAGATGACCGCCGGCAGCAGATGCACGGTCTGGGCATATTCGTAGAGCTCCGAGATCCACGGCCAACGGAAGGCGCCGTAGAGATAGTTCTGCATCATCAGGTTCACGAGCATGTAGGCGAGCGTATAGGCAAGGAACTCACCACCCGACGCGGTGAAGATTTCCAGGTCGAAGAACAGATAGAACAGCGGCGCAAACAGAAAGATCGTGCGCGACACCGGGAAGAGCCAGAACAGCGTCGACGACATGTAGCAAAGCCGCTGCGGGATCGACAGCCCGCGCTTGAACAGCGGAAAACGGAACAATAGGATCTGCATCATGCCCTGCGCCCAGCGACTGCGCTGGCCGATGAAGCTGGCAAAGGTTGCCGGTTGCAGCCCGGCGATTAGCGGCCGATCGACATAGATGCTGTTCCAGCCGCGGCCGTGCAGCGCCAGCGCCGTTTCGCAGTCCTCGGTGATGCTCATGCCGCTGAAGCCGTCGGTATCATCGAGCGCCTTGCGCCGGAGCACGGCAGCCGAGCCGCAGAAGAAGGCCGCGTTCCACTTGTCGAGGCCGCGCTGGATGATGCCGTAGAACATTTCGTTCTCACTCGGCATCTTTTCGAAGGTTCGCAGATTGCGCTCGAGCGGATCAGGATTGAGAAAGAAGTGCGGCGTCTGCACCAGGAAAAGCTTCGGGTCGCTTTCGAAATAGCCCACCGTTTCCAACAGGAAATCGCGAGCTGGCGCGTGGTCGGCGTCAAAGACGGCGATCAACTCGCCGTCTGAATGCAGCATGCCGTTGTTGAGATTACCGGCCTTGGCATGTTCGTTGCGCTCGCGGGTCAGGTAGCGCACACCGAGATCGTCGCAGAGAGCCTGCAATTCCATATGCCGGGCCGAGGCGCGCTGCGCCTCCACCAGATTCATCGAGTAGCGCTTTTGCTGGGTGCCGCCATCATCAAGCAGCCAGACCTGCAGCTTGTCGGCCGGGTAATCCATGCCTTTGGCGGCAGCCAGCGTATTGGCCAGCAACCCTGCATCCTCGTTATAGGACGGCACGAAGACGTCGACCTTCGGAAACGCCCCCGGCGAGATGGCCTTTGCCTTGCGCGGCGGCAGCGGCATCGCGACGACGAACAAGCTCAGCGACAGCATCATCACGCTGTACATTTCGGCGAGGTAGAGCAGGAAGCCGGGAATGAAGTTCTCAAGCTGGTTCAACGGCGGCAGCGTGCTGGTCGTGCGCCAGTAGACATAGCGAAGCACGATAGCCGTTCCGAAGGCGAGCGCGATCAGGCGCCAGCGACCTTCGGCCTTGATGAGCTTCAGTATCGCCATGAACGTAACGACGAGCACGCTCACGATCAGCTGGGTCTGAAGATTGACCGGCAATGTGATGACGGCAATGACGCAAAGGGAGAAAAACGCCCACGCTGCAACGGGACCGATCTTGCTCATTCATTCTGCCTTCCAGCATTCGGCATCATGCCACTGGTATCGCTTGACCTGACTTCATCTGGGCTTTTGCAAGCCCGATACGAGCCCATACCAAACGATCGTTAGGAGCTGATTAAGGACAATTGCCCCCCGCCGGTGCATCGCAGGCAGGTAACGGCACAATCACGGTCGCTCCAGTCTTTGCCGCGCCACCCGGTTCCGGCAACCTGATCGAATTCGCCGTCGCCGGCACGGCGACTGGCTGCTGACGCGCGGGTTGCTCGACGCGGACCACGCGCCTGGTCCGCGCAGGCGCCGTCATCACGGTCACGGGTCGCGTGTCAGTGGGCGCCGGCTCCTTGCGGTAAATCGGGTTGCCAACGCGGCCGATGCCCGCCTCCAGCGGCGGCGGGGCGCCGTAAGGGTTCCAGGCGGGATCGCCGAATGTGCCGACGATCGTATAGCCATAGACGGGTGCGAGAAGGTCGTTTTCGCTTGCGCCAGTTGCGCAATAGCGGAAGCGGATCTGAATGGTGCCGTAGCCTTTAAGGGGAGAACGATGATTTTCCGCCCCGCGTATCTGCTGCCAGGCGAAAATGCAGGCGTCGTCGCCGCGGCCACGGCCATAAGCATAACCGAAGGGCCCGTAATTGTTCTGCAGAAAGTCCGACGACTGCTCCAACGACACACCGGGAAGCGCACGCCGCGCCTGCCGCATCATCTCGGAGCTCCTGACCGCAACGTAGCCGCTGCTCTTCTGCTGGTCGAACCTGGTCTCCATCGGCCCGAAGAACTGCGCGCGCAGGAAGTTCTGCCCCGGCGTCGCGGCCGAAGTGTAGAGGTAGATATCCTGCTCGATGGCGTTGGTTCTTCGCCGCTCGACCACATTCAGAACGGCGGGCCCGCCTGGCGGCGGCAGGATCAGCGCATTCTCGGCCGGAACAATCGTCGCATTGGTCGGCGTACCGACGTCATTGTGCGTCGCGCAGCCGGACATGAGGAGGCCTGCCGCAAGCAGAGCTGTAGGCGCGACCACGCCCAGCGGCTTGTTGGTGATCGTGGAGCGGTCGTCCGATACGTCGAATCGCCTGCTGAAAAATCGTCCTGCCATGCCCGAGCATTAGGTGATTCAGGCAATTTCGCAAACCCGCAAAGGATAGGGGATGGCTTTTCGAGCTCTGGTGGCGGGGTGACCGTTGCAGCTATTGCAGTTGGCACAGTAGCCCCGCGAAAACGCGTCCATCAGCGGTCGCCAACTCGGGCAATCCGGCGCAACCTACAGAGCCATTTCAGATCAACCGCCGCGAGCCCGCCGCTATGTTGAAAAAGGCGACATAAACGGCGCTACAGGCGCATAGCTATCGCGCCTCACATACAAAGACCGGGTGAAAATCGGAAAAATACTCAAATAAATTCTTTCGCCGAACAGGTAATAATAGAAAACATCAGAAGCGATGCAATCCATGAAGATTTGCCGCAGCCAGACGTTTACTTATTAATATCCGAAGCGCAGGATAGAAAAACTTTCTGCGTACAAAATCTTT
Source organism: Ensifer sp. ENS11 (assembly GCF_014851895.1). Classification (NCBI taxonomy): domain Bacteria; kingdom Pseudomonadati; phylum Pseudomonadota; class Alphaproteobacteria; order Hyphomicrobiales; family Rhizobiaceae; genus Ensifer; species Ensifer sp. ENS11. The sequence goes on along the minus strand of NZ_JACVAN010000031.1, from coordinate 42,678 downwards.
GGTGAAGCTCATCTTCAACAAAAATCTGCGCCGAGATTTACGCTGAAATAGATTTGATCCACCTGATCGAATTCTTGAACGAGCCAAAGCCTCTGCTGCGGGTTCCTTTGAGGCATTTTCGTCATCGCAGCGTGCTGCCCGCACCGTCCGGCGGCCGTCGCAAGCAGAGTGAAAATTGGAGCTCGCCATGCGAAGCCTACTTCCCGCCCGTTTCCATGACTACGATTTCACCCCCATCTTCGTGGGTGCCGGGTTTACTCTCGCGATCGCCGTCATCGCCTACGGCTCCTTGTTTGGTCGCATCCTCTAGCGAGGCGCACCAACAGCAGGCCTGTTTATGCGATCTGCGTCTGCAGCCACACCTTGAACAGCAAGGCACGCCGCGTTTCTGGCTTCAACGCCGCTTGGACAACGCCATGATCGGAACCATCGGATGTCAAGCCCATGGGCGCGGCCAGCCACGCCTATCGCTCTCACGCCCGATGTGCCGGCTTTGATCAAATCCGTTTGTGGCACTGAACAAAAGCCGGGGAGACCGATAGACAGGGCTGCTAGCATCCAGACGGTCATCAATAGCGGTACTGCCGGTTTCACGGTCGGCACTGCTGCACTTGCGGTGCCTTTCCGACACCCGGTCGGAGCTGACACAGCAATTGCTGGAGATCCAGATGATGACGGGTCTAGCGCGATCCGAATGCGGTATCAGATGACGCAGCATTGTTCGACAAACCCAGGCCGTCGAGTGCGGCAAGCGTTGCCTTGACCACGTCGACCGTGGGCTGATCGACATCGACGACGACCGTGAGCGGCTCGCCGATCGGCTCTTCAAGCGTCGCCAACTGCGTGTCGAGCAGTGACGCCGGCATGAAATGCCCCTCGCGGTGTTGCATTCGGCCGGCGAGAACGTCGCGGCTGCCATGGAGATAGACGAAGACCAGATCTCCCCCTGCATTCTCGCGCAACAGATCGCGATAGCTCCGCTTCAACGCCGAGCACGAAACGACGAGCGGGTCGGCGCTCGAGGAAAGCTGCTTTCCGATCTCACGGAGCCAGGGCCATCTGTCCTCATCGGTGAGCGGGATGCCGGCTGACATCTTGGCGATATTGGCTTGCGGGTGCAAAGCATCGCCTTCGATGAAGCGATAGCCAAAGCCCCGTGCCACCGCCTCGCCGACAGAAGTCTTGCCGCTGCCGGAAACGCCCATGACGACAATCGAGCAACGGAACCTCGGCGCATGACTACGGGATGACATATCGGGGCTCGCCATGGATCGCTCGTCTCTCCGGTGCCTAATCGCGACGTCGCTGATAGCGCTGCACCAGCAACGACACAAGCCCGGCTGCTGTCAACTGGCGGCCCGCGGGCGAGCGAGATCGTTGACGCCCTCATCATCAGGTGCCTGGCCATAACTCATCCGGCGCATCTGGGCGATCACCCGCTGCATCTCGTCGTCGGGCAGAACCGGCGGCTCGCCGAGCGTGAGGGCCTGGACATACATGCGCGAGAGGGTCTCGATTTCGATCGCCATCCACAATGCCGATTCCAGCGTCTTGCCGAGCGAGATCTGACCATGCTGACCGAGCAGGCAGGCGGTGCGGTCCTTGAGCGCCACCAGCGCGTTGTTGGACAGCGCCTGGGTCCCGAACGTCGCATATTCGGCGCAGCGGATCGTCGTGCCACCGGCAATGCCGGTCATATAGTGGAAGCTGGGGATGGTTTTGTGGTGGCAAGCAAGCGTGGTGGCATAGATAGAGTGGCAATGAAGAACCACGTTGATATCCGTGCGCTCGCGCAGGATATCGCGATGGAAACGCCATTCGGATGACGGTCGAAGGCCTGTGTAGTTGCCCTTAAAATCCATCTCGACCTGATCTTCCGGCTGCATCGTCTCATAGGCGAGCGACGAGGGCGTGACCAGGAAACCATCGCCGATGCGCACCGACAGGTTGCCGGCCGTCCCCTGGTTGATGCCGCTCGAATTCATCCGGCGGCAGATATCCACCATCTCGCGGCGAAGGGAGAGTACATCGGGCTGGTTCATCAGTCGTTCCTTTCGAAGTGTCAGTGGAAAACGGGTTCGGCTGGCTGACGCGCCCTCGCACGCCACTCAGTCGCGTAGTCGGAGATCGCAGCCGTGAGTGATGCGACATCGCTGGCCTCGGCCAGCGAAAGCGGCGCTGGCCGCCTGCGGGAATGTTGGCCGGCAAGCAGGGCCGCGCCGGATGCAACGCCGTAGGCATCGAGATTGAACCGGACCTGTCGGTCCGGCAGCAGTGCGGCGACAAGGCGGGCATAAAGCGGGTCGCCCAGGAAGCTGCCGTCGAGAACGACCAGAGATCCCGCCCCCAGGGCCTCGATGCATTCGGCGGTCAAGAGCGCACAATAGACGAGCGCCACCGCCTTCCGCTCCATGGCAGTCTCCGGCTTCGGCCCTGATATACGTCCCTGCCCGGCGCTGCCCGGAAACAAGCCGTTGTCGTCGCCGAAGGAAGGCAGCGCCATCGTTCTGCCGGCGATCAATCGCCGGACGATCTGTTCGGGCACAGGGTCGCTTGGTTGCCCGGGGCCGGCCACCAGCGAAAATTCTCGCCCGCCCATGGTCAGCACGCCACCGAGCGGATTGCCGAAGACGTCGCTGTTCAAGGTCATGCCCCTGTTTTCTTCGAGCTTGTCGATCGAGGTCTGACCGGAGAAACCGACAATCCAGGTGCCGGTGGAAATGACGGTGAACTCGTGCAGTCCGGCGGCATGATAGCGGTAGTGGTTGAGGCTGCTGTCATGCGCACCGACCAGGATACGAAGCCCCTGCGGCAAGCCGTGACGCCGCGCCAAATCTGCGCGCACCGGCCCGAGATCCTGCCAGGCGTCGGCGAAGGGCGGCATCAGCCGGCCCCAGCCACGCGCCGCGACGATCGGTGCGAAATGCCGCTCCGCCACGTTCCAGAGATGCGACTGCGCGCCAAGCAGGCTCGCCTCCGAGGTCGCCACGCCCGAAAGCCGCCATGCCCAGTATTGCGGCAGACCGAGATACCAGCGCGCCCGCGAGAAGGCTTCCGGTTCGCACTCCTGCATCCAGTAGAGCTGCCGGGCCTGATGGGTTGCCGCATGCATCGTCGCGCTGCCGCGGTCGAAGAACGATCCGGACAGCGGGACATAACCGGCTTTGATCGCCTCCGGCAGCGGCTGTTCATAGTCGATCATCGGCAGGGTGGCGCCCTCGCCGATCTCGGGATCGTCACCAACAAGGACGCCTCCGGAACCGTGTCCGGAGGCAACGAAGGCCGAAAGTGGGTGACGCCGGCAGAGTTGTCCGATGCCGGAAAAGACCCACTCGCTAATGGCGCCGAGATCGTGATGGCGCCAGGGTGGTCCGGGCAGCACCGGGTTGGGGATGCTGAGCGTCTCAAGCACGACACCATCTGCCGTGACGGCATTGAGCTTGACGTTGGTCTTGCCGACGTCGAGCACCGCGATCGTGCCCTGCTCGTTGCGTGATGGTGTTGGCATGATGTCCGCACCTCCCGTCACATGCCCGGCCGCCAAGGATCGGATCGCCGCCCAATTTGAGCGTTTCCGGTTTAAACGAGGCCCGGAAACGCTCTAGATCAGCCCGTATTGCTTGGCCTTGTTGCGCAGGAACGGCAAGCCGTTGCCCATCACCTCTTCCTCGTCCCTGGCGACGGGGCGCCAGACGGCGAGGCCATAGGCGACTTCCGGCGGCATGTTGATGAAGCTCTCCATGGCAAGGCCACCCTTGAAGCCGATCGCCGCAAGCGTCGCAAAGATCTCGTCCCAGGCGCAATTGCCATAGCCCGGCGTGCCGCGATCGCTTTCGGATAGGTGGATGTATTTGATGTGCTCGCGCGCATCGAGAATGCCGGTGCCGATGCCCTTTTCCTCGATGTTCATGTGGTAGGTGTCGAGATGCACGAAGACATTGTCGGCGCCGACGCGCTTGATCATGTCGACGGCCTGCCTGCCGGTGTTGATCAGGTGGTTTTCGTAGCGGTTCACGGCCTCGACGCCGAGTTCGATGCCGCGCGATTTGGCGTGTTTTGCCGCCGCCGTCAGCACGCGGGCGATATTGTCGTATTCGGCTTCGGTCGGCGGTACGCCGGTACGCTCGCCGATGCCGCCATAGATGACGCCGGACAGCGCCTCGCCGCCGAGATCGGCCGTCTTGTCGATCGCGATCTTCAGGTGCTCGATCGCCGCATCTGGCCTGACGGAAGCCCAGGCGCGTTCAGGAAGACCGAGCGAGCAGACCGCGCGCAGCTTGTTCTTCTCCAGCAGCGCCTTGGTGTGGGCGGTGTCGACGGCCGGCGGATTGAGCATCGGGATCTCGATGAAATCCACCTTGTACTTGACCGCGGCTGCGACCGCACGCTCGGCACCGGGCCGGTCCCAATTCATGGTCCACATGCTCGTATGGACGCCAAAACCCTGCATGATCACGTTCCTTTTCTGACAAATGAAATCTTGAACTTGGAGGCGGCGAAGCGCAGCACCATGACGCCGACGAGCAGCAATCCCCAGACCGCCGTGGCGAGGTGCTGATTGGCGCCGATGAGATTAAGACCGGACGACAGCAGCTGCAGCACGACGAGCGCCACGAACACCGGAATGACCCGGCCGAAGCCGCCGAACGGATTGACGCCGCCGAGGAAACAGGCGAGCACGGTGATCAACAGATAGGATTCGCCATGGCCGATGCGCACCGAGTTGAACCGCGCCAGCATGATGATGCCGGCAATCGCACACATGGCGCCCGAGAGCGTGTAGACAAGCACGATCACCTTGCGGGTGTTGATACCGGAATAGCGCGTTGCCTCAAGGTTTGAGCCGATCATGTAGGTGTTGAAGCCGAGCCTGGTTCGGGTCAGCAGCACATGCCAGGCGAGCACGCAGACGATGAAGACGATCAACGGGACCGGTACGCCAGCGATCGAACCATGGCCGAGCGGCCCGATGAATGGGGGAAAACCCGAAACGTCTCCACCGCGCGTCAGAAATTCGCCGAGACCGCGCAGGAAGATCATCATCGACAACGAGACGAGGATCGGGTGTGCGCGGGTAAAGGCGATGACCAGGCCCATCACGACGCCGCTTGCGGCCCCGACTGTGACAGCGAGCACACAGCCGAGCGCAAAGGCACCGGCACCGGCATCCGCGCCACCGTTTGCCTGCAGCACCCAGGCAAGCGTCAGCCCGGCAATGTTGGCGGTGAAGGTTACGGCAAGGTTGAGGCCACCGGTCAGGATCGGCAGCAGCATCGCCAGGGTCAGCAACCCAAGTTCGGGCAGCTGGAACGCCACCGAGCCAAAGGTCGCGGCACTCAGAAACTGAGGCGACGCCAGGCCGAACACCAGGATGACGGCAACCAGCGCCAAGCCTGGGCCTGCCATCTCTGGTCCGATCCATGCCTTCAGGCGATCCGAAAACCTTGTCATCGGCGTGCACCTTTCTGGCTGGCGAAGGGCAGGAGCCGTTCGATGCTGGTGTTGGAAAGGGTGATGGCGATCAGGATGATGGCGCCGACGATCATCTTGAACGCAAAGGGGGAAACGCCCATCAGGTTCAGCCCGTTCTGGGTGATCGCGATCAAGAGCACACCGAGCACGCAGCCAAGCACCGAGCCCTTGCCGCCGCCGAGCCTTGCACCGCCGAGAACGACGGCAGCGAGGACATCGAGTTCGCGTCCGTAGAGCGCGTTCGGCACCACTTCCTGCGCATAGTGTGCCTGCACCAGCCCGCCGATGCCGGCCATCAGACCGAGCCAGCCGAAGGCGATGAACTGCATGGCACCGATGTTGATGCCGAAGCGGCGCGCGCCTTCCGGATTATCACCGAAGGCATAGAGCTGGCGACCGGTGGTCGTGCGCGTGATCAGCACCCAAGTGGCGATGACGCACAGCACCATTACCAGCACCGGAAGGGTGATCTCGATCCAACTGCCGTCGGCCATTTCATGCTCGAAGAGCACGACGCGATCCATCAGCCATTCCGGCAGGTCGTAGATCGAAACGCCCTTGGTGAAGAACATCAGCAGGCCGAAGTAGATATTGAAGGTCGAGATCGTCGCGACGATCGAAATGATGCGGAAACGGTGGATCAGCAGCGCATTGATGGCGCCAAGGCATATGCCGATCGATCCGGCGATGATCAGGCCGGAGATCCAGCCGCCGCCGCCGATCCAGCCAAGCGCGATCGCCGTACCGTACTGCACCACCGAGGCGGCAACAGCGAAGGAGATGTCGATGCCGCCGGCGATGAGCACGACCAGCAGGCCGACGGCAAAGATGATGTTGACCGAACTGGTGTTCAGGAGATCGAAGGCGTTGCCGAGCGAGAAGAAATTGGCCGTCGCCAACGACAGCACCGTGCAGATGACGGCGATGACGGCGAGCAGCGCGACTTCCGTCGCGTGGGTGCGGGCGAAACTATGCATAGACCGCCCCCTCGATTTCGGCGAGCGGAACGCTGCGGGGTTCATAGCTGCCGACGATGCGACCCTGCGCCATGTGCAGGACGCGGTCCGCGTTGAAATAGACCTCCGGAACCTCGTCGGAGATCAGAATGATCGCGAGCCCCGTCTCTGCGAGCTTGGCGACGATGTCGAAGATGCCGGCGCGTGCGCCGACGTCGACGCCGACGGTGGGCGCGTCGAGGATGAGCAGCTTCGGATCGGTCGCCAGCCATTTGGCGATGGCGATACGCTGCTGATTGCCGCCTGACAGCGTCGAGATCGCGTCGCCTTGCAGGCCGATCTTGACGCCGAGATCGGCAATCCAGCCGGCGACGAGCTTGCGCTTGCGCTCATCCGAAAGAAAGCCGCCCGAAACAATCTTGCCGAGCGAGCTGATGACGAGATTGTCGGCGATCGACTGCGGCTGGATGAGGCCGAGCGACAGCCGGTCTTCGGAGAGATAGGCGACGCCCGCCTTGATGGCATCGCGATTGGAGGCGAAACGGACCGGCTTGCCCTCGAGCGTAATCGTACCGACCACCGGTTGCAGCATGCCGAAGAGCGTCTGCGCGAGTTCGGTTCGACCGGCGCCGAGAAGACCCGTAATCCCCAGCGTCTCACCGCGCCTGACGGTCAGCGATATGTCATCAAACTGGCCGGGGCGGCTCAGGCCCTTTACCTCCAGCACGACGGGCTGATCCTGCCCGGATTTGGCGCGGACCTGCTGGTCGAAGGTCTTGCCGGTCATCAGTTCGGTGATGCGCGATTGCGTCATGCCGGCGGCGGGATAGACGCCGACCAGCGCACCGTCGCGCAGCACGGTGATGCGGCTTGAAATTTCCAGCACTTCCGCAAGGCGGTGGCTGACGAAGACGACGGCGACGCCGGAGGCCGAAAGGCCACGAACGATGTCGAGCAGATGATCGGTCTCCGACTGGGTCAGCGATGCGGTCGGTTCATCCATGAAGACGAGCTTCGCTTCGCCGACGAGCGCGCGGGCAATCGCCACGATCTGGCGCTGGGCAATCGCATATTCCTTGAGCGGCAGGTCGACGTCGAGCGTGATGCCGAGGCGCTCAAGCGCATCCGTCGCGATCTTGCGCATGCGGCCATAATCGACCAGCTTCGGCCAGCGGCCGAGAACGGTCTGGAAGGCGATGTTTTCAGCGACGCTCATTTCGGGGAAAAGCGCCAGGTCCTGCCAGATGACCTGAATGCCGCGATCCTGAGCGGTCACCGGCGACATGTGCGAATAGGTCTCGCCGTCATATTCGATCGAGGCGCCTTCGGCCGGGCGGTAGACGCCGGTAATGATCTTGATCAGGGTGCTCTTGCCGCAACCGTTTTCGCCCGCGAGGCAATGGACCTCGCCCGGACGAACGTCGAAGCTCACATTTTTGAGCGCTTTGACGCCACCGAAAGTCATGTTGATGTCGTGCAGGGACAGAAGCGGCATTTCGCTGCCTCCCGCGGTCGCAAGCTGATGCATGAACGTGTGCCCCGAATACCGTTTTGAAGGGACGTGCCAGGCCGGCCGAAGCCGGCCCAGCAGCCGGGAGAACCCACTGCATGTTTCCTTAAATCGCTGCTGATCTAGGGATAAAACATGCAACAATTCATAGCGTTACAGCGGTCTTTGCGCGTCCAATAGGACGTGCGACGCTGTAGCGGGTCAGAGACCCATGGCCGCAAGGTCCGCGACTGTATCCTTGTTGATCGGCACGAGCTGATCGACGATGATGTTGTGGTTCTCGAAGTCCGGCTTGACCTTGCCGAGACCTTCGATCTCGTCGCCGTCCTTGACTTCCTCACCCTTCATCAGCTTGTCGGCGAGCGTCACGAACACTTCGCCCGCCTGCTTCGGATTCCACATGAAGCCGCCGGAGATCGCGTCCGACTTCACCAGCTTCTGCCCCTGGCCCGGCGAGAACGGGCCGAGCACGAAGATCTCGCCGACCTTGCGGCGCTCTTCCACGGCGCGGCCTGCCCCGATCGGTCCCTGGCTGCCGAAGGCAAGAAAGCCCTTGAGGTCCGGATGGGCGGAAATCAGGTCGAGCGCGGTCGAGCGGCTCTTGTCGACGTCTTCGGCAACGCCGTAGCGTTCGCCGACCAGCGTCATATCCGGGTGGTTCTTCTTGATGTAGGCAATCGCTGCATCGGCCCAGGCATTGTGCAGCGGCACGGTCAGCGAGCCGACGAAGACGGCATATTCGCCCTTGCCGCCCATCTTCTCGGCGAGCAGCTTGCCATGCGCTTCGCCGAAGCCGGTCGAGGACGCCAGCTCGAAATCCCAGTCGGCGCCCTTCTGGCTCGGCGATTCATGCGTAATGACGATGATGCCCTTTTCCTTCGCCTTGGTCAGAACCGGCTCCAGAACCTTGGCATCGTTGGGCACGACGCCGATGACCTTCACGCCCTGGGCGATCAGATCCTCGATGGCGCGTACCTGCAGCGCCGGGTCGGCGCTCGTCGGGCCGACCATGAAGGCGTCGATGCCGAGCTTTTGGCCACGTTCCTTGATACCGGCCTCCATGGCGTTGAACCACGGAATACCGCCAATCTTGACCACGACGCCGACCTTTCCGGCGTCCTGAGCGAATGCGGCAGCCGCACCGGCAAGCGACAGCGATGTCGCCAGGGCGGCGACCAGAATTTTCTTGATCATGTCTCTCCTCCACTCGCCCCCATAGGGGACACGCCCGGCTGCAAAAGCGCCGGCCTCCAGTTTCAAATCGCAACTGGCTGGGAACGAATTCCCGCCTCCCTGATCGCCGCCTCCTCAGACGACACCATCGCATGCACAATCGATATTTCTTGTTTGCACAATCGATGGTGCAAAGACTATTGTGCAGACTTAATCTTTCGTCAAGGGGAAATCGGCACTAAGACGATGAGGGAGGCACGTGGATGACGAAGAGCAGCAAGAAGAAGGCGACGATCTACGACTTGTCGGTGCTATCAGGCAGTTCGCCTTCAACCGTGAGTGCGGTTCTGAATGGAACCTGGCAGAAGCGGCGGATCAAGGAGAGCACGGCGGCGCTGATCCGCGACCTGGCCGAAACCCACCAATACACCGCCAACCGCCAGGCACGCGGCCTGCGCAGTTCGCGCTCGGGCCTCATCGGCCTGCTGCTGCCCGTCCATGACAACCGTTACTTCTCTTCGATGGCGCAGACCTTCGAAGCGCATGTCAGAAGCAAGGGACAATGCCCGATCGTCGTCAGCGCCAGTCGCGACCCGGAAGAAGAGCGCCGGACTGCAGAGACGCTGATCTCCTACTCGATCGACGAGCTATTCATCTGCGGAGCGACAGACCCGGACGGCGTGCACGAAGTCTGCGAGACCGTGGGCCTGAAGCATATCAATATCGACCTACCCGGCACCAAGGTTCCGTCCGTCATCAGCGACAACTACGAAGGCGGCCGGATGCTGACCGAGGCGATCATCCGCCATTTCCCGGCGGATCAGCCACTGCGGCCGGATGAGCTCTACCTCTTCGGTGGCCGCGACGACCACGCCAGCCGTGAGCGCATCCGTGGCTTCCGCGCCGTCAAACGCGAGCTGTTGGGAGAGGATCCGGACGGCTGCATCCAGCCGACAGGCTACGCTCCCAACAATGCCAGGCTCGCCTTCGAAGCCTTCTACGAAAAACACGGCAAGCTGCCGCGCGCCCTGTTCGTCAACTCCTCGATCAACTTCGAGGGCCTGTTGCGTTTCATGGCCGGTCATCCGCACGAGAACTTCGCCGACCTCACCGTCGGCTGCTATGACTACGACCCCTTCGCGTCCTTCCTGCCCTTCCCGGTCATCATGATCCGGCAGGACGTCGAAGGCATGATCGCCAAGGCGTTCGAGGTCATCGAAGAAGGGCGGCCCCAGCCACGCATTCACCTGATCAGCCCCGAGCTGGTCCAACCGCGCACGGCGCTCACTGGCCCGCTCGATGCCCTCAAGGACATCGACTGAGCTACGATCTCCGTTGATTTTTCGGCTGCGCAATATTTCCACCGATGATTTTTCTGTACATCTATTCTATTTCCACGTATTCATTGGATATGGACGAAATAGACAGAAAAATCATTGGAATTCTCGCGCAGGACGCCCGCCGGTCTTTGACCGACATTGGTGCTGCGGTCGAGCTTTCGCCCTCCTCGGTCAACGAACGTATCCGCCGGCTCGTCACTAGCGGGGTGATCCGCCGCTTCACCATCGACGCCGACCATAGCGCGCTCGGGCTCGACGTGCTCGCCTATGTCTGGGTCGGACTATCCCCCGATGCGGATGAAGCCGCGTTTCGCACCTTCATGGCCGATCACCCTTGCGTGGCGGAGTGCCATCACGTCACCGGCGCCTGGTCCTATTGCGTCAAGGTACGCATGCCATCGCTCGGCGATATCGAGCCCTTCCTGGCAGAGCTCAAGCACCGCCGCTTCCTGGCTCGTAGCGAGACGGTGATTGCCTTGTCGACTGTAAGGGAAACCCAGTTCACCAGCCCGGAGCGCTGATCCATGTCTGCATTGCTGTTTGGAAAAGGCCTGTTGCTCGGCCTGGCCATTGCTGCCCCGCTCGGCCCGATCGGTGTGCTATGCATCAACCGCACGCTCGAGCGCGGCTTCTGGGCCGGTGTCGCCGGCGGCTTGGGCACGGCGCTTGCTGACGCCAGCTATGCGCTGCTAGCGGCCGCCGGCTTTGCTGCCTTTGCGACCCTGCTCGCCACGGTATCGACACCGCTCAGCCTGCTCGGCGGCGCCTTCATGATTTGGCTTGGCTGGCGTGGGCTTCAACCGAGCCCGGTCACAGCCGCGGCCCAGGTCGGTGCGCGCGACCTCATCCAGACAACCGCGGCGACCTTCGCGCTGACGATCGCCAATCCGCTGACGATCCTGTCCTTTGCCGCGTTCTTCGCCGTCCTCGGCCTGGCGAAAGCCGGTGGGCTTGCGAACGCCGCCATCGTCGTTGCCGGCGTATTCCTCGGTTCACTCGCCTGGTGGATGCTTTTGAGCGGCGGGATCGCCCTTGCCCGGCAACGCCTGCCCGACCGTTTTGTCAGCTGGGTCTCACGCCTTTCGGGTATCGTCCTGATTGCCTTCGGTGCGATAGCCATCGGATCGGTCGTTGTGAACCTCGCCTCAGATTAAGAGCTACGCCAACAGCTGTCGGCGGCTATCCGGCTGTCGGCTTAACGCATTCGACATGCCACCATTTCGGTCGTCCGCCGCGGTAGCTATGCGAGACCGGGATCAGATCAATGGCACCGGTCTTGTCGAAACAGCCGAGCACCAATGCCACGACGGGTGCGTCATCGAGCGCACCGATCGTGCTCCCGCACGTGGCGCAGAAGGCGCGACTGGAATAGTCCGAGGAGCGATAGGTCGAGGGCGCACCGCCCGGCCCGATCCAGGCAACAGCTTCCGTTGGGAATTCAACCCAGGCGACGGTCAGTGCACCCGAATGCCGCTGGCACAGTTTGCAGGAGCACGTGTGCGGCTTTCCAGCCGGCCCCTGCGCCTCAAAACGGATCGCCCCGCAAAGGCATCCACCAGTATGTGGTTTCATCCTCTTGGTCACGGCTCTTGTCACTCTTTACCCTCAGTTGCAGTTTCGATTCGCACAACATAGCGTGCAGCACGCAACTTGGCGTAGCGCTGTATTGACACACTCCGTCAGAGGTCCAGGAAAAGAGCAGTCATGCGCCGGCGGTCAGTAGAACCACGCGCCGATGTCGCGAAACGCACGTTTGCTCTGGTCGCGCCTGTTTCCGCCTTGCGCGGCCTGGCCCTCGCCGGTCGGAAGACTGAAGCCGAACGGATCAGACGGCTCGCCTCCCCTGTCGCGCCAATAGGCATCGAGATCGGCCATCATCATCCGGCGGCGTTTGCGCCGCCTGCGATTGATCACATGCCTTTCGTTGGAGACGGCATAGACGTGCGGAGCGTTGCCCTCGGAGGCGAGCCCCTGAAGCGTCAGCAAAACGGCGTCCTTGGGCCGCAAACCACCAAGATCGCGGGTCGCGGTAATCAACGCACGTTTCGCATCGCCTCCGCGCGGCCCCTGCATACCGCCGATCGCCAGGCTATAGGCGCCTTCACCGCAGCGCACGAAGGCAAAACTGACGGTACACAGCGCATAGCGATCGCTTTGCCGGCTGAGCCTGATCGCAAAGGCGCCCTCATGGCGGCCGCCGCAGTGGTCGGCCAGCAGCAACTGGATGCGATAGTTTTCGTCGCGCCCGCCAACGGTGCCCATTTCCATCGGTGTGCCGCGCCAAAGCGCCATCAGCGAGCGGCGGGACAGGACTTCGCTCGCCACATCGAAGTGGTCCATCAACAGTTCAAGACGCCGCCGCGAGGACGCGCCATGCAGCAGAAAGGTCGGGACCGACTTGCGGATGAGATCGTCATGCGGAAGCCCCAATTTGTAGCGATCGCCGAACGCGCCGAGAAAGGCGAGCCAGCGCGTCGTCAGCACCGGCTGAAGCAAAAGGCGCATCGAGAACACGGCCGCTCGCTTCAACGTGAGCCGCCCGCCGAGTTTGAGGACCTGCCACAGGATCTGCCGGCCCGAGCGACCGCGCTCCGGCATATTGGCGGCAGCGACAAAGCCCACCGATGGCGGCAGGGCCTCTACTGTGTCACCGCCATCTAAGGGGAGCGATGGCAAACCCGATCGAGCGCTGTATTCCTGCAAACGACCTTCCAGGGACATGATGCAATTCCTTGAAAGCAAATGCTTGTCCAAGCATCGCCGGGATATCCGGCGCCGCTGGGTTTGCCTTCTGTTTGTCAAGGGAATGCGGAGATGTGATCGGGAATTGAGCGCCGTTTGTGGCGCATCCATCTCCGCGTGCAAATCGCCGCTCGGCTTTCGCCGAACGCTGCACAGGACCTGACCCGGCCCTATTCAAGGTCATTCTGATAGTGATCAGGCGGCGCTTTCGCGCGGCAGCATTATGGTGATCATCGCTCCGCCGCCGGGGCGCGCTGCGAACTCCAGCCGGCCGCCGTGGGCCTTGGCAATCGCCTGCACGACGGAGAGGCCAAGGCCTGTTCCGCCGGTTGCTCGCGATCGTGACGCATCGCCGCGCCAGAACAGGTCGATCGAATGGGTCGACACGTCGTCCGGGAGCCCTGGCCCGCGATCGAGCACGCGGATGAAGGCTTCATCGGCTCCACGCGCACCGGTTTCGCAGCGAAGCACGCCACCGGAGGCCGCATAGCGGCAGGCATTTTCGACGAGCGCGAGCAGGGCCTGGCGCAGGCGCTGGGAATCGCCCGACACGACCGCTGGTTCGAGCGCTGCCTCAAGCGAGAGGCCTGCGGATGCCAGAATGGTGCGGGAGGCGCCGAGCACCTGTGTCGCCTCGGCAGAAAGATCGACGGCGCTGAGCTGGGTGACCAGCTTCTGGCCCGCCGCCAGCGAGAGTGTGCGCAGATCCTCGACCAGGGCGGACAACCCTTCCACCTGCACGAGGAGCTGCCGCACACGCTCCTGTTCCAGCGGAAAGACCCCGTCGGCCATGCCCTGCAGATTGCCCTGCAATATCGTCAGCGGTGTGCGCAGTTCGTGGGCGACGGCCATCGTGTTGAAGCGCAGACGGCTTTCCATGCTTTCAAGTTCCGCCGCAAGTTCATCGAAAGTCCTGATCAACGTCGCCACTTCCTTCGCCCCCTTCCGCACGGATCCAACACGGACTGCGAAATCGCCCGCGCGCAGATCCTCGGTTGCCTGCGCGAGCAATTCCAATGGGCGGCTGATTTTGCGGGCAAGCCAATAGCCGATCAGGCTGCAGGTTGCCGCAGCGATGACACCGAACGTGATGATCGACAGGTCGATCTCGTTGTTGCCCCATTCCTCAATCTGCGGGATGTTGGTGACGAGCGACCGAAGGTGCTCCTCCTGAGGCATGCGGCCGGCATTGAGGTCGGTATATGCCTGGGCCGCGCCAGACGGCATCCGCTTGAGCATCCGCTCCTCAAGGTCCGACTCGACCCACATGACCCCGAAATAGACGATACAAACACTGACCACGAGCAGGACCGCCTGAAGCATGGCGGTGAGAACGCTGAGCGGCAGCCGCGACATTCTGATTTTCATCTCGGCTCCACGAACCGGTAGCCGACGCCGCGAACCGCGGTGAAGAATCCGCAGGCTCCGAGATCCTCAAGCTTGCGCCGAAGGTTGGCGACGTGGGTATCGACGGTGCGCGCCAGCGCGTCACTATCCGGAAGGCAGGCGTCGAGTATGTCGGCCCGATCAAAGGCGTGCGTCGGGCGGCGGATCATGTGGGCCAGGATACGGAACTCGCTGAGCGTCAGCGGCAGGGACCGGCGCTTGCCGCTGTCGTCGATAAAGGCGGCATGGGCGTCGAGGTCGACCTCGACGTTTTCGAAGCGCAATATCGTGGCGCCGGCGCCGTTTCGCGTCCGCCGCAGCACCGCATTGACGCGAGCCACGACCTCCTGCGGATTGAACGGCTTGACGACATAGTCGTCGGCGCCGAGCCTAAGGCCAGCCAGTCGATCGAGATCCTCGGCAAGGGCCGTCACCATGATCGTTGGAGTGTTGCTCTCGCGACGGATGCGCGCCAGCACTTCGAAACCGTCGAGCCGCGGGATGCGCACGTCGAGAAGAATGAGATCGGGCGAAAGCACGGAATGGTGGGTAAGCGCGGTTTCACCATCCGCGGCACGCACAGTCCTGAAGCCATCGCGCACGAGATAGGCATCGAGGATCTGCGCGATCTCCGGTTCGTCCTCGACCAAAAGGATGAGCCCCTTGTCGACCATCTGCAAATTCCTCGCGCATGTGTTGTGGTCTCGAACTTATGGGACGAAAAAATCCGGCATGCAATTCATCCGAGCAGTGCTCGACAGCATCACAGAGCGTTCCGCATCAAGCGTTCTTCGTTTCTCCGCCATTTCTTGACAAATCGAACAGAGTGTCCCCGCCGACGCCCCCGGACCATAGCTGTCGAGCACGGTGCATGTGCCGGTAACGCTAACTTGCGGCCCCATCCAACACGACCGATCGAAACTGCACACGCCTGGCTCGCTCATCCGGATCGGGCCGAATGGCGGACCGCCACCTCTTCTCGCATGGCCGGACGCGGGCCAACCATTAAAAACCACAAGGAAACTTTCATGCCTCTTGAAACGAACCATCTTACGTCGGCCGACATTGCCAGGATTCTGCAATGCATCCCGCATCGCTATCCATTCCTGCTCGTCGACAGGCTCGTCTCGATCCGTGGCGAAGAAAGCTGCGTAGGGATCAAGAATGATTCGATCAACGAGCCGCAGTTTCAAGGGCATTTCCCCGGCAATCCGGTCTTTCCCGGAGCGCTCATCATCGAGGGCATGGCGCAGACGGCAGGCGTCATGTGTGCCGCCTCCAAGCTGGCGCAAGGGTTGACGCCCAAAATCATCTACATGCTGACGGTGGACAAGGCACGGTTCCGCAAGCCCGTCCGCCCTGGCGACGCCATCGCTTATCACATGACCAAGCTCGCCTATCGCCGCAATATCTGGCGTTACCGCGGCGAGGCCCTGGTCGACGGCGCGCTCGTTGCCGAGGCCGAGATTTCGGCATACCTGGAGACCGAAGGGAAGCAACCCGTGGCGGCGGCTTGAGCTTGCCATGACAGCCACGCGTGGCGATTCGATGGGTCGTCCGTTTCTTATCGATGCTTGCGTTAACCGCTTAGCAGTCACTTTGGCGCTCGCGGTGGCGCAGCCTTGCCCAGCGCCGCGTGGGGAGGAATGCCTGCCCCAGCGGCCCTAAGCACCACTTCGAATGGTTGATTTTCCGTGCGCTCCGAGCCTTCTCGAGTTCCCCGCCCTTCCTTGACAGACAACCGCAACTCTCCCGCTCGCACCTCCTCAGATTTTTTCATCGCGAGCATTCGGAATGTCCAGCTTCCTGCGATCCACCATCACACCTGCCGCCGGCCGCCGGTGGCAGGCTGCCAATCCCCAGACATGGCTTGCGCGATGCTACGCCTACGTCCAGGAACAGCCGGTCCAGGCAGCCGCATCGGCAACGATCTTCGTAGGCTTCATTTTCATGGCGTTTCCCGGCATCGATCTTGCCGTGTCTCGCTGGGCGGCGGCCGGTGACGCGGATTTTCCGCTATCGCGAGAACACGCGCTGCGTTTGCTGCGCGATTTCAACCGTCTGATCCCGATTTTGATCCTGCCTGCCGTAGCAGTCACGCTAGCCGTGCAGATGCGCGCGCCGCGCGCCTGGCTGCCACGCCCGCACAAAATGTTGTTTTTCCTGACCTTCTATGCGGCCGGCCCGGGCCTTGCCATCCAGCTTCTGAAAAGACTGGTCGGTCGCGCCCGCCCCTCCGAAATCATCGAGTTCGGCGGAACCCTGCCGTTTACGCCCGCCTGGCAGGTGTCCGGCGCCTGTTCGCGCAGTTGTTCGTTTGCCTCCGGCGAGGCGGCGACAGCAATTGCGTTGATTGCATTGGTGGTCTTTCTACCAACACGATGGCGCTTGACGACGATAATCGCCTTGATCCCCGTCGTGCTCGCCTTCTCGCTCAATCGCATCGCCTTCGGCGCCCATTTTCTCTCGGATGTTGTGCTCGCCTGGTTGCTGATGCTCTGGATCATGCTGTGGCTATGGTCGGCCTTTGCAGCCCACGGCACGCGCATCGATGCCGCTCTGACACGCGGCCGACGCCATCTCGAAACATGAGATCGGCGGCAGCCTCGCTGCCGGTCGGTTTCTGCTTACTCAGGCGCTGCGCACGGACCGGCGCCAGACGAAGGGGGCGTTGAGCCGCAGCGACTGCGATTGCCCGACATCATCACTCATCAGCCACGCGACCGCCGCTGCCGCGATCTCCTCGATCGGCTGGGCAAATGTCGTCAGGTCATAGGAGTTCCAGGCCGCCTGCGGAATGTCGTCGAAGCCGACGACGCAGAGATCGTCGGGGATCGACAGCGAAAACTGATGTCGGGCCGCGTCCATGAAGCCGAGAGCCACGAGATCGGTGACGCAGAAGACCGCATCCGGGCGCTCGCGGCGGGTCATCAGTCGCTGAGCGAGAACCTTGCCGCTTTCGTAACCCGTCGGGCCGAAGCGCTCGACGGTCACATCGAGCCCCTGCTCCCGCGCGGCGGCAACGAAGCCCACTTCGCGCGCCATGAGGCTTGGCGTTCCCGCCTCCGAATTGGCAAAGGCGAGACGGCGACAGCCAGCCCGCAGGAACGCCGTCACAACGCTCTGCGCCGTGTCGTCCTCGTCGAGGTTTATCCGGAGCGGTCCCTGATGCTCGTCGTTTCGATTGATCAGAACCAACCGCTGGCCATTCCTGACACAGAGGTCGACGAGCGACTTGTCCGGCATGCCGGACAGCACGATCGAGGCATCGGCCCGGTACCGGATCGCCTGCCGCAACGCCATATCGACACGTTCGTCGGAGCGGTCGGTGTTGACGAGCATCGCGATCTTGCCGGCGTTCTGCAGTTGCTGCGTCAGCGCCTTGATCAGCGCAGAACGATAAGGCGTGCCCATATCGGAAACGACGAGGCAGACGATGCCGCTTTCGTTGCGCATCAGTCCGCGGGCCAGATGATTGACGTGATAGCCGAGCACCTCGGCCGCTTCCATAACCTTGCGGCGTGTCTCCGGCGCAATGCTTGCACCCGCTGTAAACGC
Organism: Ensifer sp. ENS11; assembly: GCF_014851895.1. Taxonomy (NCBI): domain Bacteria; kingdom Pseudomonadati; phylum Pseudomonadota; class Alphaproteobacteria; order Hyphomicrobiales; family Rhizobiaceae; genus Ensifer; species Ensifer sp. ENS11. Next base: position 24,541 of record NZ_JACVAN010000031.1, on the reverse strand, counting down.
GCGTGAAACGGCGGACCGGGAAACGCCGGCCTTCCTTGCTACTTCCTCGGCACTGACGAATATCTTGTCGCTCATCGGGAACCAATCTTGCACGGCCTTGCAAACTTCTTGCAACAAATCGCAGACCTGTGCAAGCTCGATCAAACCCAACAGATTAAACTTTCCGCTTTTGTTTGGACTCGGATTGACAACATTCCAATCCATGTGACACCTTGCACGCGCTTGCATTACTGCGGTGTGGAGGCATCGCATCATTGGGAGGAAGTTATGAAAGCTGTATCCATTTCGGTTGCGCTCGCCGCAACCGGCCTAGCATTCGCGGCGTCTGAGGCGCAGGCGGCAGGCAGTCTTAATCTAATCTGCTCGGCGGACGTCGTCATTTGCGAGCAGATGACCGCCGATTTCGAGAAGGAAAGCGGGATCAAGGTCAACATGGTTCGCCTGTCTTCCGGCGAGACCTATGCCAAGGTTCGTGCCGAGGCACGCAACCCCAAGACCGATATCTGGTGGGCAGGCACCGGCGACCCGCATCTGCAGGCCGCATCCGACGGGCTGACGCTCGAATACAAGTCGCCAATGCTCGATCAGCTCCAGGATTGGGCAAAGAAGCAGGCCGAAGGCTCCGGCTATCGCACCGTCGGCGTCTATGCCGGCGCGCTCGGCTGGGGATACAACACCGAGATCTTCCAGAAGAAGGGCTTCAAGGAGCCGAAATGCTGGGCCGACCTGCTGGACGCGTCGCTGAAGGGCGAGATCCAGATGGCAAACCCCAACTCGTCGGGCACCGCCTATACGGCGCTTGCATCGCTGGTGCAGATCATGGGCGAAGACCAGGCGTTCGATTACCTGAAGAAGCTCAACGCCAACGTCGCGCAATACACCAAGTCCGGCTCGGCGCCGGTCAAGTCGGCCGCCCGCGGCGAAGCCGGCCTCGGCATCGTCTTCATGCATGATGCCGTCGCCCAGGCAGCCGAAGGCTTCCCGATCAAGGCGATCGCCCCTTGCGAAGGCACCGGCTACGAGATCGGTTCGATGTCGATCATCCGCGGCGCCAAGAACCTTGACAATGCCAAGGCGTGGTACGACTGGGCGCTGAAGGCAGACGTTCAGTCGCGCATGAAGGATGCCAAGTCCTTCCAGCTGCCGTCCAACAAGAGTGCGGAAGTGCCGAAGGAAGCACCCAAGTTCGAGGACATCAAGCTGATCGACTACGACTTCGCCACCTACGGCGATTCCGAAAAGCGCAAGGCGCTGCTTGAGCGCTGGGACCGCGACGTCGGCGCCAGCGCCAACTGACGCCATTCGGTTTACGATCGGCCGGATCGAACGATCCGGTCGATCACATCTCGAAAGACCGCAGGCGTTTCCGGCGGCCGAAAGCCGGCCCTGCAACAAATCGACATTCCAATATTGAAGAGACGCGAGGACCGTGATGGAACATCGCAACCGTAGGCTCGACCTCACACTCGGGCTCGGGCTGGCCGCATTCTTGGCTGTGCCCTGGTACCGCATCGAGGGAGGCTTCTTCGGGCTTGGCTGGCTTTCCGGCTTCCCCTCCGATGCTGCCGTGGCACCCGGCCTTGCGCAAATCTTTGCCCACGGGCGTTCATGGCTCGTCGTCGCGCTCGTCCTGCTCGGCATCTGCGCAGTTGCCCGGTTCGTCCGCGATCCGGCCCGCCGCGGCCTGGTGTTGGCGGTAGCCGGCGCGCTCGGCCTTCTCTTCATCGCTGCCCAGGGTCTGGCGATCGGCTTTACCGGTTGGACCTGGACGATCAGCGAAACCCTGTTCGGCCCGCTTGCCGACGGACAGCCCTCGATGGGCGCCGGCGCCGTTCTCGCCTCCCTCGCCTTCATCCTCATCTTCGCATTTGGGCTGGCGGAGCGCGGCGTCATGAAGGGCGATGCCTTCATCGTCGCCTCCATCGCGCTGCTCGTCTGCCTCGTCGTCGTCTTCGTCTTCTATCCCGTCGGCAGCATGTTTGCGGCTTCAGTCCAGGACTTCGACGGTTCGTTCAAACCTGACGGTTTCCTGCGCAACATCCAGGACGGCTCGATCTGGAGCCTTGGCTGCGTCACCGGGGGCGAGCGCTGCGGCGTCGCCTGGCGCACGCTGTGGCTGGCGCTGATGACCGCTTCCGGCTCGACGTTGCTCGGCCTTGCCTTCGCGCTCGTCGCAACCCGCACCCGCTTCCCTTTCAAGAAGGGCATGCGCATGCTGACGGTGCTGCCGATCATCACGCCGCCCTTCGTCATCGGCCTGGCGCTGACCCTGCTCTTCGGTCGCGCCGGCGTCATTACCGAGTTCCTGTCCGATGCTTTTGGCATCGAGCCGGGGCGCTGGCTCTATGGCCTCACCGGCATCTGGATCGCGCAGGTGCTGTCCTTCACCCCGATCTCGTTCCTGGTACTGATCGGCGTCGTCGAGGGCGTCAGCCCTTCGATGGAAGAGGCATCGCAGACGTTGCGGGCCGACCGCTGGCGGACATTCTGGAACGTCTCGCTTCCGCTGATGAAGCCGGGCCTCGCCAACGCCTTCCTGATCGGCTTTATCGAGAGCATGGCCGATTTCGGTAATCCGCTCGTGCTTGGCGGCAGCCATGGTGTGCTTTCGACGGAAATCTTCTTTGCCGTCGTCGGCGCGCAGAACGACCCGTCACGCGCCGCCGTGCTCGCGATCATCCTCTTGTGCTTCACTTTGTCGGCGTTCCTCGCCCAGCGCTATTGGCTGGCGGGCAAGAACTATTCCACCGTCACCGGCAAGGGCGATTCCGGCTCGCATATCGCTCTGCCCCGCTCGCTGTCGATCGGCGTCCACGCCGTGGTGATCCCGTGGATGATCTTCACGGTCGTGGTCTATGGCATGATCCTGTTTGGCGGCTTCGTGAAAACCTGGGGTCTCGATAACTCGCTGACGTTTGAGCACTATATCAAGGCCTTCTCGTTCTCGGTCACCGACGGCGTCATCGCCTGGACCGGCGTCGCCTGGAATTCATTCTGGACGACGATGGAAATCGCGCTGATCTCAGCGCCACTGACGGCCCTCGTCGGGCTGTTGACCGCCTACCTGATCGTCCGGCAGCGATTTGCCGGGCGGGATGTGTTCGAATTCGCCTTGATGTTGAGCTTTGCCATTCCCGGCACGGTCATCGGCATCAGCTACATCATCGCCTTCAACCTGCCGCCACTCGAAATGACCGGCACGGCACTGATCCTCGTTGCCTGCTTCGTCTTCCGCAACATGCCGGTGGGCGTACGCGGCGGCATCGCGGCGATGAGCCAGCTCGACAAAAGCCTGGACGAGGCATCGCTGACGCTCCGGGCAACCAGCTTCCGCACGCTGCGCAAGGTCATCCTGCCGCTCTTGCGTCCGGCGATCGTCGCCGCCCTCGTCTACTCCTTCGTCCGGGCGATCACGTCGATCAGCGCCGTCGTCTTCCTCGTCAGCGCCGAATACAACATGGCGACGTCCTATATCGTCGGCCTCGTCGAAAACGGCGAGTTCGGCGTGGCGATCGCCTATTCGTCGGCCCTCATCGTGGTGATGATCACTGTCATCACCGGCCTGCAACTGCTTGTCGGCGAGCGCAAGCTTCGGCGGGAGAACCGCGTCTTCGGCGCGGCTCCGGCCCGCGCTGCCACCAAGACCCTTTCCCAGGAGAACCCCGCATGAGCACCCCACGCACCGGCTCGGTCGTCTTCCAGAACGTGCGCAAGCAGTTCGGCGCCTTCACCGCCATCCACGATCTGTCGCTGACCATCGAACCCGGCACTCTCGTCACCCTGCTGGGGCCATCCGGCTGCGGCAAGACCACCACGCTGCGCATGCTCGCCGGCCTGGAGCATCCATCCGCCGGCCGGATCCTGATTGGCGGCAAGGACGTCACCATGCTACCGGCCAACGAGCGCGATGTGTCGATGGTGTTCCAGTCCTACGCGCTGTTCCCGCATATGACCTCGCTCGACAACGTCGCCTACGGCCTGGAATCCTCGGGCATGAAAAAGAAGGAGGCACGCGATCGGGCCGAGGAAGGCCTGAAGCTCGTCGGCCTCGGCGGCCTTGGCCAGCGGCTGCCGGCCGAATTGTCCGGTGGGCAGCAGCAGCGCGTCGCCGTCGCCCGCGCGCTGGTGCTCGAGCCGCAGGTGCTGCTGCTCGACGAACCGCTTTCCAACCTTGACGCGCGGCTGCGCCGGCGCGTCCGCACCGAAATCCGCGAGCTGCAACAACGGCTCGGCTTTACCGCCGTCTACGTCACGCACGACCAGGACGAGGCGCTTGCCGTCTCCGATAGGATCATCGTCATGAAGGATGGCGAGATCGCCCAGGAGGGGGCGCCGCGCGAACTCTACGAGGCGCCGGCATCGGCCTTCATCGCCGACTTCATGGGCGAGGCCAATGTGCTGCCTTGCGAGATCACCGCATCCGACGCCGGCCTTGCCACCATCCGTGTCGGCGGCCTCGAACACAGGCTGCCATCGCGCGATGCTCGGCCCGGCCCATCGAAGCTTGCCGTGCGCCCCAATGCCGTGACGCTGACGCCGGCGACTGGTGCAGCACTGCCCGGTACGATCAGTACCGCCGCCTATCTCGGCGGCCACATCGAGTATGAAGTTGAAACACAGAATGGATTGCTATTCGTGGTTGATGATGCGATCGAGGAGATGTTATCTCCCTCGACCGAAGTCGCCATCGGCTTCCGCAACCGCGGCCTTGCTTTGATTACTGCATAACTCCTTAAACCCGGGAACATTATGCAGCAAATTTAGAGCGTTACAGCATCTTTTGCGCGCCCAACTGACGCGCGCCTCTGTAGCGTATGATGTCTTGAGATCGACACAGGAAGGACTATTGCATGACTTCGCCAATCGCGGGCCTTGAAGCTCGCTTCGCGCTCACCAAGACCATTGCCGAGGAAGCCGGACGGCTTGCCCATGACTACTTCCTGCAGCGCGAGACTCTGGTCATCGAAACCAAGGCCGACGCCCATGACGTTGTTTCAATCGCCGACCGGAACGTCGAGACGCTGATCCGCGATCGCATCAGCGCCTCGTTCCCGGACGACGGTGTGCTCGGCGAAGAACACGGCCTTGTCAGTGGCACTTCGGGCTTCACCTGGGTGATCGATCCGATCGATGGAACGACGCCCTTTGTCAACGGCATGCCCAACTGGTGCATCTCGATCGCCGTGCTTTATGCCGACAAACCCGTGATCGGCGTGATCCAGTCGCCGTGTCACGACGAGCTCTATGCGGCTGCTTCCGGACTGGGCGCGACACTGAACGGCAAGACCCTGCGCCTCGATGCGACACGGACGATCCGCGATGCCGTGACAGGACTTGGCGCCAACAATCACGTGACGCCGGCCGAAGTCGCGGGGATCGTCGAGCGCCTTCTTGCCGCCGGCGGCAACTTCATGCGCAACGGTTCGGGCGCGCTGATGATCGCCTATGTGGCCGCCGGTCGGCTCGTCGGCTACTACGAACCCTACATGCATGCCTGGGATTGCCTGGCCGGTTATTGCCTCGTCAACGAGGCAGGCGGCTGGTCGCTGCCCTTCCCGACACAGGGCGAAGCCCTGACCCGGGGAAGCGCTGTTCTGGTCGCAGCGCCCGGTGCTATCGACGACCTGCTCAAGGTCGCGCAACTCGAACGCAAGGCAGCCTGAAACATCGAGACCCCAAACGTGATCAGCTCGTCGACTTATCGACCTTGGCCGACAGCAGGTTGACGAGCTCCATCGGGAACGGAAACACGATCGTCGAGTTCTTTTCGCCGGCGATCACGTTCAAGGTGCTCAAATAGCGCAACTGCATGGCTTCGGGCTGCCGGGCGAGGATCTCGGCGGCCTCGAGCAGCTTGGCCGCCGCCTGCTGCTCGCCTTCGGCGTTGATGACCTTGGCACGACGTTCCCGTTCGGCCTCTGCCTGGCGGGCAATGGCGCGGACCATGCTTTCGTTGATGTCGACATGTTTGATCTCGACCGTGGCAACCTTGATGCCCCAGGCATCGGTCTGGCTGTCGAGGATCTTCTGGATGTCTTCGTTCAGGCGGTCGCGTTCTGCCAGCATCTCATCGAGGTCGTGTTTGCCGAGTACTGAGCGCAATGTCGTCTGGGCGAGCTGGCTCGTCGCCATCATGAAATCCTCGACCTGGATCGTCGACTTTTCGGCATCTATCACCCTGAAGTAGATGACCGCGCTGACGCGGACCGACACGTTGTCGTGCGAGATGACGTCCTGGCTTGGAACATCGAGCACGCGGGTTCTAAGATCGACCCGCACCATCTGCTGGACATAGGGAAGAAGCAGGATCAGCCCCGGACCCTTGACGCCCGTGAAGCGACCGAGTGTGAAGATGACGCCGCGCTCATATTCGCGCAGGATCCTGATCGCATAGGCAATGACGATCAGGAGGAACAACAGGATCGCGAGATAGGGAGCGAGGCTCCCAAGTATGTCCATGATCTTTACTCCTTCTACCGCATGCGTCAGGCTTTTGCCTCGTCGCGCGCGACCTCGAGCGTCAGCCCGTTGCGGCCGACAACCTTCACATTTTCTCCCGCATCCAGCGTCTGGCTGCTGACAGCCTGCCACCGTTCGCCGTGGGCGATCACATAGCCGCTGGCGCCGGCCCAGCTATCGACCTTGCCCGCCAGCCCGATCATCTGCTCGCCGCCGGTCACCACCGCATGGCGCCGCGCGCTGAAGGCGAGACGGGCGACGAGCAGGCTGAAACCGAGGCTGGCAATGCCGACGCCGGCAAGCATCGCCCATGAGACCTGCAGCCCCGGAGTGTCGGTATCGAAAAGGATCGCAGCGCCGAGAACCAGCGCCAGGGCGCCGCCGGCACCGAGTACACCGAAAGAAGGCGAATGCGCCTCCGCAACCATCAGGCCGACGCCGAGCAGGATCAAACCGAGACCGGCATAGCTCACCGGCAAAACGGCCAGTGCGTAGAGACCGAGCAGCAGGCAGATCCCGCCGACGGTGCCAGGCACGACCGATCCGGGGGTCAGGAACTCGAAGATCAGTCCATAGATGCCGATCATCATCAGAATGATCGCGATGTTCGGATCGGTGATCACCCCAAGCAGGCGCGTGCGCCAGTCGGGCACAAAAGCCTCCACGCCAAGCCCAGTCGTTTCAAGCGTGATATCCGCCTGCCCGACACGGACAATTCGCCCCTGCGCCTGCTTCAGCAGATCGTCGATGGAAGCGGCAGTGAAATCGACGACTTTCTCCTGAACGGCAGCAGCCGCAGACAGGCTCGCAGCCTCGCGCACAGCCCGTTCGGCCCAATCGGCATTGCGCCCGCGCAACTCGGCCAGTCCGCGGATATAGGCGACGGCATCGTTGATGAGCTTGGCCTCGATTGTCGTCTGGGTTGGCCGAGATTGGGCAGCAGTATCTTTGTCGTTCTCGCCGGGACGCTCGTCCTTCTGGCCGCCGAACATGTCTCCGCCGATAGCGATCGGCGTTGCCGCCCCGAGATTGGTTCCCGGCGCCATGGCAGCGATATGGCTTGCATAGAGGATGTAGGTGCCAGCGCTTGCCGCACGTGCTCCGCTGGGTGCAACGAAGCTCGCGACTGGAACGGATGATGCCAGGATCGCCTGGATGATTTCGCGCATGGAGGTATCGAGACCACCCGGCGTATCCATTTGGAGAACGACAAGCGGCAGGTGCCGATCATTGGCCTTCTGCAATCCGCGTTTGATATATTCAGCCGATGCCGGACCGATCGCCCCCTTCAAAGACAGCACCAAAACAACCTTCTCGGTTTCTGGCGCGGACGCGGCGGGAAACACGAATGCTGATATCAGCGACAGCAACAGGGTGAGGACTCGCAACATCTGTCGTCAAAGCCTCGGATACCGGGCGCCCTCCGGCGAAGGCCGCCCACGCAGCAATATTAACACACCATAAAGTTAAGACGAAGCACAACGCACCACCGCGCTGCGACCGGACAACCGGATGACAAAGCCCCGGATCGGGGCTATCTGCATGTCAGAACAATTGCCCCGGCTCGCGTAACAAACGACCATGGCGGCACTTGCCAAGACGAACCGCCTTCGATCTCGACAGGAACCCATCCGCTTGGAGACAACACTTTATCTTCCGATCAAGCGCTTCCTCGAAGAGGCGGGATACTCCGTCAAAGGTGAGGTCGGGGGCTGCGATATCCTTGCGCTCAGCGACGACGAGCCGCCGCTCGTCGTTATCTGCGAGCTGAAGCTGACGTTCAATCTGGAACTGGTGCTGCAGGCAGTGGATCGCGCCAATGCCGGTGACGAAGTTTGGATCGCAGCGCGTGTCTCGGCCAAGGGCAAAGGGCGGGAGAGCGACCGCCGCTTTCGCGATCTCTGCCGCCGGCTCGGGTTCGGCATGCTCGCCGTTGCCGACAACGGCACGGTCGACGTGATTGTTGCGGCATCGGCCGCCATGCCGCGCAGGAACCTGAAAAAGCGAGCGCGTCTCATCAAGGAACACCGCCGTCGCAAGGGCGACCCGACGCTCGGCGGCAGCACGCGCGCGCCGATCATGACCGCCTATCGCCAGCAGGCCCTCGCCTGCGCGGCGGCATTGCAGGATGGCAATCTACGTCCTCGCGACCTGCGTGAGGCCGCACCCGATGCCGCCAAGATCCTGCAAGGCAATGTCTATGGCTGGTTCGAACGGGTCGACCGCGGCATCTATGCGCTGACCGGAATGGGAGCTGAAGCACTTCGGCGCTGGCCGCAAGGCCGAGTATCGGGTGAGAATGATACCGCGGCGATGTCGACATGTTCCGAAGATTGACCCGGCTTGGAGACCAGCTATGAACCTTCCTCTTCGGCTGCTCTGTCTTGGTCTTGGATGGCTGATGATCGGTTTCGCCGTCGCCGGCATCTTTTTGCCGATCTTGCCAACCACGCCCTTTCTTCTCCTGGCGGCCGGCCTGTTCGCTCGCGCGTCGCCGCGACTTGAGCGCTGGCTGCTGGAACACCCGACCTTCGGTCCATCCTTGCGGCTCTGGCGGGAAAAAGGTGCGATACCGGCTCGGGCAAAGATCATAGCCATTTCGCTGATGGCTACGAGCTTCGCCTTCTTCTGCATCGTCAGCAAACCGAGCCTGCCGCTTGCGTCGGTTGTCGCCGGGGCGATGCTGCTCCCGGCCCTTTTTATCATCACCAGGCCGACCGCCTGAGGGGTCACCCCCTTCGCGGCGCATTTACCGGAAGCGACGATCAGAGATTGCTGGCGTGAAGCTCCATCATCGCGCGGCGAAGATCGTCGATCGGCGTCATGCCCGAGGTGCTTGTGCCTTCCAGCTCCTTCGGCATCTTCCAGCCGGGATCGATACCCTGCATGTTCGGCAGTTCGTGCGCGATGCCCTTGTGGCAATCGATGCAGGTCGCCTTGCCCGATAGCAGGTAGCGCGTGTGAATGGTGGCGGCCCGCTCCGTCTGCTTCTGCAGATCCATGGCAACAGAGGAATGGCAGTTGCGGCATTCCAGGCTGTCGTTGGCCTTCAGCCGCGCCCATTCGTGCTGGGCCAGTTCAAGCCGTTTTTCCAGAAATTTGGGGCGGGTGTTGATGGTGCCGAAGATCTTGCCCCAGACCTCCTTCGACGCCTGCATCTTGCGGGCGATCTTGTCGGTCCACTGATGCGGAACGTGACAATCCGGGCAGGAGGCGCGCACGCCGGAACGATTGGAAAAATGGATCGTGCGCGTCAGTTCCTCATAGACGTTGTCTTTCATCTCGTGACAGGAAGTGCAGAACTTCTCGGTATTGGTGATCTCCAGCGCCGTATTGAAGGCGCCCCAGAACATCACGCCACCGATGAAGCCGCCCAGCGTCAGAAAGCCGAGGCTGAGCGTGCCCGCCGGCGTGCTGACAAGCCGCCACGCCCACAGGATAAGTCTCCGGATCCGCTGCATGGGCTCACTCGCTTCCGGCCGGCTTGACGCCGAGTTCGCTCATGTCCTTGAAGACATTGTCGACCAATGGGCGAACATCCGCCTGCGGCACATGACATGCCGTGCAGAAGTAGCGCCGCGGCGAAACGTCGGCGATCATCTGCCCGTCGCGCGTCATGTAGTGCGTCACGCTGATCATCGGTGCGCCGCTATCCTGCGTGAACTCGCGTTTGTGGCAGGAGAGACAGCGGTTGGTATTGACCGAAAGCTGGTAACCCTCGATCGAGTGCGGGATGATCGGCGGCTGGTCCGGGTAGGCGCGCATCTTGCGTTTGTCATCGACCACCCATTTCGGCAAGCTCGCGGCAGCCCCGGTTTCCATCTGTGGTGTCGGGCCTTCAAGCTGCGGCACCATTTGCTGGACGACCTGGGCAATCGCCGTCGTCGTGACAAACATGACGAGGCCGATGGCAACGACCACCCATTCTGGTCGCTTCAAGCGACTGAGACGATCTTGACTGCGCATTTTTTGAAATCCGTCTGTTTGGAGATGGGATCCGTTGCGTCGAGTGTCACCTTGTTGATCAACTGGCTCGCATCGAACCACGGCACGAAGATCACGCCGGGCGGCATGCGATTGCGTCCGCGCGTGTCGATGCGTGAGCGGATCTCGCCGCGCCGCGACATGATCCGCACCTCCGCTCCCTGATTGATGCCGCGCTTGCGGGCGTCATCCGCATTCATGAAGCAGCGGGCGCCCGGAAAGGCGCGATAGAGCTCCGGCACACGCATCGTCATCGAACCCGAATGCCAGTGTTCGAGCACGCGACCCGTCACCAACCAGAGATCGAATTCCTCGTCGGGCGATTCCGCCGGCGGCTCGTAGGGCACCGCAAGAATGACCGCCTTGCCATCCGGGCGGCCGTAGAATTTCACGCCCTCGCCGGCCTTGACGTAGGGGTCGTAGCCCTCGCGATAGCGCCAGCGCGTCTCCTTGCCGTCGACCACCGGCCAACGCAGACCGCGTTCCTCGTGGTACCGGTCGTAGGGCGCGAGATCGTGACCATGGCCGCGACCGAAGGTGGCATATTCCTCGAACAGCCCCTTCTGGAGGTAGAAGCCGAAGGCTTCGGCCTCGTTGTTGGCGTAGTCGCCGCTGACTTCGCTTAAGGGGAAGCGGTTGACCTCACCGTTCTGGAACAGGACGTCATGCAGGCTCTTGCCCTTGAACTCTGGGTTGGCAGCGAGGATTTCGGCCGGCCAGACTTCGTCGGTTATAAAGCGCTTGGAGAACTCGACCATCTGCCAGAGATCCGAGCGCGCCTCGCCCGGCGCGTGCACCAGCTGGTGCCAGACATGGGTCCGCCGCTCGGCATTGCCGTAGGCGCCTTCCTTTTCCACCCACATGGCCGCCGGCAGGATGAGGTCGGCGCTCATGGCCGTGATCGTCGGATAGGCATCCGAGACCACGATGAAATTCTCCGGGTTTCGATAGCCTTGGTAGGTTTCGTTGCTGGTATTGGGGGCGGCCTGGACGTTGTTGTTGACCTGAACCCAGTAGAAGCTGAGCTTGCCATCCTTGAGCATGCGATCCTGCTCGACAGCGTGATAGCCGGGCTTTTCCGGGATGATCCCATGCGGAACGCGCCAGATCTCCTCGGCGTGCTTGCGGTGCTCCGGATTGGTGACGGTCATGTCGGCGGGCAGACGGTGGGCGAAGGTGCCAACCTCGCGCGCGGTGCCGCAGGCCGACGGCTGGCCGGTCAGCGAGAACGGGCTGTTGCCGGGCTCCGAGATCTTTCCGGTCAGAAGGTGAATGTTGTAGACCATCTGGTTGGCCCAGACGCCCCGCACATGCTGATTGAACCCCATGGTCCACAACGACATCACCTTGCGCTGCGGATCGGCGTAGAGTTCGGCGAGTTCCTCCAGAAACGCCGGGTCGACACCGGTCATCTCGGCGGTCTTCTCCAGAGTGTATTCCGACACGAACGCCTTGAACGCCTCGTAGTCCATCGGCTCCATCTTGCCGGGGTCGGATGAATTGGCCGCCTTAACTTCGATGGGATTGTCCGGACGCAGGCCATAGCCGATATCGGTGACGCCGCGCATGAAGGTGGTGTGTTTACGAACGAAGTCCTCGTTCACCCGGCCCTTCTCGATGATGTAATTGGCGATGTAGTTGAGGATCACCAGGTCGGTGCCGGGTTTGAACACCATCGGAATGTCGGCGAGGTCCATGCTGCGGTGGGTGAAGGTCGACAGAACAGCCACCTTCACATGCGACTGGCCCAGGCGGCGATCAGCAAGCCTTGTCCACAGGATCGGATGCATCTCCGCCATGTTCGAGCCCCAGAGCACGAAGGCGTCCGCATGTTCGAAGTCATCATAGCAGCCCATCGGCTCGTCCATGCCGAAGGTTCGCATGAAGGCGTAAGCCGCCGAGGCCATGCAGTGGCGGGCATTGGGGTCGAGGTTGTTCGAGCGGAAGCCGGCGCGCATCAGCTTCGTCGCAGCATAGCCCTCGAAGATCGTCCACTGGCCGGATCCGAACATGCCGACCGCCGTCGGCCCCTTTTCCTTCAGCACCTTCTTGCACTGTTCGGCCATGACGTCGAAGGCTTCGTCCCAGCTCACCGCCTCGAACTCGCCGTCCTTGCTGTAGGCGCCGTTCAGCTTGCGCAGCATCGGCGTCTTCAGCCGGTCGGAGCCATACATGATCTTGGAGAGGAAATAGCCCTTGATGCAGTTGAGGCCGCGGTTGACCTCGGCCTGCATGTCGCCATGGGTGGCAACGACCTGCCCCTCCTTGACGCCGACCATGACGCCGCAGCCGGTGCCGCAGAAGCGACAGGGCGCCTTCGACCACTTGATTTCGAGCGCGCTGATACCGCCGGGCACCGGTTGAGCGGCGGCGGGCAGTGCGATGCCGGCGGTGGCGGCGGCGATGCCGGCCGCGTGCGCCTTCAGGATATCACGCCGCGTCAGTTCGGTGGTCATCGTCCGTCACTCCTTCCGTTTCGACATGTTCGAAAACCATATTGGCCGCTACCACGCCCTCGAGCGTGGAGATCGTCGACAGGCATTCGCCAAGCATGCCGGTACTCGTTCCCTCGATGACGACGACAATCTTGCCGCCCTCATGGCCGTAAACCTCGACATTTGCCATGCGCGCCAGCGCGGCAAGGACAGCATCCTTCATCGCCGGAAGAGCGACGACGACGGCGCTTGAGATATGATATTGCCGGGAGGGATCAGGCATGGACGCCCTCCTGAACCCGATCCGCAATGCCGATTGCACCGACAGGACAGACGCCGATGCAGGCACCGCATCCGCTGCAACTGTTGACATCCACCTCTGGCAGGAACGGCCCGCCGGTCCGGGGCCGAAAGCGGATCGCCTGCTGCGGACAGGCATCGCGACAGGATTGGCAGGCGACGTTGTTGCGCGCGAGGCAGCCGTCGCCGATCGCAACGACATGGGCAAGCCGCGTTACGCCTTCGGCTGCGAATACCGGCTCCGGACAGGCCCGCGCACAGTCGCCGCAGAAGGTGCATTCGCCGCCTGAAAAATCGAGCGATGGACGCTCGTCCAGGAGCGAAATGATGCGGGTGGGACACTTTTCCACACATTGGCCGCAACCGGTGCATGCCGTCAGGCTTTCAAGCGTGACGCCCGGCGGCAGGACGCGCCTTCGCTCCGCCTGCCGGCCCAAGAACAATCCTCGTCTGGTTGTCATTGCCCCCATCGATCACCTCAATGCCCAAGCGGGCCCGGCGGGCCGTAAACGATCTGCAGCATCCAGACGATGAAGCCGTAACCGCCGACCACGCCGACGGCGACCAACGGCCAGATGCCAAAGGCAAGAACAAGAAATGTCAAAAGCTCCTGGCGCCGGCGAGATCGCGGCTCCTGCTCGGTCAAGTGCTGTGGAGGTAACTCTGACACGCCTGGCTCCCGGGCTCGTTGAACCGAAAGCATAGTAACAATCCGTGACAGAAAATAAAGCGGAACAAACTCTACTTTTGTAATCAAGAATAAAAATAACATCTGTCAATTCAACAAGATATTTGCCCTGGGAATTGCAGTGGTTCCTTGGAGAAAAACAGCGAAAATCAAACTTAGTATTTTTGTAAATTACAATATGAAAAGAACAATAGCAGAACAAAGAGCGGCGGCGACAGCTTGACGCGTGTGCTGGCAGTGCGCGCATGTTCGGTCTCGAAGCCATTGGTTTTCGAAGGCAACTCGATGATTCGTCGTTTGACCGCCGACGAGTTCGCCGGAGCCAAGACTCTGTGACGCGATAATACTTGCGCAGCCGACTGTTCTCGCTGCCGTCATGGTGAAGCGTCAACCCTCCCACCCCATCGCCGCGATTGCCGGTTGACAACCCGCCGGAGATGAGGACACATATTGCATTACAAAGGGATCAATTCCTTAATAAAGGAATATACGGAGGACTAGGGGTGCCGGACTTGCTTGTCAGCTTGTATTCGCCGACGCTCGCCAATCTCAAGCGGAAAACCGACACGACCGGCATTCGCATTCGCCCGGCGCTTCCGCCGGAAATGCATGTCGTCGTCGACTGGGTAAGGCAGAACTTCAGTGAGAATTGGGCGAGCGAGGTTTCGGTCGCCTTCTCCCGCCAGCCAATCGCCTGCCTGATCGCGGTGGAAGGTGGCAAGCTGCTTGGCTTTGCCTGCTACGACACGACGGCGCGCGGCTTCTTCGGCCCAACCGGGGTCGCCGGCGAGAGCCGTGGGCGCGGTATTGGCGTCGATCTGTTGACCGCATCGCTCGAGACCATGAAGACGCTCGGCCATGCCTATGCCTTTATCGGCGATGCCGGCCCGGTCGATTTCTACGCCAAGACCATCGGCGCCGTTGCCATCCCCGCCGCCGACAAAGGCATCTACGAAGGCATGCTTCGTAATCCATCCAAATAATCATCTGAACATCGGAGCTCTCCAATGGCATCGACACCGCTCGCCCTCTTCGTCGGCCTACCAAACCCAACACTCTCGGACGACGAGTTCGCCCTGTTTCGCGAAACCAACCCGCTCGGCCTCTTCGTCGGCCGGCGCAATCTGCGCGAGCCCGGCCAGGTCAAGATCCTGATCGAGCGCTTCCGCGAGGCGGTCGAGCGCGAAGACGCACCTGTCTTCACTGACCAGGAAGGCGGCCGCGTCCAGCATCTCGACGCCGGTCCCTGGCCGCTTTTCCGCAGCTTCGGCCAGTTTGCCGAACTGGCGCGCCATGACCTTGCGCTCGGCAAGAAGGCGCTTCGCCTGTCGTCCCAGGCAATGGGCACGATGATGAGCGAACTCGGCCTCACCAGCGGCTGCTCGCCGGTCCTCGATCTCGTGTTCGAAACGACCAGCGCCGTCATCGGTGCGCGCTCCTTCGGTTCGGATCCGGACTTCATCGCCGCCCTCGGCCGCGAGGTGGTCGATGGCCTGCTTGAGACCGGCAACATGCCTGTCATGAAGCACATCCCCGGTCATGGCCGCGCCACACGCGACTCTCACAAGGAGCGCCCGGTCGTCGATGCATCGCGAGAAACGCTCGTCGCGACCGACTTCAAGCCTTTCGTTGCCCTCAAGGACACGCCCTGGGCGATGGTCGCTCACGTCGTCTACTCCGCCTATGACAGCGAGCTGCCAGCCTCGATCTCGCCGACGATGCATGAAGTGATCCGCAACGACATGGGCTATGAGGGCGTGCTGGTGTCCGATTGCATCTTCATGGAATCGCTGCGTGGCACCTTGCCCGAGCGTGTGAAGCAGGTGCTCGACGCCGGCTCCGACGTCGCACTTCACAGCCACGGCGATCTGGCCGAGAGCGAGGCTGCCGCCAAGGCCGCCCGTCCGCTGACAGAGGCCGCCCAGAAGCGCATCGCCGCCGGCCAGAGCCGGCTCGGCAAGCTCAAGGTCGACATTCGCGCGGCCCACGCCGAAGTCGAAGAGATGTTCAAGAGCGTTCTCGTCGCCTGACGAGACGCCACTCACAAATCAAGAGGGGAGAAACAATGAAAAAATCCATTCTCTGGGCAGCGACCGCGCTGACCCTTTTCGCTGCACCGGCCATGGCGCAGTCGATCCTGACGGTCAATATCGAGCCGGCCACGACCTGGGTTCGCAACTTCAACCCGTTCAACCAGACGTCGGCGCGCCAAAGCACGCTCGACTTCATCTACGAGCCGCTGGTCGTCTTCAATCGCTTCGATGACAACAAACCGGTCTTCCGGCTTGCCGAAAGCTTCAAGCTTGCCGACGATCTGAAAAGCATCGAGTTCAAGCTGCGCCCAAACCTGAAATGGTCCGATGGCAAGCCGCTGACGGCTGCTGACGTCAAGTTCACCTACGACTACCTGAAGAAGTTCCCGGCGCTCGACTTCGTCAGCATCTGGACCTTCATCACCGGCGTCGAGGCCGTCGACGGCCAGACCGTTCGCTTCACGCTCGCCAATCCAAGCTCGCTTGCTGCCGAACAGCTTGCCCAGCTGCCGATCGTGCCGGAGCATGTCTGGAAGGATGTCGCCGAACCGGTGACCTTCGCCAACGAAACACCTGTTGGCAGCGGCCCGATGACGGAGATCCCGCGCTTCACCGGCCAGACCTACGACCAGTGCCGCAACCCGCACTATTGGGACGCCGCGCTCAAGGTCGATTGCATGCGCTTCCCGCAGCTCGCCGACAACAACCAGATCCTGACCGCGACCGCGTCGGGCACGCTCGACTGGGGCGTTTCCTTCATCCCGGATATCGAGAACGTCTACGTCGCCAAGGATCCGGAGCACTTCCATTTCTGGTACTCGCCGAGCAGCATGGTGGCATTCCTCTTCAACCAGGAAACCGCCAACGAGAACAACCGCAAGGCCTTCAACGACGTAAAATTCCGTCGTGCGGCCAGCATGGCGCTCGACCGTGGCACCATGGTCGACGTTGCCGGCTACGGCTATCCGACGCTCAACGAAGATCCGGCCGGCATGGGCGAACTCTACAAGAGCTGGGCTGATCCGTCGGTCGCGACCGACTTCGGCACCTACGGCAAGTACGACGCCGATGCTTCCAAGGCTCTGCTCGACGAGGCCGGCTATGTCGACAAGGACGGCGACGGTTTCCGCGACAATCCTGACGGTAGCAAGATCTCCTTCTCGATCATCGTGCCGAGCTCCTGGACCGACTGGATCGACACGGTGACGATCGCCGTCGAGGGCCTGCAAGCCGTCGGCCTCGATGCCAAGATCGAGACGCCGGAAGAAGCGGTCTGGACCGGCAATCTCATCAACGGCACGTTCGACGCGGCGATCAACAGCCTGCCGGCCTCCGCCTCGCCCTACTATCCGTACAAGCGCGCCTTCAGTGCTTCGGACAAGGGCAAGACGCGCTTTACCGCGCAGCGTTGGTTCAATGACGATGTCGAGAAGCTTTTGACCGAGTTCACCCACACGGCTGACCTCGCCAAGCAGAAGGAGGCCATGAACAAGGCTCAGCGCATCGTCGCCGAGAACCTGCCGATGATGCCGGTCTTCAACAATCCAAACTGGTACCAGTACAACACCAAGCGCTTCAAAGGCTGGGTGACGGCCGAGACCCCGTTCGTCAATCCGTCGATCTCGCGGACCAACCCGGCGCGCCTGCTGCATTTGCTGGCACTCGAACCGGTCAACTAAACACCCCCAGGACTGGCGGGAGTGGCTCATCACCGGGCCGCTCCCGCTTTCGCGCCGGCCTCGGGAGCACAATAGCTCCGCGATTAAAGGCTTGCGCCATTTCAAAGCGTTTCTGCCGCCTTTCCTGCCGGTAACAGGGCCATGGCGCAGTCGATGGAGTCCCCATGGCTTTCCTGCTTCGCCGCCTATGCTTCTATCTGGCAGCCTTCGTCGCGGCGGCGACGATCAACTTCTTTTTGCCACGGCTGATGCCCGGCGACCCCGTGCAGATCATGTTTTCGAGCGCGGGCGCGGAGCTTCCCCCCGAAAGCCTGCAGGCGCTGAAGCTCACCTTCGGTTTCGTCGATGGCCCGCTCTGGCAGCAATATCTGACCTATCTCGGCAGCATCTTCAGCGGCGACCTCGGCCGCTCGATCAAATATTTCCCGCTTCCGGTGACGACGGTTCTCGGCAACGCGCTGGTCTGGACGGTCGGCCTGATGGGCACGGCGACCATCATCAGCTTCACGCTGGGAACCTTCCTCGGCATTCTCGCCGCCTGGCGCCGCGGCAGCCTTTTCGATGTCATCGTTTCGGTCGGTGCGATCTTCGCGACCTCGGTTCCGGCCGTCGTCACCTCGCTGATCGTCGTCTTCTTCTTCGGCTTTACGCTGAACTGGTTCCCGACGGGCTACGCTGCCGATCCGGCGCTCGACCCGGCCTTTACGCTGCAATACCTCGGCAGCGTCCTCTATCACGGCATTCTGCCGATGCTGACGCTCTGCACGGTCTTGACCGGCGGTTTCGCCGTCACCATGCGCAACAACATGATCAACCTGCTCGGCGAGGACTATATCGTCATGGCCCGCGCCAAGGGCCTATCGGACGGACATGTGATGCTCTGGTACGCGGCGCGCAATGCGCTGCTGCCGACCGTATCGAGCCTTGCCATCGCCATCGGCACGATCCTCGGCGGCTCGCTCGTCACCGAAGTCGTGTTCAATTATCCGGGTCTCGGCAACATCCTCTATCAGGCGATCCTCGCCCGTGATTATCCCGTTATCCAGGGGCAGTTGCTGATCATGACTGCGACCATGCTGGTTGCCAATTTCATCGTCGACGTCAGCTATGTGCTGCTCGACCCCCGACTGAAGAAGGCGTGAGATGAAGACCCAACCCTTCGGATTGATCCGCAATCGCAAGGCTCTGGTCGGCGTCGCCATCATCGCCTTCATCCTCATCGTGGCGATCGCCGCACCGCTGCTTACCCCTTACGATCCGGGTGCCCGCGTCGGCCGCCCGCATCAGGCGCCGTCGTTTGCCCATTGGCTCGGCACCACCCGCATCGGCCAGGATGTGTTCACGCGGCTGATCTATGGCGCCCGCACCTCGCTTGCCGTCGGCTTCGGCGCAGGCCTGCTCATAACAATCGTCGGCACGGCGCTCGGCATTCTCGCCGGCTATCGCGGCGGCAAGGTCGACGAAGTCATCAGCTTCTTCACCAACATGGTGCTAGTGGTTCCCAACCTGCCGCTGCTCCTGGTGCTCGCCGCCTTCATCGGTCAGGCCAGCCCCTGGGTCATCGCGCTGATCCTCGGCGGAACCTCCTGGGCCTGGGGCGCCCGCGTCACCCGCGCCGAGACGCTTTCCGTCAAGCAGAAGGACTACGTCAAATCGGCGGAGATGATGGGCGAGCCGCGCTGGCGCATCATGACCTTCGAGATCTTCCCCAACCTGATCTCGATCGTCGGCATCAACTTCATCGGCAGCGTCATTTTCGCGATCATCACCCAGGCGACGCTCGAGTTTCTCGGCCTTGGCGACCCGAAGGTCGTCTCCTGGGGCACCATGCTCTATGCCGCGCAGAAGGCGTCGGCGCTTTCGGTCGGCGCGTGGTGGGACATTCTCACGCCCTGCTTTGCGCTCGCCTTCCTCGGCATCGGCCTGTCGCTTCTGAACTTCGCCGTTGACGAGATCGCCAACCCGCGGCTGCGCACCGGCAATCGGCTCGGTCGCTGGTCCGCACTCATCCGATCCGGGGAGGGTCGCCTGTGACCGCGCCACTGCTATCCGTCAAAAACCTGACGATCGACTATATCGGCGAGGAAAAGGACTTTCGCGCCGTCGACAATGTCAGCTTCGACGTCGCTCCCGGCGAGGTCTTCGGCCTTGCCGGCGAATCCGGTTGCGGCAAGAGCACCATTGCCTTTGCCATCAGCCGGCTACACAAGCCACCAGCGCTGATCAGGAGGGAAAGCACCATTCTGCTCAATGGCCGCAACGTGCTCGACCTAGATGACAAGGCCTTGCGCGATTTTCGCTGGCGCGAGGTCGCCATGGTGTTCCAGAGCGCGATGAACTCGCTCAATCCGGTGCTGCGCATCGAGCAGCAATTCTACGACGTGCTGAAGACCCACAAAGGCATGAGCCGTGCGCAGGCGCGCGACCGCACCGCCGAAATGCTGAAACTCGTCGATATCGCCCCGGACCGCATGCGCGACTACCCGCATCAGTTTTCCGGCGGCATGCGCCAGCGCATCGTCATCGCCATTTGCCTGGCGCTCGATCCGAGGCTGGTGGTCATGGATGAACCGACGACGGCGCTCGACGTCGTCGTCCAGCGTGAAATCCTCCAGCGAATCAACGAATTGCGGCGAACCCTCGGCTTCGCCGTTCTGTTCATCACCCACGATCTCGGGCTGATGGTGCAGTTCTGCGACCGGATCGGCATCATGCTCGCCGGCAAGCTCGTCGAGCAGAACACGGCGGAGGCGATCTACGGATCGCCGCAGCACGACTACACAAAACAACTTTGGACCTCCTTCCCGTCGCTCCATGGAGGTGTCCTGCTATGACCGCCCAGCCAACCCCGATCCTTGCGCTTGACAGGGTCACCAAGACATTCGGCCACGGTCCGGGCGCAGTCCATGCGGCCCGCTCGATCTCGTTTTCGCTGCATGCAGGCCGCGCACTCGCCCTCGTCGGCGAGTCAGGCAGCGGCAAGACCACCTGCGCCCGTATGGCGATGCGCGAATATATGCCGACGGAGGGAAAGATCCTCTTCAGGGGCGAGCCGGTCGACGGCGCCAGCCCGGCCGAGACGGTCCTCTACCGACGCGCGGTGCAGATGATCTTCCAGGACCCGTTCGCCTCGCTCAACCCGGCTCATACCATCGCCTATCATTTGAAGCGGCCGCTGCTGCTGCACCGCCCGGATATCAAGCGTTCCGAGATCGACGCGACGGTTCGTGCGCTGCTGCAACAGGTGAAACTCGACCCCGACCTCGTCGCGCCCAAATATCCGCACGAGCTTTCCGGCGGCCAGCGCCAGCGCGTCAATATCGCCCGCGCGCTTGCCGCCAAGCCGGAAGTGATCGTCGCCGACGAGCCGACGTCGATGCTCGACGTCTCTGTTCGCCTCGGCGTGCTCAATCTCTTGAGCGAGATGAAGCAGCAGATGAAGCTCGGTCTGCTCTACATCACCCACGACATCGCCACCGCCCGTTATGTCGCCGAGGATATCGCCGTCATGTATGCCGGCCAGATCGTCGAATGGGGCAATGTCGGCAAGGTGATCGACAACCCCGCTCACCCCTACACCAAGCTGCTGCTCTCTGCCGTGCCTGACCCGGATATCCGCTTCGACGACCCGAGCGTTCGGCTGCGTCCGGAGGATGTCGAAGAGATCCGGCGCAAATCCGCGATGACGCAGGACCGCATCGTCGAAGTGGATACGGACCACTTCGTTCGCACCGCCTGAACCGCGGCGCCGCCGCCGGCATTGCCGCCGGCACCCACCCTCCCCGAAGCTATCCTCCCAGGACAGCAAAAGACAAAACGCCCCGCTCGAAAGCGGGGCGTTTTGTCTTTGCAACCGTTAGCGATTGCATATGCTTGGAGACAGAGCGTGCATGGCGTGCCGCTACAGCACGCCATGACACATGCTCAGGCCGCCTTCATCTGGTTTTCGACATCGGTCGGAACCGTCGAGATCGTCTTCAGGATCTGCGAAGCGATCTGGTAGGGGTCGCCTTGCGAGTTCGGGCGGCGATCTTCGAGGTAGCCGCGGTAGTTGTTGTTGACGAAGCTGTGCGGGACGCGGATCGAAGCGCCGCGGTCAGCCACGCCGTAGCTGAACTGGTGGATCGACTGCGTCTCGTGCTTGCCGGTCAGGCGCATATGGTTGTCGGGTCCGTAGACGGCGATGTGATCCGCGCGGGCGTCCTCGAAAGCCGACATCAGGTTTTCGAAGTAGTCCTTGCCACCGACGTCGCGCATGAAGGCGGTCGAGAAGTTGGCATGCATGCCCGAGCCGTTCCAGTCGGTGTCGCCGAGCGGCTTGCAGTGATACTCGATATCGATGCCGTACTTTTCAGTCAGGCGCTGCAGCAGGTAGCGCGCCAGCCAGATTTCGTCGGCGGCCTTCTTGGAACCCTTGCCGAAGACCTGGAACTCCCATTGGCCCTTAGCCACTTCGGCATTGATGCCTTCGTGGTTGATGCCGGCCGCCAGGCAGATGTCGAGATGTTCTTCGACGATCTGGCGGGCGATATCGCCGACATTGCTGTAGCCGACACCGGTGTAGTACGGGCCCTGCGGTGCCGGGAAGCCGGTTTCCGGGAAGCCGAGCGGGCGGCCGTTCTTGTAGAAGAAGTATTCCTGCTCGAAGCCGAACCAGGCGCTATCGTCTTCCATGACGGTTGCGCGGGTGTTGGACGGATGCGGCGTCTTGCCGTCGGGCATCATGACTTCGCAGAGCACCAGAACGCCGTTCTTACGCTCGCTGTCGGGATAGACGGCGACAGGCTTCAGGACACAGTCCGAGCTCTTGCCTTCCGCCTGCATCGTCGAGCTTCCGTCGAAGCCCCAGAAAGGAAGCTCATCCAGCTTCGGGAATGCATCGAATTCCTTGATCAAGGTTTTTCCGCGGAGGTTCGGGGCCGGTGTGTACCCATCGAGCCAAATGTACTCGAGCTTATACTTTGTCATTGCGTTCTCTCACATGGCGCCATGATCTGGCTAAGTTCCGAAGCGGCCCGGCAACCCAATTCAGCTGCCCAACAACCGGTACTCACAAGAAAGCATTAATCGTGCCAGTTTGCGTTTGCGCCGCCAAAGATCGAAAAATCAATGCCCACGCCACTCGCGGCGATGGAGCGAAAGACGCGCCAAGACTAAGGATGAAGCGGATTGCACATAAAATAGGCATTGAACGCCGCGGTTTGAGGCATAGGCCCGGCGGAGTGCCGTAAACACCGGCGAATAGAAGCGGCGCGGCCGCGCGGTCGACAACAACCTGCGTCAAAAGGGTTGCTCGAAGAACAAGCACCGTCTCGCGGCTCGCTCAAATCGGCCGCTATGGATATGAGTGGTTATCGAGCAATCTCAGCCAGCACGCGATAGAGCCGCTCATCAATCGATTGGGCGACGTTGAAGCGCAGAAATCCTGCCGCCGAACCCGAATGGCTGAAAGCATTGCCGGGGGCGAGGACAATATCGTGAGCCAGCGCCTTCTGGGCCAGCTCCGAGGCATCAAGACCTTCCGAGAGCCGACACCAGAGGAACATGCCGGCCTGCGGCTCGATCCAGGGCGTGATCCCGACCGTGGCCAGGCGCGCTACCGTCTCGGTCATCGTCCGCGTCAGCCGCAGCCGCAGCGCCTCCATGTGCTTTCGGTAGCTGCCATCGCGCAAAAGGGTCAGCACCAGTTCGGCTGCAAGGCTCGGGCCGCCGAAAGTGGTCGCGATCTTGAGATCGGTCAGCCCCTCGATCCAGCCTCGGGGGGCGGCGATATAGCCGCAGCGCACCGAGGCGGAGAGCGTCTTGGAAAAGCTGCCGATCTGCACCACACGGTCGAGCCCATCGAAGGCGGCAAGCCGTGACGCCGGCACATGCTCGAAATCGGCGAAGATGTCGTCCTCGACAACAGTCAACCCTGCCTGCTCGACAAGTCGCAACAGGCGGTGGGCAATCACGGGAGAAAGCGTGGCGCCGGTCGGATTGTGCACGGCGGAATTGGTGATGTAGAGGCGAGGACGGTAGGCCTCCAGCGCCTCGGCGAAGCGATCGAGATCGGGACCAACAGGCGTATAGGGCACGCTGACGACATTGACGCGATGCGCCCGCAACAGCGCCTGGAAATTGAAGTAGCATGGATCGTCGACGATGACGGTATCGCCCGGTTCGAGCAGGAACCGACAGAGAAGATCGATCGCCTGGGTGCCTGACTCGGTCAGGATGATCTGATCGGGCGATGCCTCGACACCATGCTCGGCCAGCCTTCGCGACAGCAACTGCCGCAGCGGTCGCAAGCCGAGCGGCGTGCCGTAATCCGTCAGGCTCGCGGCATCCGTGCGCGCGAGCGAGCGCAGCGCCCGCCTGAGCGCTGCCTCCGGCATCCAGGACGCCGGCAACCAGCCGCAACCGGGCTTCAGAACGTGGGCGTCCGTTTCAAGCGCCTGACGCGAAACCCAGAGAGGGTCGACTGCGCGGTCGAGCCGCGGTCCGACTTCCGTGAGCGACAACGGCGCCAGGGGGGCAGACACGAAAAAGCCGGAGCCGGGCCGCGACCGGATCACGCCTTCGGCCGCCAGACGCTCGTAAGCCTCGACAACCGTCGATTTGGAAACCCGCATCGTTGTCGCAAGCGCCCGAATGGACGGAAGCTTGGCGCCCGGCGTCAACGACCGGCTGGCAATGCGCTGCCGGATCGTGCCCATGACCCCGTCGAGCAAGGTTTCGCCACCGATCTCCGTTTGTTGAAACGCCATCTGTATTGGACCTTCGCACAGGACAGTTTGGCGTAACTGTACCGCATTGTCTCTGGAAGAACCATCGCCCCCAGCCGATACAGGTGGAAAGGAGGTGGCATGAAAGCAGCCGCGTCCCAGGAGAGAACGGACCATTGAGATGCAGGTGATGATCGAGGGACAGTCACGCTTCCGGCCTTTCGGCTTACCTTATTGGGGTTTCGAAGATCTCAAC
>NZ_JACVAN010000030.1:0-78258 GCF_014851895.1 Ensifer sp. ENS11 | reverse complement strand
TGCGGATGTCGGCCGCCGGTGGCCGGCGGTTGGCCGGACGCACCTTCAGCCCGAAGGCGACATTGTCGAGCACCGTCATGTGACGGAACAGGGCATAGTGCTGGAACACGAAGCCGATGTTGCGCTCTTGCACGGTCTTTTGCGAGGCATCCTCGTCGCCGAAGAAGATCGTGCCGTCGGTCGGGCTTTCGAGACCGGCGACCAGCCGCAACAGCGTCGTCTTGCCCGAGCCGGAGGGGCCGAGCAGCGCGATCAGCTCGCCCGAGCGGATGTCGAGCGAGACATCGTCGAGCGCCGGAAAGCGGCCGAATTCCTTGCGTATGTTCTGAACGCGGACTTCCATGACGATCCGGACCTTTCAATGCCTGCGGCTGGCGGCGATCTCGGCGCTGTAGCGAAGCTCGAGCGCCGTTTTCAAGACGAGGGTGACCAGCGCCAGCAGCGCCAGCAACGTCGCAACCGCAAAGGCGGCGACGAAGTTATATTCATTATAGAGGATTTCCACCTGCAACGGCATGGTGTTGGTCTGGCCACGAATATGGCCCGAGACCACCGACACCGCGCCGAACTCGCCCATGGCGCGGGCGTTGCACAGGAGCACGCCGTAAAGCAGCCCCCATTTGATGTTGGGCAGCGTCACATGCCAGAAGGTCTGCCAGCCGGATGCGCCCAAGGACAGCGCCGCCTCCTCGTCGCTGGTGCCCTGTTCCTGCATCAACGGGATCAGTTCGCGGGCAACGAAGGGGAAGGTGACGAAGACGGTGGCCAGCACCAGCCCCGGCACGGCAAACAGGATCTGGATGCCATGGCTCTGCAGCCACGGGCCGATGAGGCTGTGCGAGCCGAACAGAAGCACGAAGACCAGACCGGAGATCACCGGCGAGACCGAGAACGGCAGGTCGATCAGCGTCGTCAGGAAGGCCTTGCCGATGAACTCGAACTTGGCGATCGCCCAGGCGGCGGCGACGCCGAAGACGAGGTTGAGCGGCACGGCGATGGCGGCGACAATCAGCGTCAGGCGGATGGCGGAGAAGGTCTCGGCATCGCCAAGCGCCGACAGGAACTCGGCCGGTCCCTTGCGCAGCGCCTCGGTAAAGACGGCGGCCAGCGGCAGCAGCAGGAACAAGGCGACGAAGGCAAGCGCTGCAGCGATCAGGCTTAAGCGAGCAAAGCGGCTTTCCGAGGTGGCGGCGCGCACGTGATGGGCGGCTGTAGCGAGATCAGGCGACATAGACATATCTCCGCCGGCTCCAGGCCTGGATCGAGTTGATGACGAGCAGCATGGCAAAGGAGATCACCAGCATCACCGCGGCAATGGCGGTGGCGGCGGGATAATTAAACTCTTCCAGCCGGATGACGATCAAGAGCGGGGCGATCTCGGAGACGTAGGGCAGGTTGCCGGCGATGAAGATCACCGAGCCGTATTCGCCGACGCCGCGGGCAAAGGCGAGCGCAAAGCCGGTCAGCCCAGCCGGCAGCAGTCCCGGCAACAGCACCCGGCGGATCGTCTGGAAGCGGCTGGCGCCGAGCGTGGCGGCGGCCTCCTCCACTTCCTTGTCGATCTCCTCCATGATCGGCTGCACGGTCCGGACGACGAAGGGCAGGCCGACGAAGATCAGCGCGATGACGATGCCGACGGGGGTAAAGGCGATCTTGATGCCAAGTGGGGCCAGCAGCGCGCCGATCCAGCCGTTCGGGGCATACAGTGTCGCCAGCGCAATGCCGGCGACCGCCGTCGGCAGCGCAAAAGGCAGGTCGACCATGGCGTCGATCACCCGCTTGCCGGGGAAACGATAGCGCACCAGCACCCAGGCGAGGATGACGCCGAAGATCAGATTGACGATGGCGGCGACAAAGGCCGTGCCGAAACTGATCCTGAGTGCATTGAGCGTGCGGGTGTCGAGTGCCAGCGTCATGAACTGCGACCAGCCAAGGCCGCTCGAGCGCCAGATCAGGCCCGACAGCGGAATGAGGATGATCAGCACCAGCCAGAATAGCGTGACGCCGAGCGCCAGACCGAACCCCGGAAGCACGCTCGGCTGACGAAACCGCCAGCGCCTGTTGTGGCCATGCTCTCTCAAATCCAACTCACCTCTCATGCCCAAGGCAAAAAACCCAAGCGGTCCTCAATGATCGACCCGGCCGTTTCCAACCAGGCGATCGCCATTCCGATCAAGCTCAAACAAACCCGACGCCTTAGCACCGCCGGTCGGGCAAAACCTATCTGGTCCGCCGCCAACCTTGCTGTTCTTTCGCCCGGCTTGTCGAGTTGGCCGAACACAGCACCACTCCTCAAAACTTCGATTGCGCTTGCCGCCGAAGTCCTCGCGTCAAACTATCAATTTCGCAGGCACCAACAACGCAATTTTTGACTGCCGGGGGCCTCAAAACGAAACTGATTTCGCTGAGAAACGCGTCAAAGGAAACACTCTGCCTCAAGCATTGTTCCACAGCCGATACGGCAATTTCAGTGCACTGATTCAAAGCCGCAGAAAGCTATGCTATAGATTTTATGGATATTGGGTATTCCTTGCTTACCTCATGCCAGTTGCCTTCGCATAATCGCCCCATGAATTGTTTGATAGGAAGACGATCGGCGCACCGCCACTTGGCCCGTGTCGCAAGAGGCTGATACCATGGCAAAAACCTTGATCATCCCCGGTCTTTTCGGCTCGGGCGCGGGGCACTGGCAGCGTCACTGGCTGGACGACCAGCCGCGGGCGACGCTCGTCGAGCAAGATGACTGGGACCATCCGGTGCTCGAGCGGTGGCGTGACGCGCTGGAGCGCACCATTCTCCGTCACGGTGTCGTGGACGTTGTTGCCCACAGCCTGGGCTGCATCCTCGTTGCCAGTCTGGCGCGTCGACCGCTGGCACGGCAGATCAGAAGCGCGCTTCTGGTGGCGCCCTGCGATCTAGACGTGACGGGGCGGCTGCATCCCGGCTCGATCGCGTTCGGCGCCATGCCCGAGCATCCGTTGCCGTTTCCGAGCCTGATCGTCGGCAGCCTCAACGACCCCTATATGTCGTTCGACCGATTGCGGCACATCTCGACCCGCTGGGGCAGCCGGCTCGTCGATCTCGGTCATGCCGGGCACATCAATGTCGCGAGCGGTTTTGGCCGGTGGTCGCGCGGCTACGACCTGCTGACAGTCCTGAATGGCATCGCACGGCGCGAACAGCCCCCGGCGAGCGCTGCACAAATCGCTGAAAACCGGGAGGGTCGCGTCGTCGCTGGCCGATAGATACCGGCGCGGTTTCACCTTCTACGTGCGGCTCGAAACGCAGGGGCGACACAAAGGGCTTGATGTCCGCTGGAAATCGCGTTTTAATAGCGCATAAACTTTATAGAGTATGCCGTATAGGGATGACCATGTGCCGAGGTGCCAGGCCAGCCAGAACAACGGATACCTCCTCGCCGGCCCATGCGGCTGGCGGCACCATCCCCGACACTGCAGATTTGAGCCCCGTCAGCGGCCGATCTCGGTGCTGGGCGATACCCCAAGGTCCGATCCGTGTTCGGGATCGGAACAGCCATGCGTTTCAAACTTTGCCGACTGACCGCAGTCGGGCCACAAGGGAGCTCACATGACTGTCCACGGATTGTTTGCCAAGATTTCGCCCGACAGTGACAGCCCTCGGGAAAAGCCGCGCATTGCCATCATTGGCCGCGGCTTCTCGGGGATCATGATGGCGATCGCGCTGATGAAGTCGGTGCGAACAGCATTTCATGTTCATCTCTTTGACCCGCAACCGACCATCAGTGGCGGGCAGGTCATGGCCGCCGCCCAGAGCGGCGAAATCCTCAATAGCCGCGTGCGCGATCTGTCGGTGGCCGCCGGACAGCCGGAGGATTTCAACGATTGGCTCTGTGCCAACCAGGATTTTCGCTCCGCCGTCTCAGCCGCCATTCCAGGCTTCCAGCAGATCTTCGTACCGAAGAGCATCTTCAGCGACTACGTCTACCAGCGCTTTTCCGAAGCGTTGACGCGGCGGCCGGATATCTCCATGCAGCTCTCCTGCCAGGCGGTGCTGGGCCTGCGAAAGCTGCCATCCGGGCGCTTCCTGGTCCTGCAGGAAGAAGGCTCGATCGAATGCGACGTTGCGGTACTCGCCACCGGATTCGGTATCCGCGCGCTTGAAATGGAGGTTGCGGACGATGAACGTCCCCTGGTGAGAGCGCGGCGTCTGGTGGTGCCGCGCCATGCGGTGCTGCTCGGCAGCGGGGTGCGTGTCGTCGATCGCCTGCTGCAAATGCGCGACAACGGCTATGCCGGCGAGATCTCTGCGCCTGACCTCAAGGCCCCGGTCATTCAGAACCTCTTTGCCGGCGGTCTGGCGCAGCCGGACGAGCTCGGGCTCGGCCTCGCCGTCAGCCCGGCAGGCGAGGTGCTTTCAGACAGCCACCCAACGGCCAACCTCTATGCGATCGGCCCCCTGGGTCTCGGTAGCCTGCCCGATATCGATCTGGTGCCCGAGATCGTCACGCAAACCTATGCTGCCGCCCGATTGATCGCCACGCGCCGCCGGGTGACGCAGAAGTCTGCATAGGAAGAGCCGTGGTTGCCCGTCAGCGGTGGTGCGACCACGGCACCAGCCGCCGCTCGATCCGTCGTGCAACGACTTCAAACAGGAAGGCGACGGCAGCGATCACCACGATGCCGGCTATGACGATGTCGGTGACCAGGAACTGGGCCGCCGATTGGATCATGAAGCCAAGGCCGCGTGTCGCCGCCACGAGCTCGGCGGCAACCAGGGTCGACCAACCGGCGCCGAGCGCAATGCGTGTGCCGGTGAGAATGGATGGCAGCGCGCCCGGCAGGATCACATGCAGCAGCAATTGCCGTCGCGATGCGCCGAAAGCGCGCGCGGCATTAATGTGGTCGGGCGATGCGGATTTCACGCCCGCAGCCGTCGAGAGAATGATCGGCGGCAGCATTGCGAGCGCAATCACGGCGATCTTCGATGCCTCGCCGATACCAAGCCAGATGATGACGAGGGGCAGATAGGCGAGCGGCGGCAGCGGACGCAGAAACTCGACGATCGGATCGAGAATGCCCTTGCCCCAACGGCTGGTGCCGATCGCAAGGCCCGCGGGCACGCCGAGGATGAGCGCGGCACCAAGCGCACCGAAGATACGTGAAAGGCTGGCGGCGATATGCTGGGCGAGTGTCGCGTCGACAAAGCCCGTCAGCGTCAGGCCGCTCAGCGCCCGAAGGACCGCGAGCGGCGATGGCAGGAACAGCGGCGGCACCAGGCCATAGGAGGAAACGAGGCTCCAAAGGCCGACCAGCGCAGCGACGGTTGCTGCTGAAATCCAAAGAACGGGCAGCGTGCGTGGCGGCTTGACCTCGATTTCGCCGCTTGGATCGGGGCGGGTGGACGTCGCTTCCAGGGAAAGGGTCATGCTGCCACACCTTCGTCTTCGGAATGAATGAGACCGGTCAAATCATCGTGCAACCGCTTGAATTCGGCAGCGGCGCGCAGCTCGTTTTGAGGTATTCCGGAGAGATAGTCCCGACCGAAGCTGACCGGAATGATCTTGGCGATCCGGCCCGGGTTCGCGGTCAAGACGACGATGCGCGTCGCTAGCATCAAGGCTTCATCGATGCTGTGTGTGATGAGCAGTGCACCGGCCCGGCTGGCCCGCCACATGTCCAGGAGAAAGCCTTGCATGCGCACACGCGTCAGCGCATCCAATGCGCCGAGCGGCTCGTCCATCAGTAGGAACCGTGGCTGCGAAGCCAGGGCTCTGGCAATGCCGACACGCTGGCGCATGCCGCCGGAAAGCTCCCACACCTTGCGCTCTGCCGCATCCGGCAAACCGACGCGCTCCAGCAGAGACTGTGCTTCCTTCAATCGTTGGTCCTTGCCGACACCCCGCAGGCGCAAAGGGAATGCAACGTTTTCGATCGCGCTCAGCCATGGGTAAAGCGCGTCATCCTGAAAAACGACGGCACGATCGGAACCGGGGCCCGACAACGACCGGCCATCAAGCGAGATCCGGCCGCTGCTTGGCGTCAAAAAGCCGGCCGCCAGATTGAGCAGGCTCGTCTTGCCCGAACCGGATCTGCCGATGACCACGACGAAATCGTCGCCGGCAATCTCCAGACTGATCCGGTCGAGAACCAGCGGTGCTTGCGCTCCCCCTTCGCCAGGGGCGTATCGCAACGAGACATTCTCAAGCGCAAGCACGGACATTGTGCAGTTCCCATAATCTACAACATGGTTCGAAGGATGGGTTGGCGGGGTTCACGCCCACAGTCGTGCCGCCAACCGCTCCCAAGGCAATCCCGCCCTGCTCAGAACGAGAGCTTGGCGGCTTCCTGCGCCCAGCTCGCCGAGACGTAAGGGCCGTAATCGGTCAGAACCGCCGGGATCTTTCCCTGCTCGAGCAGGAAGGCCGACGTTTCTGCAATGGCCTTGGCCGTTGCGCCGCCGAGAAGATCGGATGTTGCCTGCTCCTCCAATGATGGGAAGTAATATCCCTTGAGCAGGGCGGGCACGTCCTCCGGCTTGGCGCCGGTCAAACGAGCGATCTTTTCGGCCTGTTTCGACGTGGCATTCCATGTATCCGGATTGGCCCGATAGTCGGCATAGGCGTCACCGGTGACCTTAACGAACCCGGTGACGATATCCGGATGTTCTTCGGCGAATTTCTTGCTGACGATCCAGGCATCGAAGGTCGGGCCACCCCACTTGGCAACGTCGGCAGAGGTGGCCAAGACGGTCGATGTCTTCTTGATCTCGGACAGCACCGGATCCCAGACATAGGCGCCGTCGATGTCGCCGCGCTGCCAGGCCGCCGCAATTTCCGGCGGGCGCAGGTTGAGGATCTCCACCGATTTCGGATCGATGTTCCAGTGCTTTAGCGCCGTCAGCAGGCTGTAGTGAGCCGTCGACACGAAGGGTGTTGCGATCTTCTTGCCGGCGAGTTCTTCCGGCTTGCTGACGCCCTTGACGGCCAGGGCTTCCGCGTCGCTGATCAGGCCGACGACGAAGATGGTTTCGAACGGCAGTTCCCGGCTGGCCGCAGCTGCGAGCGGCGACGAGCCGACATAGCCGATGTCGATCGAGCCGGATGCAAGCGCCGCGATGACATCGGCGCCGCCGTCGAACTTCTGCCAGTTGATTTTCGCGCCGGTCACCTTCTCATAGGTGCCATCGGCCTGCGGCACGTGCGACGGCTCGACGATCGGCTGATAACCGATGGTCAGTGTGGTGTCCGCGGCCTGGGCCGCAAGCAGTCCCTGCGTCGCCAACACCAGCGCTGCGGTTGATACCAGAAGGGTACGTCTTGCTATTGTCATTGCCTGCTCCTCAACGGTTTACCGATGGCCCCGTCGTGGAGCCTGCGCTGATAATCTCAAAACCCATGGATTTTATAGAGATAAAAAATACCCCGTTTGTGCGACGGGGTATGAAGCCATTCCAAACTTCGGTCGATTGGGCATCATCTTTGCCCGCTCGAACGTGGTCCCCTCCAGTTACGGCAGGAAACTGCCGTAACGGCCGCTGTGGTAGAGGACGGGTTCGCCTGAGCCTGCCGCAATCGCCAGGACCCGTCCCAGGATGATGGCGTGGCTATGACGCTCGATGATCTCCTCGACTTCGCAATCGATCGCGGCAAGTGCCCCATTCAGGGCGGAAGCGCCGCTGACGAGGGTCCGCCAGTCTGCGCCGCCGTAGCGTGCCGCGCCTTTGAGACCACCAAAGCCCGCGAAGCGCTCGGCCACGTGCTGCTGCTGGCTTGCGAGAATGTTGACGCAGAAATGCTGGTAACGCTCGATCACCGGCCAGGTGGATGACGTCCGGTTGATGTTGACGATCATCGTCGGTGGATCGACCGAAAGCGCCGTTGCCGACGTTACCGTCGCGCCTGTGCGATCGTCGCCGATACCGGCGGTGATGACCGAGACGCCGCCCGACAGGTTGCGCATGGCGGATTTCAGTTCCGATGGCGTGATGGGGTTAGGGCGATCGATCGCATGACTTGATGTCGTGAATGCACTGGAAGCGGCGAGAGCGATGTTCATGGCAAAATCCTCGAAAAATTTGACCTGCTTCCCGGTCGTGAAGCCGCGATCCGGGAAAAAATTTTTCCTCTACTCAAAAATGATCGCCGGATTTTTCATTGTCAATAAATTTTATAGAGTTTATCTTTTTTCGACTGCCGGCGCCTGTCTGGCGCCTGCCGTCGATCGTGTCCGAGGAGAATTCGCATGAGCAACACGCCTGACAAAGTCAACGTTCTCTGGTTCCTGCCCACTCACGGCGACAGCCGCTATCTCGGCACATCACGGGGAGGGCGCAATGTCGACCTCAACTATCTGAAACAGGTCGCCCAGGCGGCCGATGCGCTGGGCTACTACGGTGTGTTGATCCCCACTGGCCGCAGTTGCGAGGACAGCTGGGTGGTGGCGTCAGCCCTGGCACCCTTGACCGAGAATCTGCGCTTCCTGATTGCGGTGCGGCCTGGACTGCTTTCACCGATGCTGGCAGCCCGGATGACGGCAACGCTCGACCGGCTTTCCGAGGGACGGCTGCTGATCAACGTGGTGACGGGCGGCGACCCGACGGAAAACAAGGGCGATGGCATCCACCTGTCGCATGGCGAGCGCTACGAAGTCACCGAGGAGTTTCTCAACGTCTACAAATCAGTCCTTCGCGGCGAAGACGTTACTTTCAAGGGAAAACATTTCGATATCGAAGGCGGCAAGCTGCTGTTCCAGTCGGTGCAGACGCCGCATCCGCCGCTCTATTTCGGCGGTTCCTCGGGCAAGGGCCAGGAGGTGGCGGCCAGAACGATCGACAAATATCTGACCTGGGGTGAGCCACCGGAAGATGTCGCCAGAAAGATTGCCGAAGTGCGCGCACTGGCTGAGGCCGAGGGCCGGGAAGTTACATTTGGCATCCGGCTGCATGTGATCGTGCGCGAGACCGCAAAGGAAGCATGGCGGGCGGCCGACGACCTGATACAATATGTCGATGACGAGACGATCGCCGCGGCACAAAAGGTGTTCGAGCGTATGGATTCGGTAGGTCAAAGTCGTATGAGCCGGTTGCATGGCGGCCGGCGCGACAAGCTCGAGGTGGCGCCCAACCTCTGGGCCGGCGTCGGGCTTGTGCGCGGCGGTGCGGGCACCGCCCTTGTCGGTGATCCGGATCAGGTCAAGGCGCGGATGGAAGAGTACCGCGAGATCGGCATCGATACGTTCATCATGTCTGGCTACCCGCACCTGGAGGAGGCCTATCGCTTCGGCGAGCTCGTGCTGCCAAACCTGCCGCTGGGTCACGCGGTTCCCGCGCGCGAAACATCGATCAATACCGGTCCGTTCGGCGAGACCATTGCCGGCGACCACAGGCCCAAGCTAAAGGTGTCGCAATCGTGAAGCGTCGACCCCGCCGACCGGTTGTCGCAATCATCGGCGGTGGCTTCACCGGGGCGGCGGTTGCCGCCAACCTAGCCAAGAACACGACCGGTCAGGCGGTCGATATCATCGTCTTCGAGCCTCGGGGGCGCCTGGGTGCCGGTCTTGCCTACGACACCTCCGATCCGGCGCATCGCATCAACGTACCGGCGGCGCGCATGAGCCTGATACCGGATGAGCCGGACGATTTTCTGCACTGGCTGGCCGCTGAAGGTGAGCCGCGCGACGACCAGGATGCGCTGACCGAAGACGGGAATCTCTACCCTCGGCGCGCGGTCTTCGGCCGCTATGTCGGCGACTTCATCGCACCTTTTCTTCGGAGCGGTCAGGTCCAGCACTGTCACGAACGGGTGGCCCAGATCGTCAGGACGGGCGAGCAATGGCGGATCGCGGCCGATGGAGGAACTGATATCCTGGCCGACATCGCCATCGTTGCCACGACCCACCCGGCACCGTGTGCACCCCGGCACATTGCCAAGGCGCTCGCCAGCCATCCACGTTTCGTCGCCGACTCGACATTGTCAGGCGCCCTATCCGTAATCCGCGGGGAGGATCGCGTCCTCCTGATCGGCAACGGACTGACTTCGGCCGATGTCATCGCCTCGCTCAGACGCAACGGCCACCGAGGGCCGATCACCGCCCTTTCCCGCCGGGGGCTTCGGTCGAGGGGACACGCGACAACGGCGCAGGAGCCATTTGGCGATTTCGTCACCAATCCTTCGCGAACCGCTCGTTCGCTGTTGCGTAGGATACGCCAGGCAGTTCAGGAGGCGCCGACGGCGGGTCATAGCTGGCACGCGGTTTTCGACGCGTTGCGCGCCCAGGGCGGCGAAATCTGGGGAGCGCTATCTATTCCGGAGCGAAAACGACTTGTTCGCCACCTGAGGTCCTATTGGGATGTGCATCGCTTCCGGGTCGCACCGCAGATCGATGCGGTCATCGCGCAAGGACTTGACCGCGGCGACGTCAGGGTTCTTGGCGGATCGGTGAAAGAGATAGCCCGGGCCGGCGAGACCATCACCGCCGAGGTTAGACACCGTCATACCGGCAAGTGCGAGCAGATGACATTTGACGCCTGCGTCGTGACCACCGGCCCGGCGCACACGGCTATCCTCAGGAGCCAGGGTTGGCTGGCCGATATGGCCGATGCTGGCCATTTGCAACTGGATGGGGTGGGCCTCGGCCTTGCCTGCGATGAACAAAGCCGCGCAGCCGACCGCGACGGAAAAAGCGACGACGCGCTTTTCATCGCCGGCCCGCTTGCCCGCGGCACATTCGGCGAGTTGATGGGGCTGCCGCAGGTGAATGATCATGCGATCTTCGTCGCTCATCAGGTCGCGCAGCGTCTCGCAAGCCAGTCCCGGTCGAGGCCTGCGGTGCAAATCGCCTGACACAGAGCAGGCTTTCTACGTTTGCCGGGCAAGCAAGCCGGGGCCACATCTACCCTTCGTGCTGGCCCTCAAGACGCCGCGTCCAGTCCTCGACCCTGCGGGTCGCCAGCCGCTTGATCGCGTAGTCGCGCCAGTTCGTCGGCAAGATATCGAGGTTAGCAATCTCCTGAAGGGCGTCCCGGTTCATCGTGTCGACGTAGAGGTAATGCCAGAGTCGCCTGATGGTCCAAGTCGGGTATCGGCGCTCGACCAGAGCGAGGGCGTCTTCCGCGCAAACGCGCCCTTCCTCGATCACGCGGTAGTACCATCCGGTGCGACCGGATTGCTGGACACGGCGGGCCATGTCGCTTTGACCGAAGCGCTTGTTCAGTTTCCAGCACGGCTGCCGGCCCTGGCTGACTTCGAGCAGGGCACGGCCCAGGCGAAACCGATCTCCGACGGCCACATCATCTTCCGTCAGTCCGGATGTCGACAGGTTTTCGCCGAACGCTCCAGGGTGATCGAGAACCGCTGCCGGGTCGATCTCCGACCGCCAGAGCCGGTAATGATCGCCGGGGTAGTGGTGCACAGCCTTCTCGATGCCGCCGTGTCGTTTAAGGTCGCCCTGGTGATCGCCAACGAAGCCGGTCGGCGACAGGTGCAACGCCCCGGCGACCGGCTTCTTGTCGATACCGCTTTGCGTCCCGCGTTCATCGATGGCGGTCAGTGAACCCACCAGCAATGCATTGAGGGCAATCGGCTTTATTTGCTCAGGCCGCATGCAACTGCTCCAACCATGCCGTCATCATCGAGTCGGCGGCCGTCGCTAGTGTGGCCCCGTATTGCGTCGCATCGTCGCGAAGTTTTCCGATGTCGATCTTTGCCGCCACCAGCTCGCAGGCGTGACCGACCAGCCACCGCTCAAACGCCACTCCCGCATCCGCCTCGGGGTGAAACTGAAGCCCGAGAATATTGTTGCCGATGGAAAACGCCTGCTGCACGGTCTTTGGGGTCGACGCCAGCAAAGTGGCGCCGGCGGGAAGATCGTAGGTATCGCCGTGCCAATGCAGCATCGGCACGCCATCCAGATGACGAAGCGGAGAAGCACGGCCGGCCTCGCTAAGGCTGATCGGGTCGAAACCGATCTCCTTGATCCCCAATGGAAAGACCCGCGCGCCGCTTGCGCGCGCAATCAGCTGCGCGCCAAGGCAGATGCCGAGGGTCGGCCGACCGGTCTTCAGTCGTGCTGCCAGCACCTCGACCTCCCGCTGCAGAAACGGGTAGGTCCGGTCCTCGTAGGCGCCGATCGGTCCGCCGAGTACAACGACAAGGTCGGGGGCGTCCGGCGCGAAATCCAGAAAATCGGCGGTTCCGACATCGCGGTATTCTATCCCGTAGTCAGCGCGAAGGGGAGCGGCAAAGGTGCCGAGATCCTCGAAATGAACATGCCTGATCACCAGGGCCGATTTCAGTGTCATCGCTTTCCTGTCTCTATTCGACGTGAAATCTCATCGGGAATTGCGCAGCCGTCAGTCGTGCAGCCGGCGATGTCCACCGGCACAGTCGTTGCCGGCAGCGGTTCTGCAAGTGCTGTCGCCAGCCAAGCTCCGACGAGCAGATCGTCCTCGATCCCGAATCGATGGTGGCGGACCTTGCCGTCGCGGCCAATGATGATGGTCGTGGGCGTGCCACGCATCCCGTAGCCCTGCATCGTGCGCGGTATCGGCGTATCGGGTGATGCCGCGTCGACGCCGATCGGAAAGCTTAGACGGTATTCGTGGATGAACGCCTTGAGGGCCTCCGGACCCATCGCCGTATGATGTTCGAAAACCGTGTGCAGGCCGATCACTTGGAGATCGGTGTCGCGAAACAGCCGCTGCACGCGCTGGGTCTGCGGCAATCCGTACGATACGCAGGCGGGGCAAAGCATCTGAAAGGCGTGGATGAAGACGACGCGTCCGCGCAGCATGCCGAGGCTCAGCGGCGTTGCGGTGTTGAACCAGTTGCTCACGTCCAGTTCCGGCGCCTGATTTGAGAGATCAGCGATCATGAGGCCATTCCTTTTGGGAGGGGCCGGGCAGGCAGGACCTGCCCGGCGGGATGTCAGGCCGCTTCGCGCACGAGCTTGACGCCGGGGAAATCGACCGGCACGGCGAGGGCCACGTTGATGTAGTTGGTGAAGAGATTGAGCGCCACGTGCGCGATGATCTCGACAATGTCCTGATCGTCGAAGCCGGCATTGCGCAACGCCTTGACGTCAGCATCCGAGACCTGACCGCGTTCGTCGACCAGGATGCGGACGAATGAAAGCACCGCCGCGGTCTTCGGATCAGCGGAGTGGCCGCGTTGGGCGTCAGCCATGTCCTGCGCTGTCGCGCCGGCCTTGCGGCCGAGAGCCGTATGCGCCGCCAGGCAATAGTGGCAATCATTGCGGTCAGCGACGGCGACGGCAATCTGCTCGCCGAGTTTGGCGCCGAGCCGGCCATTGCCAAGCGCGCCGAACGAACCCCACATGCTGGCAAGTGCCGCCGGGGAATTGGCCACCGCCTTGAACATGTTCGGTGTCGCGCCGAAGGCCGCGTGGATGCTGCCCAGCAGTTCTGCACTGGCACCGGTTGCCGTCTTGGGGTCAACTAGATTAATTCTGCTCATGGTTTTCTCTTTCTATTTGCGTGGAGGGAGAAAATGCCGGTCCGCCGATGGCAGTCGACGGGCCGGCGCCGACATCATCGGGGCCGAAAGCGCGCTTGAATGCGGTGAAATCCTTTGGTCCCGAGGGTGAAGCGGTTTGTCCTGGTGCCGACGTCAGCACGCTGGGGCGTGGCAGCGCCGGTCCATTGGTCGAAACAAATGATGGGTCGGTGGTGTACTTCATTGCATCTGCCCCACCTCAGGCCGCGCCACGGTTGAATATCTTCCAGGCGGCGGCCTGGCTTGAGGCGTCTGCCGTTTCGTATTCGCCGCAATCGATGCGCAAATCCGCTTGGCCAAACGGTGCGTTGACGAAGGCGCAATGGTGCGGCTCTTTCGAACCCGGATAGGCATTGGGCTGGAAGTATCGGCAGTTCACACACATGCGTTGTTCCGGGATGGCGCCGGACGCCTGCAGCGTGCGGATGATCTTGACCAGATGAAGCAGCAGATCTTCCTGTTCGAGCGTCGATAGCGACGCAAAGGCAGCGTCTGTCGCCGAGGCAATCATGCCGGCGCGGCGCACGGCGGCCTCGCCTTCGGCCGTCGCGGCCACCGCTACGGCCCGCGCATCCGAAGGGTCCGCCAGCTTCTCGACAAAACCCTTGCGCGTCAGTGCATTGATCGAATCCGTCGCAGTCGGTTGGCTGACGCCGAGATGGGCTGCGATCTGTTTGACGCGCATGCCAGCTTTGCCACGGCCCACCAGAAAGATCAGGATCTGCAGTTGTGTCGGGTTCAACCCGATCACGTCGGCGGCCGTCCATGCTTCGGTCCGCATCGCCGTCGCTATCCGTGCGAACCCGTCGCCTATGCGGTCGATAATTGCAGGCGGTGTCGTCGTGTTCTTTGCCATTCCTGATATATATAGGAGTCCTATTTAGTGTCAATTCACCGTCGCCGGGAATCCGCATCCAATTTGACGCGCATCAAATTAGGTGCACGGCCTTCGGACTAATACTGCGGCGAACAACCCAAGCACGGGCTGCTCGGTCAAACGGAGAAGACGATGTTGAAAGCAATCAAGAGCGGATTGGGCCTCGCAATGGCGGTCATGCTTATCGCTGCGCCCGCAACCGCCGCGGATTTCGAAGTGCACATGCTCAACAAGGGCAAGGAAGGCGCGATGGTGTTTGAACCTGCGTCGCTGAAGGTTGCGGCCGGCGACACGGTGACGTTCATCCCGACCGACAAGGGCCACAACGTCGAAACGATCAAGGGCATGATCCCGGATGGCGCAGAGGCATTCAAGAGCAAAATCAACGAAAACTACAAGGTGACCTTCACTGCACCCGGCATCTACGGCGTGAAATGCACGCCGCACTACGGCATGGGCATGGTCGGCGTGGTTCAGGTCGGCGACAGCCCGGCCAACCTCGCAGCGGCGAAGGGCGCCAAGAACCCGAAGAAGGCGCAGGAACGGCTGGACGCCGCATTCACAGCACTCGGCAACTAAAGCAAAGCCACACTGAAACGAGCGGGCGGGGACGGGCCGCTCGACGGCGCCGCCCACCGGGCGGAAGGCGGCGCCATCATGCGGAACCAATGCGAAGCACTCGCGTTGGTTCCGCATGGAGCAAATCGTAGCAGACATGTTTCCGCCGTCGCAGATTCCCTATCCGGTCATCTTCGCGCGCATTCTCGGGGCCCTGCTGATGGGCTCGATCATTGGCTTCGAGCGTGAAGCCAAAGCCCGCCCGGCCGGTCTCAAGACGCACATGCTCGTCTGCCTCGCCGCCTGCACCTTTGCAGTCATCTCGCTTGAAAGCGTCTATATGAAGGGCTTCATAGACGAGCGGGTCCGGATCGATCCCTTGCGCGTCGTTGAAGCGGTCACCGCGGGCGTCGCCTTTCTTGCGGCGGGCACCATCGTACTGTCGCGCGGACAGGTCCAGGGCCTGACGACCGGCGGTAGTCTGTGGTTGGCGGGCGCCATTGGCCTCGCTCTCGGCTTCGGCCACTGGATCATCGCTGCCTTTGCGACAGGATCCGCCTTTCTTGTTCTTTCCGTCGTCGGCAGGCTCGAAGCGGTAGTTGAGGAGGAAGAGCAACCCGGCCCTCAACCTCAGGCATCCAAGCCTCGCGACGAGAAGGTGAGCCGCATCCGCAAGAGCACCCGATAGATTTCGCATCCTGCGCCGCTTGGGACGGCACCATTTTTCACTCACCGCTCTGCAGCGTTTCTTTCGATCCATGGCTTTCTTGGCCGGCAGATCAGGCCGGGCGCAATGGTCATTTGCATCTTGCAAAAAGCCTCCATATGTGAACAGTATCTTTACATAAGAAAATTCATGGAGGAGATAATGCCCAACCAGCACAGCCGCGCCCATATGATAAGCGCGACCACTCGCTGCCAGCTGCCAATGCGGATACGAGCCAGCGCAGGGTTTTCTCATGAATGAATTCTCGCCAACCGTTGGCGTGTCTACGACACGCCCCACCGACATGCCGGAGGATCACGCTGCCCTTCCGGTGTGGAATGCCGAAAACTGGTTTTACGAGGATTGGCCGGTCGGCCAGCGCATCCGCTCGTTGCGCCGGACGATCTCCGAGAGCGACAGCCACCTGTTCAACACGCTGGTCGTCGACATCCACCCTTATGTCCAGGATCAGATGTTCGCGGAACGGGAAGGCATCTTCGGCCGCCGACTGGTGGCTGGCGCCTTCGTTTTTTCGGCCGGCCTCGGCCTCGTCGCCACCAACTGCGTCAACGCTTTTTCCTACGGCTATGACAAGCTGCGCTTCATCAAGCCGGTCTTTCTGGGCGACACGATCTACACGATCCGCACCAACATGGACAAAACACCGCGCTACAAGGAGCTTGGCCTGATCCGGGCCAGTTATCAGGTCTTCAAGAACGAGGGTGAGCTGGTGCTCTACTGCGAGCATCTGCAGACGGTGAAGTACAACAATCCGGCTGACTTCGTCGGCAAGACAGAGAAATAAGAACAGCGATGCACGAGGAAAACGAACTGCCTTTGGCCGGCCTTGTCGTCGTCGACATGAGCCAGTTTCTCTCCGGTCCCTATTGCTCTCTACGGCTGATGGACCTGGGCGCGCGCGTCATCAAGATCGAGCGCCCGGATGGCGGCGATCTATCGCGCCGCCTCTATCTCAGCGACACCGAGATCGGTGGCGATTCCACCATCTTCCATGCGATCAATCGCGCTAAGGAAAGTCTGGCAATCGATCTCAAGGACGAATCCGATGTCGCGGCGCTGAAGGCGCTGCTCGCCAAGGCCGACGTCCTGATCCAGAACTTCCGACCTGGCGTCATTCAACGGCTGGGCTTGGACTACGAGGCCGTTCGGGCGATCAACCCGCGCATCGTCTACGCTTCGATCAGCGGTTATGGAGAGGAGGGCCCTTGGGTCAA
Source organism: Ensifer sp. ENS11 (assembly GCF_014851895.1). Lineage (NCBI taxonomy): Bacteria > Pseudomonadati > Pseudomonadota > Alphaproteobacteria > Hyphomicrobiales > Rhizobiaceae > Ensifer > Ensifer sp. ENS11. Next base: position 61,390 of record NZ_JACVAN010000030.1, on the reverse strand, counting down.
GCGGCCCGGTCAGGACCTGCTGGCGCAGGCGCGCTCCGGCGTGATGTGGTTGAACGGCGACGAAGCGCAAGGGCCGGTCCCCTTCGGTCTTGCCATTGGCGATATGCTTGCCGGCGCTGCAGCCGCCCAGGGCATTCTTGCTGGTCTCGTCCGCCGCGGCATCTCCGGCAAGGGCAGCCTGATTGAAACCAGCCTGCTCGAAGCGCTGGTCGACTTCCAGTTCGAGGTGCTGACGACCCATCTCAACGACGGCAGGCGGCTGCCGAAGCGCTCGGATTTCCGCAGCGCCCACGCCTATCTGTCGGCGCCCTACGGGGTCTACCCCGCCAAGGACGGCTACCTCGCGATCGCGATGACGCCGATCTCGAAACTTGCCGACCTCCTGGAGATGCCGCAGCTCGCGCCCTATTGCGACGACCCGTCTTCGTGGTTTTCCGCAAGAGACGAGATCAAGGCCCTGATCGCCGAGCGCATCGGCGAAAACACGGTGGACCATTGGCTGGCCGTGCTCGAGCCGGCCGACATCTGGTGCGCTCGCGTGCTCAACTGGAACGAACTGCTGGAAAGCGACGGCTTCCGCACCCTTGACATGCTGCAGACGGTCAACCGCGAAGACGACGTGTCAATCCTGACCACGCGTTCGCCGCTGCGGGTCAACGGTCGGCGCGCCCAGGTCGATCGCGCTGCCCCCAGAATCGGCGAACACAGTGCATCGATCCGCAAGGAGTTCGGCCTATGACCGTCACCCTCAAGGGCATGACGTGGAGCCATCCACGCGGTTACGACCCCATGGTGGCGTGTTCGAGACTCTGGCAGGAAAAGACCGGGGTTGCCATCCATTGGGAGAAGCGCTCGCTGCAGGATTTCGAGACCTATCCGGTCGAGGAGCTCGCCAAGGCATACGATCTGATCGTTATCGATCACCCGCATGTCGGGCAGATCACCAATGAAGGGTGCCTTGCGCCTCTTGATGTGGCCGGTCGAGAAGCGGAACGTTCCGTGCTTGCAGCCGGGTCGGTCGGGCAATCCTATCCGAGTTACAGCTGGAACGGGCGCCAATGGGCCTTTCCGATCGATGCCGCGGCACAGGTCCAGGCCTGGCGCCCTGATCTCGGAGAGCGTGTTTCGAGCTGGTCCGGCATGTTGGACCTCGCGCGCAAGGGTGCGGTGCTGCTGCCGCTGCGACCGCCGCATTCGCTGATGAGCTTCTACACGCTCTGCGGCAATCTCGGTCACCCCTGCGCAGTGAGCGGACAAGCGGACCTGGTGGACCGTGACGGAGGCGTTGCCGCCTTCGAGATGCTCTCCGAGCTTGTATCGCTGATCGACCCCGCCTGCTTCGCGATGGATCCGATCGCGGTGCTGGAGGCGATGTCGGCCCCGGAGGCAAAAGCCGCCTGCGCGCCGTTAATCTACGGCTACGTCAGCTACTCGGTTGCCGGTTTCCGGCCGTCGCTCATCCGGTTTGGCGACATTCCGGTCGCCGGCCAGCATGGCCCAAGCGGTTCGGCGCTTGGCGGAACGGGCATTGCCGTCTCCGGCTTCTCGTCGTCCATCGACGCCGCGACCGACTTTGCCTATTGGGTTGCAAGCGGTGCGGTCCAGCGCCAGGCCTACGCCTTTGGCGGCGGACAGCCGGGACACGGCGACGCCTGGGACGACGATGCGGTGAACGCGGCGACATCAAACTTTTATCGCGCGACCCGTGCGACGCTCGAAACCGCCTGGGTGCGTCCCCGACACGATGGTTACATGCCGTTCCAGCAGGCGGCCTCGGATCGCATCAATGACGGGCTATTGCGCAAGGAGATGGCGCGACAGGTCGTTGACGATCTCAACCGGCTTTTCACCGAAAGCTTCGCGGCGGCGTAAAGAGAAACACCGGAGATAAGCGATCGGCTCATCTCCGGTGTTCAGCAAAAAAGGCCGACCTAGCGGTTTCAGGCTTTGTCGTGAGGGTGGGTGGCCACAATGGGCCGCGTTGCTTCCTTACGCGAGATTCCAGATTCGACGTGCGTTTGCCGACAGCAGCTTTGTCCGCTCGTCCGGACTGCAGTGCTCCAGCAACGCGTGAGTGGTCGCAACCCAGGTTGAAAGGTTGGCGCCGAGCGTGCAGACGGGCCAATCGCTGCCCCAGACGACGCGGTCCCAGCCGAGAGTAGCGATCGTATGCTCGACGTAAGGTCGTAGCGTCTCGACATTCCAGCTTTCATCCGCATAGGCGACGACGCCGGATATCTTGGCAACCACGTTCGGCCGCTTTGCGATCTCGCGCATATGGTCACGCCAGGGATGTTCGGCGCCGTTGCGGATATCGGGAACGCCGCAATGGTCGAGCACGAACTGCAGATCGGGCACGAGATCGGCAAGGGCAATCGCTTTGGGGATCTGGTGCGGCAGGACGCAGAGATCGAAGGTAAAACGGTTACCGCCAAGCCGCCTGATGTTCTCGCGGAAGAGGGCGCCGTCCGACAAATCGTCCGGGACCACATGCAGGACACGGCGAAACCCCTTGACGAGGGGATCGTCCTGTTGCCGTTCGAGATAGGCGGCAAAGCCGTCCTCTTCCGGCCGGCACGCGGCAATTGCCCCCTTGAGCAGACTGCCCGCTCTTTGCGAGAGTTGCCGAACTTCTGACGTCTCCAGCTCCATTTCGCCGGGATCGACGTCAACTTCCATGTGCAACGCCGTGCCGATGCCGACACGCCGGGCCTCCGCCTCATAGGTCGAATAGAGGAAATCCCGATCCAGCGCCGGGACGCCCGTCAGCCAGGGATAGGTCAACGCGGACTTGTTGATGAGATGCAGATGGGTATCAACGATCACGATGCGGCTTCCTCCATACGCCTCACACTCTCACACGAGAAGAGATCATTCAAATAAGAAATTGACAGTATGCAGCGATCGCGGACGTCGTGTGCCGACCGTAGATCCGGCACCTGCTCATTCCGACGATTGCGCCACATCCGATCCCGCGAGCACCGAAAGCTGTGTTGCCGCGCTGCGCAGGAGCGAGATCGTCTCGGTGATATCAGGCGCAGATGGCGCATTGACCAGCGCAATATAGGGAATGGTCAATGCCGCGATGCCACGGCCGTCAGGCCCGAGAATGGGCGCCGAGAGGTTGTAGACGCCGGCCGTCTGGGCGCTTGCCATCATTTCGTAGCCACGCTCGCGGATCTGGTCGAGCCGGGCATAGAATTCCGGACCAAGCAAGATCTCGTCCTTGCTGCGCGCGTGCTCGGCGATCATCATTTCCCGCTCCTCCGGCGTGCGGAAGGCGAGCAGGATGTGACCGGAGCCAGTATCGAACAGGCTGATGTGCGAGCCGACCCTGATTGAGATACCCCAGTAATCAGGCGCTTCCTGCTGGGCGATGACCACGGCCGAGCCGCGATCGAACACGGCCAACTGGTTGGCCTGCTTCGACCGCTGGGCAAGATCGCGCATCAGTGGCGTCGCATAGGAGGCCAGCCGCCGCACCGGTGCGTGAAGCTGGGCCAGGCCGAAAAGCTTCAACGTCAGGGAATAGCGATCGCCATCGATTCGCGTGACGTAGCCGCGGCGCACGAGCCGGTCGAGCATCCGGTAGAATTCGTTCGGGCTCCGATTGAGCCTTTTCGATATTTCCGCCTGCGTCAGGCCTCCATCGACGCTCGCCAGCAGTTCGAGAATATCAAGTCCCTTGTCCAGCGCGGGGGCGCGGTAGCGATCGGACTCTTCGGTGTCCATGGGCGTCCTCCTTAGTGAATATCGATATCCATATACGCAGAGAAAGCCGCCGACAAAAGAAAGTTCACCCTTGACGAGCGATAAAATTGTTGTTTGTATATGAATTAGTTTCTCACAAATGAGAAATGCGGGCCGGGATGAGGGCGCGCTACAGTGGAGGAGAGGTTATGAACAGGCTGCTTTCCGGCGTCTCGGCCGGAGTCATCATGCTTGCCTGCGCAGTGGGAGCGGCCAGCGCCGCGGAACTGCCCGGCAAGTTCGAAGGCGTCACCATCGACGCCAAGCTGATCGGCGGACAGCAATACGAAAAGCTCTATGAGCGCATCGCCGAATGGGAGAAGGCGACCGGCGCCAAGGTCAATATCCTGTCGAAGAAGAATCACTTCGAACTCGACAAGGAGATCAAGTCGGATATCGCCACGGGCGGTATCAGCTGGTGCGTCGGTTCCAACCACTCTTCCTTCGCCCCGCAATACCCCGACATCTATACCGATCTCCTGGCACTGCTTCCGCCGGAAGAAATCGCAAAGTTCGTGCCGGCTGTCATCGACGCCTCGACGCTCGGCGGCAAGCTCGTCATGCTTCCACGCGCGCAGTTCGACGTGTCGGCGCTCTACTATCAAAAGAGCCTCTACCAGGACGATGCCAAGAAGGCCGCCTTCAAGGAAAAATACGGCTACGACCTCACGCCGCCGGATACCTGGGCGCAGGTCAGCGACCAGGCAGAATTCTTCGCGGCCCCGCCGAACTTCTACGGTACGCAGTTTGCCGGCAAGGAAGAGGCCATCAATGGCCGCTTCTATGAAATGCTGGTCGCCGAAGGTGGCGAATACCTCGACAAGGATGGACGTCCGGCCTTCAATTCCGAAGCCGGCATCCGGGCGCTCGACTGGTTCGTCAAGCTCTACAAGGACAAGGCCGTTCCTCCGGGCACGACCAACTACCTCTGGGACGATCTCGGCCAGGGCTTTGCTTCCGGCTCGATCGCCGTCAATCTCGATTGGCCTGGCTGGGCGAGCTTCTTCAACGATCCGAAGTCGTCGAAGGTTGCCGGCAATGTCGGCGTCAAGGTTCAGCCGGCAGGTTCCTCGGGCAAGCGCACGGGCTGGTCCGGGCACCACGGCTTCTCGGTCACCGAGGACTGCGCCAACAAGGAAGCGGCAGCTTCGCTCGTCTGGTGGCTGACCAACGAGGATAGCCAGAAGCTGGAATCGGCGACCGGTCCGCTGCCGACGCGCACCGCCGTCTGGGAATACAACATCAAGGCCGCCGAGGGCGATGCCTACAAGACTGAGGTGTTGCAGGCTTTCCAGGAAGCGGCAAAGCATGCATTCCCGGTTCCGCAGACTGCAGAATGGATCGAAATCTCCAACGCCGTCTATCCTGAACTCCAGGCCGCCATCCTCGGCGACAAGACGTCGAAGGAAGCGCTCGACACTGCCGCCGAAAAGGCGACCGGCATCCTGGAAGACGCAGGAAAGCTCTGAGTAGAGACAGGAAGGCGGCGCCGATACCAAGGTGTCGGCGCCGCCTTCGTCATTTACTGCGTAACTCCCTGGATCGGAAATGGTCAGGAAGGATTATGCAGCAAGTTTAATGCCTTGCAGCGTCTTTTTCGCGTCATATCTGACGCGCGGCACTGTGATGTCACCCTCAGGAATGCCTGATGAAGCTCAAGAAACTGTCCGCACCGGTCCTTCTGCTGCTACCGGCCTTTGTCGTGCTGGCAGCGGTCATCGTGGTGCCGTTGCTCTTCTCCTTCTATTCGAGCTTCACGCCGTTCCGGCTGACCAAGCCTGAATCGCTCTGGATCTTCGTCGGTCTGCGCAACTACATCACCGTGCTGAGCAACTGGGATTTCTGGGTCGCTTTCGGCCGCACCGTCCTTCTGCTCACCGTCGCACTGAACACGGAGATGCTGCTTGGCCTCGGCCTCGCGCTCCTTGTCAACAAGGCCACCCACGGCCAGCGGCTGCTGCGCACCATCATGATGTTCCCGATGATGTTTTCACCGGTGCTCGTCGGCTTCCAGTTCAAATTCATGTTCAACGACAACATCGGTTTCGTGAACAATGCGCTGCAGTCGCTCGGGCTGACGGACCGCGCCATCCCCTGGCTGATTGACGGCAACCTCGCGCTGATCTCGATCATCATTGCCGAGGTCTGGTCGTCGACTGCGGTCTTCGCGATCCTCATTCTTGCCGGTCTTCTGGCGATGCCGAAGGACCCGGTCGAGGCGGCGCATGTCGATGGCTGCACGCCATGGCAGACATTCCGCTACGTCACCTGGCCCTATCTCATGCCTTTTGCCTTCATCGCCATGACGATCCGCTCGCTCGACGTCGCCCGCGCCTATGACATCGTGAAGATCATGACCGATGGCGGCCCGGCCAAGCGCACCGAGCTTCTGTGGACCCTGATCGGCCGCACGGCCTACGCCGACGCCCGCATGGGGATGGCCAACGCCATGGCCTATGTCGCCATCCTGCTGTCGATCGTCTTCACCGTCTATTTCTTCCGCAAGCTCGCCGCCGCGCGCCAGCAGATCGGAGCCGAGTGGTAATGGATATCAATTCGTCACATCGCCTGCGCCGGCGCCTCCTGAAGACGGCGCATCTGATCGGGCTGTTTCTCGCAATGGCCGTGATCTGCCTGCCGGGCCTCTGGATCGTGCTGTCGTCGTTGCGCCCGACCGTCGAGATCATGGCAAAGCCGCCGGTCTGGATCCCGGAAAGCATTTCGCTGGATGCCTACCGCGCCATGTTCGCCGGCGCCGGGCAGGGCGGGGTTCCCGTCTGGGACTACTTCCGCAACTCTCTCATCATCTCCGTCACGTCGACGGTGATCGCTCTGGCGATCGGCATGGCCGGTGGTTATGCCTTTGCCCGTTACCGCTTCAAGGCAAAGTCGGCGATTTTCCTCGGCTTCATGCTGACGCGCGCCGTTCCCGGCATCGCGTTGTCCCTCCCGCTCTTCATGATCTATGCCCGCACCGGCATCATCGACACGCATTTCTCGCTGATCCTGACCTATGTCGCGCTGAACGTGCCCTTCACTATCTGGCTGATCGACGGCTTCTTCCGTCAGGTACCGAAGGATCTGGCGGAAGCCGCCCAGATCGACGGCTGCACACCCTGGCAGGCATTCTGGCAGGTGGAGTTTCCGCTTGCTGGCCCCGGCATTGCCTCCGCGGGCATCTTCGCCTTCCTCACGTCCTGGAATGAATATGCTCTGGCCTCGCAGATCACCCGCTCGGTCAACTCGAAAACTCTGCCCGTCGGCCTGCTCGACTACACCGCCGAGTTCACGATCGACTGGCGCGGTATGTGCGCGCTCGCCGTGGTCATGATCGTCCCGGCGCTCACGCTCACCTTCATCATTCAAAAGCACCTCGTTTCGGGCCTCACCTTCGGCGCGGTGAAAGGATAACATTCATGGCTCCTGTCACCCTCAGGAAACTGGTCAAACGCTATGGCGCGCTCGAAGTCGTTCACGGCATCGATCTCGAGGTGAAAGACCGCGAGTTCATCGCCCTGGTCGGCCCGTCCGGTTGCGGCAAATCGACGACGCTGCGCATGATCGCCGGCCTCGAAGATGTCAGCGGCGGAGCCATCGAGATCGGTGGCCGCAAGGTCAACGACCTGCCGCCGCGCGCCCGCAACATCTCGATGGTCTTCCAGTCCTACGCGCTCTATCCGCATATGACGGTCGCCGAGAACATGGGTTTCTCGCTGAAGATCGCCGGCCGCTCTACTGACGACATCAAGGCGCGCGTCGATGAGGCTGCGACCATTCTCGATCTCGGCCATCTGCTGGAACGTCGCCCGTCGCAGCTGTCCGGCGGCCAGCGCCAGCGCGTGGCGATGGGCCGTGCGATCGTGCGCCAGCCCGACGTCTTCCTGTTCGACGAGCCGCTGTCCAACCTCGACGCCAAGCTGCGCACCCAGGTGCGCACCGAAATCAAGAAGCTGCATGCCCGCATGCAGGCGACGATGATCTATGTGACGCATGACCAGGTCGAGGCGATGACGCTTTCCGATCGCATCGTCATCATGCGCGACGGCCATATCGAACAGGTCGGAACACCGGAAGAAGTCTTCCAGAAACCCGCGACGAAGTTTGTTGCCGGCTTCATCGGCTCGCCGCCGATGAACATGGACGAGGCCGTGGTCGACCATGGCCAGCTGGTGTTTGCGACCGGCGTCCGTCTGCCCATCCCGCCGCGGTTTGTCGGCGCGCTCCGCGCCGGCCAGAAGGTCACATTCGGCCTGCGGCCCGATGATATCTACCCCACGGGCCATGGCCTTCATGCCGGCGATGCCGCTGCCGTGCACGAGGTTGAGCTGCCCGTCACCATCACCGAGCCGCTCGGCAACGAGACGCTGGTGTTCATCCAATTCAATGGCCGCGACTGGGTTTCGCGCATGCTCAATCCGCGTCCGCTTCGCTCAGGCGAAAGTGTGCGCATGAGCTTCGATCTCTCCCGCGCCCATCTCTTCGACATCGAGACAGGAAAGGCTCTGGAAGGCTGACATGGCAAGGATCGAGAAAATTGAACTGCGTATGGTCGATCTGCAGCCGAAGGTGAAGCGGACCGACGCGATCCAGAGCTTCGTCAGCCAGGAAACGCCGATCGTCACGATCACGGATTCCGACGGCGCGACCGGGACGGGCTACAGCTACACGATCGGCACGGGCGGTTCCTCCGTCATGCGCCTGCTGTCCGACCACCTCGTTCCGATCCTGATCGGCGAGGACGTCGATTGCATCGAAGCCATCTGGCACAAGATGGAATTTGCCACCCATGCGACGACGATCGGCCCGATAACGGCGCTGGCACTCGCTGCCGTCGACACCGCCCTTTGGGACCTGCGCGCACGGAAACAGAAGCTGCCGCTCTGGAAGCTTGCCGGTGGCGCCAAGGACAGTTGCCCGCTCTACACCACCGAAGGCGGTTGGCTGCATATCGAAAAGGAAGCCCTCGTCGAGGATGCGCTTCAGGCCAAGGCCAAGGGTTTTTCCGGCTCCAAGGTCAAGATCGGCAAGCCGCACGGCTCCGAGGACTATGATCGCCTGTCGGCGATGCGCAAAGCGCTCGGTGATGGCTTCGAGATCATGACCGACTGTAACCAGGGTTTTACCGTTGACGAGGCGATCCGCCGGGCCGCTCGGCTGAAGGAGTTGGATCTCGCCTGGATCGAGGAGCCGCTGCCGGCCGACGATCTCGACGGCCACATCCGCCTGACACGCTCGACCCCGACCCCGATCGCCGTCGGCGAATCCATGTATTCGATCCGGCATTTCCGTGAGTACATGCAGAAGGGGGCCTGCTCGATCGTCCAGGTCGACGTCGCCCGCATCGGCGGCATCACGCCTTGGCTGAAGGTCGCGCACGCTGCTGAGGCTTTCGATATTCCGGTCTGCCCGCATTTCCTGATGGAACTGCATGTCAGCCTTGTCTGCGCCGTGCCGAACGGCAAATATGTCGAATACATTCCGCAGCTCGATGAACTGACAACCAAGGGCATGGAGATCCGTAACGGACGCGCCATTGCGCCGTCTGAAGCCGGCATCGGCATTGCCTGGGACTGGGATGCTGTGAAGGCGCGCTCGATCAACGAGTTCACCCGGGAATTCGTGAAGTAGGGAGGCCGCCATGCAACGAATGGGAATGGTGATCGGTCTTCAGCCCGACAAGATCGCCGAATACAAGACGCTGCACGCTGCCGTCTGGCCGGAGATCCTTACGCTGATCTCCGAATGCAACGTCACGAATTACTCCATCTTCCTCAAGGAGCCGGAAAACCTGCTGTTCGGCTACTGGGAATATGTCGGCGAGGATTTCGCAGCCGACATGGCCAGGATGGCCGCGCACCCGAAGAACCAGGAATGGTGGTCGGTTTGCATGCCATGCCAGAAGCCGCTCGAAACGCGCGGGGATGGCGAGTGGTGGGCGATGCTGGAGGAAGTCTTCCACCACGACGGAAAGGTCTTGCATCGTGACTGACCAGTTCGATCCGACGTCGCTGCAGCAATCCTGGCCGACACCCGAAAAACCGCGCCCGATCGTCATCTTCGGCGCCGGCAGCATTGTCGGTGATGCGCATCTTCCGGCCTATCGCAAGGCAGGCCTTCCCGTCGCCGGCATCTTCGATCCCGATGTCAAGAAGGCGGCGTCGCTTGCTGCCGAATGGGGCATCCGAGCGTTTGCGACCGAGACCGAGGCGCTGGCAATCCCAGATGCGATCTTCGATCTGGCGACGCCGCCGGCAGCGCATGCTGCAATCCTGTCGAAACTGCCAGTAGGATCGGGCGCCCTGATCCAGAAGCCGATGGGCGCAGATCTGGCAGCAGCCACGGAGATCCTCAACATCTGCCGTGACCGGCAATTGCAGGCGGCAGTCAATTTCCAGCTTCGCTTTGCCCCGATGATGCTGGCGCTGCGCGACGCGATCGAAAAAGGCTATCTCGGCCAGATCGTCGACTTCGATGCGTGGCTTGCACTTGCCACGCCCTGGGGTCTCTGGCCGTTCCTCAAAGGGTTGCCGCGGATCGAGATCGCCATGCACTCGATCCATTATCTCGACCTGATCCGCGGACTGCTCGGCAATCCCGACGGTGTGCACGCCAAGACGATCGGCCATCCCAATCATGAGGTGGCGCAGACCCGCACGGCCGCCATTCTCGACTACGGCGACCAGGTGCGCTGCGTGCTTTCGGTCAATCACGACCATGATTTCGGCCGCAAGTTCCAGGCCTGCGAGTTCCGTATCTCGGGAACCGAGGGGGCGGCATACGTCAAGCTGGGCGTCAATCTCGACTATCCGCGCGGCGAGCCCGACGAACTGTGGATCCGGCCAGCCGGTGGCACGGAATGGGTGGAGGTGCCGCTCAACGGCGCCTGGTTCCCAGACGCTTTTGCCAATCGCATGGCCAACCTGCAACGCTTCGTTAGTGGCGAGGACGAGCAGCTGATCGGCGCAGTCGACGACGCCTGGCAGACGATGGCGCTGGTCGAGGCCGCCTACCAATCCAGCGCGCGGCCTGCAACCGCGATCGCGCCACTTCCCGGACGTTGACGATGTTGGAACAGACAATCCATTTCGAAGACTATGAACTCGGCCATGTCAGGTTGAGCACAGGCCGTACGATCACCGAGACCGACTTCGTGGTCCATGCCGGGCATACGGGCGACTTCTTCCCGCACCACATGGACGCGGAATTCGCCAAAACCTTGCCCGGCGGCCAGCGGATCGCCCATGGCACCATGATCTTTTCCATCGGCGTCGGCCTGACGGCGTCGCTGATCAATCCCGTCGCCTTTTCTTATGGCTATGATCGGTTACGGTTCGTGCGTCCGGTTCATATCGGCGACACCATCCGCACCCGCGTGACGATCTCCGCCAAGGAGGACGATCCGAAGCGGCCGAAGGCGGGACGTGTCGTCGAACGGTGCGAAGTTATCAACCAGCGTGGCGAGGTCGTCCTCGCCGCCGATCATATCCTGGTCGTCGAACGCAAAGCATGAGGGGTCAACAATGACAACGGGTCTTTCGGGTAAGGTCGTCCTTATCACCGCCGCAGCCCAGGGCATCGGCCGCGCCACCGCGCTTGCCTTTGCCAAGGCCGGCGCCAAGGTGCATGCCACCGACATCAACACCGAGGCACTCGCAGCGCTGGCCGCAGAAGCCTCTGTTGAAACCCATCGGCTCGACGTTCTCGACCCAGGCGCTGTCGAGGCGCTGGTTGAGAAGATCGGTCAGGTCGACGTGCTCTTCAATTGCGCCGGTTTCGTGCATGCCGGCTCGATCCTCGACATGAAGGATGCCGACCTTGAATTCGCCTTCGACCTCAACGTCAAGGCGATGATCCGCACCATCCGGGCCGTGTTGCCGGGCATGCTTTCGCGCAAGGACGGCTCGATCATCAACATGGCTTCGGTTGCGTCCAGCATCAAGGGCGTGCCGAACCGCTTTGCCTATGGCGTGACCAAGGCGGCCGTCATCGGCCTGACCAAATCCGTTGCCGCCGACTATGTCGCCGACGGCATCCGCTGCAATGCCATCTGCCCTGGTACGGTCGAAAGCCCATCGCTGCAGGATCGCATGCGGGCACAGGGCGATTACGACGCGGCGCGGGCCGCCTTCATCGCCCGTCAGCCGATGGGCCGGATCGGCACGCCGGAAGAGATCGCCGATCTCGCCCTCTACCTCGCCGGCGCGACCTATACCTCCGGGCAGGCCTATGCCATCGATGGCGGCTGGACCATCTGAGCACTCAAATCAGGGATATGACACCATGAAACTTCTTCGTTATGGCGAACCGGGGCAGGAAAAGCCTGCAATCATCGACGCGAGCGGCACGCTTCGCGATCTTTCCGGCCATGTCGCCGACTTCTCGGGAGCAGCGCTGGATCCTGCCAAGTTGGCGGAGCTGGCCAAGCTCGATCTTGCCAGCCTTCCGGCTGTGGCCGGCAGCCCGCGCCTCGGCCCTTGCGTCGCTGGCACCGGCAAATTCATCTGCATCGGCCTCAACTATTCCGACCATGCCGCCGAAACGGGTGCGACCGTTCCCTCCGAGCCGATCATCTTCATGAAGGCGACGTCGGCCATCGTCGGTCCGAACGATGACCTCGTCATTCCGCGCGGCTCCGAGAAGACCGACTGGGAAGTCGAACTCGGCGTCGTCATCGGCCGCAAGGCGAAGTATGTCAGCGAAGCCGAAGCCCTCGACTATGTCGCCGGCTATTGCACGGTCCACGACGTGTCAGAGCGCGCGTTCCAGATCGAGCGCCAGGGACAGTGGACCAAGGGCAAGTCCTGCGACACCTTCGGCCCGACCGGCCCATGGCTGGTGACGAAGGACGAGATTCCGGATCCGCAGAACCTGCCGATGTGGCTCAAGGTCAACGGCGAGACGATGCAGAACGGCTCATCCAAGACCATGGTCTATGGTGTCGCCTATCTCGTCTCCTACCTGTCGCAGTTCATGTCGCTGCAGCCGGGCGACATCATTTCGACCGGTACGCCGCCGGGCGTCGGCATGGGCATGAAGCCGCCGCGTTACCTCAAGGCCGGCGATGTCGTCGAACTCGGCATCGAAGGTCTCGGCACCCAGAAGCAGTCCGTACGCGCGGACGACTGATCTATTCTCATTGGAGCAAACATGACCCGCATCACCGATCTGCGCGTCTTCGATCTGCGCTTTCCCACATCGCAGAGCCTCGACGGTTCCGATGCCATGAACCCGGACCCTGACTATTCCGCGGCCTATGTCATCCTCGACACCGATAGCCCCGGATTGGCGGGCCATGGCCTGACGTTCACGATCGGGCGGGGCAACGACATCTGCTGCATGGCGATCAAAGCCATGCAGCATCTCGTCGTCGGCAGCGATACGGCGGAGATACTCGCCAATCCAGGCCGCTTTTGGCGACATCTGACCAGCGACAGCCAGCTGCGCTGGATCGGCCCGGAGAAGGGGGCCATTCATCTGGCCACCGGTGCCATCGTCAACGCGATCTGGGATCTGCTCGCCAAGGAAGCCAGCAAGCCCGTCTGGCAACTCGTCGCCGACATGTCGCCGGAAGAGATCGCCGACATTGTCGACTACCGCTATATGACCGATGTGCTGACCCGCGACGAAGCCGTGGCGATCCTGAAGCGTGCCGAAGCCGGCAAGGCGGAGCGTATCGCGACGCTGAAGAGCGAAGGTTACGCCTGCTATACGACGTCTGCCGGTTGGCTCGGCTATGACGACGACAAGCTTCGCCGGCTGGCGCAGGAGGCAATCGACCAGGGCTTCAATCACGTCAAGATGAAGGTCGGGCGTGATCTCGCCGACGACATCAGGCGCCTGACCATTGCACGCGAAGTCATCGGCCCGGACCGCTACCTGATGATCGATGCTAACCAGGTCTGGGAGGTCGGTGAAGCGATCGACTGGGTCAAACAACTGGCCTTTGCCAAGCCGTTCTTCATTGAGGAACCGACAAGTCCCGATGATGTCGCCGGCCACCGTAAGATCCGTGAGGCGATCGGCCCGGTGAAAGTCGCAACCGGTGAGATGTGCCAGAACCGGATCATGTTCAAGCAGTTCATCGCCGAGGGCGCGATCGACGTGGTGCAGATCGATTCCTGCCGCATGGGCGGCCTGAACGAAGTGCTGGCGGTTCTGCTGGTGGCGGCGAAGTATGAGCTTCCAGTCTGGCCGCATGCCGGCGGGGTAGGGCTCTGCGAATACGTCCAGCATCTGTCGATGATCGACTACATCGCCGTGTCTGGGACCAAGGATGGCCGGGTGATCGAGTATGTCGACCATTTGCACGAGCACTTCCTCGAGCCGTGCATCATCCACAACGCCGCCTACATGCCGCCGGAACGTCCAGGCTTTTCGATCGAGATGAAGCCGCAGTCCATCAAGGATTACACGTTCAAGGGCTAGTAGCGCCGATTATCCCTGAGAGGGTATTCATATATAAGGTGTGAATTCAAACGTGTTGCTTGAAGCCGCTGCAGGATCTCTGCGGCGGCTTTTGCTTTTTCCGCCAACGGGACGCGGAATGGCGCTCTCACCTTCGAACAGCCGCGGCACCGAGACATTCCACTTGACGCTTGTGACTCATTCGTAAATAACTTATTCATTCGCTTATGAATGAATTCCGGAGGGGAGTCCGGAACAGGAGGATCCAATGAAGAAGTTCGTGCTCGCGGCTGCCATCGCCGCTCTGTCCTATTGCGGTAGCGCCAATGCGCAGGAATACAGCCTGCGTTTTTCGACCTCGCAGGTGAATCCCAACGAGCCGATCGTCAAGGCGATGAAGACCTTCTCCGAGCGCGTCGAGAAGCGTTCTGACGGCCGAATCGCGATTACCGTGATGACCGGCGACCAGCTCGGCGCGCAGAAGAAGGTCAATGAGATGGTGATGAGCGGCGCCAGCCTGCTCAGCGCCACCGACTACGGCCAGCTCGGTCAGTTCGTGCCCGATATGTCGATCCTGGCCGGCCCCTACGTCTATCCGAGTCTTGAGGCCACGGACCGCCTGTTTGCATCGGACCTCTACAAGGAACTGTCGGGCAAGCTCGAGGCGCAGGGCATCAAGATCATCATGCCCAACGGCCTCTTCGGCTACCGCCACATCATCTCCAACAAGCCCGTCCGTACCCCGGCCGATCTTGCCGGCGTGACGATCCGCGTGCCGTCCTCGCCGATCATGATGGCGACCTTTGGCAGCTACGGCGCACGCCCGACGGAACTTCCCTGGGGCGATGTCTACAACGCGCTGCAGACCGGCGTCGTCGATGCCGCTGAAGGGCCATTCGGTTCGATCGCCGGTGCGAAGCTGAACGAGACCCGCAAGGTCGTCTCCAAGACCGGCCACCAGATCATGTTCACCGCCTGGGTCGCATCGAGCCAGTTCTTCAACGGCCTGCCGGAAGATCTGCAGAAGATCCTTCTGGAGGAGGGGCAGACGATCGCCAAGGAACTGACTGAGATGACGCTCGAAACCGACGACGCCTATGCCAAACAGCTCGCCGACTCCGGTGTCGAGATCGTTACAGACGTCGACGTTCCAGCCTTCGTCGAGGCGTCGCGCATCGCCTATGACAAGGTGCCGAACATTACTCCCGGCATCTACGACCGCGTCCAGAAGGCGATGGCCGAGTAGGCGGACACGCTCGCTCCCGCCGCCAACCCGGCGTCGGCTCGACGGTCGACGCCGGGTTGGCAGATCAGCTCACAGGGAATGTGAGACTGGTACAGCCGACCGCAAATGGGTGGCGCTATCGGCCACCCATATCCTTCTCTTCACATGACCGAGGCCGCCATGGAAACCTCACACCTTCAGGAAGAGACAATTCCTCTTCTCAGTTTTCGCCGCGCCGACGAGGCGATTGGCGTTGTCGCGCTCATCGTCATCGTCTTTTCGATCCTCTGGGGTGTCGTCAGTCGCTATATTTTCCCGCAGCCGGCTGCATGGACCTACGAACTGGCGATCATGGCCTTTGCCTATCTCGTGTTTTTCGGCGCCGTTGCCGGTGTTCGGTTGGGGACGCATGCGGCGATCGATGTGCTGGTCACGGCCTTCCCCGCAGGCTGGCAGAAGGCGATTGCCTGGTTCAATTACCTGTTGCTCGCCGTCTTCTTCCTGGTGATGACGGTGCTGTTTGCCTGGCAGGCATGGACGTCGCGCCAGGTCCACACCATCGCGCTCGACCTGTCGCGCAGCCTCTCCTATGGCCCGCTCGCCCTGGCATCCGCCGGCATGTTCGTTCAGCACCTGATCGTCGAGAGACCGTGGACCGCGCGGGTGCATCGCAATGTGGAATCGCTGATATGACCTTCTTTCATCTTGCCGGCCCGTCGCTGCTGGTCGTCGTTCTCTTCCTTTTGTCCACCCCGATCACCTGGGCGATGGCGATCGGCGCGCTGGCGTTCTTCCTCATCAACATGGACATGATTCCACTTGCCAACTTCGCCCAGGAAATGGCCGAAGGTAGCCAGTCCGTGTCGCTGCTGGCGCTGCCGCTGTTCGTACTCGCCGGCTGCATCATGAACGCCTCGGGCATCACCCGCCGGCTGCTCAACCTCGCAGACGTCCTCGTCGGCCATATGACCGGGGCACTCGCCCAGATGTGCACGGTTCTCGGCACGCTGCTTGGCGGCTTGACTGCATCCGCCAACGCCGATGCGGCGATGCTTGCCAAGACGCTGGGCGTCGAAATGTCGGAGCGGGGATACAGCCGTGCCTTCGCTGCGGTTATCACCTCATCGGCCGCCATTATCACCAGCCTGATCCCGCCGTCGATCGGTCTTATCGTCTATGGCTTCCTTGCCGAAACCTCGATCGGCCGGCTGTTTGCGGCTGGCGTCGTGCCCGGCCTTGTGCTTGCCGGCGGCCTGATGATCACCACCTACTTCATTGCCAAGAAGCGTGGCTACAAGCCGCTGCGCAAGGAGCGGGCGAGCCGTGCCGAAGCGATGAAGGCGCTGGTCGACGGTCTCTGGGCGCTGTCGATCCCGATCGTCATCTTCGCCGGAACTCGCTATGGGCTGTTCACCACCACGGAGGCTGGTGCAGTCGTCGTCGTCTACGTGCTGTTCGTGGCGGTCTTCGGTTACCGTGAGTTCACCATCCGCCAGATCCCGGAAGTGCTTGCCGAGTCGGTGCGCGATTCGGCCGTGGTCATGATCATGATCTGCGCGGCCGCGGCCTTCGGTTTCTATCTCGCCTGGGAACAGGTGCCTCAAGCGATGTCCGGCTGGCTGGGTGCAGCAACCGACAACCCGCTGTTGATGCTGTTGCTGATCAACGTGCTTCTGATCGTCATCGGTACGGCGATCGAGGGGTCGGCAGCGCTGATCATCCTCACGCCGATGCTGATCCCGATCATCGACGGCGTCGGTATCGATCGCGTGCATTTCGGCGTCGTCTTCATCACCAACCTGACCATTGCCGGCATTACGCCGCCGGTCGGTGGTCTGATGTACATCTCGTCGATGGTGCTGAAGGTTCCGATGATGGCCTATGCACGCGAAGTGCTGCCCTATCTCGCGATGATGATGGTGCTGTTGCTGATGCTCAGCATGTTCCCGCAGCTTTCGCTCTGGCTGCCGAACCTCGTTTACGGGACCACGGCAGTTCAATAGTCGATTGCCGGCCGCAATGAAGAACTGCGGCCGGCAACTGCTAGCATTTCACCCCGCCTGCGGCACCAGGTTTGCCGGTGCGCGCTGACCGATGGTCAGGACCAACAGTGCGGCGACGATGCACAGCAAGCCGGCGGCAATAAGCGCTGGCGTATAGGTCTCGAGCGACGTCCTGCTCGCGCCGGCGAGGAATGCAGCGCTCGCCGCGCCGAGCTGGTGTCCGGTAAACACCCAGCCGAAGACCAGCGCCGCCCGCTCTGCACCAAAGCGTTCCGCCGAAAGCTTCACGGTCGGCGGGACGGTCGCGACCCAGTCGAGGCCATAGAAGATGGCGAAGATCGACAGCGTGTAGATGTTGAAGCCGCTGAAGGGAAGGAACAACAGCGACAGGCCGCGAAGGCCGTAGAACCAGAAGAGCAGCCAACGATTGTCATAGCGGTCGGAGAGCCAGCCGGAAAAGACCGTACCGACGAGGTCGAATACGCCGATCAGCGCCAGGAAACCGGCCGCACCGACGGCAGCGATGCCGACATCGCCGCAGATCGACACCCAATGCATCTGGATCAGGCCATTGGTACTGAAGCCACAGACGAAGAAGGTCGCAAACAGCACCCAGAACGTGTTTGAACGGGACGCTTCCTGCAGCGCCTTCAATGGCGAAAGCAACAGGGTGCGCAGATTATGCTTCTGTGCTGGAGCCGGCACGATCGCCCGGCCGCCATAGGGCGCCAAGCCGACGTCAGCAGGCCGGTCCTGCATGAACAGGAGCACGAGGAGGAAGGCAAAGGACAGGACCGCGATGACGACGGTGAGGGCGGTGCGCCAGCCGATCGCCTCGGTGAGAGAGGCGAGGAGGGGCAGGAACACCAACTGCCCGGTGGCATTGCTGGCCGTCATCAGGCCGACAACGAGGCCGCGCCTTTTGTCGAACCAGCGCGTGGCGACGGTGGCGCCGAGCACTAGCGCGGTCATGCCCGTGCCGACGCCGAGAACGACACCCCAAAGCGCTACCATCTGCCACAACTGCGTCATGAAGAACGACGCAATGATGCCGGTAACGATGAGAACCAGCGCCGCGGAAACGACCTTCCTGACGCCGAAGTGGTTCATGAAGGCTGCCGCGAACGGCCCAAGCAGACCGAAGAGCACGAGGCGAATGGCGAGCGCAAACGATATCTCGGCAGTCGACCATCCGAACTCTGTTTCGAGTGGCTTGATCAGAACGCCCGCGGACCCCATTGCACCGGCCGTCGCCAGCATGACGAGGAATGTAACGGCCGCGACAGCCCAGCCATAATGGATGTCACGTTTGGCGAGATATCGCGCAAGCACCGGTCCGAACATCGGCCATTTCCTTCCATCGATCGATTGTGTTGATTTGACTAGAGAGCCTGCAGCAGGGCCGTCAGTTGGGCCGACGCTTCATCCCCGAGCTTGGCCTCGATTGCCGTCTGCACGCCGTCCCAGAGAGGAGCCCCGTCACGCAGGACTTGCCGCCCCTTCTCGGACAATTCGACAGCCGACTCCCTTTGATCCTGCCCGCTCACCATTACGACCAGCGCCATTTTTTCAAGGACCTTGACGTTCCGGCTGACCGTCGAACGGTCGAGTTCCGTGCGCTGGCCGAGATCCGTCAGAGAGATGGGCTCCGCCCGCTGGATGTTTCGCAGCAGACTGAACTGCGCGAGATTGACGCCAATAGGCGCAAGCGCGTCGTCATAGAGCGACGTCACTCGTCTCGAGGCTTTGCGCAGGAGGATGCAATAACAATAGGACATATTGCGTGTATATACACGCAATATTCTGGCGTCAAGCCCTGCGTGCGATGGCACATCCAAGGGTGCGGCAACGGCCGGTCAATCAGACAATCACCCGATGAATCGTGACCGCCCTGTCAAGGATTGCGCAGCCCGACCGGCTGCGGCTAAGACCTCGTCTTGAAAAGAGCCCTTTGAGCGGGCAGGGCGAAGCCGACCCCTTCACCAGAGACAATCAGCAAACGCATTGGAGCCGGATCATGAGAACCGCCTTGCAACGGAAGATATTGGAAGTTTGCGATCGGAAGATCGCTGAAAAGGGACCCGGGGTGGGCCTCTCGTTCTATGCCTTCTTTGCCAACAAAAACGAAGACCCAGAGCTTTTGATGGAGGCGGCCGAATGGTGGATCAGGACCCATCGGCTCGACCATTTCGAGAAAGCCGTGAAGATCCGCGCGATGGTCGCCGCTTTGGGCGAGCAGACGCCGATCCGATAAACGCGAACCGCGGGCGTTCTTTCGAGCACCCGCGGCTTAGCTGATTGTCACTGAAATGGATTGGCTGCCCTCTTGGGCAGCCTCCGGGCGTATCGCCTCGTCTTGACGGAGGTCGCTTTGCCGAGACTTACTCGGCCGGTATCGCCTCCCCGCGCGTCTTGACCAGGCTCCAGATCACGCCGCTTGCGATGATCGCAAAGGTGATGCCAAGCGACAGCGCCGCCGGGAATTTCTCCAGGCCCAGCAGATCGGCAACGAAGATCTTCGAACCGATGAAGATCAGAACCACGGCCAGAGCCGGCTTCAGATAGCGGAAGCGGTGGATCATCGCTGCCAGTGCGAAGTAGAGCGCCCGCAGGCCGAGAATGGCGAAGATGTTGGACGTATAGACCAGGAACGGATCGGTGGTGATGGCGAAGATCGCCGGTACCGAATCGACGGCGAAGATAACGTCAGCCACCTCGATAAGCACGAGGGCCATGAACAGCGGCGTGATGAACCAGATCAGCTTGCCGCTCTTCGGATCTGCCCGCTTGACGAAGAAATGTTCGCCGTGATGGGTCTCCGTTACATTGAAACGGTTCCGCATGAAGCGCACCAACGCGTTGTTGGAGATGTCGGGCTCGGCTTCTTTCATGAACAGCATCTTCAAGCCGGTAACGACGAGGAAGGCGGCGAAGATGTAGAGTAGCCACGAGAATTCAGCGACAAGCGTCGCACCGACGCCGATCATGATGGCGCGCAGGACGATGACGCCGAGGATGCCCCAAAAAAGCACCCGATGCTGGTAGAGACGCGGGACGGCAAAGAATGAGAAAATGAGGGCGATGACGAACACGTTGTCGAGCGCGAGCGTCTTTTCGACGACGAAGCCGGTCATGTAGGCAAGGCCGGCGTCGGCGCCCAGATACCACCAGACCCAGCCGCCGAAAGCGAGGCCAAGCGAGATGTAGAGCGCTGAGAGCCTGATGCTCTCGCCGACCTCGATTTCCTTGTTTTCCTTGTGCAGCACGCCAAGGTCGAAGGAGAGGATAGCGATGACCAGCGTGATGAAGCTGTGCCACATCCAGATTGGCTTACCCAGCCAATCGATAAACAAAAGGGAAGCATCCACGGAATAGAGCTCCGCCGGCGCAGATGTCGGATAAGGTCCGACATCGCAAGAGCGCCGGAAGCTCTCGCCAGAGGGGCCCGGACCAGCGGGTTGTCCGGTAGATGGGAGGGCGCTGGCCGGCCTTCAAGTGTCTGACACCGCTTTTTTGGTACACGCGTCGACGGCATCCTCCGACATCGCCAGTCACTCTGCCATCATCGACCACATCCAATTTTTGAGGCGTTTGACGCAGGTGCCATGGAGCGCATTCGCAAACGGCACCCCTCACATTGGTTGCGGTATCCGGAGGCGATCCGAAGGCGCATTTTTCGACGGTGTCAAACCGATCAGCGGTTTAGAGGGGTGTTTTGCCGCAAGCCATCCCGACGCGAACGGGCGCCACAGCAATCCTTGAATTTTATGCCGGAGCCGCAAGGGCAGGGATCATTGCTGCGGTGTTGCAATCGGCCGATCAATGGCAACATGACTGCGGATGGCAGCCATGCTGCGGCAAACGCCGCAAGTTTGGCGGAGATTCCCGGCACGACTAGACGCCGCCCCGACTTGAACCCGCGCCAAGCGCGCTCGGCGACATAGTCGGCATCAAGCTTCGGCAGGACCTTGAAAAGCGGCACTCGATCGGCGCCGGATCGCTGGAGGAATTCGGTCGATACCGGACCGGGAGCAACGCATGTCACCGTGACGCCGGTACGGCGTAATTCCTGGTGAAGGGCCTCGGAAAATGAGCGCACGTAGCTCTTGCTTGCGTAGTAAAGCGCCATGTTAGGGCCGGGCATGAAGCCGGCAATGGAGCCGAGGTTGAGGACGCCGCCGCGACCGCGCGCCACCATCCCCGGCAGGAAATGAAGAGACAAGTCGGTAAGCGCGCGGATGTTGAGGTCGATGATCCCCAACTGATCCTGGACGGGGAGTGTCGTTGCCGCCCCCCGCAAACCGTAGCCGGCACTGTTGACCAGGACGTCGCAGCAAAGGTTGTTTGCCGTGAGGAAATCCCCCAGGCGCGCCGCCGCATCGGCCGAAAACAGGTCGAGGTGCAGCACGAATGCTTCGCCGCCGGCCTCCCCAATCTCGCTCGCCACTGCGACCAGATCGTCGTGGGATCTCGCGACAAGTACGACGGGTGCTTTTTCTCGCGCGGCAACTTTGGCGATCGCCCGACCGATACCGCGCGAGGCTCCAATGACCACGACCGCCGGTCGCAATTCGGCCTGTACCATCATGTGGTCTTCCGCGACAGCAAGGGCGTGTGAACGGCTTCGTCTTGAGAAAGACCCAACACTTCCTGGGCAACATCACCGTTCAGGATCGCTTCGAAGCGCTCCAGCGCGCGCGCGACGTTGGCACCATCCATGACCCTGTGATCGTAGTGGATGCGTACGGTGACCGTGCCGTCCGCGGCGATGGGGCCGTAATTGAAGAGGGTGGTGAGGGGGGTCAGGGGATTGAGCGATTCCGCCCCGAGGCCCGAATAGACCGACAGTTGGAAGGTGCCGAAGTAGTGGGCGCGCCGCGAGCCGAGATTGAGCCCCAGCCACATGAGCAGCCAACGGATTGGGCCCGGCATGCGGGCAATCTTCAGCGCGCGCCGAAACTCCTTTATCTCCGCCACCGGGCGCGACCGCACCGCATCGATCAGGGCCGCTAGTTCAGGGATAGGGAGGCGCTCCGGAGACTTGATCTTACTGAGCAGGACCACCCGCTCGCCGTCATGCTCGCGTTCATGCGCAATGGACGCTACGCTTTCCGGGTATTCATAAAGCTGAGGTCGGGGGAGCTTGACGTATGCACGCCGGAACTCGGGCGTCTCCCGACAAAGAAGCGCGTATCCCTTCAAGAACAGCACGGTCCAAGACGGCCTGCTGGTCTGGGCGATTCTCGCCCTTTGCAGCGGGTCGAGGTTCATTTGCCGCTGAACGGTAACGCGCGGCACCCCGATCGAAAACCGCATCAGGTCGCAGACAAGGCGCCGTGGCACCGAAAGCTTGATGGCTCGGCCTCGCATCATGTCACCTTTAATAGAGATACGGGACGATTCGCTTGGTCCGCTGCATGTAGTCACGGTACTGCGGCCCGAAAATCTCCAGCATCATACGCTCTTCCTTGTCCACCCTTAGAAAAAAAAGCACCGCGAACCCGAGCAGGCCCGCCAGCCCTGCCACCCAATTGGAAAGCAGAAAGGCCTGACCGAGACCCATCAGCATGAAGGACGTATACATCGGGTGGCGAACAAAGGCGTACGGTCCGCCGGAGATCAGCTCGTGCTTGTCACGAATCTCCAACGTGATCGACCAGTTCCGACCTAGCTCCTTATGTGTCCGGCGAAAAACCCACAGGGCAAAGAAAAAAATGACTGCGCCTAGCACGATGGCCCACGCACGGGCCGAATAGTCGGCGGCCCCCGGCATTCCGGTGGCAACGTAGAAAGCTGGGATGATCGCCAGGCCAAGGAGGCCGGACGCAAGCCCGAACATGTCAACCGGCGAGCGGCGGGTGCTGACGACCTGCACGCGCTTTGCCCGGCGTTCGAACGGCACACGAATAAAGTACCAGGCGATGATGCCGACTACCCACACGATTTTGCCCAGAGCGGCGATCGATATGATCACTTCAAGTCACCGAAGCCTTTCTGCGATATACGATCGATTGGGCGCGAAACGCCGGACCGATCGCCTTTAGCCCGCGTTCATCTGCCGGAGTTTTGTAACGAACTGCTGCGGCCTTAGCCAGATGCTGGGCGTCTGATATCCCATGGAACGTGCGATATCTGCGACGAACGCATTGCAGTTGTACACCGACGCCTGCCAGAATCGCGATTTGGCTTTAAGTTTCCTGATATTGGCAACGGTCTTGTTGTACTCCGCTTCGGTCAGCATCACGCGCCAGCTTGCCGACCTGTATGCCTCCTCAAGGTCGCCGTCGCTGGCACCGGTTTCGGCCGGTACGGGCAAAAAGTGACCGAGGACATAGGGAGTTGCGCTGGTACTGGCCGGTGCAAGACCCGCGACTTCGGGATCAATCATCGCACCAGCCTGATCCGTGCGCCCGAAAATCACATAGGTATGGCCGTAGCTTAGGGCGTATCGGGATCTGAATTCGATAAAGTAACCGGCTTCCCGGGCTACGCCTGCGCTCACGGCAGGTGCGCCACTGGTACTCGAGACAAAACGCGGTTCGGGTTTTTTATCAGTTGATTCGCAGGCAGCCGTCGCAAACGCGAGCATTGCCACGAGTGTTAGTCGGCCAATCATATGCGGCATCACTGTGGAATATCTCCTGAACTCCGATGAGCACAGCCCGGCAGACATTGCAGCCTTACGGCCGGCCCGACCGGTTGGGATGACGTGGGGAGGGCACTTGCCCTCCCCACCCATCAGAAGTTCAAGTTATTTATAGACCGGTGCCGGTTCGGCGGACTCGACCGGCGGCGGGGCTTTACCCTTGCCTTTACCGATAGTATCGCAGCCACTCAGGCCGACGACGGAAAGCAAGGTAACAATCATGATTAGATTTCTGCTCATCAAGAAGTCCTCTCCTCTATGCGGAATGGGAATCAAAGGCAACGCTTATATTAATAGGGCGTTCTTCGCTCTCGCCTAGTGCAAAAAGAACACAATTTGCATCGCTGAGCATAAAAGCTTGATCAGATGACCAGAACCTTGGCCCCAACGGGAGTTCGGTTGTACAGATCGACGATATCCTCATTGGTCAAGCGGACGCATCCGCTCGATACTGCCTGGCCAATCGTCCAGGGCTCGTTTGTTCCATGCAGCCGGAACATGGTATCCTGCCCACCGCGATAGAGATAAAGAGCGGCTGCGCCAAGTGGATTATGGTTCCCACCGCTGACGCCTCCGGCATATTGCCGTAAATGCGGCTTGCGCTCCATCATGCTTTCGGTCGGCGTCCAGGACGGCCATTCGGCCTTGCGCCCGATTGACGCCGGGCCCTTGAGCGTGCGTCCATCTTCGCCGACAGCGACGCCGTAGCGGATGGCCCGACCACCGCCTTCAACCAGGTATAGGTAGCGTTCCGTGGTGTCGACGACGATCGTCCCAGGGGGCTCACCTCCGTCATAAGCCACATCTCGACGCCGATAGCGGGAAGACGGGCCACCTCCGAAGGCAGAAAAGATGGGCTCGCCCAATCGTTGTGCCGTTGATGTGCATCCAGATGCCGTTAAAGCCAAACTGCCGAGCAGGATCGCCCGCCGGGTAACGCGGTTACTGTTCATATCCACCTACGAGTAATCGGTGAGCACTGTTTCGTCTTTAACACTCAAGCGTTCGTTGGCCAAGTCGCTATTCTTCGCTTTTCCGAGGAGAAAACTAGTAGTGCAGGAAGAGTAAAGACCATTGCACTTCGCGTTTCGCAGGTGCAGGCTGACAAAGCACGCCACAATTGATGAAACTGCTTGCAGCTTGCGTCCGTCCCTGGTCGATTGGGCTCTTGAATAAGGATACACAGAATGGAGCTTGGCTTCGCCGGCAAAGTCGCGCTTGTAACCGGCGCAGGGTCTGGGATAGGTGCCGCGGTTGCCCGCCAGCTTGGCGCAGAAAGGGCGAAAGTCGTCGTAGCGGATATCAATCCCGATGCGGCGCAAGCGGTCGCCAACGAGATCTGTTCCTCTGGCGGGACGGCCTTCCCCGTGGAAGTCGATGTCGCCAAAGCCGGCGACGTTGCGAAGCTGGTCGAAACCGTTGTCCAGACACACGGGGGGCTGCATCTGGCGGTCAACAATGCCGGAATCGACGGCGTACGAAGGGCGACGGCTGATTACCCGGTAGACGAGTGGGAAAGGTTGATCAGCGTCAATCTCAACGGCGTGTTCTATTGCATGAAGTACGAGATCGCCGCCATGGCGGCGCAGGGTGGTGGATCCATCGTCAACATGTCGTCGATTCTGGGCTCCGTTGGCCTGCCGACCGCATCGGCATACACCGCAGCCAAGCACGGGGTTGTCGGCCTGACGAAGGTCGCCGCGATCGAGTATGCAAAAAGGGGCGTACGGATCAATGCGGTCGGGCCTGGCATGATCGAAACGCCACTGCTATCCGAGCAGTCCGAGTTGACAAGCAACCGACGCTTGGACGCGCTTCAGCCCATGGGCCGACGCGGCACGCCGGACGAAGTTGCAGCTCTTGTGTGTTTTCTCCTGTCCGAACGAGCGAGCTTCATCTCCGGTAGCTACCATCTGGTGGATGGCGCCTACACCGCGCATTAGATAAGGCGCCTCGGCAACCCATCCCGCCTATACGCTGATCGGCGTTCCAACTGGTCGAACGACGATGGCCGCTAAAGCGCGTCGCGATCTCTCGGATTCGCTTGCTGCGCTCTAAGCTCTTGTTTTTGCGCATGTCGTCATCGCAAAACCGCTGTACGCTTTTGCGCGACATGCTCTAGCGCGGTGCAAGAGCCGCGCAAAGCGCTGCCGCAAGCATCAGACCGCCGGCGGCAACAGGGAGAGCAAAGAAGCTCGCCGCAGAATAGAGGTTGCCAAAGGCAAGTGTGCCGGCAAACAGGGCAAGATAGGTGACGCCACTGTTCAGTCCCATGATGGCGCCGCGCCGGGTGGGGCTGAGCGCCGTCAGCCGCATGATGAGCACATTGAGTCCGAGGTGGTTGGCAAGTCCCCAGAAGAAGACGACCGCCAGCATGGCTTTGTAGGAACCGCTGGCTGCTGCCATCGCAACGTAGACTGCGGCGACAACGAGAAAAATGAGCGGCAGTAATTTTGCGGCACCGAGGCGATCGATCAGACGGTCGAGGAAGGCGGCACTTCCAAAACCGACTCCATAGAAGGCCGCGATGAAGCCGTTGGCGCTGAGGGGCAGTTCCAAGGCGGCATGGAGATGATCGCCGATATAGGCATAGACGCCATAGAAGGCGGCCATGAAAGCGGCGCAGGCGGAAAGAAGTGGCACGGCCCCACGAACGCCGAGCGCCGTCAACGGCGACGAAGCCGCCGCTTGAGGCGCGTCCCGGACGACAGCCATCCGCACCGCAGCACATACGATAAGGGCGGCCGCGGCGACGACAAGGAAGGTCACGCGCCAGCCGGCGAAATCGGCAATAGCCGCCGACAACGGTACACCTGCGACCATGCTCAGCGTCCAGCCCGTCAACACCAGGCCGATGGTCTCGCTCTCGCGTCCCGCCGGCGCGACAATGGCTGCCAGCGTGTAGATGGCCGGCAGCGCGATGCCGGCGGCAATCCCGACCAGCAGTTGTGCTGTCACAAGGAAGGGGAGCGCCGGTGCGGCCGCGCTGGCGCCAAGTCCGATCGCAAGCAGAAGCAATGCGATCACAAGCATTCGGCTCGGGCCGTAGCGATCAATGAAACGTCCAAGGAAGATGGCGCTCGCCGCCGTACCGAGACCAAAAACCGCCGATGCCGTCATGACGGCCGGAGCGCCCACGTCAAGACTGCGTGCAACTTCTGGCGCAATCGGCCCCAGCGCCAGCGAGTTCGACCCGATGACGCCGATGCAGGTCGTTAACACGAAGGCAAACGGAGGGATGCGGGAGCGCTCGACAGATTTAGTGGAAATATGTTGATCTACATTCGTCATGGAGCGATGATTGCAGAATGTTATTCTGCCACAAGAGGAAACATCAGAATGGACCAAAATACAGAAGAGGTTCGGCGCAAGCCTCGTCCCGAACGTGATCTGGATGCGATGGACCGAAAGCTATTAGGCGCCTTGGTCGAGGACGCGACCCTGAGCTACGCCGAACTCGGGGACCGTGTCGGACTATCACCGCCGGCCGCGCACGAGCGCGTAAAGCGCCTGAGGCGCTCTGGCGCAATTCGTCGCGTGGCGGCGCTCATCGATCCCGAGGCCGTTGGCAAGACCCTGCTTGCCTTCGTTCATGTCGACACCACCGGCTGGGGCAAGACCCCAGCATTGCTTGCTATTGAAGAACACCCCGAAGTGGAGGAGGTGCATTCGGTGGCGGGGGACACCTGCATGCTCCTTAAGGTGCGCACGGAGAGCACGCATGCGCTGGAAGGACTGCTGGCGCGCCTGTATGACACGCCTGGCGTCAAGGCGACCCGGAGCTATGTCGTTCTTTCGACCTATCTGGAGCGGCCGGTGCAGCCGGGCGTGACGAGCGAATGGCCGGCACTTGCCAAGAACGTCGAGTTTGGTACCGCTGCGTTCAACGACCATCGCGGACGCGGCAGATGAGGCTATTCGACCTTGGCGCCCGCAAACGGTGCGCTTTGGACATTCGATATCCGTAGCGTACCGGCTCGCCAACAAAGGTGGTGGCCGACGATCGCATTGCAGTTAAGAGCCAGTCGCGCAGCAAGGTTTCCGCAGGGCGACAGGGCCGAGGTGGCGTTTTCGGCGCTCGGTGAAAGCCACAAAGCTGCCGTTCAATGGTCAGCAAATTGCCCTGTCGCTGCCCCACCTGGCCCTTTCGAGGGTTTCATTGTCCAGACCACGCCCCGCATTCATCCGGTTTGGGGGCGAATGAGCAAGGCGCTGTATTGCTGCCTGGCACGTTATAGAGGAATGGACATGATCAATCGTTACGCACTCATTGCATCGCTGACCGCCACACTCGTCAGTTTCACGGCCTTCAGTCCGGCGTCCGCCTTGGAAATGGCCCAGGCACAAGAGACGCAGCCGACCCAGGGTCAGGCCGGCAAGGGCACGGATGCCACCATCAGCGATCAGAAGATCCAGGCATTTGCAGTCGCTTACCTTCAGGTTGACAAGGTCCGGCAGGCGTATTCCGCGAAGATAGAAGCAACAACGGACGCAGCGGCAAAGGAGAAGCTGCAGACTGAAGCCAGCAAGCAGATGGTGGAGGCTGTGGAATCCTCGTCCGCTATTTCGGTGGAGGAATACTCTTCTATCCTGACAGCCGCCCAAAACGACCCGGCTCTGGCCAAGAAGGTTCAGGAAAAAATTCAAACCACGCCCCCAGCCCAACAGTAAGCTGAGCGCGCCGGGCGCAAGGTCGTGTGAGATTAGCGCTGCTGCTAATCGTCGAAATCCGGTCTTGCGGCCTATGGGCAAAAGATGTCAGTGCCCGCCGGTCGGCGGGGACTGCCGTCCGTCGATTCGGCAAGCGGCGATTGGCAACGAACACGTCGCCATGGCCCCAAGGCCACGGCAGCTCGATGCGATTGACCGTACGGAGAGCCCGGTCTCAATCCTGTTGTCTCAATCCAGTTCCTGCACGCCATCACCCGAGACGGTAACAATCTGACCACTGATCCGGCTGGTGAACACAAGAACGAGGCGGCGTTTGCCATGTCCTGGGGTTCGCCCGGTCGGCGGATGGGCGTGTGCGCCGGCATCCTTTCCTCGATGTCATCATTCAGCATGGATCCAAGTGCATCCGTCCGCGTGGCGCCCGGTGCGATGCCGTTGACGCGGATGTTTTTGGAGCCGAGGTCGAAGGCGATATTGCGGATCAGGTGATTTGCGGCTGCCTTCGACGATCCGTAGGACGCCATGCGCTTGTTCTTGTCGTTACCCGCCATCGATGCGATAGCGAGTATGGCGCCACCACCGGCCTTTTCCATCTCCGGCGTTGCGATCTGCGCGAGCCGGAATAGCGAAACCACATTGAATGCATCAGGAAGTGGCCGCCCGCTGCGAAGGTGTCTTGTGCTGTCACCAGCTTTTTCCGCAATGCTAAGCTGGACCGTCTACAGCCTCACGTCCTTGTATAGGACCTGCCCAACCGGATTGTGTCTTACGAAGACTCAAGTCTCCCGCTCTGTGGTTGCAGGTCAGCCTTGCCCGTGAAACTGGGAGATGTTCGCAGAAGTTCCAGCAGACGAAGCGTGGCGGGGCTGAGATAACCGCCACGACGCGTGACCGTGTAAATTGGGTTTGCGACGATCAGGTCTGCAACCCCGACCGTGGCGAGTGAACCTGCGCGCCTTTCCTCATCGATCGCACTTTCCGGCAGTAACGCAATGCCGAGCCCGGCCTCGACCAGGCGTTTCATCGCATTGAGGCTGTCTATGGCCGACCAGCGGATTTCGCCGACGCCGCGCGCCTGAAACTGGGCAAAGATGTTGTCGGCGAACGTTTCGCGCTGATCGTAAGAATTGCGGAAAGCGAACCAGGTCTCATGGCGCAGCTCAGTCAGAGATTTGATTTCCTTGCCCGCCAGGGGATGATCGGCGTGACAGATGACGGCCATGGGTTCCGAGGCGACATGCTCGCAGATGAGATCCGGTGCGATGTCGAGGAGATAGCGCAGACCAATGGCCGCTTCACCCCGCCGAACCAGCTCGCTGACTTCGGCGCTGGTTGCGGTGCTGATCGCAAGTTCGATCCCGGGATGCTCGGCCGTGAAGTGTTTGAGAACCACGGTCAGGTTCGTGCCGGCGAGTGTGCCAACAGCGACGATCGCGACACGCCCCACAACGTTCGTTTGCATGGCTTTGATTGCACTCGAGGCATCGCCGAGCGCAGCAAGTACGCGCTCTGCATGTGGGAGCAGGGTGCGGCCCGCTTCACTCAACACAATGCCACCGGCGGCACGCTCGAAAACCGGCACGCCCAGTTCCTCTTCGAGCAGGGCAATGCGCCGGCTGATGGCGGGCTGGGAGCGGCCGAGAATGTCAGCGGCGCGCGAGAACCCGTTGGCCTGGTGGATGGTCACGAATGTGAGCAGTGCTTCGCTGTCCATGGCCATGCATAAAGCTGATCGGCATCAGAAATACTATAACTTGGACAAATGCAAAGGCAAGGGACATTAAGGGACAAGGCGGCTCAATGGCCCGAACGCAGGAGTATTGCCATGAACACAATCATACTTTCCCCCGACGAACCCGCGCATGTTCGTGCTGCGCCATCTCATCGCGACCCTTCCGCCTATTATAGCCGTCTGGCACAAGAGCAGCCTTTCTTTCATGACGAGGCAAATGGCTGGTGGGTGGCTGCGAGCGCGGCTGCAGTCAAGGAGGTTCTGACCAGTAAGATCTGTCTCACGCGCCCCTTGAGCGAACCGATCCCCGAGACCTTGCTGGGTGGTGCGGCCGGCCAGATATTCGGGCGCTTGGTGCGTCTGCGCGATGACGACGTCGGCGACACGTTGAGGGGGGCGGTCGCAAGCGTCTTGCGTGGCGTCGATCTCGGGCAGCTCGCTGTCGTTGCGCACCGGCGTGCCATGGAACTCGACAGTGACGCACAAGAGATGTTCAGCGTGGATAGAACGATGACGTTCATGTTTGCGTTGCCGGTGCAGGTTGTCGCGCAACTGCTTGGCATCCCCAAGGCCAGCTTCGGCGATGTGATGGCGTGGCTCGGCGATTATGGCGCCGCCGCTGCGGCCGCGGCAACCGGGATCCCCGCATTGACTGCAGAACTGCTCGCACGGGGCCACCACGGCGCCCAGGCTCTGTTCGAGCTAGTCATGAAGATCAGGCGCGACAGTCAACAGTGCGGTCCGTTGCTTCACGCCCTGGCAAACGAGGCAAGGCGGGTCGGGTGCGATGATGAAACTGATGTCGTCGTCAACGCCATCGGCTACCTGGTTCAGGGCTATGTGGCGATGGCGTCTCTGATCGGATCGACGCTCCTGGCGCTGGCGCGCCAACCGGCGCTGCGCACGCAGGTCGTCGCGGATCCGACATTGCTGCGACCGCTCATTCAGGAGGTTTTGCGGTGTGATCCCGTCACCAACAGCACTTTTCGCTTCATGGCGCGTGACGGGAAGATCGCAGGCCATAGGGTGCGGCAGGGCGAGATGATCATCGTATTGCTGGCGGCGGCCAACCGGGACCCGGCGTTAAATCCGGATCCGGATCGTTTCGATATCACACGGGCGGACAGAAAGTTTCTTGAGTTCGGTGCCGGCGTGCATGCCTGTCCCGCAGAGAAATTCGCACCGCTGATCGTCGAGGTCGCTGTCGCTCATCTGCTCCGTCGCGGCTTGCCGTTCGAGCAACTCGAATCCTCGCTCACATACGCTGCTTCGGGGCACGTTCGCACACCCTTGTTCAAACGCTGAGTACGGAGTGGCGGTACCAATGAGGACCGCTGCTCCTGGGATGCTGTGGATGTCAGCTTAAGCCGTGAGATCGCGGCGCGGCCCGACCGTCGAACTGATGCCGACCGGAGCGAAGCGCAATTCGATATCGGGGAGGCGTGACGTGTTTGCCGGCAGTTCGGGGCGTGTCTCGCCTGGTGCTGCCGGGTCCAGCAGATCATTCCTCACAAGGCACATTTCGATAACCAATGGATCGCCCTGATCGTCCGTGCCGCCAAAATTGTTCGGGTGAAGGAAAACGATCGAGAAATTCGACATTCCCTCCACAAACCTGCGGATTCGATCTTCGTGTATGTCGATATCGTGGAGTTCGATGACGACGCTGGTAAAGCGGTTCGAATATTTCACGATATCGTCCAGTATCCGGTACTCGGATCCCTCAATATCGATCTTGAGGAAAATATTGTCTTCGGAGAACTCTTTGAGCAGCCCCTTGACGCTAACTTCCCCCGGTTGATCATAGCCGATTCTGATGGGCTGGTGCTCGACGCCTGGCCGGCTGAAGAACCATCGATAATCCAGATATCGCGCCAGTCTGCCCCAGCGAAGCCGCAGAACCTGCTCGACATAATACCGCAGCCAGAACTTCCAAGTGACGGAATGGTCGAAGCAGACGATGCCAACGCCTGCGAGCTGCCGAAACTCCTTCTCGAACTGCCAATCGTCGTTCAGTCCCATGCTGATCAAGCGCTTTGAGGCAAGCACGGCGCGCTTCGGAACGACATAACCGCCGTCGCGTGCGGATCCCAGCCGGATCAGGCCACCGGATTCAATCGGCTTCCATGGTGCAGGCAGCATGACAGCTCTCCCTTTTCAACCCAGGAGTGCTAACATCACCGGCTTTCGATCGCGTTAATTCCAGGCGTTTGACGGCCATGTATGGCCGCACCCTTGCTGCGGAATGAACCTGCCGGGTGTCGTGATCAGCGCTAATCGTCGGGCGCAAAGATGCCGTGACCGATCCCGACGGTCACGTTTTCAAAGGTAACGGTCAATGTGCCACGCAAGCCGGTTTCTGATGGGTGAACCGGTAACTTCAGCAGCTATCTTCTGGGCTGCATCGCGCATCCGGACGGATGACACCACCCCATCCAGGTAGATGACACCGTGTTCGTGCGTTACCGAAATGTCGACGTCCGTCAACACGTCAGAGTAGGCGATGGCAGTCCTGACCGCCACGACCCCAGCAATGTCAATGGGTTGCAAAGAGAATTGTGAAGCGAACGTTAGGCCGAACATGGGCGCCCGTTCCAAACTTTGATCAAACATCTGTTCATCTGCCGTTCATGTTCGCGACTAACCGACCACATGTCGACCCCTCAAGTGAACACAATCCGGTCACGATATTTTTATCGAGGTCGCACGTTCAGTCAGGCGAGGCACAAGCAGTGCATTGCGCGGGACTTGCGCCTGGTCGGCGGCAATGGGCATTTTTTCGGGTGCTTTTCGTTAACACTTTGACAACGATTGCGACCGCGAATGGCGCATCTTGTGTGCGGTCGAAACGCACTGCCTGATCCCTCCATGCCAAAGGAAACAAGATGAAATCCAGAGTTATTGCTGCTTGCGCTATCGTCCTTACCACGTACGCTTCAGCGCAGGCGCAACCCGTAAAGCTCAACTCCTTCGGCGCCTGGGGCGTGTATTCCTACGAAAATAACGGGCGCGACACCTGCTACATTCTCTCGATCCCAACGACGATGAAACCTGATCACGTCGACCACGGCGACAACTTCTTCCTTGTCGCGCCGTCGCCGCGGCCGGCCACCGGATATGTGCCACAAGCCATCATGGGCTATGATCTCGAGGCCGGTTCCACCCTGACTGCCGCGGTGGGCGACAAGGCTTTCACGCTGGCACCGCAGGGCAGGGCCGCATGGACGCGACGCGAGGCCCGTGATGCCGAGCTCGTAGCCGCCATGAAGGCGGGCGCCACAATGACGCTGAATGCGCGCTCACGCCGCGGCACGGAAACGACCTATTCGTTTTCACTGAAAGGCATGACGGCAGCCCTCAAAGGTGCTGCCCGCTGCACACGATGAGTCCAGCGCCAGATGGCCTCGCTGATCATCTGGCTTTATGTCACGCCCGGTTTGCCGCTCGAGGGTTGTGGAAGAGTCCGGCAACTGGCGAATGATTCGCGACGCGGACGGCGCTATCGGCTGGATGTCGGCAGCGCTGCTCTCCGGTCAACGGATGGCCACCGTCGGAAACTGGCTGGATTCGAACGCAGCACTGAGAAGCGCGCCTGCAGCGACAGCCACGGAGCGCGCCAGCTTGCAAGGCGGCGTGCTGCTCAGGCTTGATCGTTGTGATGGAACCTGGTGCGAAGTGATGGTCAGGCGACACGGTCTCATTGGATATGTCAGGCGGGTGGATCTATGGTGCGTCTACCGCAATGAGGTTGTCGGCTAGCCGTCAGCGGTTCCTTCTCGATGTCGCATATCACTCCGGAAAACCCTTTCAACCGGCGTCAAACCGAGCACGCGCATGCGCGCTTTTGCAGGGTGTTCGGGCGTCCACGGGACCTCGTTGAGTTTCTCAGGCGCACCCAGATTGCCAAAAAAATAGAATTTTCAATGGACATCCGGAACTCTGTGTCGTAATAAAGGCAATCCTTTGCGCCTCGGCCATCATTCGCCATTGTAGAAACGACAGTTTCTCCGCGCTCATCAACGCAGCATGTATTATTATAATAATGCTCATCTGACGATTGCCGAGGATTAACTTCACCATATTCCGCGCGATGGAATTGGTGCCTAAAGAAATCGTTTCCTTGAGCGGTATTTGCTTGAGGAATGCTGAAGATCACAAACAAGGAGAGTGCGTCAGCTATTGAGCAGGCGGCAATTTTTTATGGCTTTTACGACGGAACATGAGAACGGCACGTCCGAGAGTTCGACCAAGATAAGATTGAAGGACGTCTACAAGATTTTCGGGGAATACCCGGAAGATGCTCTGGAGCTCATTCGCTCCGCCAAGAGCAAGGCAGACATTCACCGAGCAACCGGTTGCTCCATTGGCGTCAACGACGCCAGCTTCGATATCAAGGCAGGCGAGATCTTCGTGATCATGGGCCTGTCCGGTTCCGGCAAATCCACGCTTCTGCGCCTGCTCAACCGGCTCATCGAGCCGACATCCGGTTCCATCGAGATCGACGGCCAAGACATCACGAAGATGTCGCGCAAGGCGCTGATCGAGCTCCGTCGCCGAGACATCAGCATGGTGTTCCAGTCCTTCGCGCTTCTCCCAAACCGCAATGTTCTAAACAACGCCGCCTTCGGGCTGGAAGTGGCAGGCGTCGGCGAAGCCGAGCGCAAGGCGAAGGCCATGGTGGCGCTGAAAGCCGTCGGGCTTGACGGTTATAGCGAAAGCCGCACTGACGAACTCTCCGGCGGCATGAAGCAGCGCGTCGGCCTTGCCCGGGCATTGGCAAGCGAACCGTCGATCCTGCTTATGGACGAAGCGTTTTCGGCGCTTGATCCGCTCATCCGCACGGAAATGCAGGACGAACTGGTTCGGCTGCAGTCCGAACACAGCCGAACGATCGTCTTCGTCAGCCATGATCTCGACGAGGCGATGCGCATCGGTGACCGTATCTGCATCATGCAGAACGGAAACGTCGTCCAGGTCGGCACACCTGACGAAATCGTCGGCAATCCCGCCAACGACTATGTTCGGTCGTTCTTCCGCAATGTCGACGTCTCGCAGGTTTTCAAGGCCGGCGACGTCGCGCGAAAGACCCAGATCACCATCATAGAGCGTCAGGGTGTTTCCGCCGCTGCCGCGCTGGAGCAGATGAAGAGCCGCGACAGGGAGTTCGCGATCATCGTCGGCCGCGACATGAAATACCATGGCATGGTCAGCCAGGCGTCATTGATGGAGAAGATCCGCTCCAAGGCGGAAGATCCATATCGCAAGGCTTTCCTTGCCGACGCAGCGCCGATCCTTGCCAGCGAACAGCTCTCGAGTGTCCTTGGGCAAGTGGCTGCAAGCGCATGGCCGGTTCCTGTTGTCGACGACCAAGACCGTTACATCGGCGCCATCAGCAAGTCGGCGCTGCTTGAGACGCTCGACCGCGCCAACTGAACCTCACCAGCCAATCGGATAAAATTATGAGCTTCGACATCGGAGACGGCATCGATTCGGCCGTCAATTACATCCTCGACAATTTTTCGCCCGCGCTCGACTTCATCGCTGCGTCGATCGGGTTCGTGACGAACGGATTGCAGAACGGTCTGCTCAGCATTCCCGCGCCGGTTGGTATAGCGATCTTCGCTCTTCTCGCCCTGTGGCGCGTCTCATTCGGCTTTGCGGTCTTTGCCGGATTGTCGCTTTCGCTGGTCGGGCAAATGGGACTGTGGGCAGCGATGATGGAGACGTTGTCTCTTGTCATTGCTTCGACTGTCATCGCGATGATCATCGGCTTGCCGCTCGGCGTCGCCATGGCGCGACGGGATTCCGTCGCCGCGGTCATCCGCCCGGGGCTCGATCTGATGCAGACGATGCCGGCCTTCGTCTACCTCATCCCGGCGGCGATGTTCTTTGGGCTCGGCGCGGTTCCTGGCACCATTGCGACCGTCATCTTTTCCATGCCCCCGGTCGTGCGTCTGACCAATCTCGGCATCCGGCAGGTGCATGTGGAGTTCGTCGAGGCAGGCAATGCCTTTGGCTGCACGCCGACCCAGCTTCTCCTCAAGGTCCAGCTACCCAACGCAATGCCGTCGATCATGGCGGGCATCAACCAGACGATCATGCTGTCGCTGTCGATGGTGGTCATCGCCTCGATGATCGGCGCGGGCGGCCTCGGTAACACGGTGCTGACGGGCATCCAGCGGCTCGATGTCGGCACCGGCTTCGAAGGCGGCCTGGCCGTGGTCATCCTCGCCGTCATTCTCGATCGCCTTACCCAGAGCCTTGGAAAGAAAGGCGCTTCCTGGCGCCTGCCGTTTGTGAAGTTCGCACAGCGCGAGCCCGAGGCCAAGACGGCCTGAGCGCAGCGTCTTCATCGGCGGGCGTTCCGCCCGCTGTCATTCGAAATGCATAGGAAGGATTGGATATGTTCAAGACAATCGCAACCATCGGCCTTGCGGCCATGTTTATTGGCGGGCCGGCAGGCGCAAGCTTCGCGCAGGAGACAAAGCCTGTGAAAATCGGCTGGGCAGCATGGTCGGATGCGGAATTCGTCACCAAGCTCGCGGCGAAAATCATCAAGGATGAACTCGGCCACGAGGTCGAGCTTGTCCAGACAGACGTCGCTCCGCTCTATCAAGGGGTCAGCCGTGGCGATCTCGATGCGATGATGATGGCATGGCTGCCGCAAACCCATGCCGATTACTACGGCAAGGTGAAGGACAAGGTCGAGACCCTCGGCACTGTCTATGAGGGCGCCAAACTCGGCTGGGTCGTCCCGGCCTACATTCCCGAAAGCGAACTCAACTCGATCGAGGATCTGCAGAAGCCCGAGATCAAGGAAAAGCTTACTTCGACGGTTCAGGGTATCGATCCGGGCGCCGGGCTGACGCGTCTCTCGGAAAAGGCGCTCAAGGATTATGGCCTCGACGGCTACAAGCTTCAGATCTCCAGCGAAGCCGGGATGCTGACGGCGTTGGATCGCGCAATCAGAACTGAAAAGTGGTTCGTCGCTACGTCCTGGAGCCCGCATTGGATGTTCGGCAAATACGAGCTTCGCTACATCGCCGATCCGAAGGGCTCGCTCGGTGAGGCCGAGCATGTCGACGTGCTGGCGCGCCAGGGGTTCAAGCAGGACAATCCTGATGTCGCCGCCTTCCTCTCCCGCATGAAACTGCCGATCGGCGATCTGGAGGCTGCGATGTTCCAGGCGCAGGAGACTTCCTATGAAGCTGCAGTCGAGAAATACATCGCTGATCACCCCGATCAGGTGAAGGCCTGGACCGGAAGGTAAGCCGGTCCACCCACGGGAGAAAGAGCGCGGCGTCAGCCAAATGCCGCCGGGCGACCGCTCACATCAGAATGGAAAGGGATACCGATGAACTTCAACAATTATGAAAACACGTTCTGCACCCAGGATGACACAATCGGCGGACGTATGTCGCTTGCGCGCGATGCGCTTGACGTTTCGGCACAAAAGGCCGCCAGGATCGTCGGCGTCGAGACGAGCACGTGGTTCAAC
Source organism: Ensifer sp. ENS11 (assembly GCF_014851895.1). Lineage (NCBI taxonomy): Bacteria > Pseudomonadati > Pseudomonadota > Alphaproteobacteria > Hyphomicrobiales > Rhizobiaceae > Ensifer > Ensifer sp. ENS11. The sequence continues at coordinate 23,461 of NZ_JACVAN010000030.1, read as the reverse complement.
TGGGAAAACGATCGAGATGCCCCACGTGCCAATCGCCTGGCGATGATCGCCGGCGTCTTGAGCGTAAGCCTCTCGTGGCTGTTGACGGGACGGGGGCAGGGGCCGCGCTGAAAACAAAATTTAGCGCGCTCACTGGTGCTGCACGGAGGAAATGCGGATCGTCGACATTTACCGCCGCTGCCAAGTTGCTGAAATCAGCAACAGATTATAGCTTCACAGTGAGCCGACATGGAGAGTAACGATGGAGCGGATTGGAATTGCGGGAGACGTGGAGCTTTCGCGGATTGTCTACGGCATGTGGCGGCTGGCAGACGATCAGGACACGTCGATCGCTCACATCCGCTCAAAGATTGAAGCGTGTCTCGATCAGGGCGTGACCACGATGGATCACGCCGACATCTACGGCGGCTATATGGTCGAAGAACTCTTCGGCAAAGCGTTGCGTGGCAGCGGACTTCGTCAGCGCATCGAGATCGTCACCAAATGCGGCATCGTCTACCCTGCCGGCAGGCACAGCGCCGCGAAGGTCAAGCATTACGACACAAGCGCCCGCCATATCACTGCCTCGGTCGACGAATCGCTCCGACTGATGGCCACGGACTACATCGATCTTCTTCTCATTCACCGGCCTGACCCGTTCATGGATCACGTCGAAACGGGTGCTGCGCTCGACGCGCTGGTCAAGGATGGAAAGGTACGATCGGTCGGCGTCTCGAATTTTCGCCCATGGGATCAAAGCCTTTTACAGTCGGCGATGAGTACAAGGCTCGCGACCAACCAGATTGAACTCAGTCTGTTGGCAACGGCGCCCTTCACCAACGGGGATCTTGCTCATCTTCAGCAAATGTCGACCCCGCCGATGGCCTGGTCCCCGCTTGCAGGGGGTCGGTTGATCACGGAGAGCGGTGTGCTCGCCGAGAAGCTCGACCGTCTCGGCGCCGAGGCTGGCGTCGACCGGGCCGCCGTCGCGATTGCTTGGCTGCTTGCCCACCCAGCCCGAATTCTGCCTGTGCTTGGCACAAACAGCATCGATCGGATCCGCCGTTTTTCAGAGGCGCTTGCGGTTCGCATCGACAGGCAAACCTGGTTCGACCTCTACTCTGCGGCGACCGGAAATGACGTCCCATAGTCGCTCTGCACGCGACCGCAGTGTTGAAGGATCGCAGTGATCACGGATCGATATCGAGCGCGGGATATCTGCGGAAAATGCCGCTTTCGTTGAACGCCAATCGACGCGGCGACGCCAGATAGGAAGCAATAGCGGGACCGTCCTTCACCCGGTCGTGAAGCCGTGCGAGACCCGGATATCGGATGTCGTGGTGCTTCATTGCCTTGGGGAAGGCATAGACCAGCCCTTCGATCATCTGGAACATCGACAGGTCGACATAGCTAAGGCTGTCGCCGACAAGATGGCCGCCTTGTACCGGGTTTTGCTTCAACACGCGCTCGAAATAACCAAGGAATTTCGGCAGGCGGTTCATGACGAACTCCGACGCTCGCGCCTTTGCTTCTTCTTTCTGGTCTTCATAGTACTTGGAGGTCGCTATCGGGTGGTGCGTGTCGTGCACTTCGGCGACGAAATCAGTGATCGTCAATTGAAGTCCGTTGGCGAACCAGCGCGCGTCTTCGTCTCGCGGCGCAAGATCAAGCCGAGCGCCGAGATAGAGCAGGATGTTGGCAACATGGGAGACGAGCTGCCCGCCGTCTTTGAGAAAAGGAGGCGCGAAGGGAATATGCGCCTCCGACGAACTATCGATGAACTGCATCATCTCATCCGTCCCGCGGTCAGGCTCCCGCGTGACATCGACATAGTCGGCCCCGGCGTGCTCAAGTGCCAGCCGCACGAATTCTCCACGGCCCTGAATGCCATCCCAGTAGTAGAGTTCAAATGCCATGACATCCTCGCGGCGATTTGGGCCGACAACGTGCAGATCCGCTGTCAGGCCGACGTTGCGGCTGCCGCATCGGCCAACCCAAAACAATGGGCTCGCTGATGCGGCTGTGCGGGAACATTGAGCAGAAGTCTTCGCTTGTCCACCATCTTGTCGTCTGGGCAAACCTATTGTCTGGCAGTCTCGATGATCTCGCGGGCCATCGTTTCGGCCACGGCGTCGGTGGTCCGGCCCTCGTTCTCGGCGCGTTCGAAGATGCGGGTCAAGATCAAAGGGATCCGGTCGACGCGAACCATCACATCGTCGACGCCGTAGCGACCGCTGCCGATTTCGGCCGCGACGTTGATGACACCGCCGGCGTTGATGACATAGTCGGGCGCATAGAGGATGCCTCTTTCCCTGAGGCGCTCACCGTCCGCAGCGGTCGCGAGCTGGTTGTTTGCCGCTCCCGCAACGATCTTGGCTCGGAGCAACGGGATCGTCACGGCGGACAGAACGCCGCCCAACGCACAGGGCGCGAATATATCGACATCCGCTGCAATGATCGCCTGGCCCTCGACGACTGTCGCGCCAAGCTCTTGAGCGGCGCGTTCGGTGCGGGCTTGGTCGAGATCGGAAACCGTCAGCATGGCGCCTTCGGCGTGGAGCCTCTGGCAGAGCGCCCAACCGACAGACCCCAATCCCTGTACGGCAACGCGAATGCCTTTCAGGTTATCGCTACCGGTGCGATGGCGCAGTGCGGCCTTGAGGCCGAGGAACGTGCCCAATGCGGTAAAGGGCGATGGGTTGCCACTGCCGCCCTTGGTGGTGCCGCTGACGTTCGGCGTGCGCTCGGCAAGGAAGTCCGCGTCCGCAAGCGTCATACCGACATCTTCGGCCGTGATGTATTGGCCAACCAGCGCATTCAGCATCTCGGCATAGGCCGCGAGCATCGCCGGCGTTTTCTCTGTCTTCGGGTCGGCGATGATCACCGCCTTGCCGCCGCCCAGCGCCAGGCCGGCGATGGCGGACTTGAAGCTCATGCCGCGCGAAAGGCGCAGTGCATCGGTGACGCCGGCCTCGAAGCTGACATGCGGCCAGATGCGGGTTCCGCCCAAAGCCGGACCAAGGACCGTCGTGTGAACAGCCACGATTGCCTCAAGGCCGCGCTCGGTGTCGCGGCCCAGCCAAACCTGCTCGTGGGCGTCGAAGCCAGGCATACCTGATGCCTCGCTGGTGATGTCGGTAATATCAAGCGTGGTTGCGGAAGCGATTTCCTGCCGCGGATTCAGCCCATTTCGCATTGCCATTCCTCCCTGTGACCTGCCACAGTGAAGGTTAAACATTCTCAGCGATCTTTGGTTTCGAAGTCAGCACGCCACACGATGGCGCGTTGCGTGCGAGGAAATTTCCGCGCAACAAACGCAAAGCGCATTCGTTTGCAGGAGGGGATGGTTTCAACGAGTGCGCGCCTGTCAGCCGTACCGCCTCAATGCCAGTTGAACCGCCGCGCCATGGATCAACGCCGATGTGGCGGGACCACCTGACCCCGGAGCCGGACGGCCGTATTTTGGCTCGTGGTTCCCCGCCAGGCGAGCGCGCTCTCCCGGCGGGACCAGATAACGGCGTGGCGAGATTTCAGGCGCTCTTGCGCGTCACGAAGCGCGTTTCCAGATAGGCATCTATCGCTTCGGATCCGCCTTCGGTGCCATAACCGGAATCCTTGATCCCCCCGAACGGGACCTCGGGCAGGGCAAGCCCGAGATGGTTGATCGAGATCATGCCGCTTTCGATTTCGGCAGCAATGCGATCCGACTGTTTCTGCGAGCCGGTGAAGGCATAGGCAGCCAGCCCGAAGGGTAGGCGGTTGGCCTCTTCGATCGCATCGTCCAGTTCCGAATACCGGTTGATGATCGCAACCGGGCCGAAGGGTTCGTCGTTCATGATGGCGGCCGAGCGCGGCACGTCTGCAAGCACCGTCGGCTCGAAGAAGTAACCGCGATTTCCGATGCGGTGGCCGCCGGTCGTCAAGCGCCCGCCCTGTTCGACGGCATCGACGATCAGCTTCTCGATTGCGGGAATACGGCGCTCGTTGGCAAGCGGCCCCATGTCCGTCGTGCTATCAAGGCCATTGCCGACCTTGATCGCCTGCGAGGCGGCGGTGAAGCCGTCGATGAACCGATCGGCCACCCGTTCCTGCACGAGGAAACGCGTCGGCGACACGCACACCTGACCGGCATTGCGATATTTGCTGCCAGCCATTACCGCGACCGCCTCGTCGACGTCGGCATCCTCGGTGACGATCACCGGGGCATGGCCGCCAAGCTCCATCGTCGCCCGCTTCATGTGCAGGCCGGCAAGCGAAGCCAGCGACTTGCCAACCGGAGTCGAGCCTGTGAAGGACATCTTGCGGATCACCGGATGTGAAATCAAATACTGCGAGATCTGTGCGGGCACGCCGTAGACGAGGTTGACGACACCATCCGGCACCCCTGCATCTACAAAACACCGGATCAGCTCGGCCGGCGAAGCCGGTGTTTCCTCTGGCGCCTTCACGATGATCGAGCATCCGGTCGTAAGAGCCGCCGAAAGTTTGCGCACCACCTGGTTGATCGGGAAATTCCAGGGCGTAAATGCGGCCACCGGACCAACCGGGACCTTCACCGTCATCTGGGTCACATTGGGCGCACGTGGCGGAATGATCTGGCCATAGGCGCGCCGGCCCTCTTCGGCGAACCAGTCGATGATGTCGGCAGCACTCAGGATCTCGCCCTTCGACTGGCCAAGCGGCTTGCCCTGTTCGCGGGTCATCAGCCAGGCGATGTCGTCGGCGCGCTGCCTCAACAGCGCTGCGGCGGCGCGCATGATTTTTCCCCGATCGAAGGAGGACGTCCGGCGCCAGATCTCAAAGCCTTTCTGGGCCGCTTCAAGTGCCTCGTCGAGATCGGCAACCTCGGCCCAGGCGACAGTTCCGATCGCCTCTTCGGTTGCAGGGTCGACAACCGGAGTGCTCTTGCCTGATCGCGCCGGCCGCCATTTGCCGTCGATGTGAAGAAGGGTATCCGGGTAGCTGGGCATGAAAGAACCTTTTCTGAGGGGGCTGGCTGGCACGACTGTCTGTGGCGCGCGAGGAAGTTTAGGAAACGCGGGGAGACTGCCTGCAAGTGATGCTGAAGATCAAGGGGGCAGGGGCCTGATCATGGCCACATAGAACACGGCATCGCTCGCGCAATAGCCACGCGTTGCCTTTGACCTTCCGACAACTGATGCGGAAACCGGCAGGCGAATTGTGGACCGGGGCCGACTTCGGGCGTCAGCTTTCAGGTTGATACCAGCACGGGAGCCGCTTTGGTGCCCGGCTTCAGCATGCCGGTCAGCAGCAAGCTCACAGCCAGGAAGGGAACAAGCATCCCCAAACCGAAACGCATGTCGCTTTGCTCGGCAACAAGTCCGATCATTGGCGGTCCAATCAGAAAGCCGAGGAGTGCCACGAAAGACAGTATCGCCACACTTGCGGGTGCCGGCCGGTCTTTTTGGTCGGCTGCCGCTGTGACAGCAAGCGGAAAACCGACCGATACACCGAAGCCCATGGCGGCAAAGCCGATCAGCGCCAACCAGGCAGCCGGGCTTATCGCCACCAAGAGCAGCCCCGCAACACTGGCGAGCCCGCATGTGCGAGCCACAGCGACAGGCCCGTAGATGGTCTTGAGCCGGTCACCGCCGAACCGTCCCGCAGCGACCATGAAGGCGAAGATCGAATAGCCAAAACCGGCGCTGGCGCTGGCGAGCCCGAACACGTCTCGCAGGTAGACTGCCGACCAGTCCGCAACCGCGCCCTCGGTCATGGTGATGCCGAAGACAAAGAAGCAAATACCGAGCAAAGCTCGACTTGGTGGGCGGCGCCTGGTTTTGACGGTGTCCGTCTGCGTTGGCTCTACAACATGTAGGTCCGGCAACGCATTGGCTGCCAGAAGGCTGATTGGCAACATAACCGCCGCTGCAATCAGCACGGCCCATTCAGGCGGCACGCCCGCTGCAGCAAAGCCGATGCCGACCAGACTGCCCGCCATGATCCCGAGGCTCCAGAAGCCGTGACATGTGCTCATGATCAACTTGGCAGAGCGCTTCTCGATGGCATCCGCCTCGACGTTGAGGCCCAGCTCCAATGTCGCCAACGCAACGCCCACGACTGCGAGTGTTACGAAAAGCAACTCGATGCTTGGCGCCCATGTCGGTAGCCACACCAGCCCGAGAAACACCATGAAGCCGTAGAGGATGGTGGCGCGGCCGCCGATCCGGGCGACGAAGCGGCCAGCGAAGGGCAGGGTTAGCAGGATTCCTGCTGGCATGCCGAGCAGGGCCAACGCCAGTTCGGCCGGCCCGAGACCGAGCTTTTGTTGAATGTCTGGGATGCGTGGCAACCAGGCGCCAAAAGCGATCGGCTGGAGGAAAAAGATCAGCATGATGAGCCGCTGACTGGTCATGCGCATTGCTCCTCGGCGAATTGTGCTGTCGACTTATCCGCAGGCCACCTTCGTCAGCGATGGCTTCGCGTATCCCGGTCTAGTATTGAAAATCATTTTCACAATTTGTGTGACAAGGTCGCGAGACTGTCAACCGACCGACGCCAGGATTGACCGAAATTCCGCGTAACCGACGCGCTTTCTTTGATCGAAATATTAGTAAATACGCAGCTATGGGGCGAATCTTCTCGAAAATATCAAAGAAACGCCCAATTCTGAAGAAGCTCGTCTGACTGCAGCATACGTGCGATGCTCCACCGGCTAAGATACGCCAGTGAAAAAAATGAACACAGAGTGCGGAGTTCCGGGCGCCTTCCCAATTGTAGCTCATCGGGGGCGCACAATGCGCAATTGTGCTTGTGAAGGAAAGCCCGCAGTCGGTGCGGATCGGCCCAGGATTCGCATAAGCCATCGCTGGCGCGAGGTTATCAGCGTCCGAAGCTCTGGTACTTCTCCCTCGCAGCGCTCCACCCAAACCGTAAAAATCAACGTTGAAACCACAACCGTCGCCGCTAACATCAGACCGGTGATCCCGATGCCGGCCAGCTGGTTGAAGGTTAGCTGCAGGCCAAGCATGGCAACCGCTAGACGAAGCAGTTTTTTTCCCCGCGACGGAGATGCCAGCATCGGCAGACGCCGAGAAGCCGACGATATTGGCAAAAACCATCCCCAAAAAAATCGCGGCGATCATTGGGCTGAGAGATAAGACACATCCCGCGATGTTTCCGTCGACGCGTATGCCGTCCTGATCATGGACCTTATGATTGGAGAAGGCCTCTACTGCCTCCGAAAGCTTCCGTCATGTCCGCAGCCGCCCGCAACAGTGGCTCGATCATCTTTCGTATGAAGGGTTCATCCACGCGCGAACGCGGTCCAGCTAGTGTCACTGCGCCCAGCAACGCGTCGCCCGCACCGAAGACAGGTGCGGAAATGCCGACGGTCTCCGGATCGCGTTCTCCGAACGAGATGTGATAGCCATTCTTGCGGATCGTTTCATATGGCTCGCCCGGCTGGCCAGAAAATGCCACCAGCACTCGTCCACCGGAGCCGGCGGAGAGTGGGAGCACGTCGCCTTCACGTACGGTGTAGCGGATCGCATGCTTCGCCTCGATGCGGTAGAGACAGGTTCTGACATCTCCAGCCAGCACATAAAATGCGACGCTCTCCGAACTCTGGTCATTCAGCGCGCGCATGTGTGGCAACAGCACCTCCGCAGTAATCAACGAGCGCTGATAGATCGAGCCTAATCTGAAGGCTGCCGGTCCAATTCGATAGCGACCGTCATCAAGCCGCTCCATCAGACTTGCCCGCAACAGAGAGGCAAGAAGTCGCAGGATCGTGCTCTTGTACAGGCCCGTTCGCGAGGAGATTTCCGCGAGCGTCAAAGAGCGATCCGTCACCGTAAAGGCATTCATGATTGCGATGGCGCGATCAAGCGCGGCTACCCCCTCGGGCGGTCCGCTTGCCTCCTGCTGTGGGTTTTTCGTGTTCAATGCGGCGATCCTAACGTTTCCAATTGTCCTATCACCAAGATTTCTGATTGCATATCGTTCTGTCTGCCAGAATATAATTCTGTTTGACAGAACGATAATCCTCTGCGATTTGTATGACCCGGGTCGGGAGGACCCACTTTCGACGCTGTCGGTGGCGTCATAAAGGGAGGAAGCAATGCTAAATCGACGTCATCTACTGGCTTATGCGACTACTTTTGCAGCCGTTGCTCTCGCAGGCCCGCTTGACCCTGCGCAGGCATCGGACGCGCCGCAGCTGCAGATTTTCGTGCCGGCTGCCCCGGGCGGCGGATGGGACCAGACCGCCCGGACGATGGACCAGGTTCTTCGCGCCGAGAATCTCATCTCCGGTGCGCAGATCACCAATGTCGGCGGCGCCGGCGGCACCGTCGGCCTTCCGCAGTTCATCAACCAGTGGAAGGGTCGCGAGAGCGCTATCATGGTTGGCGGCATGGTCATGACCGGCGCGATCATCGCGAACAAGTCGCCGGCGACCCTAGATCAGACGACGCCAATTGCGCGCCTGACGGGCGAATTCCTGGCTCTGGTCGTGCCTGCCAATTCGCCGTTCAATTCCCTTCAGGATTTTGTCGAGGCGCTCAAGGCAGATCCCACCAAGGTTCCGGTTGCGGGCGGTTCGGCCGGTGGTTCGGACCACATCCTTTTCGGCCTCGTTGCCAAAGCCTCAGGCGTGAAGCCGACTGACCTGTCCTACGTACCGTTTGCCGGTGGCGGTGAAGCGCTTGCAGCGCTGCTTGGCAATCAGGTCGCCGCCGGCATCTCGGGCTATGGCGAGTTTGCCGAGCAGGTCAAGGCCGGCACGCTACGCGTCCTCGCCATCTCGGCCGACGAGCGGCAGGCGGGCATCGACGCGGCGACCTTCAAGGAGGCGGGGGTCGACGTCGAGCTGTTCAACTGGCGCGGTATTTTTGCGCCTCCCGGCATCACCGAGGAAAACAGGGCCGGGTTGATTGCGATGATCGAAAAGATGGCGACGAGCAAGGCCTGGAAGGACGAGACGGACAAGCGCTCCTGGACGCCGATCCTTCTGACTGGCGAGGCCTATTCGCAATTCCTTGTCGAAGACACCGCGAAGATTACCGCGATCCTCAAGGACCTCGGTCTCGCTTCCTAATCCCTTCCCGAGAACGCAACCTAGTGGGCTGCCCGTAGATGGGCCGCCCGCCGGAGGTCAAAAGATGCTCCCACCCATGCATTCGAAACCGGCGTTACCCGAACTGACCCTCAGCATCGGCGTTCTGCTCGTCGCCGGCGTCATTGCCTGGCAGACCAGCCTCATGGCGGTCTCGCCTCTTTATGCCAAGGTCGGGCCGACGGTATTTCCCTATCTGACCGCCGCCGGCCTGACGGTATTGGCCGTGTCGCTCCTGTGGAGCGCCCTTCGCGGCGGCTGGCAGGACGAGGAAGAAAAGTCCACTCCGCCCGATTGGCGATCCATCGCCTATGTCGCGGCCGGGCTCGTTGCCAACGTGGTCCTCATCGGCCGCGTCGGCTTCACCGCTGCCTCCGTCATGATGTTCGTGCTGATCGCCCGTGGCTTCGGCAGCCACCGGACCCTGCGGGACGCCGCCTGCGGGCTGCTGCTCGCGCTTGCCGCATATTTCGGCTTTGCCAAGTTGCTTGGCGTCAATATCGGCGGCGGTGTCGTCGAGAGCCTTCTTGGAGGTTGACGTGGAAACCCTAAAACAACTCGCGACCGGTTTTGCCGTTGCCCTGACGCCGATCAACCTGCTCTGGTGTCTGGCCGGCACGACACTTGGGACGGCAATCGGCGTCCTGCCCGGCCTCGGTCCGGCGCTGACGATCGCGCTCCTTTTGCCGATCACCTACCAGGTCTCTCCGGAGGCGTCATTCATCCTGTTTGCAGGCATCTACTACGGCGCTATGTACGGCGGCTCGACCACGTCGATCCTGCTCAACACACCGGGTGAGAGCGCCACGGTCGTGACCGCGCTCGAAGGCAACCGCATGGCGCGTTCTGGTCGGGCCGGCGCCGCTCTGGCGACGTCGGCGATCGGCTCGTTTGTCGCCGGCACGATCGGCACGCTCGGCGTCGCCTTCCTTGCTCCGGTTGTTGTCGGCATGGCGCTGAAGTTCGGACCGGCGGAGTATTTTTCGCTCATGGTCCTGTCGTTCGTCATGGTCTCGGCCGTGCTGGGTCCATCGTCGGTACGCGGCCTCACCAGCCTGTTTGTCGGCTTCTTCCTCGGCATGATCGGCGTCGACATGCAGACCGGGCAGGCGCGCTTCACCTTCGGCGTGCCCGAACTGCTCGATGGCACGAGCATGATCGTCGCGGCAGTTGGCCTGTTTGCGGTCGGCGAGACCCTCTATGTCGCCGGCCGTCGGTATGCCGGCAAGGATGAGATCACCCCCTTGCGCGGCTCGCTCTACATGACCCGGGCGGAATGGGCGCGCTCCTGGAAGCCGTGGCTGCGCGGCACGCTCATCGGCTTTCCGATCGGCTCCATGCCGGCGGGCGGCGCCGAAATTCCGACCTTTCTCTCCTATGCGATCGAAAAGAAGCTGTCGCCGCACCGGGACGAGTTCGGAACAACGGGCGCGATCGAAGGAGTTGCTGGTCCGGAGGCCGCGAACAACGCCTCGACGGCCGGCGTCCTTGTGCCGATGCTGACGCTTGGGCTTCCCACCTCTGCAACGGCGGCGATCATGTTGTCAGCCTTCCAGAGCTACGGCATCAATCCCGGCCCGTTGCTGCTTCAGACGCAGCCGGCGCTCGTCTGGGGATTGATCGCCAGCCTGCTGATCGCCAACGTCCTGCTGGTGCTCTTGAACCTGCCGCTGATCGGCCTGTGGGTTCGCTTGCTCAAGATTCCGCCGCCGCTGCTCTATGGTGGCATCCTCGTCTTTGCGACCATCGGCACCTACGGCATTTCCCAGTCCTCTTACGATCTGGTTCTTCTCTACGTGCTTGGTGCGATGGGCTTCGTTATGCGACGTTTCGATTTCCCGACGGCGCCAGTTCTGATCGGCATGATCCTTGGGCCGATGGCGGAGACACAGTTTCGCCGGACGATGACGATCTCCAACGGCGATTGGTCGGTTTTCGTTACGCACCCAATCTCGCTGTCGCTGCTCGTGCTCGCTTTCACGGCGTTGATTGGACCGAGACTGTGGAAGCATTTTTCGGATCGTCGCGCGGCGACGGTCGAACACGCACCCGCGCTTGACCAAAGGAACAATCGATGACGAAAAAACTCCTCGACGGCCTGCGCATCCTGGACCTGACGAACGTGCTCGCGGGTCCCTATTGCGCCTATCAGCTCGCCCTCCTCGGCGCCGATGTCATCAAGGTTGAAACGCCTCTGGGAGGCGATCTTGCCCGCCAGCTTGGCGCCTCTGCCCAGCTCAACGCGCAAGGCATGGGCGCTTCGTTTCTCGCGCAGAATGCCGGAAAGCGCTCCATCACTCTGGATCTAAAGAACGAAACCGATAAGCAGCACTTTCTTCAGCTTGTCGCGACGGCCGACGCGCTGGTGGAGAACTTCCGACCCGGGGTCATGGAGCGGCTGGGCTTCGGCTACGACACTTTGAAAGTGATACGTCCCGATCTTGTCTATTGCGCCATCTCGGGCTTCGGCCAGGACGGCCCGATGCGCGACAACCCGGCCTATGATCAGATCATTCAAGGGCTTTCCGGGATCATGAGCATCACCGGCACGACCGAGACCGCGCCATTGCGTGTCGGCTATCCCGTCGCCGACACGCTGGGCGGCTTATTCGGTGCGTTCGCGGTTGTGTCGGCTCTATTGCGCAGGTCACGGTCGGGTGAAGGCGCCTTCCTCGACGTGTCGATGCTCGAATGCACCCTAAGCGCGCTCGGATGGCCGGTCTCCAACTATCTAATCTCAGGCGTGGAGCCGGCGGCGATGGGCAATGAGAACATGACGGCAGCCCCTTCGGGCTCCTTTATTACGGGAGACGGCCTGCTCAACATCGCGGCGAACAAGCAGGAACAGTTCGTCGCGCTATGCGACGAAATCGGCCGGCCTGAACTCGCCAACGATCCGCGCTTCGAAAAGCGCGACGAGCGCAAACGCCGCCGCGGCGAACTGAAGCTGCTGATCGAGCAGGCATTGGCGCAAGCGCCAGCGGTAGAATGGGAGCGGCGCTTCAATCGACGCGGCATACCGGCAGGGCGGATCCTCGCGATCCCGCAAATCCTTGCAGAAGACCAGGTCATCGGGCGGAAACTGATGACGACATTCCCCGAAAGCGAGGGTGCTGACCGTCTGACTGTCGTTCGCGGCGGGTTCCTGGTCGACGGTGAGCCGCCGATGCCATCAGGCCGGCCGCCGAGGCTCGGCGAACAGACGGCCGAGATCTTGGCCGAGATCGTTTCGCAGCAGGCTATCAGGGTACGCGCATGAACAAGCAAGGTATGGAACAGGGGCGCCAACGGGCCGAGGATTGGTGGAGGACCGATATTATCGAGATGCGCCCCGGCGTCATCCGGCTGCGCGGCCACGAGATCCAGGATCTGATCGGGAACATCAGCTTCCCGGCGATGATCTGGCTGATGTTACGTGGCGAATTGCCGACAGAGGATCAGGCTGGGCTGCTCGGCGTAGCGCTGTCGGCCGCGGTGGATCATGGCCCTCAAGCGCCCTCGATCGCGATCGCGCGCATGGCCGCGACTTGTGGCGTCGGCATCAACAATGCAATGGCCTCCGCGATCAATGTGCTTGGAGACGTGCACGGCGGCGCCGGTGAACAGGCACTGGTCTTTCTACAGGAAATCGCCGCAGGCGTCGACGCCAAGGGCTTGCCGCAGGCAGTTTCGGACCGTCTTGACCGCTTTTTTGAGGGGAGTAATGGCTATGTGCCGGGACTCGGCCACCGCTTTCATCCCGTGGACCCGCGAGCACCAAGGCTGCTCGATATTACGAGGACCTACGCTGAGAACGGCACCGTCGCCGGTAAACTGGTCAATATTGCGGTCGAACTCGAACGCCAGGTTGCTTTGCGCAAGGGCAAGCTCATTCCTCTCAACATCGATGGTGCCACTGCAGTCGTTTATGGTGAACTTGGATTCCCGGCGCCGCTCACACGGGGGCTGTTTGTGTTGTCCCGCTCTGTCGGCATTCTGGCGCATGCCTGGGAGCAATCTCAGAAGCCCGAGCGCAACAAGGGCCCGTTGCCACGTGAATGGCTGTGGCGCTATTCGGGGGATGAGGCGACTTTGGAGTAACCTTCGGGGGCGTTTCTCCCGAAGTCGTCTCAGAATGGAGACTAAGGGCGGTCACCCATGGCCGTATGGCGGGATACAAATTCGACCAGATAGCGAACGCCCTCGGACACGTCCGATTGCGCGTAGAAGCCGATCTCGATCCGGACAGCAGTCGGCAGGTCACTCGACTTGTCGAGTGCGCGACATCCATCCGGGATCGTCGCAGAAATCATCGGGCCAATCCCGATGCCGACCCGCACGGCCGTTGCCATCGCCACCAGCGTGGAGGCAACGCACGCGGTTTTCCATTTTATGTTTCTTTGGGATAAGGTCGCGATCGCCTGAACATTCCAGGGGCAGCTGTCGTCGAACATGATGAGCGGGAGCGGCTGGCTTGCGTCGACGACGAAGTCAGATCTGACGGCCCACATCAGGTATTCGGTCCAGATCAGAATTGGCTTTCGGCCAAGGCAGGCGATGTCGCAGACCGCGACATCGAGCTTTCCGTCTTCGAACATCTCCGCCAGACGGCGGTTCGGCTCGACGATAATGTCGATCTCGACCTTGGGGTTCTGATCCCTGAAGTCGCGTAGGATGTCGATCAGCCGGCTGGCGGCGAAATCCTCGACGACGCCGAGGCGGATCCGCCCCTCGATCACCTTGCCCGTCAGTCTGCGGCCAACTTCGTCGCTGAGCAGGACGATTTCACGCGCATAGGCAACCATGATCTGACCATGGGACGTGAGCTCCAGTCCCTTGGACGACCGGGAGAAAAGCGTGACACCGACGAGTTCTTCGAGTTTGCGAATCTGCATGCTGAGTGCAGCCTGCGTGCGATGCAGTTTTGCGGCCGCGCCGTTGACGGTTCCTATTTCCGCGACCGTCAGGAACGCCCGGAGCAAATAAGAGTCGAGATCGAGCATGGAAGCACCGTGCTTTCGCCGCTGTTGATGAGTGCGGGCCGAAGACGTCTTGGGCTTCCGCATCCGGGACGCGGACGGGTTCGCCAAATGGCGACATCGGCAGCTGGATCGGACATTGAACGATCCGTAAGCCGGGCGCAACAGGGCCCGACCAGCGGGGCAGGCAACACAATCGCTGCCCGCCCGCTCATGTCGAGACAATCATGCAAACAGGACGCAGGCCTGCGGCGGCATGGAAATGCTGATCTCTTGCCCCCGTTCGAAGGAAATGTCCGGGCGGTTCGCACAAGCGGAAATGACCCGGTCGCCGCTGGAAAGCTCCACGGACACATGTCGGAAAGCGCCGAGCGTAACGACGTCCGCGACGCGTCCAGCCATGCCTCTCGCCGCAGCGTCCCTGGTGCTCGACGATATCTCGACACTCTCCGGACGGACGCAAACCTCCTTCATGGCTGCACCGTCGCGTGACGAGGCGACCGGAAACTCCCATCCGGATTCCGAGCGAAACTTCGAGACGGCACCATCGGTCGCGACGACCGAGCCCCGGATCCAGTTCGTTCGCCCCATAAAATCCGCGACGAAACGCGATTTCGGACGCCAATAGACATCGTCCGGCTTGCCCGACTGCATGATCTCGCCACGGCTCATCACGAAAATGCGCTCGCCGAGGCTCATCGCTTCTTCCTGGTCATGTGTCACCACGATCGCCGTGGAGCCAACCGCGGCAAGAACATCCTTCAGCTCCGTGCGCAGTTCATGCCTCAACTTCGCATCAAGCGCGGACAACGGTTCATCCAGAAGCAGCAGGCTCGGATGGGTCGCGAGTGCCCGCGCAAGGGCCACGCGCTGCTGCTGCCCACCGCTCAGTTGATGCGGACGGCGATGTCCGAAGCCGGTCAGCCGCACGAGTTCCAGCATTTCTCCGACACGGGCGGGGATCTCGTTTGCCGCGTGACCGCGGTGACGAAGTCCGAAGCCGATGTTCTGTTCGACGGTCATGTGTGGAAAGAGGGCGTAGTGCTGGAACAGCAGACCGACATTTCGTTCATACGGCTTCAGTCCGGCCATCGACTTGCCGCCGATGGTGATCGTGCCGCTGTCAGGCCGTTCAAAGCCGGCGATGAGACGAAGGATCGTGGTCTTGCCGCAACCGCTCGGTCCCAAAAGCGCAATCGTCTCGCCGGGCTTCACCGAAAACGAAATGTTGTCCAGCGCGACGGTTTCGCCGAAGCGCTTGCCGACACCTTGAAATTCTACGGCAGAAATCATCGTATTGTCCTCATGAACGAAATAGACCCTGGCCTACGACGTTGTCGAACCCGACCAGCCGGTCGAGGACAACGATCAGCAGCACCGTTACAGCCATCAGGATCACAGCGGCTGCCGCGATCGTCAGGTCGAAAGCGGCCCGCATGTTGCTGACCAGGGTAACGGGCAGGGTGGTGGCCGACGGGTCACTCAGGAAAAGGCTGATCGATACGTCGTCCATCGAGATGGCGAAGGCAAAGATCGCCCCGGTGATGATCCCTGTCTTCATCAGCGGTATGGTAATGGACCAGAACGCCTGACGCTCCGTGGCGCCGAGAATCATGGCCGCTTCCGTTAACCGTTTGTCGGCGCCAAGAAGGCTGGCAAGGCTGGTCCTGATGCAATAGGGCACGGTCACGATCACGTGCCCGAGAAGAAGCCGCGCCATACCGTTGGTAATGCCGGCCTTGGACAGAAACAGCAGCAAGCCGAAGCCTATGACGACGGGCGGAACGATCAGCGGCGAGAGGAAGGCGGATGTCAGGATCGCCTTTCCGGGAAAATCTCCGCGTGCAAGGCCAACGGCGGCAGCGGTTCCGATCGAAACCGACAGGATCGTCGTCAGCACGGCCAGAACGAGGCTGGTGCGAAGGCTCGAAAGAATGTCCGCCTGGGAGGCGAGACGCTCGAACCAGTGCAACGACAATGCCGGCGGCGGCAAGGGACCGAGAAATGTTCTTGCGTCGAACGCCATCAGGCAGGTTATCGCAAGCGGGATTGCGAGAAAGGCCAGTCCCAGGCCGACGACGCAGTAGGCGAGCGCGCTGGCAGCCCGGTCGCCGGATCTGGCGGTACGAGAATGTGTGCTCATCGCGGGCTCTTCCATGCGTGCGCCAACGTTATGACCGAAATCACCGCCAGGGCTGCGGCGAGCATGACGAGTGAAATCGCCGCCCCGCTCGGGTAGTTGGCGATATCGCTGAACCGGGTGTAGATCACGTTCGACATGAAGAGGACGCGGCCCCTCCCGAGAACCATCGGAATGACAAAGGCGCTGATCGCAAACGTCAGCGAGATAAGCGTGCTCGATATGAGGGCCGGAAGGCTGAGCGGAAGCGTGATCGACAGATGCGCCTTCCATCCCGGCGCGCCGAGTGATTGGGCGGCGTCGAGGAGGCGCGGGTCGATGGACTGCATCGCACCCATCAGCGTCAGTGTCGCGACCGGTATGATCGAGTGCACCAGCCCCGCGATGACGACGATATTGATGTATTCACGACTGTTCGGCGACAGGCCGACTGTCAGCAGCAAGGGCCGCAGAATGCCGACCGAGCCGAATGTCAGCTCGATCGCATAGGTCTTGATCAAGACGCTCGACAGCACAAGCGTGATCAGAAAGCCGAGTGTCAAGGTGCGCATGCGTGCGGAAAGGCGTCGCACGATGAAATAGGCAAGCGGAAACGCCACGAGCTGTCCGACGATCGCCGCCACGCCGCCGATCCAGAACGTCGTCAGCAGGACATTGGCAAACGCCTGGTTTGCAAGCTCATGGTAGTTCTGAACCGTCGTCGCCGCGTTTTCCACGGAACCGACGCGTCCCGGGGTGAACTCCTTCAGGCTTTCGATCGCCAGGTTGATCAAGGGCGAAAGGAAACCGAAGGCGAGGACCAGCACCGCGGGCGCGAGCGTGATGGCCGCATCGCGACGATCGGGAATTGAAACTGCAGCGGTTTGCTGCCTGGCGTTGGTCATGATGGGACAGCCTGTTTGTCGCCCTTCCGGGCCCCGAAAGAGAATTGCCGAAGGAACGCTTCGCGCCTCCGGCAATCTTGTCGCACTGTGATTTAGAGCAGCGGTGCGATGTCCTGTTCCCAGCGCTTGGACCAGGCATCCTGCTGCTCGAGGACGACGTTGTAGTCCGGCACATAGACGAAGCTCGAGAACTCCTCCGGCGTGAAAGCGAGATGCTTGAGGTTGTCGGGCGTGGACGCCTTGCTGTTGAGCGGCGCTTCACCGGCCACCTTGGCGTAGAGCGAGCTCATTTCCGGGCTGATGGCAAAGTTGATGAAGTCGAGCGCCGCCCGGGTATTGGGCCGGTTTTTCATGACGCCGAAGCCGCTCTGGTAGAGGAATGCCTTGAAATTGCTGTCCTTGGTGAAGCGCGTCACGGGGAAGTTTTTCGCCACGGCAGCCCAGCCCGGCTCGGCGAAGAAGCCGACCGATGTTTCGCCTGATGTCAGCGAGTTGGTAAAATCGATATCGGTTACAGCGACGCGCCCGATATTGCCCGATTTCGCCAGGTCCTGCATCAGCTTCCAGCCGGGTTCCATATTGGTTTCGCTGCCGCCGGCATGCAAGGCAAGCGCCACGATCTGCAGCATCATGCTCTGCGTCGGTCCGGGCCAGCAGATTGCACCCTTCAGATCGGGGCTCAGGAGATCGTCGATGGTCTTGACGACCATGGGCGCAGTGTCGGTTCGTGCACCGAAATACATGCCTCCCACTGCGCGCGGAACAGCCTTGATGTTGCCCTTGCCGTCGCGAATGATGATCTTCTCGGGAATGTCGGCGAGATTGGGAATGTCTGCCGGATTGATGGTTTCCAGCCAGTCTTCCTTGACCATGCTGTTGAAGGACCCCTCCCATCCGGCCACATAGTCGTAATCGACGTTGGGCCAGACCGCCTTAATCTTCGGAAGGATTGCGCCCGCGCCGCCCTGATGCAGAACCCAGTTGAAAGTCGATGCATCCTGGGCAGCCGCAATCTGCTTCATCGCTTCGACGACATCTCCGCCCCATTCGACGGCGGTAAGCTCGCTGCCGGCAGCGAACGCCGACCTCGCCAGTCCCGTCATCGTTCCAGCAATCCCGAGCGCAGCAGCGGATCCCATAAACCGGCGGCGTGTCATATCCATGATCAGTTCCCCTTATTTGTGGCCGCTTCTGTGCAGCCTTGTGATCGCGGGGAGACTGAGGGGACGCCGTTCGAAGCGGTAGTGGGAAAATTATCTCCGGGATATAAGGATTCGTGAATGGTCAGCCGCGGTGTGGCGCGGCGTTTTTACTCTTCTCGCCACTTTTGACTATCAGGGATCCTTATAGGCTCTCATGAATTTTCAAGGTTCCAAAAGGCGCTCCCCGACGCGAATGATGTCGTTGCGACGTTACAGCGCCGCGCGTCCAAAGTGACGCGCAAGGTCGCTGCAACACTTTTAATTCGCTGCATAATTTCATCCTCAAATCGGTTCCGATTTCAGGAATATACAGTTGAACCGTGGGAGCCTATTTTGACGATTGACCGGGATTTTCTGGAAGACTTGCGAAGCCGCTTCGGCAATGCGGCAGGCGGTGAAATGCAGGACCCGCATTTCCGAGAAGTTGCGGCCAGCGTCTTCAAGGACGGCGATAGCCGCAAATGGCCATTTGCAGGCCCGGCCACATTTCTTGACGCGCCATTCATCGAAAACGGGCTGCGGTCCGACATTCTGGAGGCGCTCGACGTTGCCCTGATCGGCGTGCCGATGGATCTCGGCGTGACCAACCGTGCCGGCGCGCGACTGGGACCCCGCGCGGTTCGTGGAATCGAGCGGGTTGGCCCTTACGAACATGTGCTTCGGGTCGCGCCGATGGGCCGGCTGAAGGTTGCCGATGTCGGCGACGTGCCGATGCGCAGCCGGTTCGGCCTGGCTGAATGCCATGCCGACATCGAGGCCTGCTACCGGATGATTGCGGGTACGAAAACCATTCCGCTCTCGGTGGGCGGAGATCACTCCATATCCGGCGCCATCCTCAAGGGCCTTGCCGGCCACGAACCCGTGGGCATGATCCATATCGATGCACATTGCGACACGGCCGGCCCCTATGAAGGGTCGAAATTTCATCATGGGGCGCCCTTCCGAGAGGCTGTGCTCGCGGGTGTGCTCGACCCTCGACGTACGATCCAGATCGGCATTCGCGGCGGCGGCGAATATCTTTGGGAATTCTCGTTCGCCTCTGGAATGACCGTCATTCACGCGGAAGAGGTTGCCGAGATGGGCATCAAGGCAGTGATTGCCAGGGCCTTGGAAGTGGTCGGCTCCGGCCCCACCTATGTCAGCTTCGATGTCGACAGCCTGGATCCCGCCTTCGCCCCGGGTACAGGTACGCCCGAAGTCGGCGGGCTGCAGCCACGGGAAGTGCTGACGATGCTCAGGGGCTTCAAGGGTATCAATCTTGTCGGTGGCGACGTGGTGGAAATCGCGCCGCAATATGACGCGACCACCAATACCGCGCAGATCGCTGCGCAAGTGTTGTTCGAACTTCTATGCCTGGCGATGTTCAGCCCGTCCGCAAGGGTGAACAGGCGTTAACGGCCACTCCGGGCCGCAGCCCAAATGGTTGTGCCGGCTCGGATGCCGGCAGCGTCCGGCCCAGCAGATTTCAACTCTTCGGCCGGCATGACGGCCGACCTATTTTCGAAAGGTTGTTTCCATGACTGACGCGCCAATTCGCATCCTCGACGCCCAGGCGACCGCTGCACTGCTCCCATTCGGCGCCTTGATCGATACCCTGCGGCGGTCCTTTGCCGAGGGCTGCGTCGTGCCGGTTCGCCACCATCACACCATCGCAAACGAGGGGGAACCGGATGCGACACTGCTCTTGATGCCCGCCTGGCATGACGCACAGCGACCGGCGCGCTATCTCGGCTTCAAGATCGTCACCGTGTTTCCCGGGAATACCGCGCGCGGCATTGCCGGCCTGACCTCGACCTACATTCTTTACGACGGGCGAACCGGTACGCAGCTCGCGCTCATTGATGGAAACACGATCACGGCGCGCAGAACAGTGGCAGCATCGGCGCTTGCTGCAGACTATCTCGCCCGGAAGGACGCCAAACGCCTGCTGGTGATCGGCGCCGGCCGGGTGGCAAGCCTTATCCCGGACGCCTATCGCGCCGTCCGGCAGATCGAGCACGTGGACATCTGGGATATCGACGCGGGAAACGCGGCGCGATTGGCGGACAGCCTTGCACAACAGGGGCTCAGAACCTCCGTCGTCTCGGATCTTGAAGCATCGGTGCGTGCCGCCGATGTCGTGAGTGCAGCAACCTTGGCAACCCAGCCGATCATCAGGGGCGAGTGGCTGCGTCCCGGCACCCATGTGGACCTCATCGGTGGCTTTACGCCCGCGATGCGTGAGGCTGATGACGATGCTGTGCGGCGGTCTTCGGTCTACATCGACGCGCATGAGGCCCTACATGAAGCCGGAGACCTGGTTCAGCCCGTCAAGGCGGGCCTGTTTTCGGAGGCCATGGTACGCGCGACGCTCGACGAATTGTGCCGTCGCGATGTGACGGCAAGAACCTCGAACGAGGAGATCACGCTCTACAAGGCAGTAGGAACCGCCTTGGCGGATCTAGCCGCCGCGACGATGGTGTATGAGACTGCGTCCGCCAACAGCTGAGTGGCTTGCGACCGACCCATCCGCGGCTGCGAGGTATTGCCCTGCGACGATCGCTGGGGCCGGCTTGCGCTGATATGGGCGCGCCCGTGTCGCGACGCGGGTGACATCGAGCTTTACGGTCCGGCAATTGTCTTCAGGTTCTCGATCGCGCCATGGACCGCGGCAAACACCGGTGCGCTTTGGTCAGGCGTTCGCACTCGACCGGGAGGTTTGATTCCAGAGCGGTAGGCTATTGAGGCAATCTGTAATGATCGTCGATGTGACGTTGATGACGGGTGTCCTTGTGCCAGCCGATGGCCCTCCTGTAGCTGCCGAAGAGATTGCTTTTGCGCACGAAGTCGACCGTCAGTCCATGCACTGCCTCGGCGTCCGGATCGACGTAGAGCGCGTCCACGGGACAATAAAGCTCGCACATGAAGCAAGTCTGGCAGGCCTCCTGCCGCAGGATACGGGGCGGGCCGTACGGCATGACCTGGAAAACGTTGGTCGGGCAGACCTGGACGCAGAGATTGCAGTCCGTGCAGGTGTCACTATCCAGTACCTCGATCATTATTCTGCAGCCTCCTTGTAGTCGCTTGGTTTTACCGGTTCCGTCCGGATTGTGATTGTGTCGAGGCCGCATACGACCAGCCGGTAACGTTGTTCTGGGTCCTGATTTGGGAAATCGTCGCGGCGGTGCATGCCGCGCGTTTCCGTACGCGCCAGGGCGGCGCGATACATGAAGCGAGCGGTGGCGGTCATTGCCTATGCCTGGCGCAGTGGTAGCACCTGGCTCTCGTCCGCGGCCGTAGCGTCGGCGATCTCTTGCCACAGCTGGTCGAGCCGCTCCAGCGCTGCCGACAGCCCGGTATGTGTCCGGAAATAGTTGACGTTGAGCGGAAAGACCTCATCCTGTACCGCCCTGATGATGGTTTGCGGATCAGCGGTAATCGCGTTTTTGCTAGCCCAGGCTGCGGGCCGGGCAATTGGACAACCTAACCGAAGTGCATCATGCCGATTTTGAGGGTAGGGGTTCAGCCCCCTTCTTGCAAATGTGCCATGAACACCTCGGCCGGTGTCCTGTAGTTGAGGCACTTTGAGTTTCGGCCGTCGTTGCTGTTTGCCGCGATCCGGAACTCACGGCCTATCGAAGTCACGCTGGCAAAACTGGGCGCGGCGCTTGCCCCAGCAAAGAGCGATATTTCCCAGAACAAGCCTTCGTCCTAGGTTCTGCGAATGCCATTCTGGTCATTGGTGCATCGCTGTTCACCGCTTTTTGGAGGGAAGCAGGACGGTTGGCGACACACGCTTCCACGAAAAACAATCGGCACACCGTTTTTTACTCTCGGAACCTTTGACCGTGCACGCCGGCGAGAAATCATCGCCGTGCAAACGGTGTCTATCTTAAGTGGAGCGATGGCCAAACCCACCAAGGAAGCAGCGTCCGTAAGTCGCTGATGTTTAGTGATGTTTTTGTACATTCTTTTAAAGTCAGCCCTATTGCAACTTCCGCGATTTTTGCGATATTGCACGCAATAGCGGTGCCCAAGTCAAGTGTGCTCGCTGGCGGCAAGACTACCGGAGATGGGAGGGGCCCGCGCACCGGCTTACATGTCGTAAACACTGCATATTAACACACAATGGATTTGAAAACGGGCAGTGTCATTGATTGCTCCGTCAGCAATTGTCTGGCACCGCGGATGAACCTCTGCCGTGCGAAGCTGCTTACTGCGTGTATGTTTGCAAGTCACGGAAGGAAGGCTTTGAATGTGGGAAACCTACAGGCGAATGAAGAGGCAAGATCCCAATGTTCAAATCTTGTCTGAGAGTGCAGAGCCAGTGCTTTGTAGGTATTTTCGACGGGTGCATTTGGCGGTCACCATTGCGATGGTTCTTGCCGCAATTGCGACATTCGCATTGCCCGGGTTGGTGCCGAATGGCACGCAGATAGTAAATTCGGCGCTCCCCTATAAAGCCGCGGAAAATTTGAAATACTTCGAAAATGTTAATCCAAATTTTGCCGCGCGATATCTTTTTTCGATCTTACTTTTTGAAGGCGTTACCGCCGCAGGATGTTTATACTCGCTATACATTGTGGCCACGTGTGATCTACGCAGCATAAGGCCGTTGACAATACACCAACTTAGATCGTTGATTTTCTTTTCTTTGTTTGCTTCGATTATTGTATATTTTATATTTGGAATAAATTACATACAGGAAAGAAAAGATCATTATTCTCCGTTAGAAAAACTATTTCTAACGGATTGGATTAATTTTATAAATTGCGCCTTGTTTCTAGCGTTATACTTGTGCTTGCACGTTTTCATTGTTGCGCTCGTGAAGATTATACGTTTCAGGGGGGAGTTGATTAATGACTGAACAGCGGGAATGGTGGCGCAGTCTTCTGGATTTTACGCCCTCAGAGTACGCCTCGATCGGGGTGACCGGCATAAGGAACGTAACGACTGATGTGATAGATAAGGCCGTCGGAGGAACGATAGGTCTGAAAAGCAATATTGCCACCACCGTCGTATTCGGCGCGGCTGACGTTGGCTTTGACCAGTGCGTGGAGAGGCGAGACTGTCGCATCTCTAACTGGCCCAACTGTCGCATTACTAAATAGCCGTGGAGAATCTAATCCAAGTGCAACAATGACGTGTGAAGCGTAGAGGGTTAGCCACTTTCGCGCAAATGGGCCATGAAGACTTCGGCGGGCGTGCGGTAACCAAGGCACTTCCTCGGCAGTGAATTG
>NZ_JACVAN010000002.1:0-613445 GCF_014851895.1 Ensifer sp. ENS11 | reverse complement strand
CGCAAAGCTCAAGGACTGGCGGCGCATCGCAACCCGCTACGACCGATGCGCGCACACCTTCTTCTCCGCAATATGCATCGCCGCGACCGTCATCTTCTGGCTCTGATCAATGAGTCCTGAGCCTAGCTGCGGGCGATGATTTCGCGCCCGTCGATCTTCATGTTGACGCCAAGCCGGCCGGTGGAGCGGCGCACGAGGAAGCGCGGCCTGCGGTCGGCAAAGAAGGAGTGGCGGCGCCGCGGCTTGAGCGGTGCGGTGCGAACCTCGCCGAGATGCTCTTCGAGGGCGCGAGCGACGCCATCGGCTTCGACCATCAGCATCGGAATGCGATAGGCTTCGGCCCAGGCGCGCCAATCGGCAGCAATGTCGGAAAGATCATGTGCAACGAGCAGCGGAACACAAAGGTCCGGATCGTCATGATGAAGTTCAAGCGTCACTGTAACGTCTCCGTCGCCGTGGTCGATCGCGCGTGCCGCGACCCCTTTGAATGCCCGCGCCGGCAGTGCGATCGAAAGCGGCAGGCCGCTTGATGGTAGCACCTTGCGCAGAACCGCGCCACGCTCGTCCAGGCTGATCGTGACATTGCCTGTGTGGCCACGCAGGACGTAGCTTGCCTGCTGAGGAAAGCGCTTCGGATCGAGCCGGAGCGTGTTTTCGACCCATGCGGGTTGAGAGAGTGTATTGCGCATTTCAATCGCCCTTGTTTTTCCTTGAGAGCCGATTTCCGGTCTTCTCTTCGGGACTTTTCGTCCTCTATGGGCTGGAGAATAGGCGGCTCCCCTTCCGGCCGACTTAAAAATCGCGGTTAAGAAAACTTTGCGTTTTTCGATGGTTAGCAAAAGCCGAGCAGCCAAGGTTTCCGTTTCGTCAACGCGGTGGCTCGCATTCTTGGCAATGGCCTGGTCGCGGCCGGCGAAAAGCCACACACAAGCCTGTCGTGCAATCATGCCGTGTCAGAATTCTGTTTCGGGGGATTGGTGTGACCCGCCCCTGGGTTAAGCGACGGGGCAGCAGGCATGGTTTCGACCTATCTCAATTACAGCCGGATCACGAGCGACTTGAGGACCAGCCTCGATCGTGTTGCCGACCGGCCGCTGGTCGCGCGCGAAGCGCAGTACTACAAGGAAAATATCGGCAACGTGAAAACGGTCGACGATTTCCTCGACGATTACCGGCTCTATTCCTACGCCATGAAGGCACACGGTCTCGAAGACATGACCTATGCCAAGGCCTTCATGCGCAAGGTGCTTGAAAGCGATCTGAAGGATACGGACAGTTTTGCCAACCGCCTCACGGACGAACGCTATCGCAACTTTGCCGAAGCGTTCAGCTTCAGCACATCGTCAGCCGCGGCACAGACGACGGCGCAACAGGATGCACTGATCGGTCTCTATAATGAACGGGTCGCCAATCTCGACACTGTTCTCAAAGGAGACAACGCCTATTTCAACGCAGCTATGGATCTCGTCACCAACGTCGATCAGTTCCTCGGAAATGAACGTTTGCGTTCCTATGCCTTCGGCATCTTTGGCATCGATGCGCGCAACTACTCCTATGATCAGGTCAGATACGCGTTGACCGCCGAGCCGGCGGATCTTGCCAATTCCCAGACCACGGCGCAGACCCGGCTTACCGAAGCCACGAAGACGCTGACTGACTTTGACACGCGGGCAACTGCGATGAAGGACATCGCGACGCTGACGGCACAGCTTGCAGAGGCGCCAGCGGCGGACAAGCCTGGGATCCAGGCGCAGATCGACGCCAAGAACGCCATCGTCGCCGATCTCAACACCAAGCTGCCGCCGGTCGGTAACGAGTCGACCGCATTGATGAATCAACTTTCGACCGAAGTGAACATGCTGAATAGGCAGATCAGCATGCTCGATGCCTACAGGCAATTGAACGGCGCCTTCAACTTCGAAGCCGATGGTAGCGTGGCCGCGGGCAGCAAGGCGATCACCGACGAAAAGAAGAAGATGCTGAATGAGGCCTATATCTTCAGCAGCCCTCGGCTGACGCCATCGGGAGCCATCCTTAACCGGGATTATTTCGAGCAGAAGATCGGTTCGATCACGACCGTTGCGGAGCTTGTGGCCGACCCGCGCATCGCGGACTACGTCAGAACGGCTTTCGGCTTGCCCACCACCACCGTGAGCGCGACGATCGAGAACATTCTCACCAGCGACATCAACGACCCGAACAGCTACGTCAACAAGTTTGGCGGTGAATACAACAAGGCCTACAAGGCCCTGCATGCCGCGTTCAATTTCCAGCCCGACGGGACGCTGCCGGCAGGCGCCAAGGCACAGACCGCCGAACAGACCAATACCACCACCAGCGGCTATATGGTCCACTACAACGACGCGGACGATGCAGAGGACGAGGGCAAGATCAGCCGCTACAAGCTGCTGATCAAGACCATGAGCAACGTCGATAGTCTCGTTGGCAACAGCGAATTGCGGTCCTTCGTACTCAGCGCCTTTGGCCTCGAAAACGAAGACCTGACACCGCGCAAGCTGAAGCAGATTCTGACCAGTGATCTCAACAATCCGACGAGCTACGCCAACTCCTTGCGTGATGAACGCTATATCAAGCTGGTGAAAGCGTTTAATTTCAACGCGGACGGTACGCTTGGCTCACCCAAGCTGGCGCAGAACGAGGCCGACATCGTCAATACTGCCAAGGCCTACATCGTCGAGAAATCGCGCTTCGGCACGGAGGACGAAAAGAAGACCGCCAAGGCGAAGGCGGAAGGGGAAAGCAAGTACTACACGACGCAGATTCAGAAGATCGAGACGCTTGACGATTTCCTCAAGGACAAGCGCCTCGTCGATATCGTGCTGATCGGCGCCGGCATTGACCCGGAGGGTGTCAAAACCGACTACCTCAAGCAGATGTTCACCTCCGACCTCAACGATCGCAAGAGCTTCATCAACACCGATCCGAACGGCTTGAAGTATCGCGAGATCGTTTCCGCCTTCAATTTCGACAAGGACGGAAAGATAGTTACAGGCGAAGCCGGGCAGATACAGACGCGGCGTGGGCTCACTATGACGTTCGACCTCTACCTCAACCAGACGCTTGAGGAGAGCGAGGGCGAGGACAATGCCGGTGTTCGGCTGGCGCTTTATTTCAAGCGCAAGGCGCCGGAAATCACCACACCCTACGACCTGCTCGCCGACAACGCACTGATGCAGGTTGTTCGGACCGCCTACAGCATGCCCGAGGGCCTCGCGAGCGCCAAGATCGAGATGCAGGCCGCTTACATCGAGCGCCTCATGGATATCAAGGACCTTCAGGATCCCGAGGAACTCGAAAAGCTGCTGAAGCGTTTTACCGCGCTTTATGACGTCGAGAACAACACCGACGTCAATCCGGGGCTTGCCATCCTGACGGGCGGCAGCGGCGGCGGCATCAGTGCCGACGCATTGTTCTCGCTTGCACAGCTGAGAGCCGGCGGCCGGTAAAAAGCGTCGTCAGTCTGCCCGCAACACCTTGTCAGGGTTCATGATGCCCGCCGGGTCGAACGCGTGCTTGATGCGGCGCATCAACTCGATTTCGATCTCGGGGCGGACCTCGGCGAGCTCGTCGCGCTTCAACTGCCCGATGCCGTGTTCGGCCGAGATCGAGCCGTTGTACTTCAGCACGATGCCATGAACGATGGCGTTCATTTCCCGCCAACGGTCGAGGAATGCCTGTTTGTCGGCGCCGAGGGGCTGCGAGATGTTGTAGTGAATGTTGCCATCGCCCATATGGCCGAATGAGCAGATGCGTGCGCCCGGCATCGCCTGCATGACGGCCGTATCGGCCTCCTTCATGAAGGCGGGGATGCTCGATACGGGGACGGAAACGTCGTGCTTGATCGAGCCGCCTTCCGGCTTCTGCGCTGGCGACATGCTTTCGCGCATGTGCCACAGCGCCTTGCGCTGTTCTTCGCTGGTCGCAATCACTGCGTTCTCGACCAGGTCGGCGACGATGCCCTGCTCCAGCAGTTCGTGCACCATGCGTTCGGCACTCTCGGCGGAATCGGAGGTGGAAATGTCGATGAGTACATACCACGGGTGAACGGTTTCCATCGGGTCGCGCACGCCTGGAATATGCTTTGTCGTGAACTCGACGCCGAGGCGCGGCATCAGTTCGAAGCCGGTGAGCGCAGTGCCGCAGAGGCTCGAGGCCTTGTCGAAGAGGGCCAGCGCATGTTCGACGCTGCCGACGCCGGCAAAGGCCACCTGATGGCCAAGGGGCTTCGGAAACATCCTGAGCACCGCGCCGGTGATCACGCCGAGCGTACCTTCGGCGCCGATGAACAGGTCGCGCAGGTCGTAGCCGGTATTGTCTTTCTTCAGCCGGCGCAGCCCGTCCCAGATCTCGCCGGTCGGCAGAACCACTTCGAGGCCGAGGCAAAGCTGGCGCATGTTGCCATAGGCTAACACTGCGGTGCCGCCGGCATTGGTCGAGAGGTTGCCGCCGATGCGGGCCGAGCCTTCCGACCCGAGCGACAGCGGAAACAGTCGATCGTTATCATCGGCCGCCTTCTGGATATCGGCAAGGATGCAGCCGGCGTCGGCAACGATGACATTGCCGACGGGGTCGATGTCGCGAATCCGGTTCAGCCTCTGCAGCGACAGGACGATATCGGCCTTGCCCTCGCGCGGGATCTGACCCGCCACATGGCCGGTGTTACCGCCTTGCGGAACGATTGCCGTTCGGGTCGCGCTTGCAAGCTTCATGATGCGCGACACCTCCTCGACCGAACCGGGGCGAAGCACCATCGGGGTGGTGCCCTTGTAGAGCCCGCGGGATTCGATGAGGTAGGGCGCGAGGTCCGCCGGGTTCGTCAAGGCATTGGCGCTGCCGACGATGTCGATGAAGGAGGCGATCAGTTCGGGAGAGGGGAGCGTCGTCGTCATGGCCCTGCCTTCGCAAATGCGCCCGACGGCGCTACTGCATAATTCCTTAAATCGGAATCGAATTAAGGACAAAATTATGCAGCGGGTTTAGAGCGTTACAGCGTCCTTTGCGCGTCATATTTGACGCACGGCGCTGGAAAAGTGCCTGTCGGTCAGTCTCTGGGGGCGGCAGCACGCTGCAGCCGGTCGAGGATCGCCTCTCCCAACCCTTCCGAAGGGATGGGGCCGAAGGCGATGGTTGCGGAGCCGCTGGCATCCGCCCTCTTCATATAGTCGAAAAGATTGGCAGCTGCCTCGCGCAGGCTGCCTGCCGGGCTGAGGTCGAGTACGATCGCGGCGTGCTCTTCGCCGGGGAGCGACGCATTGCCGAACCGGATCAGCGCTTCTCCCGGACGCACGTCGGCGGCGTCGAGCCGGACAGCTGCGCCCGGCGCGTAGTGCGAGGCGAGCATGCCCGGGGCCTCGATAGTCGCTCCGGCGCTCTGCGGCCTCGAGACGGTAAGGCCGGTCAGCCTTTCGATTTCGAAGACGTCGAGACCGCCCGGACGCAGCAGGCGCAGCGCGCCGTCCTCGACCTTGATGATCGTCGATTCAAGCCCGATCTCCGCAGAGCCGGCGTCGAGAATGAGCTTGAGGCGCGGCCCGAGATCGGCTTCCACATGGGCAGCGCTTGTGGGACTGATCTTGCCCGACGTATTGGCGCTCGGTGCGGCGAGCGGGCGGCCGAAGCGGGCAATCACCCGACGTGAAAAGCCATCAGGCATGCGGATGCCGAGCGTGTCGAGGCCGGCCGAGGCAAGCGCGTGCACGGTGCTTGTTGTGCGCTGGGGCAGGATCAACGTCAGCGGGCCGGGCCAGAACGCTTCGGCCAGGCGCCGCGACAACGAATCGAATGTCACATGGGCTTCAGCCATCGCCATGTCTGACACATGCGATATCAGTGGGTTGAAGCGTGGACGCCCCTTCATCTCATAAATACGGCTGATCGCATCGGGATTGGTGGCGTCCGCTGCCAGGCCGTAGACCGTCTCGGTCGGAATCGCGACGGGCTCGCCTTCGGCAAGCACCGCACAGGCACGCTCGATCGCCCGTTCCGGCTCGGTCCGTGTATCGATGATTTCGGCCATGTCGCTTCCGTTTCCCTTTCCGAGGCTTCCTTAAAGGAGCCACGGTGAAAACAGAACGATTTTCTTCAGGCAACCGGGTCTGCGCTTCAGAGGCTGCGAATGATGCGCTTCAATGCCTCGTCGCGCGCGCCGAGCATCAGCACGTTCTTGAGCGCGACTTTCGGGTCGTCGGTACGAAAGAGCAGCCCGTTGTCGCGAACGCTGCGATTGATGGTCATCTGCCCCTCTGGCGCATCGGGCTCGATGGCAACGGCGAAGTACATTCGGGAATAGCCGGTCTGGATGCGTTCGAAGAAGTGTTTCTCGTCGCCGAGGTCACAGAAGAAGTTGGCGAAATAGAACGACCAGGTGACGTCCTTGGACGGGGCGAGATGTGTTCTCGCCG
The DNA here is from genome assembly GCF_014851895.1 of Ensifer sp. ENS11. NCBI lineage: Bacteria > Pseudomonadati > Pseudomonadota > Alphaproteobacteria > Hyphomicrobiales > Rhizobiaceae > Ensifer > Ensifer sp. ENS11. Next base: position 607,023 of record NZ_JACVAN010000002.1, on the reverse strand, counting down.
CCGTGACATGGCAATAGCCGAGATGCGGCCGACCGGTGAGCGTGCGGTGGAAGATCATCTTGGGAAACTGGATCGAGGTATGGAAGCCGTTCATCCGCTTGTGCGTCGTTTCGCCGGCGGTCGTCAGCTTGTGGGCGGTGCGCTCGGCAACCTCGTCATAGCTCAGATAACGCCGCTCGCGCTGCGACCATTGACGCCTTTCTATGCGGCCGGTGCGCAGGAACTCGGTGTGGACCGCTGTCTTCGGAGCGATCGTTGGCAGCTTCTCGGCTGCGGCGTCGTAGTATTTGAGCTTTGCCATGAACTTCAATGCGCTGTTTGCCGGTTCGGCCGGTTTCTCCGTCAGGCGACGCTAATGCATTATGGTTAATGGAAGATTTCACTCGCGTCGGTGGGCCTTGCCCCGCGTCACGGGAAGACATGTCGCAAAATGGCGAAGGATCCGCGCTTTCTCGCAAGCCTTGCCGGAAAAAGCGACAATTGCTCAATCCTTGAGCTATCCTATTGTTTACAATGAAAAATGATCAATCACAGGGCGTTTGGTGCGCTTGATGTGCTGTGTCGTCTTTCTGGAATCGGATGTCGTTAATCGGCAGCTACGACGATGGCTTCCGCGATTAGATATGCCTACTCAAGGTGCTGTCTTTTAGGGAAGGCGGAGAATTGGGAAGCCGGTCAAAACCCGGCGCTGCCCCCGCAACGGTGGTGGAGCGAAAGCCACGGCACAAAGCCACTGGACGGTTCCGTCCGGGAAGGCGCCGGGCTGGTCCTTGCGGACGGCTCCTGAGCCCGGAAACCAGCCTTGACGCGAACAGACCGTAACGGGTTGCGGCGGGCAGCCGGATCGGAGCCGTCATCGCACAGGCAATGCGCCCGTGCGGGTTCCAGTCCTGCCTCTCCGAAACAAGGCGAACGAGGACAGGACATGGACATCAAGGGCGATATGCTCCGCAAGCTGAAGGGTCGACGCGACGGCTACAGCCTCGACCGGGCCTTCTACATCGACCCCGACTACTACAGGCAGGATCTCGAAAGCATCTGGTACAAGGACTGGTTGTTCATCGGCCACGACTGCGAGATCCCGCGTGCCGGTAACTATTTCACCGTCCAGGTCGGCGATTATCCTGTCATTATCGTTCGCGACCGACAGGGCACGATCCGCGCCCTGCACAATTCCTGCCGTCATCGCGGTTCTCGCGTCTGCGCGCAGCACAAGGGCTCTTCGGCCAAGCTCGTCTGTCCCTATCACCAATGGACCTATGAGCTCGACGGCGCGCTGCTCTTTGCCCGCCAGATGGGCGAGGATTTCGACAAGGCGGCCCACGGCCTGAAGCCGATCCACTGCGAGACCGTCGGCGGTTACATCTTCATCAACCTGTCCGAGCAGCCGATGGATTTCGGCCCGTTCCGCGACATGGTCGCGCCCTATCTTGCGCCGCACCGCCTGGGTGAAACCAAGGTCGCCTTCGAAAGCACGATCATCGAAAAGGGCAACTGGAAACTCGTCTGGGAAAACAACCGGGAGTGCTACCATTGTGCCGCCAACCACCCCGAACTTTGCCGCACCTATCCCGAAGCGCCGACGGCGACCGGTGTGCAGGGCGCCAAGGATGATCCCGTCATTGCCGCGCATTGGGCGAAATGCGAAGCAGCCGGACTGCCGAGCGAGTTCCGGATGTCCGAGACCGGCCAGTTCCGCTCGGCGCGCATGCCGTTGATCGACGACGCCGAGAGCTACACCATGTCCGGCGCCCGCGCCGTGCGGCGGCAACTGTCGGCAGACGTTAGCCAGAAGCATATCGGCACGCTCCTGCTCTTCCATTATCCCTCGACCTGGAACCATGTGCTGGCCGACCACGCCATCACCTTCCGCGTCCTGCCGCTCGGCCCGGAGCTGACGCAGGTGACGACCAAGTGGCTGGTCAACAAGGACGCGGTTGAAGGCGTCGACTACAATCTCGAGCAACTGACGCATGTCTGGACCGAGACCAACGATCAGGACCGCCAGATCGTCGAGGAGAACGCCTTTGGTATTCGCTCGCCGGCCTACCAGTCAGGCCCCTATTCGCCCGAACACGAAGGCGGCGTGATGCAGTTCGTCGAGTGGTATTGCAAGTTCATGGAACAGCGCCTGCAGGGCGAGGCTGCTCCGCTTTCCCGGGTCGCCTGACATGCAGATGGCATCCTCGTTCCATCATTTCGACGAGCTTCATGTCTGGATCGACAGGCAGAACATGCTCGAATGCACATCGGCCGTGATCGAGACCGCCGATGTGATGACCTTTACCTTCCGGGCGGAAAAGCCGGCCTGGTTCCGCTATCTGCCTGGGCAGTTCGTCACGCTCGAGCTGCCGGTCGCCGACGAGCCGGTCATGCGCACCTACACGCTGTCGTCGACGCCCTCCCGGCCGTTGTCGATCGCCGTCACCGTCAAGGCGCAAGCCGATAGCATCGGCACGCGCTGGATGTTCGATCACCTGAAGCCCGGCATGCGGCTGAAGGCGTTCGGTCCGCTCGGCGATTTCAGCTTCGTGCGCCATCCCGGCGAAAAATATCTCTTCATATCGGCAGGCTCCGGCGTCACGCCGATGATGTCGATGACGCGCTGGATGGCGGACTGCGTTCCCGAGACCGACGTCACCTTCATTTCCTGCGCCCGCCGGCCAGACGACCTTCTGTTCCGCTCGGAACTGGAAGTGCTGGCGCGCCAGATGTCCGGGCTAAACCTCGGCTTCGTGGTCGAGGGGCATGAGTCAAGGCACGGATGGCACGGGCTGCGCGGCCGCATCGACGGCGCCAAGCTGCCGCTGCTTGCACCCGACTTCATGGAGCGCACAGTGTTTTGCTGCGGTCCGGAGCCGTTCATGCGCGGCGTGCGCGAGTTGCTGAAGGCGGCCGGTTTCGACATGAGCCGCTATCACGAGGAAAGCTTCCAGCCGGCGGCAGCACCGGCAGCCGAGGAGATAGCAGTCAGGGCAGGGGCGGCAGCCGACGCCGAAGCGCAAGGCGCCAAGGTGGTCTTCACCATGAGCGGCAAGGAGATCGAGGCCAAGCCCGGCCAGACGATCCTGCAGGCGGCGCGGGCCAACGGCGTCAGGATCGGTGCGGCCTGTGAAGGCGGCATCTGCGGTACGTGCCGGGTGATGAAAGTCGCCGGCGAGGTCGAGATGAACCACAACGGAGGTATTCTCGACGACGAAATCGATGAGGGCTACATCCTCGCCTGCTGCTCGCGGCCGCTTGGAGATGTACAGATCGAAGCCTGACAATGCTTGATGGTCGCGGGGAGCGTGTTCTTTCCGCGACCGACCCGTCAGCGGCTGGCCGCGGCCGCCAGCCGCACGGCGCGGTCGTGCCGACCGAAATCGATCGACCCGGTCGCCATCATGTCGACGCCTTCGCCGGCGGCGCTGGCAGCTTCGGCGCGGCTGATAAGCAACGGCTGGCTTTCGATTTTCGCCGTCGCCTGGGCAGCGCTGGCGGCGCCGACCCCGTCGTCGGCTCTGGCAATGAGAACGAGCGGCAGTGCCTTTTCCGGCAACAGGGCGCCGCCGGCCCAGATCGGTCGCAAGGTGGCGCTGCTCATAGCCGCGACATTGACGTCGATGTCGTCAAGTGTACCGGGCACACGATAGGGACAGCGGCGTTTGCCGCAATTGATCCCTGACGAGAATTGCCACAGCGCATAGCTGTCCCAGTTGCCGATCGGAAACACATTGCGGATATCCGGCTTGTAGCGGGCATACCACAGGGGTAGTCGCGACAGCAGTCGGTGCTTCGCGCGGTTGGCCGCGATGTATTTGGCCGTGACATGATTGGTGTAGAGCATCGGGTAGCGGCCGGTGCGGGTCTTGATATGTCCGGCAAAGATCGCCGCGTCTTCGAGCGACATGAATTTGTCCGGGTCGATGCCTTCGAGATCGAGCACCATCAACTCGTCGTCGCGCGGGCTCGCATAATCGAGAAAATGGTTGGCCTGATCGACCGGGTTGCCGGGGCGGGCAAGATGATAGGCGCCCCACAGCAGCCCATGGGAGCGGGCGATCATCCGCCGTGTCTGGTAGAGCTCGCGGCTGACGGCGTATTTGCGCCACATCGTCTTGCAGTGGGCGACAGTGTCGCCGCCATGATCGCCGGTGCAGGAGAAGCTTTCCGGCAGGCCGTCGGAGGCCTTGGCGATGAAGCCGGAGATACGCTTGTCGGAAAGCATTGTCTCCCAGTCGATGCTGTTCATTTCATAAGCGTCGACGATGATGGCGTTGGACTTCGACTTCCAGGGCTCCAGTTCGCCGGCGCGTGCGTTCACCGCCGCGAAAGCCAGACCCAGGAGGGTCGCGAGGCGCAGAATCATCCGTAAGGTGGAGATATACCGCTTTGCCATTCAGTGAGATTGCCGACTCTACAGTTAATTGATCGTAAATCCCAGTCCCCGAGCCGACTGTGCTTGAGACGGTGGCGAATGTATAGAGACTTATGGCTGTATATCAGAGGGTGCTTCTATTGCTGTCGCTGTCCCTTGTCGGTCCGATATCTGCAGCTCCATGTGTACTGTCACAGGCGTGAAGCCAGTCTCTTTCGCCGTCCGTCGAGGCGGCAGGCGAGTCAACTTTGTATGCCGGAACATGGAACAAAACCCGTCACTTAGACGTTAGCCGGCGACCGTTTTCGATCGGACCGTAATCAGGATACGTATCGACACGCGGCTGAAATCGCGCAAACTGGCGGTTGTGAAGGTGGCTCGCTGGCGTCGGAAGCGGCGCAAGTGCTCGTATGGAGAGTTATATGAGAACAATGACAGGCAAGTGGTTCGCCGCAGCGATTGCTGCCGCGGTCTTGATGACTTCGGCTGTGCCGTCCCAGGCTTTCATGCCGGCTCCGCTGCGTGTTGAACGGCAGAGTGATGCCACCGAGGTCCAGTATCACCGCCCCGGCTACGAACGGCGCGGCGGATATTATTATTACAATGGCTATCGCGGCTATAACTATCGCCGTCCGGGCTATCGTTATTATAATGGCTGGTGGTACCCGATGGCGGCCTTCGGCGCCGGCGTGATCATCGGCGGAGCCGTTGCCCAGCCGCCGCGCTACACGCGGCCTGCGCCTGCCTATGGCAGCCGCCATGTGCAATGGTGCTACGACCGCTACCGCTCCTACCGGGCCTACGACAACACCTACCAGCCCTACGGCGCGGCGCGCCGGCAGTGCTACTCGCCCAATAGCTAAGAGGGCAAGGAAGAGACAGCAAAAAGGCCGGGCATTGTCCGGCCTTTTCTGATGCCGGCAAGGTCAGAGAATGCCGATCCGCCTGAGGATCCACCACGCAAGGCCCATGGAAAGCGCGATGAACAGCGCGGCATACAGCGTGCCGCTGCCATCGGCGAAGGGAAGGGCGCCGGTGTTCATGCCGAAGAAACCGGTGACCAGCGTCGGCGGCAATAGGAAGGCTGTCATCAGCGACAGAATATAGAGGTGCCGGTTGGTTTCGGAGGAAATCTTGCTGTCGATCTCTTCGTGCAGCAATCGGGCGCGCTCCTGGAGTGCGAAGACGTCGCGATCCACGGCCTCGAGCCGATCGTAGAGGCGCTCGGTGACGTCGATGAAACCGGGCGGCACCTCGTCTTCGTCCGACGCGCCGGCGCGGCGAAGGAGAGCAAGGATCGTGCGCAGGTGCCGGTGAAGGCGAACCACGGTGCGGCGCAATGGCGCCAGGCCCGGCTGCTGCCGGTGACCGGCTTCGCCATAGACGTGATCTTCGATGACATTCAGCTCTTCGGTCAGTTCGAGCACCAGCGAGATCAGCGTGCGCTGGAATTCGACCACCAGCATCTCGAAGAGGTCGATCGGCCGCGCGCATTTGGTGCTCTTTTCGACTGCGGCCTTTACCCGGTCGATGCTGCGCAGCGGGTGCAGCCGCGTCGTGATGATCACCCTGTCGCTGACGGCAAAATGCAGCCAGCCGATCGTCTTCGTCACCGCATCGAAAGTGCGCTCGAAATCGACCAGCGTTCCGTGCACGATATCGTCGGAGACAGTGATGGCCGCCTGGGTGTCGTGGCTGGTCAGCGTCGTTACGGCTGCCGGCGGCAGGTTGCCGATCCGCTCGATGAGCGCCGGCGTTCGCGCGTCCGAAAGCGCCAGATGCAGCCAGACCCAGCCGTCGCCCTTGATGAGACCGTCGATCGAGGCATCGTTGGCGATGCGCTGGCATCGGCTTTCGCCAGGCAGGAAGCGGTAGGCCCAGACCAGGCCGGGTATCTCGGGGGAAATCAGGTTCATTTGAACGCCTTGGCGAGGGCCATCGTTACTGGCTTCTATGCGCCGTTGATGACAGTTTTGTTACGATGCCGTCCGCACCGGCAACCATCACAACGCGGGCTGAATTGACGTTGACGTTTACGTAAAAATCAATAGTGTTCGGCCAAACGAAGATGCGCCGGCAGCTGCGAAAGCGCCCGGTATCTGGGAGGATCATCATGTACAAGGCACCCGTTGACGAGATTGCATTCACGCTGAAGCACGTGGCCGGAATGGCCGGGGCGCTGGAAAGCGGCGCTCTCGGCGACCTCGGCGAGGATCTCGTGGATGCGATCCTGTCGGAGGCAGGACGTTTCGCGACCGAGGAAGTGGCGCCGCTCGGCGACGTCGGCGACAAGCAGGGTTCCCGTCTCGTCGATGGCAAGGTTCAGACGCCTGACGGTTGGCGCGATCTCTATCACAGCTGGATCGGCGGCGGCTGGAACGGGTTGACGGCTCCGGAAGAATTCGGCGGCCAGAACCTGCCGCATATGCTGCATGTCGCGGCCATGGAAATGTGGAACGCCGGTTCGATGGCATTTGCGCTCGGGCCCACGCTTACCATGGGCGCCGTCGACGCGCTGGAGAAGCATGGCTCCGAGGCTCTGAAGGCAACCTACCTGCCGAAGATGGTATCCGGCGAATGGACCGGCACCATGAACCTGACGGAGCCGCATGCCGGCTCCGATCTTGGCGTTCTCAAGACCCGGGCCGAACGTCGCGACGACGGCACCTATCGCATTTTCGGCCAGAAGATCTTCATCACCTGGGGCGAACACGATTTCACCGACAACATCGTCCACCTCGTCCTGGCGCGGCTGCCGGATGCGCCTGCAGGCACCAAGGGCATTTCGCTGTTCCTCGTGCCGAAGTTCCTGGTGAACGCCGACGGTTCGCTCGGCGAGCGCAACGATCTGTTCTGCCATTCGCTCGAGCACAAGCTCGGTATCCACGGTTCGCCGACCTGCACGATGATCTATGGCGACGGCAAGTTCGGCGCAGAGAAAGGCGCGATCGGCTACCTCATCGGCGAAGAAAACCGCGGCCTTGCCTGCATGTTCACGATGATGAACAACGCCCGTCTTGCCGTCGGCATGCAGGGCGTCGCGATTGCCGACGCCGCCACCCAGAAGGCAATCGCCTTTGCCAAGGAACGCACGCAGGGCAAGGCGCCCGGCTGGTCCGGCCAGGGCATGAGCCCGATCATCGAGCACCCGGATGTTGCCCGCATGCTGCTGACGATGAAGGCCCTGACACAAGGGTCGCGCGCCATCGCCTATGCCTGTGCGCATGCGGTGGACATGGGCCATGCGGCAGACGGCGACAAGGCGAAGTTCTGGCAGGAGCGCTCCAGCCTGCTGACGCCGATCGCCAAGTCGTTTGCGACCGATGCCGGCGTCGACGTTGCCTCGCTTGGCATCCAGGTTCATGGCGGCATGGGCTTCATCGAGGAGACCGGTGCCGCTCGTTACCTGCGCGATGCCCGCATCGCCCCGATTTACGAGGGCACCAACGGCATTCAGGCGATCGATCTCGTCACGCGCAAACTGCCGCTTTCGGGCGGCGAACACGTCCGTGGCTTCATTGCCGAATTGCGCGAGATAGGTGGCGCGGTCCGCGCCTCCAACCGTGAGGGATTCGGCGAAACTGCGGCGCGACTAGATGCTGCGCTCGACGATCTCTCCGAGGCGACGGAATGGCTGATTGCTGCTGTTTCGGCCGGTAAACTCTCCGAGGCACTGGCAGGAGCCACGGCCTGTCAGCGCCTGTTCGGTCTCGCCTTGACCGGCGCCTACCTCGCCAAGGGCGGTCTGGCCGAAGCGTCTGACGGTAAGGACGAGCAACGCATCGCGCTCAGTCGGTTCGCCGCGGAAAACATGCTGGCGGAAACCTCCGCCTTGAAGGATCGTGTCGTTACCGGTGCCGACAGCCTTGCTGCCGCGCGCGCCGTCTTGGGTTGAGGGGAAATATCATGACCGACCAGGTGCTTGTCGAACGTCCGGAAGCCTATCCGGGCGTGCAGGTCATCCGCTTCAACCGGCCGGAAAAGAAGAACGCCATCACGCGCGACATGTACGCGAAGATGACCAATGCGCTGACGGTTGCCGGCAGCGATCCGGCCGTTCGCGTGACCGCGTTCCTCGGCACCGAAGGCTGCTTTTCCGCCGGCAACGACATGGCCGACTTTCTGGCGTTTGCCATGGGCGGCAGCATGGGCACCGAGGTCATCGATTTTCTGAAGGCGCTCGCGGGTGCGGCCAAGCCGGTCGTCTCCGGTGTCGACGGGCTTGCCATCGGCATTGGCACGACGATCCACCTGCATTGTGATCTGACCATCACTTCCGCCCGCTCGGTGTTTAAGACGCCCTTCGTCGATCTGGCCCTGGTGCCGGAAGCGGCGTCGAGCCTGATTGCGCCGCGCATCATGGGGCATCAGCGTGCCTTCGCTCTGCTTGCCGCCGGCGAACCCTTGGAAGCGCGCGACGCGCTCGAAGCCGGACTGATCTGGAAGATCGTCGGCCAGGATGCCGTCGAGGAAGAGACGCTTTCGCTCGCCGCCCGCCTTGCCAAGAAGCCGCCGGAGGCGCTGCGCATCGCCCGTGATCTCGTCCGCGGTGACCGCAGTGATGTGCTCACGCGTATCGACGAAGAGGCGAAGCACTTCGCAGCGCAGCTGAAAAGCGCCGAGGCAAGGGCTGCTTTCGAGGCCTTCATGCGTCGCTAGGACGTTTTCCCGGCATCCCTTTCGGTGCCGGACAAGCAAAGTCGGGGCGGTCCTTTAACCGTCCCTGTGTGAAGATCGCGTTGCCGCCGGCATCCCGAACTTGCATATGACAATTTTAATCGCTTCTTAAATAGCGATCGCTAGCGTGCGGCGCGATAGGCCTACCCTCACCAGGGTGGCCCCGGCCGCATGAGGCATGGCTGGCCCCGCCTTTTTGGCATGTTCAACGTTTTCCCGAGGCTTGACCAACCGCCACTCCGGCGGCTGAGCGATGCTGCGCGTGAAAATCATCGAGAGCTCATGTCCGGCGAAGCACGCCGGCCCCTGTTAGGAGCCCATCTTGTCCAAGCGATCGAACCTCATGACGCGCATTCTCGTCGCCGCGTCCGGTGTCGTTGTTACCGCCTTTGCCGGCTTTTCCGTCTATATCGACACGCTTCAGTACGACACAACCACCAAGGCGGTCGAAGAAAACATCTCGTCCTCCGGCGTCCAGGCCGCACAGAGCGTCGCCAAGTGGCTCAACGGTCGCGTCACGTTGACGGCGATGGTGGCCGACGCCGCCGGTCGGACGACCGATGACAACGGCGTCCAGCCGATCCTCAAGAACGACGTGCTGACCAACGAGTTCATCTCGACCTATGTCGGCAACGAGAGCGGCAAGTTCATCACCTGGCCGGACAATCCGATGCCGGCGGGCTACGATCCGCGCCAGCGCCCGTGGTATCAGCAGGCCGTCAAAGCCGACGCGCGTGTTCTCACCGAGCCCTATGTCGACGCCTCGACCGGCGACCTCATCATCAGCGCTGCCGTTCCGGTCAAGCGCGACGGCAAGCTTTACGGCGTCACCGGCAGCGACTTCTCACTGGAAACGCTGGTCTCGATGGTCAAGGGCATCGACGTCGGCGGCGAAGGCTTCGCCTTCCTCGCCAGCAAGGACGGCCAGATCCTCGTTCACCCGGATTCCAAGCTCGTCACCAAGACGCTTGCCGACGCCTTCCCGATCGACACCCCGACGATCAGCTCCGGCATCATGAACACCGAACTCGATGGCAAGCCGATGATCGTCAGCTTCGTACCGGTTCAGGGCCTGCCCTCGGTCGAATGGTATGTCGGCTTCGTCATCGACGCCGATGTCGCCTATTCCGCGATCGACCAGTTCCGCATTGCCGCAACCGTCGCGACCATTCTCGCCGTCGGCGTCATGCTCGTCTTCCTCGCAACCTTCCTCAACCGCCTTGTCATCCGCCCCGTCACCGACATGACCGGCGCGATGGAGAAGCTTGCCGCCGGCAATCTCAACGTCGAAATCCCCGGCGAAGATCGCCGCGACCAGATCGGCTCGATGGCCGCCGCAGTCGCCGTCTTCCGTTCCAATGCGGTCGAGCGTGCCCGCCTCGAAGACGAGGCCGACGCCAACCGTTCACTGTCGGAGCGCGAGCGCCTGGAACGCCAGGCTCGCGATGCCCGTGATGCTGCCGAAGTGCAGCAGGCCGTCGATGGCCTGGCAAGCGGTCTCGGCCGCCTGGCCGACGGCGATCTCGCCTACCGCATCGACAATCCGTTTGCCGATCGTCTCGATCGTCTGCGCGCCGACTTCAACAACTCGGTCGCCAAGCTGCACGACACGCTCTGCGCCGTTGGTGCCAATGCCCGCGGCATCGACGCCGGTGCGACGGAAATCCGTTCGGCCGCCGACGATCTGGCCCGCCGCACCGAGCAGCAGGCAGCCTCGGTCGAAGAGACGGCAGCTGCGCTTGAAGAGATCACCACCACGGTCAAGGATTCTGCCCGCCGGGCGGAGGAAGTCGGCGTGCTGGTCGCCCGCACCCGGGCCGGTGCCGAAAAGTCCGGCGAGGTCGTTGCCAACGCCGTCGAGGCGATGCATGCGATCGAAAAATCGTCGGGCGAAATCTCCAACATCATCGGCGTCATCGACGACATCGCCTTCCAGACCAACCTGCTGGCGCTGAATGCCGGCGTCGAGGCGGCCCGTGCCGGTGATGCCGGCAAGGGCTTTGCCGTCGTTGCCCAGGAAGTGCGTGAACTGGCACAGCGTTCGGCCAATGCCGCCAAGGAGATCAAGGCGCTGATCACCACCTCGGGCAACCAGGTGCGCAGCGGCGTGACGCTGGTCGGCGACACCGGCAAGGCGCTGGAGACGATCGTTGCCGAAGTGCAGGAGATCAACAAGCATGTGAGCGCGATCGTCACGGCGACGCGCGAACAGTCGACCGGCCTTCAGGAGATCAACACGGCAGTCAACACCATGGACCAGGGCACGCAGCAGAACGCGGCAATGGTGGAAGAGCAGACGGCGGCAAGCCATGGCCTGGCTTCGGAAGCCGCTTCGCTCAATGCGCTTCTGGCCCAGTTCAACCTCGGCAATACCCAGAGCGCCTATGCGCCGGCAGCTATGCCGCGCCGTCGCGCCGCATAGACGTAAAACACCTTAGATGCGAAGCAGGGCCCGGAGCACAACTCCGGGTCTTTGTTTTTGGATGCCCGTTTTTCGAAAATCGGCGCGTGCGCCGTAATTCGTTGTTCCGGCTTTCCTTTTTTAAGTTTTGATAAAGTGTCGAGGCATACCGTCCGATTGCCGCGAAATGACTTCGCACCGCACATCCGCCGATAGGGTCCATCTCCCGAAAAGCTCGCCTCAGGGCCACCGATGTGTTCCAGACACCTGCCTCACGCTGCGCGTGTTTTGGCTTTCCATCACGCGTTCGAAGTTTGCTCGCGATCTGCTTTTTCAAGCAATCGCGCGAAGGGAGACGAACGGTGATTCTCAAGACTGCGACCGCACGAAACATGTTTGCCATCGTGATGACTGGCCTTTTGACCTGTATGGTCACGGCTGCCATCGTGTTCTGGCTATCCTATCAGCAGCTGAAAGAGCGCAGCATTGCGGAGATGACCAACGCCGCCTATGCAAGCGCCGCCAACGTCGAGGCGAGGTTCGCAGAGACGAAAACGCTCGCCAACAACATGCGCTCTGCCCTCTATGCCATGAAGGACAGTGGCACGGCGTCTCGCGAAGGTACGGTTGCGCTGCTGAAAAAGCTGATCGCGGACAACCCGCTCGCCGTTGGCCTCAGCACCGGCTGGGAGCCGAACGCGTTTGACGGCAAGGATGCGGAATATGCGGGCAAACCGGGCCACGATGCCAGTGGCCGCTACGTTCCCTATATCGCCCGTTCGGGGGAAAAGATCGTGTACGAAGCGCTGGTCGATTACGACAAGCCCGGCGCAGGAGATTACTATCAGGTCCCCAAGAAGACTGGCCGCGACATGATCACCGAGCCTTACTTCTACAAGATCGACGGCAAGGACGTGCTGATGACGTCGATCATGGTGCCGTTGAAGCTCGACAATGCCTTCGTCGGCGTCGATGGCGTCGACATGGCGCTTGACCACCTTTCCAACGAGTTGGGCAAGCTGGCCCCGTTCGATACCGGATTCGTTTCGCTGGTCAGCCAGGGCGGCAGCATCATCAGCCATCCCGATCAGACATTCCTTGGAAAATCGCTAAAGGACACCGGGCTTGAGGCCGGCGGTTGGGGCCAGCTTCTGGGCAAGACCGAGCAGGCGTTTGAACTCACCCACACGGATGGCTCGGTGCACATCGCCGTTGCCGTGCCGGTCAAGCTTCTGCCCGATACAACCTGGTACGTCGTCGTATCCGTGCCGCAGGCTACCGTCTTTGCCGGTCTCTCGCAGCTTGCGATGATCTCCGTCGCGGTTATCGCCGTCGCAGCCTTGATCATGATCCTGGTCGGTTGGACGCTTGCCACCCGATTCCGCAAGCGCGTTGCGGCGGTCATCGGCGTCACCGGTGAAATCGCTGCGGGCAAGACCGATGTCGACCTGTCGGAAGCCGAGTGCAAGGACGAGATCGGCGATCTCGCCCGCTCGCTGCAGGTGCTGCGCGACGCGACCATCGCCAAGCTCAAGCTCGAAGACGAGGCCGACGCCAACCGTTCACTGTCGGAGCGCGAGCGCCTGGAACGCCAGGCTCGCGATGCCCGTGATGCTGCCGAAGTGCAGCAGGCCGTCGATGGCCTGGCAAGCGGTCTCGGCCGCCTGGCCGACGGCGATCTCGCCTACCGCATCGACAATCCGTTTGCCGATCGTCTCGATCGTCTGCGCGCCGACTTCAACAACTCGGTCGCCAAGCTGCACGACACGCTCTGCGCCGTTGGTGCCAATGCCCGCGGCATCGACGCCGGTGCGACGGAAATCCGTTCGGCCGCCGACGATCTGGCCCGCCGCACCGAGCAGCAGGCAGCCTCGGTCGAAGAGACGGCAGCTGCGCTTGAAGAGATCACCACCACGGTCAAGGATTCTGCCCGCCGGGCGGAGGAAGTCGGCGTGCTGGTCGCCCGCACCCGGGCCGGTGCCGAAAAGTCCGGCGAGGTCGTTGCCAACGCCGTCGAGGCGATGCATGCGATCGAAAAATCGTCGGGCGAAATCTCCAACATCATCGGCGTCATCGACGACATCGCCTTCCAGACCAACCTGCTGGCGCTGAATGCCGGCGTCGAGGCGGCCCGTGCCGGTGATGCCGGCAAGGGCTTTGCCGTCGTTGCCCAGGAAGTGCGTGAACTGGCACAGCGTTCGGCCAATGCCGCCAAGGAGATCAAGGCGCTGATCACCACCTCGGGCAACCAGGTGCGCAGCGGCGTGACGCTGGTCGGCGACACCGGCAAGGCGCTGGAGACGATCGTTGCCGAAGTGCAGGAGATCAACAAGCATGTGAGCGCGATCGTCACGGCGACGCGCGAACAGTCGACCGGCCTTCAGGAGATCAACACGGCAGTCAACACCATGGACCAGGGCACGCAGCAGAACGCGGCAATGGTGGAAGAGCAGATGGCGGCAAGCCATGGCCTGGCTTCGGAAGCCGCTTCGCTCAATGCGCTTCTGGCCCAGTTCAACCTCGGCAATACCCAGAGCGCCTATGCGCCGACACCAACGTCGCGTCGGCGGGCGGCATAGGTCGGGTGCATCGGTCTGAACGATGAGAAAGGGCCCGGACATCCGGGCCTTTTTCTATTTCTCGAGCGTTGCGACTGCCTCGACATGGGCCGACCAGAGGAACTGGTCGATCGGCGTGACCGACGTGATGCGGTAGCCGGCAGCAACGAGGATCGCGAGATCGCGGGCAAGCGTTGTCGGATTGCAGGAGACGGCGACGATCTTCTTGACGCCGGAGCGGGCGATTTCCTGACACTGCACGTCCGCGCCCGCGCGTGGCGGGTCGAAGACGATGGCATCGTAAACCTTCAGTTCCTGCGCCATGAGCGGGCGGCGGAAGAGATCGCGCTTCTCGATCGTCACCGGCTTCAGCCCTTGCGTGTTGCGGGCGGAGAAGTCGAGCGCCTTCAGCGCCTTGTCCTCGCCTTCGACCGCGTGCACGCGGGCCTTGCGGGCGATGCGCAGGGCGAATGTGCCGCTGCCGGCAAAGAGGTCCGCAACCCGCTTTGCCTTGCCGATATGATCGAGCACCAGTGCTGCCATCGCCTCTTCAGCGGCAAGCGTTGCCTGGGTGAAGCCGCCGGGCGGCGGCGAGACGGAGACGCCGCCGAATTCGATCACCGGCTTCGTCGGCTCGACGATGATCTCACCATTGAGGCTGACGCGGGCAATGCCGCGTTCTCCGAGAACCGTCTCGACGGTGCGCCGGCGCTCGCGATCGCCAAATCCCTTGATGCCGTCGACCGAAAGGTCGAGACCGGAAAGCGTTTCGAGAACGGTGATGCGGAACGGTTCGGCGTTGACGGCCATGGCCGCGCCGATCTTGCCGATGGTGGCGAGCCGCGAGACGATGCCCGGGCTCGTGACGGGACATTCCGAAATCGCCACGATGTGGTGGCTTTCCGCCTGGTTGAAGCCGAGGAGCAGGTCTTTTTCGGTCTTGCGCGCCGTGAACACGGCGCGGCGGCGCTCGCCGGGTTGGGCTGTTATCAGCGGCGCGACATCAGGCTTCAATCCCTTCGACTTCAAGGCGTTGATCACCAGGTCGCGCTTGAAGGTCTGGTAGAGGCCGTCGGCCGCGTGCTGCAACGTGCAGCCGCCGCAGGTGCCGTTCTGACCGTCCGGGCCGAAGTGGCGACAGTGCGGTTCGACCCGGTCAGGCGATGCTTCGCGCAGCGAGATCAGCGTGCCCTGAGACTTGTTGACCGCAAGGGCCGCGCTCTCGCCCGGCAGCGTGAAGGGCGCATAGACCGGACCAGCCTCGGTTTCGGCAATGCCGTCGCCCTGCGCGCCGAGACGGGCGATGGTCAGGGTCTGCGTGCTCATGGCTTTTTCCCGGCCAGCAGGAACTCGACGTTGCCGTCGCCGCCTGATATCGGCGAGGGGATCAGCCCGAGGCTCTGCCAGCCCATGTCTTCGACCAGCCAGCGCTCGAGTTCGGCGGCAACCGCCGGCGCGCTGTCGGGATCCTTCAGCAGTCCGGCCTTGCTGATCGCATCGCGACCGGCCTCGAATTGCGGCTTGACCAGCAGGATGCAGTGCGCACCGCGAAGCGCCATCTCGAGTGCCGGCGGCAAGGCGAGCTTCAGCGAAATGAAGGAGACGTCGGAAACGATGAAGGTCACTTCACGGTTGTCGATGTCGTCCTCGGTCATCGCCCGGGCGTTGAGGCCCTCGATGCTGGTGACGCGCGGATCGCCCGAGATCCGCGGATGGATCTGGCCATGACCGACATCGATGGCAACCACGTGATCGGCACCGCGCTTCAACAGCACCTCGGTGAAACCGCCGGTGGAGGCGCCGATATCGACGCAGCTTTCACCGGTCGGATCGAGCGCGAAATGATCGAGCGCTGCGGCAAGCTTCAGCGCTGCGCGCGAAACATAGTCCTGCGCCGGGTCATCGATGGTGATGGTCACGCTCTCGGCAAAGGCCAACGACGGCTTGGTGACCGTGCGGCCGTCGACCTTGACGGTGCCGCGCTGGATCGCGTCGCGGGCACGGGCACGGCTAGCCACCAGTCCTGTGTTGAGCAGCAGCTGGTCCAGGCGGACTCTGTTCTTGTGTTCTTCATTCTGGCGTTCTTCTGACATGTGTTTCTCATGGAGGGTTGGCGGCCTATTGGCAAGCCCCCTCGCTGCACGGCTGCTCGGCAGAGCGGGTAAGACGTGGTGATAAAACCCCCAAGGAGACAGGGAAGTAATCACATCACGCGAAATAAGCGAAAGTGCTGACGACCTGTCGCGGCGCACGGAGCAGCAGGCCGCATCGCTGGAACAGACCGCGGCGGCCCTCGACGAGATCACCGCCAACGTCACGAGCTCGACGCGGCGGGCCGAAAAGGCGCGCATCGTGGCCGGAGAGGCGAATTCAAGCGCTGCCAAATCCGGCGTCGTGGTGGCGAGTGCCGTGGAAGCGATGCGCCGGATCGAAAGCTCCTCCGGCCAGATCTCCAACATCATCGGCGTTATCGACGAGATCGCCTTTCAAACCAACCTCCTGGCGCTCAATGCCGGTGTCGAAGCGGCGCGGGCGGGCGAGGCCGGCAAAGGCTTTGCGGTCGTTGCCCAGGAGGTGCGCGAGCTGGCCCAGCGCTCGGCAAAGGCCGCCAAGGAGATCAAGGAGCTTATCCGCAATTCCAGCGTCGAGGTCGAAGGCGGGGTCAAGCTGGTGCGCGATACCGGCGAGGCGCTGAAGGCGATTGGCGGCCATGTGGCCACCATCAACCAGCACATGGACGCGATCGCCATCTCGGCGCGCGAACAGTCGGTGGGGCTCAGCGAAGTCAACACCGCCGTCAACCAGATGGACCAGGTGACGCAGAAGAACGCGGCGATGGTCGAAGAGGCCAATGCCGCCAGCGCCCAGCTCGCCAGCGAGGCCGGCCGTCTGCGCGAGCTCATCGCCCGCTTCACGCTGCCGGGCCGCACGAACAGCATGACCGCCCCAAGCGATCTGCGCACCATGGCACCACTATGGCGGCGCCATCTGCACCGATACGCTCGGCGAGTGCCGCCCGCCCCGTGTCTTACGGCAATGCGGCGGTGGCGCAGGACGATTGGCAGGAATTCTGATCGTCGCCACGACACACAAGAAAGCAAAAGCCCCGGTTCATCGCCGGGGCTTTGGTGTTTCGGACTGCCTTCGATCGCGTAGCCTTAGCCGGCAGCGCCGATGCCGATATCCTGCTTCTGGCCGAGTGCCTTGAACACCGTAGAAACGATGCCGGCGCGGTCGAGGCCGGCCAAGGCATACATCGCTTCGGGCTTTGCCTGCTCCATCCAGATGTCAGGCATCACCATCGGGCGCACCTTCAGGCCACCGTCGAGCAGGCCGTCTTCTGCGAGGAACTGCAGCACGTGGCTGGCAAAACCGCCGACTGCGCCTTCCTCGATGGTCACAAGCACTTCGTGATGGCGGGCAAGCTGGCGGATGAGGTCGTGGTCGAGTGGCTTGGCAAAGCGCGCGTCGGCAACCGTCGTCGAAAGACCCGCCGCGTCGAGATCTTCGGCGGCCAACAAACAGTCGGCAAGGCGCGTGCCGAAGGAAAGCAGCGCCACCTTGGAGCCTTGCTTGACCACGCGGCCCTTGCCGATTTCAAGGATCTGGCCGCGCTCCGGCATTTCGACGCCCACGCCTTCGCCGCGCGGATAGCGGAACGAGATCGGGCCGGCATCATAGGCGACAGCGGTCCGCACCATGTGCTTCAGCTCTGCCTCGTCGGCGGCTGCCATGACGACGAAGCCGGGCAGGGTCGCGAGATAGGTCGTGTCGAAGGAGCCGGCATGGGTAGGCCCGTCGGCGCCGACGAAACCGGCGCGGTCGATCGGAAAACGCACAGGCAGGCCCTGGATCGCCACGTCGTGGACCACCTGGTCGTAGCCGCGCTGCAGGAAGGTGGAATAAAGTGCGGCAAACGGCTTGTAGCCTTCAGATGCCAGACCGGCCGCAAAGGTCACCGCGTGCTGTTCGGCGATTCCGACGTCGAAGCAGCGCTTGGGGTGGGCGAGGGCGAACTTGTCGAGCCCGGTGCCGGATGGCATGGCGGCGGTGACCGCAACGATCTTGTCGTCGAAACCGGCTTCCTGCGTCAGGGCTTCGGCGAAGACCGAGGTGTAGGCGGGCGCGTTCGGCTTTGCCTTGGCCTGCGCGCCGGTGATGACGTCGAACTTGTTGACGCCGTGATACTTGTCGGCAGCGGCTTCGGCGGGCGGATAGCCCTTGCCCTTCTGCGTCACCACATGGATCAGCACCGGCCCCTTGGCGTTGTCGCGAACGTTGCGCAGTACCGGCAGCAGGTGCTCGAACGAGTGACCGTCGATCGGGCCGATATGATAGAAGCCCATTTCCTCGAACAGCGTGCCGCCGGTGACGTAGCCGCGGGCATGCTCGACCGCGCGGGTGATCGCCCGGTCGACCGTCTTGCCGAGATAGGCCGTCAGTTTCTTGCCGACTTCGCGGATGCCCATGTAGGTGCGGCCGGAAGCGAGGCGCGCCAGATAGGCGCTCATCGCGCCGGTCGGTGGCGCGATCGACATGTCGTTGTCGTTGAGGATGACGATCAGGCGGGCATCGAGCGCGCCCGCATTGTTGAGCGCTTCATAGGCCATGCCGGCCGAAAGCGCACCGTCGCCGATGATGGCGATGACATTGCGGTTCTTGCCGTCGAGGTCGGCGGCGACAGCCATGCCGAGGCCGGCGGAAATCGACGTCGAGGAGTGCGCGGCACCGAAGGGGTCGTATTCGCTTTCGGCGCGACGGGTGAAGCCGGACAGGCCGCCTTCCTGGCGCAAGGTGCGGATGCGATCGCGACGGCCGGTCAGAATCTTGTGCGGGTAGCACTGATGGCCGACGTCGAAGATCAGCCGGTCATGCGGCGTGTTGAATATCTTGTGGATGGCGATCGTCAGCTCGACGACGCCGAGGCCCGCGCCGAGATGGCCACCGGTACGCGAGACCGCATCGATCATCTCTGCACGAACTTCGCCGGCAAGCTGCGGCAGATCCTTGTCGTCGATCTTCTTCAGATCGTCGGGAAAGGTCACCTTGTCGAGCAAGGGGGTTGCCGGCATCGGGTTCGTTGGCAGTTGTGTCACGCTGCATGCCTCATGCGCACCGCACGGATCGGGTGCGCGATAGTTGGTGGTACCGTTAAAGCGGCTCTTTAGACGCAATTGTTGCTGAATGCAAAATTAGGCTTTCCTGCGTCGTTGTCCTAGACACTACCGTATGATTCCCTGAATCGAAATCGATTTAAGGAAGCATGCGGCAACTGGAAGCGGCAAGCGGTCGCGGTTGTTCGATGCCCTCAACCAGTGGGAAGGGGCACGAATTCCTCCTCGTCGCCGGGCACGATGTCGAAGCGGCCGGTGCGCCATTCTTCCTTGGCCTTCTCGATGCGGTCCTTTGACGATGACACGAAATTCCACCAGATGTGGCGGGCCGAGCCGAGTGCTGCGCCGCCGAACAGCATGACATGACAGCCGAGCGGACCGGCGGTGACGGTGATTTCGTCGCCAGGCCGGAAGACCAGCAGCTGATTGTCGGCGAAGTGGTCGCCGGCGATGATCGCTTCGCCTGAGAGGATATAGATCGCACGCTCTTCCCAATTGGCGGCAAACGGCGCGCTTTTGCCGGGCGCGATGTTGAGGTCGACATAGATCGTGTCGGTAAAGACCGAGACCGGCGACTTCTGCCCTTCGAAGCTGCCGATCACCACCCGGGCATCTATGCCGCCGTCATTGAGCTGCGGCAGCATGTGCCGTTCGGTATGGTCGAAGATCGGGTCGATCTCTTCCTTGTGGTCGGGGAGCGCCAGCCAGGTCTGCAACCCGGAAACCGAGCGTTCATGCCCGCGCTGGTTTTCCGGTGAACGCTCGGAGTGAACGATGCCGCGGCCGGCGGTCATCAGGTTCACGTCGCCGGGGCGGATGACCATTTCGGTGCCGAGGCTGTCGCGATGCTTGATTTCGCCGTCGAACAGATAGGTCACGGTCGAAAGGCCGATATGCGGATGCGGCCGAACGTCGATCGCCTCGCCGGCACGCAACAGCGCCGGTCCCATCCGGTCGAAGAAGATGAACGGCCCGACAAGCCGCCGCTTCGCTGTCGGTAGTGCGCGGCGAACCTGCAATCCGCCGATGTCGCTGGTGCGCGGGATGATCAGGTGTTCGATGGCGTCGCAGGCGGGCTTGTCGCCGGCGAGCGGGTCGGGGCCTGGAAAGAAGGACATGGTGCACGCTCCCGTTGTTCGTATGGTCTGAGCCTAGCGCCTAACGCACGTTGCGGGTAGGCGCTAGGCGAAGACGCAGCGTTTCCGGACGTTGACCAATCCCCCGTCGTTTACTCCGCGTCGAGCGGTTCCACGCCCTGCGGCTTGCCGGCACGGTCGAGCCTGATTTTTTCGATCCGGTCTTCGGCAGCCTTCAACAGCGCCTCGCAGTGCTTCTTCAGCGCTTCGCCGCGCTCATAGATCTCGATCGACTTGTCGAGCGCGACGTCGCCGCGTTCCAGTGCCGAGACGATGCGCTCCAGCTCTTCGACGGCTTGCTCGAAGGAGAGGGCCGAAACGTCCGGTTGCGTGGTGGTGGTCATGGTTACCCTCTCATCAATCTCAAAATATGCATGCCGGCCGACTCGGCCAGTCCCTGCAGGTCATAGCCGCCCTCGAGCAGGCTGACCATGCGGTTGCCGGCGCTGCGGTCGGCGATCTCGTGCAGGCGGCCCGTCGCCCAGTCGAAGTCCTCGGCGACAAGGTTGATCTGCGCCAGCGGATCGCGGTAGTGGGCATCGAAGCCGGCCGAGATCAGGATGAAATCCGGCCGGAAGTTCGTCAGCGCCGACAGCACACGAGAGCGGAACGCCTCGCGAAAATGCTCGCTGCCGGCATTGGGCGAGAGCGGCGCGTTGACGATGTTGCCTTTCACGCCGGTTTCGTCCTTGGCCCCGGTGCCGGGATAAAGCGGCATCTGATGAGTGGAGCAGAAAAGCACCGACGGATCGTCCCAGAAGATGTCCTGAGTGCCGTTGCCGTGGTGCACGTCCCAGTCGACGATCGCCACGCGCTCTGCCCCATGCGCCACCTGTGCGTGGCGGGCGGCAATCGCGACGGTGTTGAAGA
This sequence comes from Ensifer sp. ENS11, assembly GCF_014851895.1. Taxonomy (NCBI): domain Bacteria; kingdom Pseudomonadati; phylum Pseudomonadota; class Alphaproteobacteria; order Hyphomicrobiales; family Rhizobiaceae; genus Ensifer; species Ensifer sp. ENS11. Next base: position 585,907 of record NZ_JACVAN010000002.1, on the reverse strand, counting down.
AGCAGAAGCCCATGGCCTTGTTCTTCTCGGCGTGGTGGCCGGGCGGACGCGCCGCGACGAAAGCGTTGTCGGCCTTGCCCGTGAAAACTGCATCGACCGCCTCAACCGCACCGCCGATGCCGGTCAATGCCGCCTCGAGGCTGAACGGGCTGGCATAGGTGTCAGCTTCCAGATTGGCGATGCCCTCTTCGGGGATGGCGCGCTTGACGGTGCGCAGATGCTCCTCCGGATGGGCGAGCAGCACCAGGTCTTCGCTCGCCTTCGTCGCCTTTATGCGCTTGAGGTCGGCGAAATTCGGGTGCTCGAGCGCAAGGTTCAGCGCTTTCAGCCGGTCCGGCCTTTCAGGGTGACCTTCCGGAACCTCGTGTTCCAGGAAGATCGGATTTTCATAGAGCAGCGTGGTCATGCGCCGAAACTAGTGCTCCAACCTGCCAACGTCCATGGCGCGCCCAAGCGAAAGCACTGATTTTCAACAGCGCGTATCAAGCAGCAGCTTGCCGTCGCGGCGAGGATCCGCCTGATGCGCCAAGGCCTCATCCAGGCAACTGAGCGGGTAGGTTTGCGCAATCCGGCTTGAGAAAAGCCCGGTGCGCAGACCGGCAAAACTCTGCGCAAAAGCCGCTTCGATCGCTGGCCGACCGGCGGCGTGCACCCAGGTTCTCAGCCACAGAAAGGAGAAGCGTACATCCGGCCGAGCCTGGATTGCCGGTATCGGCACGGGCACACCGCTAAGCGCGCCATACTGGATGAATGCGGCGCCGAGCTGGAGCGTCTGGCCGATGAGCTCGCCGGCAAACGGGCCGCCGACCGCGTCGACAATGGCGTCGAAGGCAAGGCCCGAAGGGATATGCCCTTTATCGGCGATGACGATTTTGCCGGGTGTGTCGGACGCAAGCCGCTCGGCGCTGCGTTGGCTGCGCACGATCCCTATCGGTTTTGCGCCTTCGCCCGACATGAGCTTCAGCAGCATGCCGCCGATGGCCGAACCCGCTGCGGTCACGCCGATTCTCTGGCCGTTCACCGATCCGAAATGGGACTTGAGCGCTTCGATGAGCCGGATCGTCGTCAGCGGGTTGACGTAGCTGGTGGCCGCCTGGCGGTCGTCGATATCGTCAGGCACGACAAAGCACCATTCGGCCGGCCGTACCAGATATTGCTGCCAAAGGCCGCTTGCGCCGATCGGGATCACGCGATCGCCGGGCTTCAAGGTCGTAACGCCAGCGCCGATGCGGCTGACGGTGCCGACGCCCTCGAAGCCGGGCACGAAGGGCAGGGTCGTCCGGGCACTATAGGCGCCGGTGACGGGAATGAGGTCGGAGGGATTGATGGCCGACAGGGAGAGCGCGATCTCGACCCCGCCGTGCCCCGGCGGGATTCGCTCGGCATCGACGAGCGCAATCACTTGTCGCGGATCGCCGAACTGGCTAACGAGGGTGGAGCGCATTCTAAGAGGACCTCGCATGGACGGCAGGGAGCGGGAAAACGTCACGGAAATCCGCATTCCGTTTCGCGATATAGACATGCATGGCCACATGCACAATGCCGCCTACTATGCCCATGCCGAAGCGGCACTTTCCCAACTCTGGCGGCACCGGCCGTCGGTCGTCCATGAGCCTGCCTATCTCGTTCGCCGCTCGGCCTGTGTCTTCCATCGCGGCCTGCGCTATGACGAGCCGGCGCGCTTCATCGTTACTGTCGCCAAGATCGGCGGAAGCTCGGTGAGCTTTGCCGTGCGCGTCGAGGCGGCCGGCCAGCTTGCGGCAGAACTCGAGATTGTCTGGGTTGCCGTCGATCGCGAACGGCACACGCCGCTGCCGGTGCCGGCCGCAACGCGCGAATGGCTCGGCAGCTACATTCTCTGAACCATCACGAACCTATTCGGTAGGCCGCAGGCTGCGGAACAGCGCGACGCCGCCCATGCCGCCGCCGATGCCCATCATCGCCAGTGCCTGCGTTTCGCGCGGGACTGCCAGCATCTGCGTGAACAGCCGCACCACGAGGATCGCGCCGGATGCGCCATAGGGATGGCCGAGGGCGATGGCACCGCCGTCGAGATTGACCCGTTCCGGCGAAATATCGAGTTGATCTAGGCTGCCGAGCACCTGCGAGGCGAAGGCCTCGTTGAATTCGATGAAATCAATCGCATCGACATCAAGCGCCGGATTGCGCGCTTTCAGTTTTTCCATCGCCGGCACCGGGCCGAGCCCGAGCAGATCGGGATGCACACCGGCGGTCGTCGCATCGATGAATTCGAGCGCAAAGGAAAGCCCCAGGCGTCGCGCTTCGGCAAGGCTGGTCACCAGAACCATCGCTGCGCCGTCGTTGATCGGGCAGGCATTTCCGGCGGTCACCGTGCCGTCCTGGACGAAGACGGGTTTCAGCCGCTGCAGGGTTTCGAGCGATGCATTGGCGCGCGGGCATTCGTCGGCCTCGACGATCCCCGCAGTCGTTTCGATCGGTACGATCTCGCGCGTAAACCGGCCCGCGCCCTGGGCGGCGACGGCGCGTCGCTGGCTTTCGAGCGCAAACGCATCCTGTCTTTCGCGGGAAATGCTGCAGGCTGTGGCGACGTTTTCGGCGGCAACGCCCATGTCAGGGTCACCGATCTCGTCCGGTGCCATGCGCGAACGCTTGATCGGTTGAGGCTCTTCGCCAGGGGTCGTCGGCGGCCTCAGGCGAATATGGGCGCGACTGGCGCTTTCGGTGCCGCCGGCAAGGTAGAAGCGACCGGCGCCCGACTGGATGAGACGGGCGGCAAGGGTGATGGCCTCGAGCCCGGCGCCGCACTGCCGGTCAATGGTCAGGCCGGGTGTCGATACCGGAAGTCCGGCCTCAAGTGCCGCCAGCCGTCCAAGGTTGCCGGCGCAGTTGGCGGCATTGCCGAGGATGACGTCATCGAGCGCCTCCGCCGCCAGGCCGACATCGGCGAGGATGCGGGTGATCAACGGCGCAGCGAGCCGTGCCGGCTCGACCTCCGCGAGCACGCCGCGCACGCGCCCAACAGGCGTACGCAGGGCCGCCACGATCACCGGTGTGCGCGATGGGTCAGACGAAGGGCTCAAGGGCGTCATGTCCGTCCACAATCCATTGCTTGAGAGTCCCGGCGGCCACCTTACCAGATTGCGTCATCGGTAAGGTATGGCAAAGCCAGATCCGTCGTGGATGTTTATAGCGCGGCAGATGGCTGTCGAGATGACGGTCGAGCGCCGCTCGGTCGATTGTTGCACCATTCGGCTCGATGACGGCGACGAGTTCGCTGCCGAGATCGGGATGGTCCAGTCCGAGAACGAACGCCGCATGCACATCGGCATGCCCGACAAGCGTCGCCTCGACCTCCTGCGGATAGATGTTGTTGCCGCCGGAAAGCACCATGCCGCCGGAGCGCCCGACGAGATGCAGCGTGCCGTCGGCACTAAGGAATCCGAGGTCGCCGACGGTTGCGAGCCTGCCGACACGCCTGAGGCCCGCACCATCTCCGGTGCCGATATAGCCGCTCGAAATCAGGTCGCTGTTGACGAAGATCGTGCCGGCTTCGCCTGACGGTAGCGGCTTTTCGCTCTCGTCGAGCACGATTAGGCCGACACCGGGAAAGGCGCGTCCGACGGCGGTCGCCGATGCTGTGTCGCCGGGACCGGCAACGCTGATGAAGCCGAGTTCGGATGCTCCGTAATACTCGACGATGTCAGCTTGCGAAAACGGTGTCGCAGCGGCTGCGCGATCGGCGGGTGTCAGCTTGGCGCCGGCAACGGTGATCTTCTGCACCGACGCCAATGCCGCATGGGAAGGCGATGCGCAGAGCCGCCTCAGCATCGTCGGTACCAGCACGAGCCGTCTGACATCCTGCGAGGCGATGGTCTCGGACGCACGCGCCGCATCGAAATGCGCCATGCCGACGAATTCGGCGCCGGCAACAAGCGTTTCGGCGAACGCATAGAGCGTCAGCCCATGGGCGAGCGGGCCGGGGGCGAAGGTGCGCGTGTCGCTGTTAATGCCAAAAAAATCCTGGCCCATCTTCAGGCTGCGCCGCCATGACCCGCGATCGCGCACGATCGCTTTCGGCATGCCCGTGGTACCGGAAGTGAAGACGACGAGAAACGGCTCGTCATCGGCGCCGATGGCGATCGGCGTCATGTCTTCGTCTGAACCGGCGGCGAAAAGCAGGCTTTGACCGGAAGCGGTCGCATCGAGCCGCAGCCCCTCGCCGTCGGCGCGAACCGTGATGTCGGGGCGCAATTGCTCACGCATTGCCGCCCGCGTTGTCTCCGGCAGATGTGGGTCGATCAAAACAACGCAATGCCCGCCTGATGTTGCGGCGACGAATGCGGCAGCGAAAAGGGGATGGTTGCCGATCTCCAGTGCGATCAGCTTTGTGGTGGCGGGCAGGACGTTTTTATTCCCGGTGTCTGCCGTCAATCTCCCGAACGCGGAAACGAGCTGGCCGGCGCAAAGCGCAAGCTCCCGGAATGTGAAAACCCGGCCTTCCATGCGGAAGGCCGGGACTTGCGGGATTTGTTCCGCGTGGCGCGCAATGGCGGCGGCAAACGGCATCGGTTCAGGCGCGAACCGGCAGCAGCGGATAGCCGGCGAAGACGGCGCGTGCGGCAAGCGTCGCGATGGCGGCCTTCAGCAGGTCGCCGGGAAGGAATGCGAGCGAACCGGTGGCAACCGCGAGCAGCGGCGTGCCGGTGACGGCCGATACCCAGGGCATGCCGATCGCATAGAGCACGACGATGCCGCCGATTACCGAGGCGAGGAAGAAGCCGACGAACTGGTGCAGTTCAGCCTGGCCTTCCCGGACGAAGCGCTGCGCGATCAGGCCGGTGACGAAGGTGGCAACGACCCAGCCGAGAATGAAGCCGCCAGACGGGCCGGCAAAGACGGCGAGACCGCCACGACCGCCTGATAGCACCGGCAGACCAATGGCGACGAGCAGAATGAAGAGCAGGAAGGCGAAAGCGCCGCGCTTGGCGCCGAGAATGCAGCCGGCGAGCATCACGCCCATGGACTGCGCGGTGATCGGCACGGGAATGAAGCCGAGCGTGATCGGCGGAATGAGGCCGAGCACGACGACGATCGCGGCAAAGAGGGCGATAAGGACGAGATCTCTGGTGTTCATGCTGTTCCGGTTCCTTGCTTATTAGGATGCGCGAATTTATTGACGGCGAAAACCACGCGCGTCAATCGCCGCGGCGATCGTATCCGCATCTTTGAGCGTCAGGATGATCAGTGGTCCGATGATCGTCAACGGTCGCACCGGCAGCCCACGCGCCCGGTGTGCTTCGCGAATGGCCTGATAGCGCGTGAAAATGTCTGGCACAAAGCGCAGGACGAGCCCAAGCGCCAGGCTGACATCGGCAGCGCGCACCCAGCCCAGGCGTTCGAAGGGCGTCAGCAGCACCGTGATCTCGTCCATGAAGCCGCCGATCGTCGTCGTTGCGGTCACGGCAGCGGCGAAAAGCACCAGGGCCATCAGGCGCAGGGTCAAGACGGCGACTTCGTTCAAGGGGAGAAGGAAGAGGTTCACGGCCGCGAGAAAGAAGATCGTGAAGAAGACGAAGCCGACGCGTTTCAGCGCTTCGCGCCAGGAAAGGCCGACCGAGAGATAGAGCCCGCCGGAAATCACAAAGGCGATCAGCTGCACGACGAGCGAGCTGGTGAGGAAAAGCAGGATGCTGAGCGCCACCAGTGCCAAAAGCTTCGCACGCACCGGCAGCCGGTGCAGCCAGCTGTTGCCCTCGATGTGCAGGCTCGTCAGCATCCGGCGATCTCGTGGTAGTGGCGGATCGTTTCCTGCGGCGCGCCATCGGCGGCAAGCCGTCCTTCGTGGAAGAGCAGCAGGCGCTCGACATTTTCGACCAGCGGCAGGTCGTGGGTGATGACCAGCGTGTCTTCGTCAAGTGTCGCGATCGTGTCGGCGACGCGCCGCCGGTTGCGTAGGTCGAGCTGGTTGGTCGGCTCGTCGAGGATCAGGATTTTGGGATCGGTGACGACGACGCTGGCCATGGCGATCAGCTGGGTCTCGCCGCCGGAGAGTTCGTGAACCCGGCGCCGCGCCAGGTGCTCGACGCCGAAGCGCGACAGCACCGCTTGCGTCCGCTTGTCGATTTCCTCGCCTTTGAGGCCGCGGTTCTTCAGGCCGAAGCCGATGTCATCGGCAACGACGGGCATGATCAGCTGGTGCTGCGGATTCTGGAAGATGAAGCCGGCTTCGGAAAGCACGGCGCGCTCGTCCTTGACCGTATCGAGGCCATTGACGGTGACGCTGCCGGCAGAAGGTTTGACTAGACCGTTGATCAGCCGCGCGAAGGTTGTCTTACCGGAGCCATTGAGGCCGATAATGCCGACACGCCTTTCGGTGATCGTCAGCGTCAGCGGCTGCAGCGCCACCCGTTCGCCGAAGCGGACCGAGCAATCGGTAAAGCGGATGTCCATCCCGTCCCTCGCGGTTTGCGGTTGCTCTATAGGCCAAGTCGGCGGACAAGGGCAATGCGCTTTGCGCCAAGGTTCCGTTTGAAATATGGGAATAAAAGCCTACTCTTTCTCCCATGACGATTCGGCTCTCCAATAGCGATGCCCGGCGCATCTTCCTCGCAAAGCAGGGCCTTTCCGGCGCGCCGCACCGCGCGCTCGGCAAGGATGGCCTACTGAAGCTGATCCATGACATCGGCTTCGTTCAGGTTGACAGCATCGCGACGGTGGAACGCGCCCATCATCAGATCCTGTTCTCGCGCAACCAGACCTATCGCCGCGAACATTTGACATCGCTGCTTGAAGACGACCGCGAACTGTTCGAGCACTGGACCCATGACGCTTCGATCATCCCCAGCAGCTTCTACCGCTACTGGAAGCACCGCTTCAAATGGGAAGGCGAGACCATCGTCGACCGTTGGAGCAAGTGGCGCGGCGAGGGATTTGAAAAAGGCTGCGACGAAACCTACGAGCGCATCGCCAAGGGCGGTCCCGTGCTTGCCCGCGACCTCAAGGAGGCCGAACACGAGTCCGGCGGCTGGTGGAACTGGCATCCGTCGAAGACTGCGCTTGAGGTGCTGTGGCGCACCGGCAAGCTGGCGATCGCCAGGCGCGAGAATTTCCAGAAGGTCTACGACCTGACAGAGCGGGTGATCCCGCCGCACCACCAGGATGGCGAGGTGGAGCATCACGAGTTCATAGACTGGGCCTGCCGCAGCGCCCTTGAACGCTTGGGCTTTGCCACCCACGGCGAAATCGCCGCGTTCTGGGATCTGGTCTCTCCGGACGAAGCGAAGGCCTGGGTGGCGGAACATCGCGACGAACTGATCGACGTGTCGATCGAGCCGATCGACGGCGGCAAGCCACGGTCGTCCTATGCGCTTGCGGGTTTTCCTGACGAGCTTGGCGATATTCCCGACCCGCCGGGCCGCGTGCGCGTGCTGAGCCCGTTCGATCCGTTGCTGCGCGACCGCAATCGCACCGAGCGGCTGTTCGGCTTCTTCTATCGCATCGAGATCTTCGTGCCTGAGCCGAAGCGGGAATACGGCTACTATGTCTTCCCGCTGATCGAAGGCGATCGCCTGATCGGCCGCATCGACATGAAGGCCGACCGCAAGCGCGGCAGTCTCGATGTGCGCCGGCTCTGGCTGGAGCGTGGCGTCAAGCCGTCCTCTGGGCGCATGGAGCGCATAGATGCAGAACTCGAACGCGTCGCCCGCTTCGCCGGGGTCGAGCGCATCGAACGCCTCGATGGCTGGAACGCTTCGCTCTCCTGATCGATATTTTTCTTGGCTTGAACCGCTCGCCTTCCTAAATGGAGGCCATCGAACTTATGACGCGGGAGCGCACGACTATGAACACCGATCTGATGAGCCTCTTCGATGCCGACGAGGCAGCGATCCGCAAGGTTCTGTCGGAGACGCTTGCCGGCGCCGACGATGGTGAGCTGTTTCTCGAACATGCCCAGGCCGAAGTGCTCTCCTTCGACAACGGCCGGCTGAAGGGCGGCAGCTTCAACACCGACCAGGGTTTTGGTCTGCGTGCGGTCGCCGGCGAATCGGTCGGCTATGCCCATGCCGGTGAGCTGTCGCTGGCAGCACTTCGCCGTGCCGCCGATGCAGTCGGCCAGGTGACGCGCGGTTATGCCGGCTCCTATGCCGCAGCGCCGCAACGCACCAACACGAAGCTCTATGGCGACGAAAACCCGATCGGCGAGCCGAGCTTTGAGGCGAAGGTCGCGCTTCTGCAGGAAATCGACGCCTATCTGCGTGCACGCGATCCCAAGGTCAGGCAGGTGACGGCCTCGATCGCCGCAAGCTGGCAGCTGGTCGATATCCTGCGCGCCGATGGCCACCGGGTTCAGGACATCAGGCCGATGACGCGCATCAACATCTCCGTGGTTGCCGGCGATGGCGACCGTCAGGAAAGCGGCTCCTACGGCATCGGCGGACGCCGCGGCTTCGGCGACTTCATCACCGAGGAGAACTGGAAGAAGGGTGCCGACGAGGCACTACGCCAGGCGCTCGTCAATCTCGACGCGATCGATGCGCCGGCCGGTACCCTGGACGTGGTGTTGGCCTCGGGTTGGCCGGGTGTGATGCTGCACGAAGCCGTCGGCCACGGCCTTGAAGGCGACTTCAACCGCAAGAAGACCTCCGCTTTTGCCGGCCTGCTCGGCGAGCAGGTTGCTGCCAAGGGTGTGACAGTCGTCGATGACGGTACGATCGAGGCCCGGCGTGGCTCGATCTCGATCGATGATGAGGGCACGCCATCGGGCTACAACGTGTTGATCGAGGACGGCAAGCTCGTTGGCTACATGCAGGACCGGCAGAACGCCCGGCTGATGGGCATGCAGCCGACCGGCAACGGCCGGCGCCAGGGTTATGCCCATGTGCCGATGCCGCGCATGACCAACACCTACATGCTGTCCGGCGACCGGACGCCCGAGGAAATCATCGCCTCGGTGAAGAAGGGCATCTATGCCGTCTCCTTCGGTGGTGGCCAGGTGGACATCACCTCCGGCAAGTTCGTCTTCGGCTGCACCGAGGCCTACATGATCGAGAACGGCAAGATCGGCGCGCCGGTCAAGGGCGCGATGCTGATCGGCAATGGCCCCGACGCGATGAAGCGCGTGACGATGGTTGGCAACGACACCAAGCTCGACACCGGCATCGGCAACTGCGGCAAGGCCGGGCAATGGTTGCCGGTCGGCGTCGGCCAGCCGCATCTGCGCATGGACCAGATCACCGTCGGCGGCACGCAGGCCTAAGGCCGATGGCTCCCTTAGCCTCGCGAGGGCAGCAGCACGCAGTCGTAGGAGCGCTTCTTCAGCGCGCTGCAGGCGGAAGCGGCAGCATCACGGCTGCTGAAGCCGACGAAGCGGGCGCGATAGATGGTGCCGGCGCCTTCGCCCACCGCTTCCGTATAGGGAGACGCCTCCGCCAGCATGTCGCCTCCGGCTGCTTGCGCCTGTGCCAGAAGCGCGCGGGCCGCTTCAGCCGAAGGTGCCGCCGAGATCTGGATCTGCCAGCGGCCGGCGGCTGGAACGACAGCGGCGTTTTCCTCTTCGACCATGGCCGTCGGCCGTTCGGCCGGCACGACCGTCGTGGATGACGCGGCGATCAATGCCGCAACGCTGTCGCCCTTGGCACGATGGGCTGCCGTGAAGGGCAGCGGCACGTCCGACATCGTGGCGGCAGATGCGACCTCGACCTCAGCTGCAGCAGCACTCCGCGTCTTGGCAGCGGCCACCAACTGGCGGCCATTGGAGGCTTTGCCGACATGGCGGTTGAGCAATGCCGCCATCTTGTCGTCGCGGCTGCGCGCCGTGCGCCCGCCCATCACCACGCCGATGACGCGGCGGTTGCCGTCCCTGACGGCACTGACGAGATTGAAGCCGGAGGCATTGGTGTAGCCGGTCTTGATGCCGTCCATGCCGTCATAGCGGTACATCAGGTTGTTATGGCCGCGAATCTTGCGACCGCGAAACGTGAAGCTCGGCGTGGCAAACAGCCGGTATTCCCTGGGGTAATCGCGTATCAGCGCCACCGCGAGCGTCGACATATCGCGTGCGGTGGTCACCTGCCTGCTTGCGGGCAGGCCGGATGCGTTGATGAAGACGGTGCGGCTCATGCCCAGTTGGCGCGCCTTGGCCGTCATTTTCCTGGCGAAGTTCTGCTCCGAACCGCCGAGCCTTTCGCTCATCGCGGCGGCTGCGTCGTTCGCCGAGCGGACGATCATGGCATAGACTGCTTCGCGCACGGTGATCGTGCTACCCGGCTTCAGGCCCAGTTTCATCGGCGGCTGGGCCGCCGCCGCCCTCGATACCTTGATCTTGCTGTCCCAGTTCATGTCGCCGCGCCGGAGCGCCTCGAAGGTGAGGTACAGCGTCATCATCTTGGTGAGCGATGCCGGGTGGTTCAGCGTGTCCGCATTCTCCGACGACAGGACTTTGCCCGTGCGCGCATCGAGCACCAACGAAGCGCTGCCGGCAAACGCCGTCGCAGACCCCAGAGCGAGAGCGCACATCGCCAAAAGGAGGCGGCGGATAGCTTTCATGTCAGTCCCCATCGAAATGCGCCGTCGGACAGGCGCGCTGTGCCTTTTTGTGACAAGGCCGTGTCTTTGCTGCAACTTTGAGGCAGAATGCGATTTCTTCCTGCGACTTTCGTCGGGGTGGTAAACCAGAAATTAACGCCGACGTCCTTCAGCAAGGTTTAACGCTCCCGCCATTAACCTCCATGGTGGTGCACCAGGTCTGGCGCGCCAGGGACACTGTAACGCTTGAAACCCTCCAGACGATCTTCTCCGTAAATCGACCGAGGCGCAAGGAGTTCTGCAGTGATCGATACAGGCTGATTTGAATGGACTGATATGGCGGGTGGGATCACGGCAAGCATCAGGACGAGGGCGCGGCGCGCGGCAATCGCCGGTGGGCTTGAGTTGGCGCACGGTCTAAGCCGCGCTGGCCTGATGCCTGATGCCCGTCGGCGCGGCGCTATTTTCACCCTGCATCACGTCCGCCCGCGGGTTGCCCGGGCCTTTGATCCGAACGCCCATCTCGAAATCACCCCGGAGTTTCTCGATAGGGCCATCACCCGGCTGAAGCGGGACGGCTATCGCTTCATTGCGCTCGACGATTTGCCGACGGCGCTTGCCGACGAGGGTGCAGCGCCCTTCGCCTGCTTCACCCTCGACGACGGGTATCGCAACAATCTCGACCATGCCCAGCCGGTCTTTACGCGGCACGGCGTGCCGTTCACCGTTTTCGTGACCGGCGGGTTCGTCGACCGCACCCATACGCTCTGGTGGGAAACGCTGGCCGATCTGCTCTCGGCAACCACGCAGTTCCGGTTTGATTTCGGTAGCGGCGTGGAGGTACTCAAGGCTGAAAGTAGCGCCGACAAGCACGCGATATTTGGCCGTATGGCCGCCTACATCCACAGTCGCGAGGAAATTGTTTCGGTTGCCGAGCTCGACGCGGCGGCGCTGGAACATGGGATCGATGCGTTGTCTATCACCAAAACGCTGACGCTCGACGAAGCCGGTCTCCGTCTCCTGATTGAAAACCCGCTCGCCAGCCTCGGGGCGCACACCATAAGCCACCGCGCCGTCGCGCGGCTCGGTGATGAACAGGCAAGCCAGGAGATCGAGGCATCCGCCGCCCGCGTCGAAGCCATTGTCGGCCAAAGGCCGCGCAGCTTTGCCTATCCCTATGGGGATCGCCCGGCTGTCTCGCCGCGCGATCAAAGGCTTGCAGCCGATCTCGGCTTTACGGTTGCGGTCACCACCATGCCGGGCACGGTCGCGGCGGCGACGCCGCTAGACGCCTTGCCGCGCATTTCACTTAACGGCCATTTCCAGCGTGCCCGTTACGTTTCGGCGCTCGCCTCGGGCATTCCATTTCGGCTCGGTCGAAGCTAGAATCTTTCCGCTTTAGACGAAACGGAAGCGCTCAAGCTTCTCACTTTTGCGCATTTCCGGGCGGAAAACCGCTGCACACTTTTCCTGGAAATGCTCCAGCCGCCGCCTACCGCGTCCATCATGGGTACATCCGCACCTTTTCCCAGCCACCTTCCGGTGTCTCGCGACGGAACTCCAGGCGGTCGTGCAGTCGGAATGGCCGGTCGTGCCAGAACTCGATCGAGGTCGGGCGGATGCGAAAGCCGGACCAGTATTCCGGACGGGGGATTTCGCCAAGCGCATGGCGGGCCGTGTATTCGGCAACCGCTTTTTCCAACGCGAAGCGGCTTTCGAGCGGACGGGACTGTTTCGAAGCCCAGGCGCCGATGCGGCTGCCGCGCGGTCGCGACTTGAAATATTCGTCCGCCTCGGCCTCCGAGACGATTTCGACAGGCCCGCGCAGCCGTACCTGGCGCCGGAGCGATTTCCAGTGGAAACACATGGCGGCCTTGCGGGCGCCGAGAATTTCGCGGCCCTTCTGGCTTTCGAAATTGGTGTAGAAGACGAAGCCGCGCTCGTCGAAATCCTTGAGCAGAACCATGCGCACATTCGGCAACCCGTCGGGGTCGACGGTCGCCAGCGCCACGGCATTCGGGTCGTTGATCTCGCTGCCTTCCGCGTCTTTCAGCCATGTGCCGAAAAGGGAAAAGGGCTCATTTGCTTCCGTGAAGTCACCGCTTGTTAACTCATTCACCGCCATATTGCCTTCTAACGCCGTGATGTCTGGCGCGGAAACGCTTCGGGATGAGCCCGAGCGGTGTTTCCGCATCGAAAATGTCAGAGCCTGCTTGTTGACTTCCTCGGGAAACGTGCGGCTCTTGCGAGTCTGACAGGATTGCCGTGCAAGACATAGCAAAGTGGATCGATGGCAAGAAGGGGTATTCCTTCTCGGTGATGCGTGGCGCGGCAATTTGCCTGCCCGTGCTCATTATGTCCGGTTGCATGGGAGCCGGCCTCGACATGTTCGGCAGTGGTGTCGATCGCACCGTTTCAACCGGTACCGTTCCCGTTGCCAAAACCTCCGACGGCCTTTCCGATGCGGTCCTGATTCGCAACGCCGTGACCTCAGCCGAACTCGGGCAGGGGTCGCTCAACCCTATTCCCTGGGCAAACGCCACGTCCGGCAGCGCCGGCGTCATCAGCAGCATTCAGGAAGACAACGCCAGCGGCATGCTTTGCCGTCGTTTCACCACGACCCGCCATTCCTATGAGGGCATTGCCAAGTTCGACGGCAGCACCTGCAAGCTCAGCGATGGCGAGTGGTATCTCACCAGCTTCGGTCCGCGCTCCTGAAATCCTGCGTTAACCACGTTTCGGCAAACCGCGGCAGGAACGGTTCGATCGTCGTTTTGACCTGCTCCGTCGTCGCCCCGGCTAACCGATATTTAGCAAGTTCTGCCCATCCTCGCCGCTGAAAGGGACGTGCCACAGCACTTGATCCCCGGTTTGAGGCATAAGGCGGGCATCCGGGAGAGGCCGCCGATCAGAGAAGATGGTAGCAAGCCATGCGTGATCCCTATGCAATTCTCGGCGTCCGGCGCACCGCCGGTCAGGACGAAATCAAGGCGGCGTGGCGCTCGGTCGCCAAGGCCATCCATCCCGACCACAATCAGGACGACCCGACTGCCGCCGAGCGCTTTGCCGAAGCAGGCAAGGCCTACGAGCTGCTGCGCGACCCGAAGCTGAGAAGCCGCTACGACTATGCCCGGCGCGAAGCCGAGCTGCGCCGCATGGAGGCGATGAAGGCGAAGATGCGCGGCCCCGAGCCGGAGGAGCAGCCGGTCGATGCGGAAACCGCCGAAGAGGCGGTCTCGCGGATCTTCGGCACAGAGAGCCGTACCAGCGCCGCCAGGCCCGCGCCGAAGCCGGCAGCGGCCAAAGCACCCGAAAGGCCAGCCGCTGCCCCCGAGCCGAAACCCGAGCCTGTCACTGAGCCGAAGCAGGAGGCGGTCGCCAAGACGGAGCCGCCGCTGATGCAGCGTGCCGCAGCACCCGCCGCCGAGCTGGTGGCCGCCATCGTCAGACGCATTCGCGGCCGGGCGGCCAAACCCGCCGACAAGGTTCCAGATCTCGCTGTCGATCTGACCGTCACCATCCAGGACTTGATCGATCGTCAACGCCTGTCCTTGGAATTGCCCGACGGTGAAACCTTCAAGGTCCAGATACCGCCGGGTGCCGTCGACGGACAGACGATCCGCCTGGCGGAGCAGGGCTATCGCGTCACCCGCATGACACGCGGCGACGTCGTCGTCACCCTGCGCGTCGACCAGAGCGGCGATTTCCGAACCAGTGGACTCGATCTGTTCACGACACTGTCCGTCGATCTGCAGAGCGCCGTGCTGGGCTGCGAGCATGTCATCGCTACGCCGATCGGTGAGGCGACCGTTGTCGTTCCGGCCTGGTCCGGGTCGGACAAGGTCATTCGCGTCGACGGCTTCGGGCTGCCGGGTGCCTATGGCGCGCGCGGCGATCTGCTGGTCGAGTTGCGGCTCATTTTGCGCGACACGCCTGATGACAAGGTCACCGACCTCATGAAATCGCTGCGCGACGGCTTTTATTTGTGACGGTTTGCTGACACACTGAACCAATATTACGGGGACTAACAGTTCCTGATCCCGGCCGCGCTTGAACCACCGGAGCGGCTATGCCATAGGCAATTCTCGACAATTTGCCGCACGCGCGCTGACAGCGCAGATCTGGCGTTTTTGAATTTTGTGAAGTCTGGCGTCGGCCATCGTCGATGCCGGCAGATAGTATTGGGGACAATGCATGGCTCAGGCATCGGGTTTGATGAAGGGCAAGCGTGGCGTCATCATGGGCGTCGCGAACAACCGTTCGATTGCATGGGGGATCGCGAAGTCCATCCATGGCCAGGGCGGCGAAGTTGCTCTGACCTATCAGGGTGATGCACTGAAGAAGCGCGTCGAGCCGCTCTTGGCGGAAATCGACGGTTTCATGGCCGGCCACTGCGATGTCAGCGACGAAGCCACCATCGACGAGGTTTTCTCGACGCTTGAAAAGCACTGGGGCAAGATCGACTTCGTCGTTCACGCGATCGGTTTCTCCGACAAGGACGAACTGACCGGGCGCTACGTCGACACGTCGCCGGAAAACTTCGCCAAGACGATGCAGATCTCGGTCTATTCCTTCACCTCGGTCGCCCGGCGCGCTGAAAAGCTGATGACGGACGGCGGCTCGATGCTGACGCTGACGTACTACGGCGCCGAAAAGGTCATGCCGAACTACAACGTCATGGGTGTCGCCAAGGCCGCGCTCGAAGCGAGCGTCAAATACCTGGCGGTCGACCTTGGCCCGAAGAACATCCGCGTCAATGCGATCTCTGCCGGCCCGATCAAGACACTGGCCGCCTCCGGTATCGGCGACTTCCGCTACATCCTGAAGTGGAACGAGTACAACGCACCGCTGCGTCGCACCGTCACCATCGAGGAAGTCGGCGATGTCGGCCTCTACATGCTGTCCGACCTGTCGCGCTCGGTCACGGGTGAGGTTCACCACGCCGACAGCGGCTACCATGTCGTCGGCATGAAGGCGGTAGACGCTCCGGATATCTCCGTCATCAAGGATTGATCGGCGCCGCCGACCGGCCCGAACAGCCTCCTGCCCGGAGCGAAATGTTGTGCTGATCTATGTGATCCGTCACGGACAAACGGACTGGAATGCGGAAAGCCGCCTCCAGGGGCAGAAGGACATCCCTCTCAACGATACCGGCCGCCAGCAGGCGACCGGAAACGGGCTTGCGCTTGGTGCCATCCTCGGCGCCGACGCCGCGCAGTTCGACTTCGTCGCGAGCCCCCTCGGTCGCACCCGCGAAACGATGGAGCGCCTTCGCCGGGCCATGGGTCTTGATCCCACCGCTTACCGCACCGACGACCGGCTGAAGGAAGTCTCCTTCGGCGATTGGGAAGGTTTTACGCTACCGGAGCTGAAACGGTCCGTGCCGGAGCGCATCGCCGAGCGACGCAAAGTGAAATGGGATTTCATCCCGCCCGGCAATGATGCCGAAAGCTACGAGATCCTGTCCTGGCGGATTGCCGCATGGCTCAAGGACGTGAGCAAGCCGACGGTCTGCGTCAGCCATGGCGGCGTCATCCGTGCGCTGTTCAAGCTTTTTGGTGAGATGGACGAAGATGAGGCGGCTTCTGCTGCCATCCCGCAGGATCGTCTGTTGCGGATTGCCGGAAATTCCATCGGCTGGATCTGAGGCTTCCGTCCTGAACGGACCGGTAGAAATGCTCTACCTTTTTGTTTCCACGCATTTCCTGACGGAAAACCGCTTCGCACCTTTCCTGGAAAGCTCTGACGAAGCCGGGTCAGCACACCCGCCCCTCAAGGGGCGGGACTTGGGTTCTTAAATAGTCTTACTGAACGATTTCCAGATCGTTGATCACGCGCTTGCCGTCGACCTCAGTGTAGAACACGAGAACTTTGACGCCGGCGGTGAGACCTTCAAAATTGAATTCTTCAGGCGCCTGATAGCTTTTGCCGTCGTCGAGCTGAAGGCTGAGGCGATCGGTATCGACCCCGGTAATAACGGCCTCTACATCGGCACTTTCGGCAACGGCCGACAAAGGCGCAAGCAAGCCGGCGGTAGCCATGAGCGCGGCAATGACAAAACGCATCTTTCTTGCCCTTTTCAATGTATCTGCGATTATTCTTGTCATCACCCTTTGATCCCCGATTGTGGCAAAAATTGCCTTGCACCGTAGCTTTTGACAGGCTTTCCCTCCATTTCGGGGATGCCCGGCCGGTTGATGGAGACTGAACGCCAAACGTGCAGTTTTCAAGCATTCCGCCGGCTGAGCCGGCGGTGCATCAGCACTGTATCCCCATGAATTGTAGGGTTTTCCAAAGAAATGTGACGAAAGCCAATCTTAAGACTCGATCGCTACCTTCGGTTGGGGATCGAGGGGAATAGAGTGAAGATTGTTGACGTTCTGCGCCAACGCATTCGGGCGGCAGCCAGATTTGCGAAACCGTCGCTGATACCGGCCGCCATCGCGGGCATCGTCGTCTTTAGCGGCGGCCATGTCTATGAGCGCCAAAACCGCGAAAACGCCCGCAGTGATCTCAGGATCGACGTCGAGAATGAACTGAACCTCATTGCCAATCGCCTCCAGTCGGAGGTCAATACCAATATTGCGGCCCTCAACGGTTTCGCCAACAGCATTGGTGTCCATCCCGAGATGACCGCCGATGATTTCACCATCATGTCGACCAAATTGCTGCTGCAGAATCCGCAAATGGTGCGTGCGTCGGCGGCCCCGGGCGGCGTTGTTCGCATCGCCTTTCCGCGCGAAAGCCAGCAATGGTTCGTCGGCACCGACTTCAACAAATTCGGGGCGACTCGCCGCGCCGTTGAGCGCGCATCGTCCACGGTAAAACCGGTCATGATCGGGCCGATCCGTTTGCCGAGCGGGCGCAACGGCTTTGAACTCTTCCTGCCGGTCTTCGCCAAGATCCAGGGGCGCATGGAGCGATGGGGCTACGTTGAAGCAATCCTCGATGAAAGGGCTCTCTACCGATCCGCCCGCCTGCTTGAGGAAGGTGTCGAAACGCCGGAATTCACCGGCGACCACCGTCATGTCGACGTGCATCTCGCAATCCGCGACGTGTCGGAACCGGAGCGTATCCAGGATGCCTTCTTCGGTGACGACAGTGTGTTTCGAATGGCACCGGCCAAACGCCAGCTCACTCTGCCTGGTGGTGTCTGGGAGTTGGCGGCGACACCGATCGGCGGCTGGGAAAAGTTGCCCCAAAACAGCAGGGACCTGCGCTTGGCGATCGCGGCGGCGGTCGCCGTCGTTGTCATTCCTATTCTGCTGGCCGGCGGGCTGGTCAACGAGCGCCAGCGCAACATCGCCAAGCTCCGGGCGCGCGAAGGCGAGGTGATGACGCTTTCGCATCGTCTCAACCTGGCGCTCGAAGCTTCCAAGATCGGCATATGGGAGATCGACCAGGCCACGCAGGAGCGCTCCTGGGACGATCGCATGTTCCATCTGCATGGGCTTACGGTCCATGATGACGAGCCGACCTACGATGAATGGCGCTCGACCGTGCACCCGATGATGTCGGTATCGCCGCCAACGCGCTCTTCCGCAGCCTTGATGAGGGCCTGGAGTACCGCTCGCAGTATCGGGTCGTGCTGGCCGACGACAGCATACGCCATATCCGCAATGTCGGCTCCGGCCATCAGGGGGTTGATGGCCGGTCCAAGATCACCGGCATCAGCTGGGATGTCACCGATGACGTGCTCAAGAATGAAAGGCTTGGGGCTGCCAAGGCCCAGGTTGACCAGCAGAACCTGGAGCTCGAGCAGGCCCTCATGGGGCTTTACGAGCGCGAGCAGGATCTGGAAAAGCTGTCGCGTCGGCTCGATCTGGCGCTCGACAGCTATCGCTGCGGCATGTGGGAAGCGGATCTCGACAGCAACGTCACCTATTGGGACGAGCGCATGCACCAGCTCTACGGGTTGGTCTACACCGACGGCGCAACGAACGAAGCGACATGGCTCAACGCGCTGCATCCCGACGATCGCGGATCCGCGCTATCGGCGGTCAACACGGCGATCGGCGCGCGCGAAACCTATGTACACCAGGCCCGCGTGGTGCTGACGGAGGGCGCTGTCCGCCACATTCGTTCGGTCGGCAAATTGCATGTCTCGCCGGAGGGGCGCAGGAAACTGGTCGGCATCGCGCTTGATGTGACCGACGACGTGGTGATGACCGAGCAATTGCGCGCCGCCAAGGCGATGGCCGACGCCAAGAATGCCGAGCTCGAACAGGCACGCATCCGCATCGAGCACAATTCGCTGCACGATCCGCTGACGGGCCTGGGCAATCGCCGGATGCTGGACAAGGCGCTTGAGCGTCTGACCGGCCAGAACACCGATGCGCTCCAGAGCATTGCCATCCTTCACATCGACCTCGACCGTTTCAAGCAGATCAACGACACGCTCGGCCATGCGGCCGGCGATGCGATGCTGGTTCATGCGTCGGAGATCCTGCGTTCCAACATGGCGCCGGGTGACATGGTGGCGCGCATCGGGGGCGACGAATTCGTCGTCGTCGTCACCGGCGCGCCGGGCGCTGCCGAACTTGCGGCGCTCTGCGATCGGATCATCGCGGAAATGCGCCAGCCCGTCGATTACAACGGATTTCCCTGTCGCTTCGGCGTCAGCATCGGCGTCGCCGTGGCCCGCCAGGCGCATGCCGACGCACGCAAGCTGCTGGTCAATGCCGACATGGCGCTCTACCGGGCGAAGGAAAACGGCCGCAACCGCTATCAGTTCTTTACCCAGATGCTCCAGGCTGAAGTCGTCACCGCCAAGCGCGTCGCCGATGAAATCCTCGAAGGCATCGAGCGCGACGAGTTCGTGCCCTGGTACCAGCCGCAGTTCGACGCCTCGACATTGGCACTCTCCGGTGTGGAAGCGCTCATCCGCTGGCGCCATCCGCGCCAGGGCATTCTGACGCCGGACAAGTTCCTGGCGATCGCCGATGAACTGAACGTCACCGCGGCGCTTGACCGCCTCGTCCTGGAGAAATCGCTGGCCGACCAGATGCGATGGGCGGCTGCCGGTCTGCGGGTGCCGAAGATCTCCGTCAATGTCTCGGCCAAGCGCCTGCAGGACGAGCGGCTACTCGCCTCGCTCGAAGGCTTGAGCATCGTGCCGGGGCAGATTTCCTTCGAGCTGGTGGAGTCGATCTTCCTCGATGAAAGCGACGACATCGTCACCGCCAATATCGAGGGTATCAAGAAGCTCGGTATCGACATCGAGATCGACGATTTCGGCACGGGCCATACGTCTATCGTCAGCCTGCTCAAGATCAAGCCGAAGCGGTTGAAGATCGACCGGCAGCTCGTGGTCCCGGTTCTCGGCGCCCGCACCGAACAGGCGTTGATCCGGTCGATCATCGATATCGCTCGCTCGCTCGGCATCGAGACGGTGGCAGAAGGGGTCGAGACCATGGCACATGCCGAGATGCTCGGCATTCTCGGCTGCGATCTGCTGCAGGGCTATGCCTTCTCGAAGCCGCTGAGCGCAGAGAACTTCTTGGCATTTGCGACAGATCGGGGGTTGAGACTCGCTTCCTGAGGCGCTTGCAAATTCCCGATATATGTCCCGCAAAAATATGCCGCGGTTTCGCGCGACACGCCCAGGAACAAGAGAACTGAAGCGCAACGGGTTGATCTGAAAGATCGCGACGTGCCTAAGCGGTGGTCGGAAAGACTTCCCCCTGTCCCGGCTTTGCACTAAGAGAGGGGCGCCTGTACATGAAACATGTACGTCCGTTGCTTCTCAGAGTTCGGTTGCCTTATGTCGCACAATACCTTCGGTCACCTCTTCCGCGTCACCACCTGGGGCGAAAGCCACGGCCCGGCGCTTGGCTGTGTGGTGGACGGCTGCCCCCCCGGCATTCGTTTCACGCTCGGCGAACTTCAGGCCTGGCTCGACAAGCGCAAACCCGGCCAGTCACGCTTCGTCACGCAGCGCCGTGAGGACGATCTCGTCAAGGTTCTCTCCGGTGTGATGCTGGATGAGGACGGTGAGACGATGATTTCCACCGGCACACCGATCTCGATGCTGATCGAAAACACCGACCAGCGTTCGAAGGATTATTCGGAGATCTCCAAGCGTTATCGCCCGGGGCATGCCGACTACACCTACGACGTCAAATACGGTATTCGCGATTACCGCGGTGGCGGCCGTTCGTCGGCGCGCGAAACGGCGGCGCGCGTTGCTGCCGGCGGCATCGCCCGCAAGGTGGTGCCGGGGCTGGTCGTGCGCGCTGCACTCGTCCAGATCGGCAAGCACAAGATCGACCGCGCCAACTGGGATTGGGCCGAGGTCAACAACAATCCGTTCTTTGCGCCGGACCCGGCGATCGTGCCCGTCTGGGAGGCATATCTGGATGGCATCCGCAAGTCCGGCTCGTCCATCGGCGCCGTCGTCGAAGTGGTGGCCGAGGGCGTGCCGGCCGGCATCGGTGCGCCGATCTACGCCAAGCTCGACCAGGACATCGCTGCAAACCTGATGTCGATCAACGCCGTCAAGGGTGTCGAGATCGGCAACGGCTTTGGCGCCGCCGAAATTACCGGCGAGGAAAATGCCGACGAGATGCGCATCGGCGAAGACGGCAAGCCGGTCTTCCTGTCCAACAATGCCGGCGGCATCCTTGGCGGCATTTCGACCGGCCAGCCGGTCATCGCCCGCTTTGCGATCAAGCCGACTTCTTCTATCCTCACCGAGCGTCGTTCGATCGACAGTGACGGTAACGAGGTGGATGTGCGCACCAAGGGACGTCATGACCCCTGTGTCGGCATCCGCGCCGTGCCGATCGGCGAGGCAATGGTTGCCTGCACGATTGCGGATCACTACCTGCGTGACCGCGGCCAGACCGGCCGGCTTACTGCATAACTCCTTAAATCGGGATCGATTTAAGGGCAAAATTATGCAGCAACTCAAAGTGTTACGGCGACCCTTGCGCTCCTAGACAGGCGCGCCGCTGTAAGTAATTCGGGAAGAACAAGATGTCCTATGACCAGAAGCGTGTCGTTGATGCCATCCGTGCCTTCGAAGCCGGCGAGATTGTCGTCGTCACCGACGATGGCGGCCGTGAGAACGAAGGCGACCTGATCGTCGCCGCGGTCCATTGCACGCCGGAGAAAATGGCCTTCATCGTGCGCCACACCTCGGGCATCGTCTGCACGCCGATGCCGCGCGAAGAGGCAAAGCGCCTCAATCTCAATGCCATGGTGGCAGAGAACGACTCGGCGCACACCACCGCCTTTACCGTCTCGGTCGACTTCAAACACGGCACGACAACCGGCATCTCCGCTGACGATCGCACGCTGACGGTGCGCAACCTTGCCAACCCCAATGTCGGCCCGACCGATTTTGTGCGGCCGGGCCACATCTTCCCGCTGGTTGCCCGCGAAGGCGGCGTTCTGATGCGCTCGGGCCACACGGAGGCGGCCGTCGATCTCTGCAAGCTCGCAAGCCTGCCGCCGATCGGCGTCATCTGCGAACTGGTCAATGACGACGGTACCGTCACGCGCGGCCCGCAGGTCAGCGCGTTTGCCGAAAAGCACGGTTTGAAGCAGGTTTCCGTCGCCGACCTGATCGCCTACCGTCAGCGCAAGGAAACGCTGATCGAGCAGGGCGGTTCGTTCGACATCGAGACACCCTACGGCATGGCCAAGGGACATTCCTACTCGCTCCCCTGGGATCCGATGCAACACCTCGCCGTCGTCTTCGGCGACATCCGCGACGGCGTCGACATTCCGGTTCGCCTGCACCTTGAAAATGTCGGTGCCGACGTTTTCGGCAAGGACTGCCAGATCGACCGGATCATGAAGCGCATGGCCGAAGAGGGCAGGGGCGTCATCGTCTATCTGCGCGAAGGCTCGGTCGGCGTCGGCGTGTCGCAGACCGCCCGCAAGGGCAAGCATGAACGCGAAGCCCATGACGAGGCGCAGGCTCGTGAAAGCGAGTGGCTGGAGATCGGCCTCGGCGCACAGATTCTGAAGGATCTCGGCATCAGCTCCATCCGGCTCATCGCCTCACGCGAGCGCCACTATGTCGGCCTCGAAGGCTTCGGCATCAAGATCGCCGCGACAGACATCATCTGACGCTGAGCGATTGCACGTCTGCACACCTCGCAAGCCCGGACGAACATCCGGGCTTTTGCTTTTTTTGCGCGGTTCTTGGTGTTCGAAACGAAAAAGCCGCGCACGAGGCGCGGCTTTGAAAATCGGTCTGTGGCGAGTGCCATCACGGCAGGGCGTCGTAGCCTTCGCCGAAGCCTTTGAGGTCGACCGGAATGCCAATGCCTTCTTCCGGCGACTGGAAGACGATGAAGGTTGCCGTCGCGCCGGAACGGAAGGTCTTCAACAGTTCGTCTTCGAGCACGACCTCGGCATAGCAGCCGTCGGAGAAGCAGCGCACGAAATAGGCGCGGCCGATATCCTTGCCGTCGACGTTGAGGCCAAGGCCGTTCGGCAACAGCACGCCGAGCGGCGCCAGAACGCGCAGGATCTTCGCCTTGCGGTCGGCGGTCTTCAGCACGACGACCGAGAGGCCGACTTCCGGCCGGTCCTCGGCGATGACGTTCTGCATCAGGGCGCATTGGTCGGTTGACGCACCTGCCGGCTGATCGCAGACGATCGACCATGCGCCATGGTTGGACTTGACCGTTCCGGGCGCGCCAGCGGGTTGTTGGGCAGCACTCGCCGTAGGAAGGGCGAGGACGGCAAATCCGAGAGCGGCAAGAGCCGACAGTCGGGAGAAAAGGGGCAGGCCCATGTAAACCTCAAAACGTCGAATCATCAGGGCTATTCTTGAAGCGCGCGGGAGAAAATGAAAAGCCCTGTGGGGTACATTCCAGCGCCATATGGCGGAAATTGGGCTCGCGGAGCGCCATTGTCGCGCTGATGTGGCGTGATAGCGCCGTCAGTGGCGCAGACCGGGACATATAAGTCGATTCGCTGGGGGTTCCGAGGGGTGCCTGTGAGAAAAGTCGCATTTGTGCAAAAATGCCGCATGGGGTTGATTGCACAGATGTTGCGGCGTTGGGCAAACTGTGGTTTGAAGCGCTGCAGTATCGCAGGGATTCTGCGTTCCGGTTTGATCCTGATCAAGCGCATTGGGGAGACATATTGTGAAAAATAAGGCTTATGCAGTTATGGCAGCGCTTGCCTGTCTGCTTTTTGCTTCGAGCGCCTTCGCTGACAAGCCTGTCGATTGGCAGACGAACTTTCAGACGGCTGCGACGGGCATTATGGAAGAGATCACGTGGTTTGAGCACTATACCCTGTGGTTCATCATTCCGATCACTCTTTTTGTCCTCCTGCTGCTGATTGTCGTGGTGGTCAAATTCCGTGAGAGCGTCAACCCGGTTCCCTCCAAGACCAGCCACAACACCGCTATCGAAGTTGTCTGGACCGTTGGTCCGGTCATCATCCTGCTATTCCTGGCGATCCCGTCCTTCCAGCTTCTGACCGCGCAGCTGACGCCGCCGCAGAATCCGGACCTGACGGTCAAGGCGACGGGCAACCAGTGGTACTGGTCCTATGAATATGAAGTCGGCGAAAGCCCGCTCTCCTTCGACAGTCTGCTGATGAAGGAAGAAGATCGTGCGGGTCTCGGCAAGGAAGACAAGGCCGAATACCCGCGTCTGCTCGCCGTCGACAACGAAGTCGTCGTTCCGGTCGGCAAGACCGTTCGTGTGCTCGTCACGGCTGCCGACGTCATCCACGCTTTCGCAATGCCTGCCTTCGGCGTTAAGATCGATGCCGTTCCCGGCCGCCTGAACGAAACCTGGTTCAAGGCTGACCGCGAAGGCCTCTATTACGGCCAGTGTTCCGAGCTCTGCGGCAAGGACCACGCCTATATGCCGATCGCCATCCGCGTTGTTTCGCAGGAAAAATACGACGCCTGGCTCGCTGCCGCCGCAACCAATATCGGCGATGCGAACAAGGCGCTCATGGCGTCCATCGACGGCGCGGCCAAGGCCGTTGACGTCGCTGCCAACGCCGCACAGTAATCGGAAGGGGAGCTCGACCCATGGCTGGAACAGCCGCTCATCACGACCAACGCCATGATCACTCCGATCATGGTCACGCAGACCACGCGCACAAGCCGTTGACCTTCTTTCAGCGCTGGTTTCTGTCAACCAACCACAAGGACATCGGCACGCTCTACCTGATCTTCGCGATCATCGCGGGCATCATCGGCGGCACGCTGTCGGTGTTCATGCGCGCCGAGCTGCAGGAACCGGGCATCCAGATCTTCCACGGTCTGGCGCAGATGGTTTACGGCTTCGAGGGCGATGCTGCCATCGACGGCGGCAAGCACATGTTCAACGTGTTCACGACCGCGCACGCGCTCATCATGATCTTCTTCATGGTCATGCCGGCGCTGATCGGGGGCTTCGCCAACTGGATGGTTCCGATCATGATCGGCGCGCCGGACATGGCGTTCCCGCGCATGAACAACATCTCCTTCTGGCTGATCATTCCGGCCTTTCTGCTGGTTCTGCTTTCGATGTTCGTCGAAGGTCCGGCAGGCGCCTATGGTGCGGGGGGCGGATGGACGATCTATCCACCATTCTCGACATCAGGCATGCCCGGGCCGGCGATGGATCTTGTGATCCTTGGCCTGCACATCGCCGGTGCCTCGTCGATCCTCGGCGCGATCAACTTCATCACCACGATCCTGAACATGCGCGCTCCGGGCATGACGCTGCACAAGATGCCGCTGTTTGCCTGGTCGGTTCTGATCACCGCCTTCCTGCTTCTGCTCTCGCTGCCGGTTCTGGCAGGTGGCATCACCATGCTGCTGACCGACCGCAACTTCGGCACGGCCTTCTTCGCGCCTGAAGGCGGCGGCGACCCGATCCTGTTCCAGCACCTGTTCTGGTTCTTCGGTCACCCGGAAGTGTACATCCTGATCCTGCCGGGCTTCGGCATCGTCAGCCACATCGTTTCCACCTTCTCGCGTAAGCCGATCTTCGGCTACCTCGGCATGGCCTACGCCATGGTCGCGATCGGCGCCGTCGGCTTCATCGTGTGGGCGCACCACATGTACACCGTCGGCATGTCGCTCGACACGCAGCGTTACTTCGTCTTCGCGACGATGGTTATCGCTGTTCCGACCGGCGTGAAGATCTTCTCGTGGATCGCGACGATGTGGGGTGGTTCGATCCGCTTCACGACCCCGATGGTCTGGGCGATCGGCTTCATCTTCCTGTTCACCGTCGGTGGTGTCACGGGCGTTCAGCTCGCCAACGCCGGTCTCGACCGTTCGCTGCACGACACCTACTACGTGGTTGCTCACTTCCACTACGTTCTGTCGCTCGGCGCCGTGTTCGCGATCTTCGCTGCCTGGTACTACTGGTTCCCGAAGATGACCGGCTACATGTACTCCGAGTTCCTCGGCAAGCTGCACTTCTGGGTCATGTTCATCGGTGTGAACTTGATCTTCTTCCCGCAGCACTTCCTGGGTCTCGCCGGCATGCCGCGCCGCTACATCGACTATCCGGATGCCTATGCCGGCTGGAACATGGTGTCGTCCTACGGCTCGTACATCGCAGCCGTCGGCGTGCTGATCTTCCTCTTCTGTGTCGCTGAAGCCTTCGCAAAGAAGCGCGTCGCTGGCGACAATCCGTGGGGCGAGGGTGCGAACACGCTGGAATGGCAGCTGTCTTCGCCGCCGCCGTTCCACCAGTGGGAACAACTCCCGCGCATCAAGTGATGGGAAAGAAACAGAAGCCGCCGATCCCGGCGGCTTCACCCCGCCGGAGAACCGGCAAAAGACGGCCCGTATGGGCAAAAGACGATCAAGGACGAGACATGACGGTCATCGACAATCACGAAGCAGTTGGCAGGGGTGGTGCACCGCGCCTGTCCGAGGCCTCTGCACGCGATTATTTCGAGCTTCTGAAACCCCGCGTCATGTCGCTCGTTGTGTTCACTGCGCTTGCAGGCCTCGTGCTTGCACCCGGACATATCAATCCCTTCATTGGTTTCATCGCCATCCTGTGCATCGCTGTTGGCGCCGGCGCCTCAGGCGCGCTCAATATGTGGTATGACGCCGACATCGACGCGGTCATGACCCGCACGGCCAAGCGCCCGATCCCTGCAGGCAAGATCCTGCCCGAGGAAGCCCTCGCCTTCGGCCTGACGCTCTCCGCCTTTTCCGTGATCATCCTCGGGCTCGCCGTCAATTGGCTCGCAGCCGGGTTGCTCGCCTTCACCATCTTCTTCTACGCCGTCATCTATACGATGTGGCTCAAGCGCTCGACGCCGCAGAACATCGTCATCGGCGGTGCTGCCGGTGCCTTCCCGCCGATGATCGGCTGGGCGTGCGTGACCGGCGGCGTATCGGTGGAAAGCATCGTCCTGTTCCTCATCACCTTCCTGTGGACGCCAGCGCATTTCTGGGCGCTGGCGCTGTTCAAGATGGGCGACTACGGCGCCGTCGGCGTGCCGATGCTGCCCAACGTCTGCGGCCAGGCAACCACCAAGAAGCAGATCGTCATCTATGCAGTCCTGACGGCCCTGATCGGCATCTGTCCCACCTTGCTCGGTTTTGCGAGCATCGGGTATGGCGCGGTTGCAGCGGCACTAGGCCTGGGCTTCGTTTGGTATTCGATCGGCGTGCTGCGCATGCCTGAGGCGGATGAGCGCATGCTGCCCGCCAAGAAGCTTTTCGCCTTCTCGATCATGTATCTGTTCGTGATCTTCTCCGCCCTGATGGCGGATCACCTGATCGTCAATATCTGGCTGAATGCCGGGAGTGTTGCCTGATGGAAACCGTCAAGCTGAACGAAGCCCAGAAGAAGTCCCGCCGCGGCCGCAACATTGCGCTCGGTATCGTGCTGGCTGGCCTGGTCGTCCTCTTTTACGTCGTCACGCTGATCAAGTTCGGCAACGGCATGGTCAACTGAGGGAAGCGCGATATGACGACCTCTCAGGACCCTCAGCAGAAGCAGCGCTCCAACGGCGCTATCGTCGGTACTTGCATTGCCTTCGTCGTCGGCATGACCGGCATGGCCTATGCGGCCGTGCCGCTCTATGACATGTTCTGCCGCGTCACCGGCTATAACGGCACGACGCAGCGCGTCGAGCAGGCATCGGATGTCATTCTCGACGAAAAGGTCAAGGTGACCTTCGACGCCAATACCTCCGGCGGCCTGCCGTGGGAGTTCAGGCCGGTTCAACGCGACATCGATGTGCGGATCGGCGAGACGGTACAGGTGATGTACCGCGCCAAGAACCTTTCGTCGAAGCCGACGACCGGGCAGGCGACGTTCAACGTCACGCCGATGCAGGCCGGTGCCTATTTCAACAAGGTTCAATGCTTCTGCTTTACCGAGACAACACTGCAGCCGGGAGAGGAGATGGAGATGCCGGTGGTATTCTTCGTCGATCCGGACATGGTCAAGGCGGTAGAGACCAAGGACATCAAGACACTGACACTTTCCTACACCTTCTACCCACGCGAGCCGTCGAAGCCGGTCGCACAGGTGAAGACGGGCGAAACTGAGAACAAACTTTGACTGGAGGCCCGTTTCGGCTATGCCGAAAGGGCGACAAGAGAAAGACCTATCGGGGATTACTGACATGGCCGATGCACATCAGAAGAATCACGACTACCACATCATCGACCCGAGCCCCTGGCCGTTGCTTGCCTCGATCGGCGCATTCGTCATGGCGTTCGGCGGTGTCGGCTACATGCGCTATCTCTCGGGCGGCTCCTTCAAGCTGTTCGGCGCTGACCTTGCCAATCCGTGGGTCTTCTTCATCGGCCTCACAGTCGTTCTCTACACCATGTACGGCTGGTGGTCGGACACGGTGAAGGAAGCGCACGAGGGTCACCACACCCGCGTCGTCTCGCTGCACCTGCGCTACGGCATGATCATGTTCATCGCTTCGGAAGTGATGTTCTTCGTCGCCTGGTTCTGGGCCTACTTCGACGCCAGCCTGTTCCCGGGCGAAGCCATTCAGGCAACCCGCGCCGCCTTCACCGGTGGTGTCTGGCCGCCGAAGGGCATCGAGGTTCTCGACCCCTGGCATCTGCCGCTCTACAACACCGTCATCCTGCTGCTTTCCGGCACGACGGTCACCTGGGCGCACCACGCACTGCTCCACAACGACCGCAAGGGCCTCGTCTACGGCCTGTCGCTGACGGTCGTGCTCGGCGTGCTGTTTTCCTACGTCCAGGCCTACGAATACGCTCACGCTCCGTTCGCCTTCAAGGACTCGATCTACGGCGCGACCTTCTTCATGGCGACCGGCTTCCACGGCTTCCACGTTCTCGTTGGTACGATCTTCCTGCTCGTCTGCCTGCTGCGCGCGCTGCGTGGCGACTTCACGCCGAAGCAGCACTTCGGCTTCGAAGCGGCGGCCTGGTACTGGCACTTCGTTGACGTCGTCTGGCTGTTCCTCTTCTTCTCCATCTACATCTGGGGTGGTTGGGGCGCGCCGGTCGCTCACATGTAAGAAGATTTGAGCGCAAGCTCTTCTCGATAAGGCGGCTGCGACCATGCAGCCGCCTTATTTTTTGTTTGCATTACGGCGGAATCGATGGGGCGAGCCGACATGAATATTCGCGTGGCTGCGGTGACGACGGCCTGGCTTCTGGCAGGATGCTTTTCAGCCTCTGCCGGCGATCCGGCCGACCGCGTGGTGGTGCACAAGGAGAAGCGCATCCTGCAGCTCTACCGGGGTGGAGAGATGCTGCGCCAGTATTCGGTCGCTCTTGGCGGCAATCCCATCGGTCACAAGGAACGCGAAGGTGACCGGCGAACGCCGGAAGGCCTCTATGTCCTCGATTGGCGCAACGACAAGAGCGGCTATCACCTGTCGATGCACGTCTCCTATCCGAGACCCGAGGATATCAAGGCAGCGGCAGCTAAGGGCGTCGACCCCGGTGGCATGATCATGATCCACGGCCAGCGCAATTATTTCGGCTGGCTGGCGTTTATGACGCAGATGTGCGATTGGACGGACGGCTGCATTGCGGTTACGAATGCCGAAATGGATGAAATCTGGGACCTGGTTCCCAACAACACCCCGATCGAGATCAATCCGTGAGTGACGACAAAGCCCTCTATCCGCCGGTCGACCCGGTCATGGCAGGTATCAAAGGCCATTGCCCGCGATGCGGCCAGGGAAAGCTGTTCGATGGGTTCCTGACGGTAAAGCCCGCCTGCGCCAGCTGCGATCTCGACTATCGTTTCGCCGATTCCGGCGATGGTCCTGTCGTCTTCGTCATCCTGATTGTCGGCTTCATCGTCGTCGGTGCGGCACTGTGGATGGAGGTAAACCTCAATCCACCGCTCTGGCTGCATTTCCTGCTCTGGATACCGCTGGCGATCGTGCTCAGCCTCGGCCTGACGCGCATGCTGAAGGGCATCCTTATCAACCTGCAGTATCGCAACAACGCGCGGCCCGGCGAGATCGACCGTGGCTGAGATCGAGACCAGGAAGAAGGGCAGCCTTGTTGCGCGCCTCGGCGCATTCGCCGTGCTCGCTATCGTCTTCGCCATCCTCATTTCGCTCGGCACCTGGCAGATGCAGCGGCTGCACTGGAAAGAGGGCCTGCTTCAAGCGATCGCTGAACGGCGGTCGGCGCCGCCGGTGACGCTTGCCGAGGTCGAAAAGATTTCAGCCGAAGGCGGCGATATCGATTATCGCACCGTCAATGTTTCCGGCACCTTCGACCACAGCAAGGAGCGGCACTTCTTCGCGACCTACAACGGTCGCACCGGCTACTATGTCTTTACGCCGCTGAATATCGAGGACGGCCGTGCCTTGTTCGTCAACCGCGGTTTCGTTCCCTTCGAACTGAAGGATTCGTCGACCCGTCTCGCGGGCGAGCTTCCGGCGTCCGTGGCCATCCATGGCCTCGCAAGGCCGAAGCTCGCCGAAAAGCCGTCGTCGCTGGTCCCGGACAATGACCTCGCCAAGAATATCTTTTACTGGAAGGACCTCGACACGATGGCATCTTCGGTCGGGCTTCCCGCCGAGAAGGTCGTACCGTTCTTCGTCGACGCCGATGCTACGCCCAATCCGGGTGGGCTTCCGATCGGCGGCGTTACCCAGTTCGACCTGCCGAACAGCCATCTGCAATACGCGCTGACCTGGTACGGTCTTGCCGGAGCCCTGGTCGTCGTCAGCGGCGTTTTTCTGATGCGGCGCAAGCCATAGGCGGGCCTCTACAGCGCCGCGCGTCTTATTATCGCAAAGGTCGCTGTAGCACTTTGATTTGCTGCATGTTTTTATCCTTAAATCGAATAGGACTTAAGGAAACAGGCTGTAGCGCCGTGCTATCCCTGACCGACGCAGTTGGGGGACATGTGGAATGGGTTTGATATCGACGATCCTGATCGC
The DNA here is from genome assembly GCF_014851895.1 of Ensifer sp. ENS11. NCBI lineage: Bacteria > Pseudomonadati > Pseudomonadota > Alphaproteobacteria > Hyphomicrobiales > Rhizobiaceae > Ensifer > Ensifer sp. ENS11. The sequence continues at coordinate 555,058 of NZ_JACVAN010000002.1, read as the reverse complement.
GCTGACGGCGCTGTTGCATCTCGGTTTTCTCGTGCTGGAGATGTTTCTGTGGACGAGGCCTGAGGGACGTTCGGTGTTCCGCATGACGGTGGAGCAGGCGGAAGCGACCCGGGTGCTCGCCGCCAACCAGGGGCTTTACAACGGCTTTCTCGCGGCTGGTCTTTTCTGGTCTCTTCTGCAGCCGGAGGCGTCATTTGCCTTCGAGTTGAAGGTGTTCTTCCTTGTGTGCGTGATCGTTGCCGCTATATATGGCGCGTGGTCCGTCAAGCCGCGCATCCTGTTGATCCAGGGCGGCCCGGCGATTGCAGCCCTTGTTTTCGTTCTACTGGCATCCTGATCCATGGCATCATCCGCGGCAAAATCCCCGATCACCATTCGCCTTTGCGGGCCGCGCGGTTTCTGCGCCGGCGTCGACCGGGCGATCCAGATCGTCGTCCTGGCGCTGAAGGAATTCGGCGCGCCGGTCTATGTTCGCCACGAGATCGTGCATAATCGTTATGTGGTCGAAGGGCTGGAAGCCAAGGGTGCCATTTTCGTCGAGGAACTCGACGAGATCCCGCCGGAGCATCGCAAGCAGCCGGTGGTGTTTTCCGCCCATGGCGTGCCGAAATCGGTGCCTGCGGATGCCGATACACGCAATCTCTTCTATCTCGACGCCACATGTCCGCTGGTCTCTAAGGTGCACAAGCAGGCGATGCGCCACAACCGGCTGGGCCGCCACGTGGTGCTGATCGGCCATGCCGGTCACCCCGAAGTCATCGGCACCATGGGGCAACTGCCGGAAGGCGCGGTATCGCTCGTCGAGACGATCGAGGATGCGGACGTCTATATGCCGCCGGATCCGGAAAATCTCGGTTTTGTTACCCAGACCACACTCTCCGTCGACGACACTGCCGGGGTCATCAAGCGGCTGCATGAGCGCTTCCCCAATCTGACTGCGCCGGCTGCGGACTCGATCTGCTATGCCACCACCAACCGCCAGGAAGCGGTCAAGCAGGCGGCACCCGGCTGCGATCTGTTCCTGGTTGTCGGTGCGCCGAACTCGTCGAACTCCAAGCGCCTGGTCGAAGTGGCGCTGAAAGCCGGCGCGAAAAAGTCCGTTCTCGTGCAGCGGGCAGCGGAAATCGACTGGGATTCGATCGGCGAAATCTCGACCGTCGGCCTGTCTGCCGGCGCATCGGCGCCTGAGGTCATCGTCAACGAGATCATCGAGGCGTTCCGCGAGCGCTACGACGCCGTCGTTGAACTTGCCGACACCGTCGAGGAAAATGAGAACTTCCTCGTCAACCGCGAGATCCGGCACGTGCCGCTGACCGCCGCCGACATGGCCTTCGTCAACGGCGAATAACCCGCATATCTTGCCCGCATTTGAAAGTGAACGACCGTGGCAGTTTACACCGATATCACGGAAGACGACCTGAGCGCCTTTCTCGAGGCCTATGACGTCGGCCAGCTGACGTCCTACAAGGGCATCGCCGAGGGGGTCGAAAACTCCAACTTCCTGCTGCACACGACAAAGGGCGCCTATATCCTCACGCTCTACGAGAAGCGGGTGAACGCAGGTGACCTGCCGTTCTTCCTGGGGCTGATGCATCATCTGGCCGATCGCGGGCTTTCCTGTCCGCTGCCCCTGCCGCGCTCCGACGGCGAACTGCTGGGCGAATTGTCCGGCCGTCCGGCCGCCATGATTTCGTTCCTCGAAGGCATGTGGCTTCGCAAGCCGGAGGCCAAGCATTGCCGCGAGGTCGGCAGGGCGTTGGCTGAGATGCATGTCGCTAGCCAGGGCTTCGACCTGAGGCGCACCAATGCGCTTTCGGTCGGCGGTTGGCGGCCGCTATGGGTCAATTCCGAGGCGCGCGCCGACGAGGTGCAGACCGGCCTTAAGGACGAGATTTCCGCCGAGCTTGCGCATCTCGAGAGCCATTGGCCGAAATCGCTGCCGGATGGTGTCATCCATGCCGATCTGTTCCCCGACAATGTCTTCTTCCTCGGCGACCAGCTTTCCGGCCTGATCGACTTCTATTTCGCCTGCAACGATTATCTCGCCTACGATGTGGCGGTCTGCCTCAACTCGTGGTGCTTCGAAAAGAACGGCTCCTACAATATCACCAAGGGCATGGCGCTGCTTTCGGGTTATGAGAGCGTGCGCAAGCTGACGGCGGATGAGGTCGAAGCCCTGCCGCTGCTCTGCCGCGGTTCGGCACTGCGCTTCTTCCTGACGCGCCTCTACGACTGGCTGATGACGCCGGCCGGCGCCTTGGTGGTGAAGAAGGATCCGCTCGAATATTTGACGAAGATCCGGTTCCACCGGGCGATCGTTTCCAGCGCCGAATACGGCCTCCGGATCGAAGAGACCTCTGCATGAAACACGTTGATATTTTTACGGACGGCGCCTGCTCGGGCAACCCCGGGCCGGGCGGCTGGGGCGCGGTGCTGCGCTACGGCGAGGTGGAAAAGGATATGTGCGGGGGCGAGGCGGAAACGACCAACAACCGCATGGAGCTTCTGGCGGCGATCTCGGCGCTGGATGCGCTGAAGAACGCCTGCGAGGTCGACCTGCATACCGACAGCAAATATGTGATGGACGGCATCTCCAAGTGGATCCACGGCTGGAAGAAAAACGGCTGGAAGACCGCGGACAAGAAGCCGGTGAAGAACGGCGAACTCTGGCAGGCGCTGGACGAGGCCAACCGCCGCCATAAAGTCACCTGGCACTGGGTTAAGGGCCATGCCGGCCATCCGGAAAACGAGCGCGCCGACGAACTCGCCCGCAAGGGCATGGAGCCCTACAAGAAGGGGCGCCGTCCGGATCCTCTCGCAAAATGAAAAACGGGCCGCATGGCCCGTTTTTCATTCGCAGTGACGTCTAAGCCTAGAGCTGCTCCAGCATCGCGGCGGCGCCCGATACGGTCGCCTGGCCCGGGCTTTCCTCAAGATTGAGCGTCTTCACCACGCCGTCTTCGACAAGCATCGAATAACGCTTGGAGCGGACGCCGAGCGTGCCGGCGGACAGATCGATATCCATGCCGAGTGCCTTGGTGAACGCGGCATTCCAGTCCGAGAGAAAGTGGATCTTGCCCATGCCGCCCGACGATGTCGCCCAGGCACCCATGACATGCAGGTCGTTGACGGCAACCACGGCGATATCATCGATACCGCGCGACAGGATCGCGTCACGGTTTTCGAGATAGCCGGGCAGATGGTTGAGCGAGCAGGTGGGGGTAAAGGCGCCCGGCACGGCAAAGAGCACGACGCGCTTGCCCTTGAAAAGCTGTTCGGTCGTCACTTCCACCGGACCATCGGCGGTCTTTTCCTTGAAGGTAGCAGCGGGCAGCTTGTCTCCGACGGCAATGGTCACGGCATTCTCCTTGCGTTGCGCGCATGGCCAGACCGGCGTTCCGGCAGGGCGTTGTCGCGGCTTGAGTTGTGCGTCCGGGTGTCTCCGGCGATTGTTTTTGGACCCAACCGCCTGAAACCGGCAAGACTATAGAGGCGCATCAATCAAAGGCAAGGGTCGTTTCCATGCTGCGCCCGCCGGCGCGCACGGTGAGGATGACCGGCTTTCCCTTCAGCGTCTTATCCTTGCCGGAGAGCCGAACGGGGATCTCGGCCTTTAGCTCCGCACCTTCCGCCTGAGTGATTGCCGGCTTGCCGAAGGAGACGCCTGAGGCGCCGGCAAGAAACAGTTCGCGGTGCTCCTTGCCGGTGTCCGGCGGTAGCTTCAACGAGAGGCGCACCGCTGCCTTGTGCTCGTCATAAACGGCGGTTGTCACCTTGAAATCCTCGGAGGGCGGTTCCGGCAGGGCGGCGACTGCACCGTCGATGCGGGCGGCATCGAGCGGGTTGTCGAAGTCGTCATGCTTGAGCGTCAGATTCAGTTCGCCCTGCACCGGGATGCAGATGTCCTCGCAGATCCCGAGGAACACCGAGGCGCGGATCTTCACGTCTCCCTTGCCGTGCAGGCGCTTCAGCGTCAAGGGGAAGGCGACTGACTTGTCGTAGCCGACATAGCGCACCACCCCGTCGTCGAAGGTCTTGGGCACGGGAAAGCCGATCTTTTCAAGAACGACTCCTTCGGCCGGATCAAGCGTGATCTGCGGGGGAATGCCGCTAGCGCCGGGCTCGCGCCAATAGGTCTTCCAGCCGGGGTTCAGCTTGACCTCGAGCGTCGCCGGGATCGTGCCATCCTTTTGCAATGGCGCGGCAACAATGCGGATCATGCCGCCGGTTGATGTCATCCATTCGCTGGTCGCCGCCTGGGCGCTGGCAGGCAGAAAAAATGCGAGGAGAAGGCTTGCCGTGCCGATGCGCTGGACCATGTTCTGATATGTGGGACGTTTGATCATGGCCAAAGCAATATCGCTTTTGCCGGCAACGCTCCAGACGCCCCTTTGGGCGCGGAGATCATAAATGTTTGATCAAGCAGAACAGGGTAAACGCGGTACGTGCATTATTTGGCGGTCGCGACGTTGAAGCGCTTTTCATTTCGCGACGAATTGGTAGGCTGTCCGCATTATGGCGATACCCATGGCACAGAAGAAACGGGAACGCGGTTTCCTTGACGGTCAGTTCCTGATCGCCATGCCTGGGATGTTTGACACGAATTTTGCCCGCACCGTCATCTTCATCTGCGCCCATTCGGACGACGGCGCCATGGGCTTCATCCTCAACCGGCCGCAGCAGCTGACCTTCCCCGATGTGCTGATGCACCTCGAAATCCTCGACGAGGACGAGGCAATCCGTCTGCCGGCGATGACCCGCGATTTCCAGATTCAGGCGGGCGGCCCGGTCGAGACCGGGCGTGGTTTCGTGCTGCACTCTGACGATTATTTAAGCGATTCCAGCATTCCGGTCAGCGACGATATCTGCCTGACCGCCACGCTCGACATCGTCCGTGCGATCTCGCGCGGGGAGGGGCCGCACCGGGCGACGATGATGCTGGGTTATGCCGGCTGGGGTCCCGGCCAGCTTGAGGCGGAGATCACCCAGAACGGCTGGCTGACCTGCCCGGCGCGCGAAGAGCTGATCTTCGACAAGGCGCTCGGCGACAAATACGATCGCGCTCTGGCATTGATGGGCGTCAGCCCGGCGATGCTGTCGATCGAGGCCGGCCACGCCTGATACCCGGCGCCGAAGATCCGGCCATGAACTGTAATCCAGATTGCCTCAATCAGATTCGTCCATGAGACATCCGAGGCTGCGTGTATCCGCAGCCTTGCAGTGGCGCACCCTTGTGGAGCTTAAGCCCGTTTCATCAGCGGAAATCGCTCTTTCAACAGCCGCAGGATCGACTCCGAACCGATCGGCGGGCCGAACAGGAAGCTCTGGCCGTAGTCGCAGCCCATCTGTGAAAGCTGGATAGCGTCTTCCTCGGACTCGATGCCTTCGGCCACAACCTGCATGTCGAGTTCGCGTGCCATGGTGATCACCGAGCGCAGCAGAATGCCGCGCTTATCGCTCGGGTCTCGCACCAGCGCCTTGTCGATCTTGATCGTATCGAAGGGGAAGCGGGTGAGATAGGAGAGCGACGAGTGGCCCGTGCCGAAGTCGTCGAGCGCCAGCTTCAAGCCGGCTTCCTTCAGCTTCTCAAGCACCAACCGCGCCTGCTCCGGATTCTCCATGACAAGAGATTCGGTCAGCTCCATCTTCACCTTGGCCGGGTCGCAACGGTTCTTGTTCAGCACGGCACGAACGTCGTCATAGAGCTCGTTGTTGAGCAGCTGCGCGCTGGAGAGATTGATCGACACGAAGATCGGCAGATCGCCGGTCTGGATCTGCCATTCCGTGAGGTCGCTGGTCGCCTTGTCGAATGCGAACATGCCGAGCTGGTTGATCAGGTCGGAATTCTCGGCGATCGGGATGAACTCGGTCGGCGAGACATTGCCGCGCTTGGGGTGATCCCAGCGCATCAGCGCCTCGAAACCGGCAATCTCGGCGTCGCTGAGCCGCACGATCGGTTGGTAGACCAGCGACAGTTCCTTGCGCTCGATCGCTCGCTTGAGATCGGCTTCGAGCTGCATGCGATCCGAGCCGGAGGTTCTAAAGGCTGGACGGAAAGGCTCGACGCGGTTGCCGCCTTCCTTCTTGGCGCGGAACATCGCAAGCTCCGCGTCGTCGATCAGGCCGGCAGCGCTCTGCTCCTGGTCGAGCCAGGAGACGAGGCCGATGGACGCGGTGAGGTTGATTTCGCGGTTGCCATAGTTGAGCGGCACCATGATCGCCTTGCTGACCGCGTCGGCGAAATCGGCGACCTTGGCCGGGTCGCGCTCCGACATCAGGATCAGCCCGAACTGGTCGCCGCCGAGGCGCGCGAGCGTGTCTTGCGGGCGCAGCAGCCGGCGCAGCCGGCGCGTCAGTGCGATCAGGATGTTGTCACCGGCGGCAATGCCGAGCAGGTCGTTGACCTGCTTGTAGCGATCGATATCAATCGCCAGAACGGTCGGGCGTGCGGTCGTGGTGTCGGCCATCAGCAGGATGGCCTGCAGGCGGTCGAGGAAGACCTGACGATTGGGAAGGCCGGTCAGATTGTCATGCAGCGCGTTGTGCAGCAGACGTTCGACCGAGTTGCGCTGCTCGGTGATGTCGATGATCGTGCCGACGCAGCGGATGATCTCGCCATTGGCGCCAAGCACCGGGCGGGCGCGGATCGACAGCCAGTGATAATGGCCATCCTCTGCACGTACACGGAATTCGTGGTTGAGCTTGCCGCGGCGGTGTTCGAGCAGGACGTCGAGCGTGGCACGGAAGCGATCGCGGTCATCGGGGTGCAGGCGCGGCAACCAGTTGCGCAAGGGGCCGTGCATCGAGCCCATGGAGAGACCGAGCTGCAGGGAGATATCGGGAATGGTGACGACGCGGTCACGCGCCACATCCCAGTCCCAGACCGTATCGCCGGAACCCGTCAGCGCCAGCGACTGGCGCTCAAGATCGGAGAACAGGCCCTGCTGGTAGGCGCCGCCGGCAAAGGCGTGCTGCATGACGGTGAAGCCGATCAAGAGCACGATCAGGACGAGGCCGCCGCCAAGTGCTGGCTGGACGATGTCGTTTGCCAGCTGGCCGGTGACGGTCAGCCACGCGCCGAACAGCCAGACCAGAATGAGCAGCCAGGCGGGGACCAGCAGGATGGCGCGGTCGTAACGGTTGAAGCCGAGATAGGCGATCAGCACGATCCCGACCGTTGCCGTCAGTGCGAATGAGAGGCGGGCGATACCCGATGCGATTGCCGGATCATAGACCGCAACGCCGAAGAGCAGGCCAAGGCCGAGGATCCAGGCGAGTGTCGCATAACCCAGATGCTGGTGCCAGCGATTGAGGTTGAGATAGGTGAAGAGAAAGATCACCAGGCCTGCCGCGAGGAACACCTCGGTTCCCGCTCGCCATATTCGCTCGTCGCCGGCCGTGACGCTGATGAGCTTGGACAAGAAGCCGAAATCGACGCAGATATAGGCAAGCACCGCCCAGGCGAGTGCTGCCGTTGCCGGCAGCATCGAGGTTCCCTTGACCACGAACAGGATCGTCAGGAACACCGCGAGCAGGCCGGCGATGCCGAGAACGATGCCGCGATAGAGCGTGAAGGCGTTGACCGTGTCCTTGTAGGCGTCCGGTTGCCAGAGGTAGATCTGCGGCAGCTCAGGCGTCGCCAGCTCTGCGACGAAGGTGATGACCGCGCCTGGGTTGAGCGTGATCTGGAAGACGTCCGAATCGTCGCTCGGCAGCCGTTCGAGCGCAAAGCCCTCGCTCGGCGTGATCGACAGCATGCGTTGCGACCCGAGGTCGGGCCAGAAGAGCTTGGAATTCACCAGGCGAAAATGCGGCGCGACGATCACGCGGTCGAGCTGTTCGCCCGAAACGTTGGCGAGCGCGAAAACCGCCCAGTCGCCCTGGTGGTTCTCGGTGCTGGAACGCACTTCGATGCGCCGGACGATACCGTCAGCGCCTGGCGCCGTCGAAACCTGGAAGGCTTCGCTGCGGCCGCTATAGATCTCGGTCGTCGCGGTCAGGTCGAGTGCGGTGTCTTCGCGTGAAATCTTGACCGGCTCAAGAGCATGGGCAATGCCGCTAAAGGCGCAGAACAGCGTCGTGAGAGCGATCAGAAACGCTGCCAGCTTCGAGGCTGACCATGCGAAGGGCGAGCGGGTTAGAGGCATCAAAGGGGCAATTTCCTGTTCGGTACGGCATCATCGGACAGGAGAGAGAAAAGCACATGGTCACGCCATTGCCCGTTAATCCTCAAGTACTGTCTTAAGTAGCCTTCACGCTCAAAACCGGCCTTTTCAAGGAGCCGGATGCTTCTTGAGTTCTCCGGAATACAGGCTGCTTCAATACGGTGCAACTCAAGGCTCGAAAAGATGTAGGGAATCGCAAGCTTGAGGGCGGCAAACATGTGGCCGTGGCCGGCATGACGCTCGCCCATCCAGTAGCCGATCATGCAGTTTTGCCCGGCACCGCGACGGATGTGGCCGATGGTGATCCCGCCGAGCAGGGTCTCCGCGGGCTTGTGGAAAAGAAAAAGCGGTACGGCCTGGCCGGATGCGAATTCCTGCTCATTGCGGATGACGCGGCCGCGAAAGGCGCTTTCCGTCATTTCGTCGGCGCGCCAGGTCGGTTCCCACGGTTCCAGAAAGCCGCGGCTCTCGCTTCGAAGGTGGTACCATTGGCGATAATCGGCGTAACGGGGGAGGCGGAGCAGGTAATCCTGGTTGGCGATCTCGATCGTCTCGGGCTGTCGCGACAGGAACCGAAAAACCGATCGTGTCATATGTGCCTCCGAGGCCTTCCAGTTGAACGCGCGGAAGATCCTTAACCGCCCGGCGCACGGCGCCCTTTGCGCTGTCGCAAATCCGAGCGTTGCACAACTTTGCGCACAAATCGAATCCGATTTTACGAAAAGTCGCAAACACTTCGCCGGCCGGGCGCCATGGCAGTCCCGGCCGAGATCCGGTGGTCCGGATCAGCTTGCGACGGCGTGCGCGACGGTGGTTTTTCCTGTCAGTGACGACAGGATGTCGTTCATCGGCGCCAGCTGTTCGAGTGGTCCGATCGCCGACAGCGTCGGGGCGGTGTCGAAGAACAGGCGACCTGCCAGATCGGTCAGACGCTCGATGGTAATGCCAGACAGGCGCTCCATCAGTTCGTCGTTCGGGATCGGGCGGCCATAAAGCATCATCTGGCGGGCGATCTGGCCAGCGCGTGCGGCCGGGCTTTCCTGGCCCATCAGCAGCTGGGCGCGGATCTGGGCGCGGGCGCGCTCGATTTCCTGCTGTTCGATGTTCATCGACGACTTGCGCAGTTCGTCGACAATCACGGGCATCAGCTCCGGCAGGTTCTCGCCGCCGGTTGCCGCATGCACGCCGAAGATGCCGGTATCGGAGAAGCCCCAATGGAAGGCATAGACCGAGTAACAGAGGCCACGATGCTCGCGCACTTCTTGGAATAGGCGCGAAGACATGCCGCCACCGAGGATGTTGGCGAGGATCTGCGAACAGTAGAAGTCGCGGGCGTGATAGGCCTTGCCTTCGAACCCGAGCAGGATCTGCGCGTCCATCAGGTCGCGGGTCTCGCGGCTTTCGCCGCCAGTATAGATCGCGGTTTCGAGAACCGGCGTTGCCAGCGGCGTGCGCGGCAGCGTCGAGAAGCGCTCCTCGACCTGGCGCACGAAAGCCTCGTGCTCGACGGCGCCGGCCGCGACGACGAACATCCGGTCGGTGGTGTAGTTGCGGCCGAGATATTGGCGGATCTGGTTGGCGGAGAACGACATCACCGTCTCCGGCGTGCCGAGGATCGGGCGTCCGACCGTCTGGTTGCGATAGGCAGTTTCGGCGAAACGATCGAAGACGACATCGTCGGGCGTGTCGTCGGCAGCGCCGATCTCCTGCAGGATCACCTGTTTTTCACGGCGCAGCTCTTCCTCGTCGAAGCTCGATTCGGTGAGGATGTCGGCAAGGATGTCGACGGCCAGCGGCACGTGATCCTTGAGGACGCGTGCGTAATAGGATGTCGTTTCGGTCGAGGTCGCGGCGTTGACTTCGCCGCCGACATTCTCGATTTCCTCGGCGATCTGGCGGGCGGTGCGCCGGCCGGTGCCTTTGAAAGCCATGTGCTCAAGCAGATGAGCGATGCCGTGTTCGCCCACGGTTTCGTTGCGTGAGCCCGATTTGATCCACACGCCGAGCGCCACGCTTTCAAGGTGCGGCATCTGCTCGGTTACCACCGTCAACCCGGAAGGGAGCCGGGTGCACTCAACTTTCATCATACGTTTCTTCTCGTTCTTACCCCTGGAGACGGGTGCGCTCGCCGATAAAGGTCTCGACGCTCTTCAAATCCGCATCCAGGATATCGAAACGCTCCTCCCTGTTCATCAGGTCAGCAAGCCACGTCGGAAGCGCCGGGTCAATACCACTTGCCGATTTTACGGCGTCGGGGAATTTCGCGGGATGGGCGGTTGCAAGCGTCACCATTGGGGCCGACGCCTTCTCGTGCTTGGCCGCCACGAAGACGCCGATGGCGCTGTGCGGGTCGAGCAGGTAGCCGGTTTTCTCCAAGGTCTTGGCAATGGTCCTGGCGACGTCCTTTTCGGAGGCGCGCCCGGCCTGGAACTCCTTGCGGATCGCCTTCAGCGCCTTTTCGCGGATGGCAAAGGAGCCTGATTGCTTGAGGCTGTCCATCGCGGATCGGACTTCGGCCGGATCGCGATCGTTGGCTTCGAACAGAAGCCGTTCGAAATTGGACGAGATCTGGATGTCCATCGACGGAGACGTGGTCGCCTTGACCCCGCGCATTTCGTAGCGGCCGGTCTTCAGCGTGCGGGCGAGAATGTCGTTTTCATTGGTGGCGACAACAAGCTTGTCGATCGGCAGGCCCATGCGCTTGGCGACGTAGCCGGCGAAGATATCGCCGAAATTGCCTGTTGGCACAGTGAAGGAAATCTTGCGGTCCGGGCCGCCGAGCGCGATCGCCGTCGTGAAGTAATAGACGATCTGGGCCATGATCCGCGCCCAGTTGATCGAGTTGACGCCCGAAAGCTTGACGCGATCGCGGAAGACCGCGTCGTTGAACATGCCTTTGACCAGGTTCTGGCAATCGTCGAAATTGCCTTTCACGGCGATGGCGTGGACGTTGCCGGCCTTCGATGTCGTCATCTGGCGCTGCTGAACGGCAGAGACCTTGCCATGCGGGAAGAGGATAAAGATGTCAGTACGTTCGCGACCGGCAAAGGCGTCGATGGCAGCACCTCCGGTATCGCCCGAAGTCGCGCCGACGATGGTCGCCCGTTCACCGCGCTCGGCGAGCACATAGTCCATCAGGCGGGCCAGCAGCTGCATCGCCACGTCCTTGAACGCAAGCGTCGAGCCGTGGAACAGCTCAATGACGAAGGCATTGGGGCCGGTCTGGACGAGAGGCGCGATGGCGGGATGACGGAAGGTCGCGTAAGCCTCGTCGATCATCTCGCGAAACTTCGCTGAGGGGATCTCACCGTGGATGAAGGGCTCGAGCACGGCAAAGGCGATATCCTGATAGGACTTGCCGCGCAGCGCCCGGATTTCTTTCTTCGACAGCGTCGGCCATTCCCTGGGAAGGTAGAGACCGCCGTCGCGCGCAAGGCCCGCAAGCAGCGCATCGCAGAAGCCGAGAGGGGCGGCCTCGCCGCGCGTCGAGATATACTTCACCATCCTAGTCCTTCGTCTTGCCTTCGGATCGCGGCGACCCTATGCGAACCGGCCGCAGCGCGTCTGTCTTATTGCGTCAGTCCTTGACAAAGTCCCCACGCATTCTTGTCACCAATGCAAATTTCCGGCCCGAGCGTCGTTTCGGAAAATTCCGATCGAGATGGCTGACCCGATCGATTTTTCAATTCGCCGCTGCTATAGACGATGCCCGAAGGCCATGAAAGGCCTTCCGGCCGAGATTTCGGTCAAGGAGTTTCAACCGGTTCAGTAGAGGTTGTTCAACGTGTTTGGCAAAGTATCCCGGCCTGTCCTCGCAATATCCTTTCTCGCGATCCTCGCCGGCTGTAACAAGACGCAATCCGGCGGAGCGATCGATGCGGGCGGCAGTGCCGCAGCAGCTACGCCGGCCGTTGTCCAGGCTGCATGCCCGCAGGTGGTTTTGAGAGAAGGCACCTCGTCGTTCCGCACCTACGCCAAGGGCGGCAAGGACGATCCGACCAAGGTCATCTATCAGGCGTCGCTCGCCGATACGACGCGGCAATGCGTGCAGAGCGAAACCGCGCTCACGGTGACCGTCGTGGTTCAGGGTCGGGTCGTCAGCGGTCCCGCAGGCGGTCCCGGCAAGATCACAATGCCGATCCGCGTCGCAGCGGTCGACGAAGACAAGACGCTCTATTCCGAGCTGACGCAGCATGTCGTTGAGATCCCGGCAAACGGCTCGACGCAGTTCGTCTTCACCAAGACGGACGTCGCGCTCCCGGCCGGCGCAGGCTCCAACGCCAAGGTCTTCGTCGGCTTCGACGAAGGTCCGCCGGCAAAGCGCAAGAAGTAAGCGGCTCTGCCGCATGTTTCCTTAAATCCTATTCGATTTAAGGATAAAAACATGCAGCAATTCAAAGTGCTACGCAACTTTTGCGCGTCTAATTAAGATGCGCGGCGCTGTAGCAGCTGCCTGAAACGAAAAACGCCGGGGCAAGCCCCGGCGTTTTCATTTGGTGACTGTACCGGATTACTCGGCAGCGACGCTCTTGCCGCCTTCCCACTTGTAGAGCGAGAAAGCCTGCGAGGTGAGGTCGCCAGCTTCGCCGTAGGTGAGCTTGCCGAGCACGGTGTCGATCGCTTCGCCGGACTTGATCGCGGTCGCAACGGCGGTCGCATCCTCGGCGGAGCCGGCCTTTTCGATGCCGGCCTTCAGGACCTGCACTGCCGCATAGGCGTTAAGGGTGAAGGCTTCGGCCGGAATGTTCTTCGCCTTCAGTGCCTCGACGGCCGGAGCCGACGCCGGGTTGCGGGTCGCGTCGCTTGCGTTGGTGTAGATCGTGCCGGTCGCAGCGTCGCCGCCGATCGCCCAGAACTCGGTGTTCGACAGGCCGTCGCCGCCGAAGATCTGCGCTGTCACACCCTGGTCGCGCATCTGGCGTGCGAGCAGGCCGCCTTCCGGATGATAGCCGCCGAAGTAGACGACATCGACCTTTTCCGCCTTCAGACGGGTGACGATGGCGCTGAAGTCCTTGTCGCCCGGGTTGAGGCCTTCGTAGACGACTTCGGTGATACCGCCTGCGTTGATCCCCTTCTTGAAGCCGTCGGCGAGGCCCTTGCCGTAGGGAGCCTTGTCGTGCAGGACGGCGACGCGCTTGTCCTTAAGGTTCTTGACCACATAGGCAGCGGCAACCTCAGCCTGCTGGTCGTCGCGACCGCAGGTGCGCAGCACGTTCCACAGACCGCGGGTGGTCAGATCGGGCGTGGTCGCCGTCGGCGTTATCATCAGGATGCCGTTTTCGGCGAGAACGTCGGACGCCGCCATCGAGGTGCCTGAAAGCACCGGACCGACGACGAAGTGGATGCCTTCACCAGCAGCCTGGTTTGCTACCGATACGGCCTGCTTCGGGTCGCCGGCATCGTCCATCATCTTCAGCACGATCTTTTCGCCGTTGATGCCGCCGGCTTTGTTGATCTCCTCCGCGGCAGCTTCCGCGCCGTTCTTGACCTGCTCGCCATAGGCCGCGACCGGGCCGGTGAGCGGCGTGATGACGCCAACGGTGATATCGGCAAAGGCGAACGGCCCGAAGGCAACGCTGGCCGCCAGGGTCAGGCCCGTCAACATTGAAAGACGCATGATGTTTCCTCCTAGAAATACCCCTGAGGGGCTTGGCTGATATGGCCCTCGTGCGCGGTGCGAAAACCGGGGAGATCTTCGGAGGGACAGCCATGGCACATCAATGTGACATCCTGTCCCTCGGCGCCTAATCGGACGCCCGCCGTGATGGCCGAGAGCTTTTTCCCGCCCCGGTGAACATCCGGAGCGAAAGGGTCTGTAGCGGCTAGCGCCCGGCTTTGCCGGATCAGGCCGTCATCGACTCCGACCACTCGGATAGAGCGGCGATCACGCCCGGCAGCGCCGACATGCGGGAAATCACCGTTTCGGCGCCGGCATCGGTCAGCTGGTCGGCATGCGAGGGATGGGTGTGCGAGCCGCCGGTAAAGCCGACGACGCGCATGCCCGCTGCGCGCGCTCCATGGATGCCGTGAACGGAGTCCTCGATGACCAGGATGCGGGAAGGGGCGACGCCCATCTGCTTGGCGCCGTGCAGGAAGATGTCCGGCTTCGGCTTGACGCGGTCCGCTCCAAGGTCGCGGGCGGAATAGATATGGCGGCCGAAATGATCCTTGATCCCGACCTTGCCGAGCATCATCGCGAGCCGCGCCGAGGTCGAGTTGGAGCAGATGCAGTGCGGCAGCGTCAGCTGCGCCAGCATCGGCTTGACGCCTTCGATGATCTTGAGATCGCGCGCGAGGCGTTCGTCGAGGATCGTGTCGACCTTGCTGATGAGCGAGGCCGAAAGCGGGATGCTCGCTTCCTTTTCGATCTGCAGCAGCGTGTTCTGCCAGGTCATGCCGGCAAAGCGCTCTGCCATCTCCTCGGTGCTGATCGGATAGCCTGCTTCGGTCAAAAGGGCCGCCTCGACTTCCGAGGCGATGATTTCCGAATCGACGAGAACGCCGTCGCAATCGAAGATGATGAGGTCGATACCGTTCATTTAGGTCAGTTTCCCTGGGAGAAGGAGGCGCCACAGGCAGGGGGAGATCGCTTTCGCGGCGCGTGCTTTTGTACGCCGAAGGTTTATACGATGGCGGCCGAAATCTCAACCTTTGGAAATCGTCGAAAGGCCGCAGTCGCTTGCTCGACAGGTCCTGCCGGCACCTCTATCTGTAGCCGATGAACAAGCAACGGGACGATACGATCGCAAGCCGCATCAGCCGGGTACTGGCCGAGAGGATCATCTCGGGTGTGCTGACGCCGGGCGAGCGCCTGCGCCAGGATCACATCGCCGAGGAATTCGGCGCCAGCCACGTGCCGGTGCGCGAAGCGTTCCGGCTTTTGGAGGCGCAGGGGCTTGCCGTCAGCGAGCCACGTCGCGGCGTTCGTGTTGCGGCGTTCGACCTCAAGGAAGTCCGCGAGGTCGCCGAAATGCGGGCGGTTCTCGAGGTGCTGGCGCTGCGCCATGCGATCCCACATCTGACCGCTGCCATCCTCGATCGTGCCGAGGCGGCAACGGTCGCCGCGGACACGTCGCGCGACGTCCGTTCCTGGGAGGCTGCCAACCGCGCTTTCCATCGGCTGATCCTGGAGCCCTGCGGCATGCCGCGACTGCTCGCCTCGATCGACGACCTGCATGCCGCCAGCGCCCGCTTTCTGTTTTCGGCCTGGAGGAGCAGCTGGGAAGCGCGCACCGACCATGACCACCGCGCGATCCTTGCCGCCTTGCGGGAAGGGCGGGGCGACGAGGCAGCCAAAATCCTCGCGCGCCATGTCGGCTGGATTGGCAAGACGCCGGTCAAGGCAGCTGCCGGCGAGACGCGAGAGGCGTTTTCCATCGTCGGATAGGTCTTTGAGCGCAACCGTTACGCTTGGGTCGCCGCCATGGGCGCAAAATTATAGATAATTTATTTGCCTTGTTTTTCAGTCTGTTGATGGAATCGACGTGCGATTTTGCGCGCCGTTGTCGGTCTCGGATTGACTGGTACGTCAGTCGGGGCTAGTGCGGCCATCTTATAGATAGAATAAAAAATTATCTATAATCGTGAATGCAACCCACGGAGACCCAGATGTCCAATCTCGCTTCCGCCCACGCGCCCCTCTTCGATCCGCTCCGCCTCGACGGTAAAGCCTGGCCGGTCAAGGCGCTGTTCGTGCTTCTCGGCACCGGCTTTCTCGCGCTCTCCTCGCAGATCAGCGTGCCGATGGTCCCGGTGCCGGTGACCATGCAGACCTTTGCCATCACGATGATCGGCGTCATCTATGGTTGGCGGCTTGGCGTTGCCACCGTCCTTACCTGGCTGACTGAGGCCATGCTCGGGCTTCCGGTTCTTGCCAATGGCGCCGGCGGTCTTGCCCATTTCGCAGGGCCGACGGCCGGTTATCTCGCCGCCTTTCCTTTGGTCGCTGGTATCGCCGGCTGGCTGGCACAGCGCGGCTGGACCGGCGATCGCGTTGTCCTGAGCTTCTCCGCCCATTTCGCCGCCAACATGCTGTGCCTTGCAGTTGGCGCCGCCTGGCTTGCGACGTTGATCGGTTTCGAACAGGCAATCGCACTCGGTGCTGCGCCCTTCGTGCTCGGCGCGGTGCTGAAGTCGGCACTTGCGGCGGCCGTGCTGAAAGCCGTCCAGCGCTATGTGCAGAAGCCGACGGACCTGCTTTGACGGTCCGGCTGCGCGGGCACCATCTGCTGTGCCTGCTGACCTTCGTGGGCGAGGGCTACACGCCCACGTTCACGCGCAACTATGTCAGGATCGCCGAACGCCTGTCGTCAGGTGAAAGCGTCACGGTTGTCGACGGCCCGGACGATATTTGCGTGCCGATGTTGTGTGACGCCGGTGCCCATTGCCGGGAAGACAGCATTGCACGGCGAGACAGTCTTGCACTCGCGGCCATCGCGAACATCCTCGACAGATCAGTCGCCGACGGAAAGGCCGCGGCGGTCTGTGTCGAATGCGAATGGGCCGGCCTCTGTAGCCGCGTTGCCGATAGCGGTTTTAGGGATGTTCTGGTGCGAGCAGGCACGGACCCGTGTTCACTGCGGGAAGAGGTCTGAAAAGGCCCTTTCGCCGCTATCGGTGAAGCGGATGGCGCGGCTGTTGTTCTCGCGTTTTGCCCAGCCCTTGTCGATGAACAGCGTCAGCAGCGCCTCGCCCAGCGAGCCTGCCAGATGCGAGCGTCTCTCGCTCCAGTCGAGGCAAGTTCGGCAGATTGGCCGGCGGGATTTCTTCAGCGATGCGTAGCTTATGCCGAGCGCCTCGATGCGGATCTGGCCCGTATCGGTCAAGGCGAGATCGTCGCCGGCGACCTCGATCTGTTTCGCCGCGATCAGGCTGTCGAGCATGCGCACGCCGTAGTCACCGGCTAGGTGGTTGTAGCAGACACGGGCCTTGCGCAGGGCCGGATCCCTGGGCCCGGGGCGATGCCGGTTCATGCCGCGGCTGGCGGCAAATCCCATGAGGTTCTCTAGCATCAGCCCGACCTCGTCTTCGGCCAGCTGGTAGTAGCGGTGACGGCCCTGTTTACGCTGGGTCAGCAGGCCCCCGGCCTCGAGCTTGGAAAGATGGGAACTCGCCGTCTGCAGCGTGATGCCGGCATGGGCCGCAAGCTCTGTCGGCGTCAGTGCGCGCCCGGCCATCAGCGCGGTCAGCATGTTGGCGCGGGCAGGGTCGCCGATCAGCGAGCCGATGAGTGCGATGTCTGGACCTTCCTTCATACTTCGATGGTAATCGAAGCATCAAAGGCCGGCAAGCGGGCATAGTGGGTTCATCGAAAGACAAACACGAGGAACTCAAGATGATCACCTGCTTCATCCGCTACGAAATCGACCCCTTCAAGAAGGAGGAATTCGCCGCCTATTCCCGCAACTGGGGTGAGGCGATCCCGCGCTGCGGCGCCGACCTGATCGGCTATTTCGGGCCGCACGAAGGTTCGGCGACAACCGCCTATGGCGTCTACAATATCGACAGCCTTGCTGCCTATGAGGCCTATCGCGCCCGGCTTGCCGCCGACCCTCTGGGCAGCGAGAACTACGCATTCGCGCGCAAAGAGCGTTTTATTCTGAAGGAGGATCGCATCTTCCTGAAAAACGTTTCGTCACCGGCTGGAAGGGACTGAGCTCATGATCACCGTTATCTTTGAAGTACTGCCGGCCGAGGGTCGTCGCGATACCTATCTCGGCATCGCCGCCGACCTGCGCCCGCTGCTGGACGGCATCGACGGGTTCATCTCGATCGAGCGCTTTCAAAGCCTTGCCGATCCGAACAAGGTCCTGTCGCTTTCGTTCTGGCGCGATGAGGCCGCCGTTAAGGAATGGCGCAACGGCGCCGAGCACCGCGCCGCCCAGGAGGCCGGCCGTCACGGCGTCTTTGCCGACTACCGTCTGCGCATCGCGTCAGTCGTTCGCGACTATGGCATGAACGAGCGGCATCAGGCGCCGGTCGACAGCCGCGCCTTCCACGAGGCTTGAGGGCCATCGGCATGCCAAGCGGTTGGCTATGCATCGCAATTACAAAATTTTTCCTGATGACCTTCAGGCTTTGGTAACCATCTTCGGTAACCATACGCTCCATAGTCCGTCCCGAGTAAGCGTATTTGCGAGTTGTCCATGTCATCAGTTGTTTCGCTTGCCGAAGTCTCCCGTTCCACCCGTCCGCTGGGCTGGCTCGATTCCATCATCAAGGGTGACTGCGTGGCAGCGCTCAATGCGCTTCCCGACAATTCGGTGGATGTCGTTTTCGCCGATCCGCCCTACAACCTGCAGCTTGGCGGCATGCTGACCCGCCCCGACCAGTCGGTCGTCGACGCCGTCGATGACGAGTGGGACCAGTTTGCTTCCTTCGAAGCCTATGACGCCTTCACCCGCGCCTGGCTGCTTGCCTGCCGTCGCGTGCTGAAGCCGACCGGAACGCTTTGGGTCATCGGCTCCTACCACAACATCTTCCGCGTCGGCGCCATCCTCCAGGACCTGCATTTCTGGATCCTCAACGACATCATCTGGCGCAAGACCAACCCGATGCCGAACTTCAAGGGCCGCCGGTTCCAGAACGCCCATGAAACGCTGATCTGGGCGACGCCGAACGCCAGCGCCAAGGGCTACACCTTCAACTACGATGCAATGAAGGCGGCCAATGACGACGTGCAGATGCGCTCCGATTGGCTGTTTCCGATCTGCTCGGGTCACGAGCGCCTCAAGGGCGACGATGGCAAGAAGGTGCACCCGACCCAGAAGCCGGAAGCGCTGCTTGCCCGCATCATGATGGCATCGACCAAGCCCGGCGACGTCATCCTCGATCCGTTCTTCGGCTCCGGCACCACCGGCGCCGTTGCCAAGCGCCTCGGCCGTCACTTCGTCGGTATCGAGCGCGAACAGGATTACATCGACGCGGCATCGGCGCGCATCGACGCCGTCGAGCCGCTCGGCAAGGCCATGCTTTCTGTGATGACCGGCAAGAAGGCCGAGCCGCGCGTGGCATTCAATACGCTGATCGAAAGCGGATTGATCAAGCCCGGCACCGTCCTGACCGACGCCAGGCGGCGTCATAGTGCCATCGTGCGCGCCGACGGCACGCTTGCCTCCGGTGGCGAGGCCGGCTCCATTCATCGCCTGGGCGCCAAGGTCCAGGGTCTGGATGCCTGCAATGGATGGACATTCTGGCACTTCGAAGATGGGAACATCCTGAAGCCCATCGACGAACTCAGAACCGTCATTCGAAATGACCTGGCAAAACTGAACTGATCAACCAGTTCCGCCAGGTCCTTCGAAAAGCCCTCTGCCCGGTTTTTGTACCTTCAGTCCCGGAAGGAGAGCTTTAAACGCCCGGAATCCGCAAGGTTTCCGGGCGTTTGTATGTTTCCCTCAACCTCGGGGACTTCCAGCTATTGGCGCGCTGCCATGTCAGCGCTGGATGCCATAGGCCGCGAGATCGGCCTTCAGCTTCTCCGGGTCGGTGAAATGCACCGCGTACCAGCCGGCGAGGCGCGCGCCCTCGACATTGGGCATGCTGTCGTCGATGAACAGTGTCGCTGGCGGATCGAGGTCGAAGTTGCGGGCATGAGTCTCGTAGATCGCCACATCCGGCTTGATCAGGCCGACATCGCCCGACACGGTGACGCCGCGCGGCAGGGTGAGGAACGGATAGAGCTGCAGCGCCTCGCGGAACGTATCGGAGGCGAAGTTGGTCAGCATCGTCACGTCGCGCCCCTCGGCGATCAGGTTCTCCATCAGGGAAACCGTTTCGACATAGGCGTGCGGGACCATCTCCTGCCAGTGCTTGCGGAAGGCGCGGATATGCTCTTCCCGTTCAGGGTGATCCTTGATCAGCAGAGCCTCGGCTTCTTCCCAGGAGCGGCCGCGGTCCTGCTCGATGTTCCAGTCGTGGGAGCAGACATTGGCGAAGAACCACTGCCGCTCGGCCTCGTCGGGAATGATGCGGCTGAAAGGCAGATTCGGGTCGTAGTGGATCAGCACCCTGCCGATGTCGAAGACGATGTGGCGGATTTCGATGCTGCTCATGAACCTGTTCCTCTTTACGAACTTTTACAGCGCCGCGCGTCTACGCTAGACGCGCTCGGCCTTGAAGGCATCTGGTATCGCCTGGGCGATCGCCTTCTTCATAACCGTCGGCAACGCCTGGGTTTTCAGCGAAGCGACCGGCTCCCACCAGCCGTCGTTTCCGGTCTCGGCGCGCGCGACATTGGCCCGGTAGACCGACAGGCGCAACTCGAAATGCGTAAACACATGGGTGATCGTGCCGCAGTCTTCCCAGGCCGCCGCAAAGGGCTGGGCCTCGACTGAAGTCTCGCCGTCTTGCCGCGCCGTCCACGCCGTGCCGGGCACTTCGGTCATGCCACCGAGTAGGCCGGTTTCGCTGCGCTTGCGCAGATAGACCGTGTCGCGGGCATCGATCGCCACGAAGGCGGCGCCGAGCCTCAGCGGCTTGTCCTTCTTCTTTGCCTTGCGCGGAAAAGTCTCGGGGTCGGAGACGGAAAGCGCCAGACAGTGTGGCCGGAAGGGACAGAGCGAACAGGCGGGGCGCTTCGGCGTGCAGATCGTCGCGCCGAGATCCATCATCGCCTGGGCGAAATCGCCGGGCCGGTCGGTGGGCGTCAAGGCCGCGACTTGGCTACGCATTTCCGGCTTGGCCGCCGGCAGCGGCGTTTCGATGGCATAGAGCCGCGAGATCACCCGCTCGACATTGCCGTCAAGTACGGCGCTCTGGCGGTTGAAGGCGATGGCGGCGACGGCGGCGGCCGTATAGTCGCCGATGCCGGGCAGGGCCTTCAGCCCTTCTTCCGTGTCCGGGAACCGGCCGCCATGATCGCGGGCGACGGCCTCGGCGCATTTCTTCAGGTTGCGCGCCCGTGCGTAGTAGCCGAGGCCGGCCCAGGCCTTCATCACGTCTTCATTGTCGGCGGCGGCGAGATTTTCGACCGCCGGCCACAAGGTCAGGAACTTCTCGAAATAGGCCTTCACCGCCTGCACGGTCGTCTGCTGCAGCATGACCTCCGACATCCAGATATGGTATGGGTTCGCGACCACGCCTTGCCGCGCCATCGACGGCGAGACCCGCCACGGAAGCTCGCGGTGGTGCCGGTCGTACCATTCAAGAAGAAGCGGAGCGGCCTTCGCCGCCGTGATCGTATTTGCCATGATTTGCCGGAAGTTCCTTTTCCGGCCTATACTTGGAGAAGGCGAGCCGGCGCATCAAGGCTCAATCGACATTGCATACAGAAAGTCGCGTTCGTGAGTGAACAGAAGTCCCGCAGGGGTGTGGTCCAGATCAGCGAGGTCGCCAACGGCCTGATCGATCCGGTGCTCGCCAAGCGCGCCGGCATCAACACCATGCTGCTCGGCTCCTGGGACGAGATCGCCGGCGCGGACTTTGCCGACTGCACCCGGCCGGAAAAGATCGCCTGGCCGCGACGCGCCTCGGAGATTGCCGGCGAGGGCGGCCATCAGCCCGGCGTGCTCACCGTTGCCTGCGAGGGCGCGCGTGCGCTTTTCCTCACCCATGCACAGGGCGAGCTGATCCAGCGTATCAACGGCTTCTTCGGCTTTTATGCCATCGGCCAGCTGCGGATCGTGCAAAAGCCGGTATCGCCGCCGCCAAAACGCAATCGCAAGCCAAGCCCGCTTTCCGGCGAACCGGCCCGCAAACTCGAAACCATGGTCGAGGGTATCGAGAGCGAAGAGCTGAAGGCGGCGCTGCGACGGCTCGGGACCGCAGTCATGTCTCCACGCCGGCGTTAGGCCAGCACCATCAGGCGGTCACAATTCTTTGAATTCTGTTGAAACGCTGCCCCTTGCCGCCCCGCGCGCGGCAAGATATCGAATCCGCACTGCAATTCCCTCCGAACACGGGTAAAATTCATGTCCGCTTCCGCAATGAACCTTTCGAAACGCCTGCTCAGCGGTGTTGCCATCGCGACCGTCGCTCTTGTGCTTGCCGCCTGCAGCGACGAGAAGAAGGAGCAGGCTTCGGCGACCCCGACCGAAACCACGGAAACGGCCGCCAAGGCCGACGCCAAGCCGGCCGACGCGATGACGACCGCTTCGACGACGGCTGCTCCGACAACGACCGCGCAAGCCAAGCCCGCCGGCACCGAAGTTGCCCAGTCGACCGCCGCTCCGGCAAAGGTCGAGCTGCCGAGCTCGGAAGGCTCCGTCGACATGGCCAAGCTGCTCGAGCCCGGAGCGCTGCCGGAAATGGCGGTCGGCGATGCCAACGCCCCGGTAACGATCGTCGAATACATGTCGATGACCTGCCCGCATTGCGCCGCCTTCCACAACAACACCTTCGAAGCGATCAAGACGAAGTACATCGACAGCGGCAAGGTTCGTTTCGTCCTGCGCGAATTCCCGTTCGATCCGCGCGCTGCTGCCGCCTTCATGCTGGCGCGCTGCGCCCCAGAGGGCCAGTATTTCCCGATGATCTCGATGCTGTTCAAGCAGCAGCAGCAGTGGGCTGCCGCTCAGAATGGTCGCGACGCATTGCTGCAGATGTCCAAACTTGCCGGTTTTACACAGGAGAGCTTCGAGTCCTGCTTGACGAACCAAAAACTTCTGGATGATGTGAACGCAGTTATGCAGCGGGGCGCAAAGGACTTTGGCGTACAATCGACGCCGACCTTCTTCGTCAATGGAGAGCACTATTCTGGGGATATGTCGGTTGACGTCATGTCGGCCCTCATCGACAGCAAGCTCTGATCCTTCGCTTTTCCTGAAAACGGGCGACGGCAGCAGCCGTGCGCCCGTTTTTCATGCCCTGGGGCCGGGTGAAGAGGGGCGTTCCGCGCCAGCGTTTGCCGCATGAAGTTCAACAAGCTTCGCCTGCTTGGCTTCAAATCCTTCGTCGAACCCAGCGAATTCATCATCGAGCGCGGTCTGACCGGCATCGTCGGCCCGAACGGCTGCGGCAAGTCGAACCTTGTCGAGGCATTGCGCTGGGTTATGGGGGAGAACTCCTACAAGAACATGCGCGCGTCCGGTATGGACGATGTGATCTTCTCGGGCTCCGGCAATCGCCCGGCGCGCAACACCGCCGAAGTCGGCCTCTACCTCGACAACAGCGATCGCACCGCGCCTGCCGCCTTCAACGACAGCGACGAAATCCAGGTGACGCGCCGCATCGAGCGCGAACAGGGCTCGGTCTACAGGATCAACGGCAAGGAAGCGCGCGCCAAGGATGTGCAGCTGCTGTTTGCCGACGCGTCCACCGGCGCTCGCTCGCCGTCGATGGTCGGCCAGGGCCGCATCGGCGAGCTGATTGCGGCAAAGCCGCAGGCCAGGCGCCAGCTTCTGGAAGAGGCGGCCGGTATTTCCGGCCTGCACTCGCGCCGGCATGAGGCCGAGCTGCGGCTGAAAGCCGCCGAAACCAACCTCGAGCGCCTTGATGACGTCACCTCTCAGCTCGAAAGCCAGATCGAGAGCCTGAAACGGCAGGCGCGCCAGGCCAGTCGCTTCAAGATGCTCTCTGCCGATATCCGCAAGCACGAGGCGATCCTGTTCCACATCCGCTGGGTTCAGGCCAAGGAAGCCGAAGCCGAGGCGACCAGCCAACTCAACCAGGTGACGGCACTCGTCGCCGAAAAGGCGCAGGCCCAGATGCAGGCCGCCAAGGATCAGGCGATTTCCAGCCTGAAACTGCCGGAGCTGCGCGAGAGCGAGGCGAAATTGGCGGCCGCACTGCAGCGGCTGCAGATCGCCCGTTCGCAGCTTGAGGAGGATGCTGGCCGTATCCTGCGCCGTCGCGACGAGCTGCAGCGTCGCCTGGCCCAGCTTGCCGAGGATATCGCCCGCGAGGAGCGCCTGGTTGCCGACAATGCCGGTATTCTCGCTCGCCTCGACGAAGAAGATGAAGAACTGCGCGAACTGCTCGCCGAGGCGGACGACCGGGCAAGCGAAGCCCGGGAACGGCTCGAGGAAGCGAACGAAAAGCTCTCCATGAGCGAAGCAGATCTCAGCCGGCTGACGGCCGAGCGTGCCGAGGCACAGGCCGGTCGCAACCAGCTTGAGCGGGCGCTGCGCGATCTCTCGGAGCGGCAGGCTCGGTTGGCGCGCCAGCTCTCCGACCAGGCCCGCGATCTTGACGAACTCGACCGGCAGATGTCGACGCTGCCCGACCCGCACGAAAAACAGGGCCAGGTCGAAGTGGCCGAGGCCGCCCTAGAAGAGGCCGAGGCGACTGTCGCAGCCATCGAAGAGACCCTCGCCGAAACCCGCCGCGCCGAGGCCGACGCCCGCCCGCCAGTCGATCGGGCGCGGGCCATCCTGAACGGCATCGAGACCGAGGCGCGCACGATCCGTCGCATGCTCGAAGCGGCCGGTGGTGGCGACTATCCGGCTGTTGTCGAGGAGATGAAGGTCGACCGCGGCTTCGAGACGGCGCTTGGCGCAGCGCTTGGCGATGATCTCGATTCGCCGCTCGATAGCGCAGCACCGGCCCATTGGCGTACACCGGGCGATCATTCCGGCGATGCCGCCTTGCCGCAAGGGGCGCGCTCACTCATCGAGCACGTTCGCGCGCCACAGGCATTGACGCGTGCCTTGAGCCAGGTCGGCATTGTCGACAGCGAGGCAGAGGCCGAGCGGCTGATGCCGCTGTTGAAACCCGGCCAGAGCCTGGTGACGAAGCAGGGCTCGGTTTGGCGGTGGGATGGCCACGTGACCGGTTCCGAAGCGCCAAGTGCTGCAGCACTAAGGCTGGCCCAGAAGAACCGCCTTGCTGAACTCGATACTGAGGCGGACGACGCCGGCGAGTCGCTCCGCCGTGCCGAGGCTGATCTTGCCGCTGCCGGCTCGCGCATCCGCGCCGAGGATGAACGGCTGAGGCTTGCGCGCGACGCCCAGCGCATGATCACGCGCCAGCTCGGCGAAGCGCGCGATGCGCTGGCCGCTGCCGAGCGCGCATCCGGCGATCTCTCGCGTCGCCGCGCGGTTGTTGCCGAAACCAAGAGCCAGCTTGAAAGCCAGCTTGAAGAGGTCGCCGAGCAGATCGAGACCGCCAACGACGCGCTTGCCGATGCGCCCGACCTTTCAGAACTTGAGCTGAAATTGCGCACGCAAACGGCAGATGTCGCCGCCGACCGGGCAGCGGTTGCCGAAAGGCGTGCGGCCCATGACGGACTTGCGCGCGAAAACGAGGCGCGCCAGCGCCGGATCACTGCGATATCAGGCGAACGCCAGACCTGGAAAGCACGGGCGGCAAGCGCCGAAGAACATATAGCCACCCTCAGGGATCGCGAGGCGGAAGCGCGCGACGAGGTCGAGGAGCTGATGGATGCGCCCGACGAGTTCGAGGACAAGCGGCGCGCGCTGATGAACGAATTGCAGAAGGCCGAGGCTTCACGTCGCGAGGCCGCCGATATCCTGGCCGAGGCCGAGGGTCGCCAGCGCGAGGCAGACCGCATGGCCGCAACCGCGCTTTCGGAGTTGGCAGAATCGCGCGAAAAGCGCGGCCGCGCCGAGGAGCGGCTGGTATCCGGCCGCGAGCGCCGGGTCGAGATCGAGGCACGCATCCAGGAGGCGCTCTCCTGTGCTCCGCATGAGGTTATGCGGCTGACCGGGCTTGCCGTCGACGAGGCGCTGCCGGACATGCGCAATGTCGAGCGCGAGCTGGAACGGCTGAAGATCGAGCGGGAGCGTCTTGGCGCCGTCAACCTTCGGGCCGAAGAAGAACAGAAGGAGCTCTCCGAGCGGCTCGCTCTGCTTCTGAAGGAACGCGACGACGTCATCGAAGCGATCCGCAAGCTGCGCAGCGCCATCCAGAACCTCAACCGTGAGGGTCGCGAGCGGCTGATCGTCGCCTTCGACGTGGTCAACGCCCAGTTCCAACGGCTTTTCACCCATCTCTTCGGTGGCGGCACGGCCGAGCTGCAATTGATCGAGAGCGACGACCCGCTTGAAGCCGGCCTTGAAATCCTTGCCCGTCCGCCGGGCAAGAAGCCGCAGACCATGACGCTGCTGTCGGGCGGTGAACAGGCGCTGACGGCAATGGCGTTGATCTTCGCCGTCTTCCTCACCAATCCGGCGCCGATCTGCGTTCTTGACGAAGTCGACGCGCCGCTCGACGACCACAATGTCGAGCGCTACTGCAACCTGATGGACGAGATGGCGGCATCGACCGAAACCCGCTTCGTCATCATCACCCACAACCCGATCACCATGGCCCGCATGAACCGCCTGTTCGGCGTCACCATGGCGGAGCAGGGCGTGTCGCAGCTTGTTTCCGTCGACCTGCAGACGGCAGAGCGGCTGAGGGAAGTGGTGTAACTCTACTCGAACTCAAGCAGGAAGCTCCCGGTCGCGTCTTGCGGACCCATGTCGTCCCAAGTCGTTACCCGCAGCGATTTAAGATCGGCTCTGCCTTCGCGGTGAGCATAATACATGCCAACATCGTCGCCCTTCTTGTGCTCGTTCGGCATGTTGGCAAACCATTTCGAGTACGTCAGCGGCTCGCCGTCGTCCCAGCCCCATCCGCCGCGCGGCTCTCTGCCCTGGGACGCTTGAACGAGACCGATCCACGGACCCATCTTGTAGCTGACGCCGCCATTCGGATCGTATCCGGTGTTGAAGAAGTTCTCGTCGCTGTTGAAGAGTGAGGCGACGAACTCGTTCTCTGCGTCCGAAGTGATTGTAGCGAGATGTGCGCCGCAACTCTTGGCCCAATATTGTGCGACTGAGGCAGGGACATAGAGGTATCGCACGACGACGTAGAGATGCCCCTGGAAGGCACCATAGACAGTGTCGTAGCGAGGTAGGCATTCAACTGCCCTCAGAACCCGCCCGTCGGTCTCCAGCCCTCTCAAATCATCGATCTTGTATTCGCGGGCCTTGGTGGCGCTGTAGACGCCGTCGATATCCTGCGAAACGGCGATGC
The DNA here is from genome assembly GCF_014851895.1 of Ensifer sp. ENS11. Classification (NCBI taxonomy): domain Bacteria; kingdom Pseudomonadati; phylum Pseudomonadota; class Alphaproteobacteria; order Hyphomicrobiales; family Rhizobiaceae; genus Ensifer; species Ensifer sp. ENS11. The sequence continues at coordinate 527,975 of NZ_JACVAN010000002.1, read as the reverse complement.
CAAGTGCCTTGGCGGTGCGTTCGCTGATAAAGCCGTTGCTCGGCTGCTGGTTCCGGCTTTGGTACTGCCGGATGGCAGTGCGGGTCTGCTCGCCGAAGACGCCGTCGGCCGTGCCGATCTCAAGCCCCGTCGCCGCGAGCGCCAGCTGCACGCTCCTCCGCGCTTCCTTGCTCGGAAGCAACCGGCTCTCGATCGTCTGCGGCGTTGAATTTTGACCCCGCGCTGTCGCCGGGTCGATCTGCGCCAATGCCTGCCTACCAAGTTCGGCATATTCGCCTGTGCGATGCTTGGCGACGAAGAAGCGCCAGATGCGCGGCGTACCGACACGAAGCGCCTTTTTGAAATCGGCTTCGGCTTCAAGCTCTGCCGGATCGACGGCAGTCGAGGGGGCCGTCTGCGTCGATGCCGCCGTCGGTGTTTCCGGCCCGAAGTAGAATTCCAGCGACAGGGACGAAAGGATCTGCGGTGATTGTTTGCCGCCCGTGTCCTTGCGCACATCGCGAACCACGCGCTTGAAGGCGGTGCCAACCTCAAGCCCGGGGCCGGAGAGGTTGGCGATCAGGGCGCGGGTAAAGGGTGAATGCCCGTCGGTGCCGTCGGCAGCGACCTGTCCCGGGGCGGCCGCAAAGGCGACCAGTGTACCGGCACCTTGCGTTTCGATCGGTGCAAGTCCGCGGGTGGCGCCGCCACGCGTGGCGCCATCGACGTCGACATTCAGTTTGTTGGCGAGCGGATTGTTGCGACAGGCGTCGAGGAACACCAGGGATATCCGGGCGCGTTTTTCGAGTGCATTGATGATCTCGGACAGCGCCACGGTTTCCGCCGGCACGTCGAACTCGCTTTCGAGCCTGGCATCCGTGCCGATCAGAAAATTCTCGCCATGGAGCTGCATGCCGTGGCCGGCAAAATAGAACAGTGCAATATCCTGCGGCCCGATCTTGCGGGCGAAGCGCGAGAGCGCCTCGGCAAAGCTCTTGCGGTCTGCATTCAGCACGAGGTCCGCTTCAAAGCCTTTGCTCTGCAGGAAGCCGCTGAAGGCTTCGGCGTCGCGGGTCGCGTTCGGCAAGCTTCCGGCGATCGCGTAGTTACTCATGCCAACGATCAGAGCCAGCCGCTTGCCGCCATTGTCGCCGAACACTGGGCTCGCAGCAAACAACAAAAGCAGAAATGACAGCATCGAAAAGCGCAGTTTCGCACGACATTTCATGACCTGCCTCCAAGCCCACAGGACTGAAACGGATCGCCATGACGGGATATTCGCCGATGTGCCCCTCATCGCTTCGTAATATTAGATATTTATGATGGATGCTGCAATGTGCAGTCCTGGGCCGATTGCGTCAGCGCCACGCGGTAAACTACAGCGCCGCGCGTCTTGTTAGACGCGCAAAGGTCGCTGCAGCACCTTGGATTGCTGCATGTTTTGAATCGAATACGATTTAAGGAAACGTGCAGTAGGCTCTATGCCGCTTCGCGAAATTCGGGCACGCGCTGCTCTTCGCGCCACGAAGAAGGGCTCTGGCCGGTGACGCGCAGGAACTCGCGGTTGAAGTTCGATTTCGTCAGGAAGCCGGCCTCGAAGGCGATCTGCGTGATTGCCTCGTCGGTCGCCGAAAGCAGCCGGCAGGCTTCCTCCACCCGGTAGTTGTTGACATATTGCGAGACGCTGATGCCGTGGATCCGGTTGATGGCATTGGAAATCCGCCGGGCCGGCACGCCGAGCTTGCGGGCGATCCGCGAGAGGTTGAGCTCGAGATCCTTGTAGAGCGCTTTCCTGCGCATCAGGTCGTCGATGCTTCGCACGATCTCGGCATCTTCTTCAGTCGCAGTGCGCTCTTGCGGCAAAGGCGCTGCGTCCCCCCGTCCGCTGTCTGTCGATGTGTCGAAGCTGGCGATCGAGGCGGCGGTGCCGAGAATGAGCAGGGCGAGTACGTTGCCTGCCGCAACGATCGCGCCGGAATAGGCACCTCCATTGCGCAGCTGGTCGAAGCCGATGGCGACGTCGCTAAGCGCTGAGGCGATCAGCGCCCACCCGGTGAACTTGAGCGATCGGTATGAGCGAAGCACGCCGTCGAGCCGCGAGGCGACCAGTGCGTTCGGGCCCCGCCGCGCAAGCCAGAGCAAGGCAAACCCGTAGCCGAGAAAGAACAGGGTGATCGCCGTGCCGACCGCATCGCGCCAGGCAAACATCATGACCCCGACGATGAGCGGGGGCAGGAGGTGCCAGGCGATTTGCCCCAGGCGTGGCGGACCATCGCTCGCAAGGCTGCTGAAGCAAACCCATGCCAGCGCCGCGTTGAACGTCGCAAGCATCGCCTGTGCCAAGAGGATGGTACGGATTTCGTAGCCCCATCGGATGCCGATCAGCACGGATTGCAGTGCATAAGCGCACACGAGCAGCAGGAACAGGCGTTGCTCGAAGGTCATGGCCTCGCCGCGCTGCCAAAACATCCGGACAATCACGATCATCAGCAGCAGGGAAACGACGAAGGGGAGCGGTACAAACAGCATGAGCGGAAGAATTCTTCGGGAGGGAGGTGGGCGGATAGCAGGATGATGCCCTTGATTGCGTTCAGGGTCGACCCGAAACGCGATCAAGGTCGCGACTGCGTTCGATTTCAGGCGAGCTATTCCGGTCCGGCGATGGTGCCAGACCGCACGAATGGAGCGTCAAATGTTGATCGGACCGCCAGCAATGGTTCTCGCCCCCATCCTTCTCCTCGCCCTGGCGAGCAATGCCGAGACATCGGCGAGGGACATCGATATCACCGGCGTCACGGCGATCGTCGCCACCGGCGACGCAAGCGCAATCGAACTCACCAGCGATGAGACTTTGCCCTTCAGCGCCTCGGTCGAGAGCAGGCGGTCCGGCTGGTTTGCCCCCTTCTATTCCAGCTGGTTCTACAGCGATTGCGTATCGGAGACCCGTATGCGCGTCGAAGGTTCGACCCTTTACATCGTTGTGGCAGCGCCCTCCTGGCCGGAATTGGAGGAGTGCAGGACCGCATTTCGCGCCAACCTGAAAAAGGGAGCGTCAATCTCTGTGGAGCAACCGGCGTTCCAAGCCGCGCTTGAGGGGGAGTTTTCGAGTGTGGCGCTCAAGGGCAAGGCAGCTGATGTTTCGATCGAGGGGCACGTCGGACAGGTGAGGCTCGATGTCGACGCCCTGCGGGCGCGGCTGATCTATGAGAAGACCTCGCAGTCCGAGACCGTGGAGATCTCCGGCAAGGCACTCGACATTCACCTCGGATTCGATGCGGCAAGTTTCATTGATTATCGGGTGATGGCGACGGCCTCCTGGGTCGACAGTTCGCGAACGGCGATCCCCGGCGCCAGGCCTCTGATTTGCATCAAGGGGGAGATGGTGCGCGCGACGATCCGCTGAGCCTCGAAGTCCGCCGCAGTGCGTTCGACAGTCGGAAAAATGATGCAATGCAGCATAAATCTTCGGCGGGTGCATTTCCAGGCTGAAGCATATACTGTAAATCGTCATAAAAGACTGTTTTTGGGTGGAGATCAGGCATGATGAAATGGGTTTACACCTTCGGTGGGGGCAAGGCCGAAGGGCGTGCGGGTGATCGTGACAGGCTGGGCGGCAAGGGTGCAAACCTTGCGGAAATGTGCAGTCTGGGCCTGCCGGTGCCGCCGGGGCTGACCATCATCACCGATGCCTGCAACAGCTATTTCGACAATAGCCGCGAAATACCCGAGGGCCTGCACGACCAGGTCCGCGAAGGCATTCGCCGGATGGAGGAAGTCACCGGCCGGGTTTTTGGCGACACCAACCGTCCGCTGCTGCTTTCCGTGCGTTCCGGCGCCCGCGCCTCGATGCCGGGGATGATGGACACTGTCCTCAATCTCGGCCTCAACGATCAGTCCGTGCATGCGCTCGGTCACGACGCCGGCGATGCGCGGTTTGCCTGGGACAGCTACCGCCGCTTCATACAGATGTATGGCGACGTCGTCATGGGCGTCGACCACGATATCTTCGAGGAGATCCTTGAAGACGAGAAGGCCCGCCTCGGCCACGAGCAGGATACCGAACTTTCCGCGGTCGAATGGCAACATGTCATCACACGCTACAAGGACGCGATCGAGGAAACGCTCGGCGAGCCGTTTCCGCAGGATCCGGAAATCCAGCTCTGGGGCGCCATCGGCGCCGTGTTCTCCAGCTGGATGAACCCGCGCGCCATCACCTACCGCCATCTGCACAGCATCCCGGCGGCCTGGGGCACCGCGGTCAACGTCCAGGCGATGGTTTTCGGCAATCTCGGCAATTCGTCGGCGACCGGCGTTGCGTTTACCCGCAACCCCTCGACCGGAGAGAACGAGCTTTACGGCGAGTTCCTCGTCAATGCCCAGGGCGAAGACGTGGTTGCCGGCATCCGCACGCCGCAAAACATCACCGAGGCGGCCCGCATTGCGTCCGGCTCCGACAAGCCATCGCTTGAAAAGCTGATGCCGGAGGCCTTTGCCGAGTTCCGCACGATCTGCGACAAGCTCGAGCGGCATTATCGCGACATGCAGGACCTCGAATTCACCATCGAGCGCGGCACGCTCTGGATGCTGCAGACGCGCTCCGGCAAGCGGACGGCCAAGGCCGCCCTGAAGATCGCCGTCGACATGGCGGACGAGGGGCTGATCTCGAAGAACGAAGCGGTCGCCCGCATCGATCCGGCTTCGCTCGATCAGTTGCTGCATCCGACGATCGATCCGCACGCGCGCCGCGATATCATCGGCTCCGGCCTTCCGGCTTCGCCGGGGGCTGCAACCGGCGAAATGGTCTTCACCTCGGAAGAGGCCGTCCAGGCCGACAAGGAAGGCCGCAAGGTCATCCTCGTGCGCATCGAAACCAGTCCGGAAGACATTCACGGCATGCACGCCGCCGAAGGCATTCTGACCACGCGCGGCGGCATGACCAGTCACGCCGCGGTGGTTGCGCGCGGCATGGGCACCCCTTGCGTTTCCGGTGCGGGCGGCATCCGCGTCGATCTGCGCAACGAATTGCTGATCACGCCGAGCGTGACGCTGAAGAAGGGCGACATCATCACCATCGACGGCTCGTCCGGCCAAGTGCTGAAGGGCGCGATCGCCATGCTCCAGCCGGAGCTTTCGGGCGATTTTGGAAAGATCATGGCCTGGGCGGACGCCAGCCGCCGCATGACCGTGCGCACAAACGCCGAAACGCCGGCCGACGCGCGCGCCGCCCGCTCTTTTGGTGCCGAGGGCATCGGCCTTTGCCGTACCGAGCACATGTTCTTCGAGGATGGCCGCATCAATGTCATGCGCGAGATGATCCTGGCGGAAGACGAAGCCGGGCGGCGGCTGGCGCTCGCCAAGCTGCTGCCGATGCAGCGTTCGGACTTCGTCGAACTCTTTTCCATCATGCACGGGCTGCCGGTGACAATCCGTCTGCTCGACCCGCCGCTGCACGAATTTCTGCCGAAGACGGATGAGGAAATCGCTGATGTTGCCGGTGTTTTGTCACTGGATCCGTCAGCCCTGCGTCAGCGCGTCGACCAGCTGCACGAGTTCAACCCGATGCTCGGCCATCGTGGCTGCCGTCTGGCCATCTCCTATCCGGAGATCGCCGAGATGCAGGCTCGCGCCATCTTCGAGGCGGCGGTCGAAGCCGCGCGCGAAACCGGCGCTGCCGTCGTGCCTGAGATCATGGTGCCGCTCGTCGGCCTGCGCGCCGAACTCGACTACGTCAAGGAGCGCATCGATGCGGTGGCAAAGGCGGTGATCGGCGAAGCCGGCATCGACATCGACTATCTCGTCGGCACCATGATCGAGCTGCCGCGCGCGGCACTTCGCGCCCATGTGATTGCGGAAGCCGCCGACTTCTTCTCGTTTGGCACCAACGACTTGACCCAGACGACATTCGGCATTTCACGCGACGACGCCTCGCAGTTCCTGGCGACCTATCAGCAGAAGGGCATCATCGAGCAGGATCCCTTCGTCTCGCTCGATTTCGACGGTGTCGGCGAACTGATCCAGATCGCCACGGAGCGCGGACGCCGGACCAAGAACGGCCTCAAGCTCGGCATCTGCGGCGAACATGGCGGCGATCCGGCCTCGATCCGCTTTTGCGAAGAAGCGGGCCTCGACTATGTCTCCTGTTCGCCCTTCCGCGTGCCGATAGCCCGGCTCGCCGCCGCACAGGCGGCGATCAACGGCAAGGCGTGAGGCGGCATCGATACCGGCCATAACCTCAACGCCCCGGTCAAGGGTGCCCGGGGCGACTGCATGTTTCCTTAAATCCTATTCGATTTAAGGACAAAAACATGCAGTAATTCAAAGTGCTACAGCGACCTTTGCGCGTCTATCAAGACGCGCGGCGCTGTAGGCATCTCGTTTCAGAGCTACTTAGACTGCACGATAACCGGGCGTGCAATGACGACCGGCCGGTTCCAACCCCACATCATCACATCATTGTCATAGCGGTAGCTGCGCCGCTCGGCGCGGCGGTCGAGCTCGATGCGTTGCAGGCAGGTGGCGAATGCATCGGTGCCGCGCCGAAAGCCGTAGGAGGCGCAGGTGTTGCCGTCGGCGGCGCGCCGCTCTTCCGGCGTCATCGTCTGGCAGGCCGCAAGCAAGAGCCCGATGGCGGCAAGGGTCAGCAGTTTGGTCTTCATCGTATTCATGCCTCCTGAGCGGATGCAGATCGGCTCGGCGAAAGACCGGCTTTGCTTGTGCCCGAACCTCAGCTTTTGTCAGAAGGCTGTTGGGTACACCGGTCGCTCAGGTCTTTACCGCCGCCTGCAGGACAGAGCTCTGCCGCATGGCGGGCCGTCGTGTCCACCCTGATTTTTTCGGGTATGGCTGTAAAGATCGGTAGGGTGGATCGTGCAATCGAGGGCCGAGGCTTCGGCGCAGCTACAAGCCAAGGGCAGAAACGCACAACACGGATTTTGCATTCACGATTCGATCGCATGAAGACATGATGGGGCAGCCGTTGGGCGACCGTCAATCCGTTTTCGGCAAGTCCGGATGGTCACATGCGCTCAAGCACGCCGACAAAGGATTCGGCAAAGCTTTTCAGATCCTGGGTGTTCTCGCCGGGGTGCTCGAGCCGGATCGTCGAGCCCTCTTCTTCGAGGCAGACAAACAGGATTGGCGACGCGTCGCCCTCGGTCCCGCCGAGCCGAAGGACCGCGATGCTCAGGCAATCGTCGACCAGGCCGGAAGCGGGCAAGGCAAAGAGAAACTCGCCGCCGACGTTGTCGGCAACCGTGCGGATGAAGGCGGTGAAATCGTCCTTGCTTCCGGAGAAACCGTCGAGCGAAAGCTCCAGCTCCAGCAGCGCCATGGGAATGCGGGCGTCAGCCGGCGGAGGCGGTGCTGCGTGGGTGGCTGTTGCCACGGCTGCTTGCGATGCGACCATGATGTCTCTCCATCTTGCCGTGCCGGATGCGTTCCCAGCGTCGGCCCTTGCCCCCCGATTGACGATTCGCGACGACTTTTGCCGGCGTACGGGCATATTTCCAGTTTCTGATAGGTGGTTAACGAGAATGGCGATTTTGCGGCAAGTGGCTGCAGGCGCGCGGCCCAGGTCTCCAGCCGCATCCTATTGCCTGTTTTCACGGCCCCGGCCATGGTCTAAGAATGCTGGTCTGTTTCGATGCAGGGGATTGATTCCGTTATATGATGGTCCGGTACGAGCGCCCCTATTCCTATGCCGCCCACTGGGCGCGCCGCTTTGCCCGCATAGCCTTTGCGATCTTCGCGCTGTCCCTGCTGGCGCACCGGTTCGGCCCGTTGACGACGCCGCATTTCCTTGGATTGGTCGGGCTCTCCGGTGCTTTTGCACTGCTCGGCGTCCTGCTTGCCGTAGTCGGGCTCGCGCGGCTTTGGCAGGTGGCCGCGATCGGTGGCATCGCCTCCGCCTCGGCCCTTGTCTATGCGGCGCCCACGCTCGGTTTCATCGGTTTCGGCATCGCGCAGTACCTGACCCGGCCGGCGATCTATGATGTCAGCACCGACACAGTGACGCCGCCGCCTTGGCTGAAGGTGCCGCAGACGGAGGAAAGCTGGCTGAAGCGCAATCCGGCTGTGACGCCCGAGGACCGCGAAGCGCAGATTATCGCCTATCCCGGCCTGACCGGACGACGATACGACGGTGCGCTCGACCGCGTTTTCCAAGGTGTGCGCAATGTCGTCGAGAAAACGCGCGTCGGCGTCACGCAGGAACTCGGCGTCGAAAACGCCCGCGCCGATCTCGAGGATCTGGCGGTGCGGCCGAATGCCGGGGCGGACGCCGCCGCCGAGCCGGAGAACATACCCGTGCCGGAATCCCGACCGGAGCTGGCTTTGGAGGGCGCCCTTCCAGGGCGGCGTTCCAGTGACGTCGTGCTTCAGGGAGAATGGCGGACGCTGATTGCCGGCTTTCGTTTCGATGTGCTGATCCGCCTGCGCGAAGAAGCGGAAACGACGTTCGTCGACCTGCGCGTCGCGTCTCGCTACGGCCAGCACGACCTCGGCATCGGCGCCGCCTTCGCCGACCAGTTCCTGCGGGCGCTCGATGCGGAGCTGCTCGGCATCGCCGGCGATTGATCCGCAGAATACCGGCAGACGCTTCAGTCCTGCATGAGGGCGTCGTGGCCACCAGATCCATGAGGCAGCTTTTGGTCTCGCACGTTTGCGATCGGCGATGGTGCCTCGTCGTCCGCCTTGAGCCAGCCGCGATAGCGCACAATCAAGCCGGTCAATGGGCTTTCGACCTGGACGTGGAAGTGGAACAGGCCATCGCGATCTTCCTCGAACGTCCGGCCACCTGGCGCCAGCAACGCTGGAAGCGGGAGGCCGAGGAAGGACCAGCCGCGAACCCTGAGATGCAGGCGGTTTCCCACAGGCTCCAAGGCGCACAGGATCCGGAACGGCCCGAAACCCTCGGCAAGCAATCGTTCCTTCCGGTTCTCGGCTTTTTGCTGGGAGCTGCGCAAAACCTTCTCTCCAAACCGCCGCGTCCAGATCTCGCGACCATTGGCGCACTCGAAACGGATCTCGACCGGCACATTCTCGCCGGCCACGGGAAAGCCGAAGACAGAGGCGGTGAGGCGGCCCCATGACCCCTTGCCACGCTCGATGGTCGCACGCCCCCTGAAAATGGCTTGCCCATCCGACGTCTCATGCAGAGTGCGGATCGCCGTGGGCAAGCGATCCCATTCAGCGCCGAGAACTCGTCGGTAGAGGCTTTGCTGACGGACCATGCCACTTTCCGCTGCGTCCTTCACGCGATGAAACGCCCGCGCTCGTCGGCGGTCGGAACCATGCAGGTCTGGCGGCGCCCGGCGATGCGGTAGCGGTTCCTTGCAACGAGATCGTAGAGCGGATCGCGAAGGGCAGCAGGCAAAATGCGGCAGATATTCACCAGCGACCATGGCAGGCCCAATCCTGCAAGCGTGCGAATCGATCCGTCCGATTTGAAGCGCGCAATACCGTTCTCGATCAGGATGTTGCTTTCATAGTTCTCTGTATCGAGGCCATAGTGCCGGTAGAGCGCCTGGCCGAGCGGCGATTGCGCCGTCAGGTAACGATAGCGCGCTTGCCGGTCATGGCGCAGCATGAAGCGCACCCAGCCCGAGCAGAAGATGCATTCGCCGTCAAAGACGATCACCGGCCGATCGTCGGGAAAGCGCGGCACCGACGGGTCCTCGCGGTAGCTGTGCGCTTGCCGCCGCATCCTCAGCCAGCCCCTCCCGGCGCCAGGCGATAGTCGCCGAAAAGGGACGGCGGTCCATCGGTCTCAACACGTCCCTGTTCGACCAGGTCTTCAAGATGCGCCAGCACGGAGAGGGCTGCTGCGCCATGCAGTCGTGTGTCGGTGGAGGCATAGATCACCTTGACCATGTCGGGGATCTTGCCGTCGCCGGCGCGGACGCGCTCAAGCACGGCGCGCTCACGCATGCGCCGGTGGGCGCGCAGGCCCCTGAGGAATGAAGCCGGCTCGATGACAGGCCCGCCGTGGCCGGGCAGATAGAGCCGGTCGTCACGCATCAGCAGCTTTTCCAGCGAGGCCATGTAGTCTGCCATGGCGCCATCCGGCGGTGCGACGATCGTCGTCGCCCAGGCCATGACGTGGTCTGCGGAAAAGACCGTGCCGGTGCCGTCGAGCGCAAATGCCATGTGGTTGGCGGTGTGGCCGGGGGTGGCGAGCCCCGTCAGCGCCCAGCCGTCGCCTTCGATCCGTCCGCCATCGGCAAGGATGATGTCGGGCGAGAAGTCCATATCGGAACTCTCGGCGAAGGGGTTGATCTCGCCTTCATGCAAAGGTCTGGCGGCACGGTGAGGCCCTTCGCCGACGATTGCCGCGCCCGTCGCGGCCTTCAGTCGCCGCGCCAGCGGCGAGTGGTCGCGGTGGGTGTGGCTGACGGCGATGTGGGTCACCTCGCGGCCCCTAAGCGCCGACATCAACGCCTGAAAATGCGCTTCGTCCTCCGGGCCCGGATCGATCACCGCCACCGAGCGATTACCGACGATATAGCTGTTGGTGCCGTGAAAGGTGAAAGGGCCGGGATTGTTGACGGTGATGCGCTGCACGCCGTCGGCAACGGTCACGGCCTCGCCATGTGCCGGCTTGAAGTCGAGATCGAAGTCGGGGCCCTGCATGCGTCGTTTCCTGGCCTTCACTTGTATTCGATCTCGATGAAGGACATCGGTTCGCTGCCGGCATTGACGACGTTGTGCGCCATGCCGGCCTCGCGCCGGTAGGCCGCTCCCTTGGCGATATCCACCCGGCGGCTGCCGCCTTCCTCCTCCAGCAGGAACCGGCAATCGGTCATCGGCACGACGACATAACCGAGACCGTGGACATGATGGCCGGTATCGGCACCGGGTTCGAAGTCCCACCTAGTAATGCGCACGACCGCGTCATCGACAAGAATGCTGGGCACGGCGGGCGGACGGGCGCGAAACTGGCTCATTGGGGTCTCCATTCGCGCCGGAGAATAGGAGGTGACGGTCGGGAAGGGAAGGGCGGTGCGGCATCGGGCACTGGCGTTTCGCCGAGGGCGAAGTGTATGCTGGCGAACAAAGCCCAACAAAACCGCTCGAACCACAAACTTAATCATTGTGACGCGGCACGAGCTTTGCTAATCAGGCGCTCGATTTGGCGAAACTATTTCTCGCCAATTTCGTTGGGGCGTAGCCAAGCGGTAAGGCAGCGGTTTTTGGTACCGCCATCCCCTGGTTCGAATCCAGGCGCCCCAGCCACATTTTTCTTTCAAGCGTTCTGTCCTCTCAACGTCCCGGATGCCAAGTTCGGCGTCGCGCTTGACGATGGCTGTCGCGTTGCCGTGTATGCCCGGTCCTCGAGTCTCCTTAAAATTCTAGGGGCGTCTTTCATCTTTCCTCCATCTGTCTGCCGCATTCATGCACGCAACGTCTGGATGCACGTCTTCACGTCGCGTGAGAGGCGTTGGTTGCCAGGGAGGAAACAGCCGGAAAATGAATGGACCTCTGGCGGCATCGGCGATCGCTTCGGCATGGCCGGGACTGTTCGTGCTATTCGGCCTTGCCTTTGGATGGGCGTGGTCGATTGAGAAGAAGCGGCACTATCTGCTGCTTCTGACTGCCGCCTGCCTATTGTTTGCGACAGCGGCGTTTATGCAGATCATGCTGCTGCCCCTCGATATCGGCGCCAATACCATCCCGACTGGCCTGCTCTATACGCTTGCGGTGCTTGCTGCCGCGGAGGCCATCCTGCGTCGTTCAGGTCGCGGCATGGGCTGGAAGGCGGCACTCGGGGCAATCGGTGTGATAACCGCTCTGCTTTGGTACTTCTACTATATCAGGCCGAACCTTCTGGTGCGGATCTACGTGCAGGCTTTTGGGTATGGGTTGATCCTTGCGGCCGCCGCCTGGCGCATTCGGGCTCTGCGACATGGTCGCCTTGTAGACCGCGTCCTGTTCTGGGTTGTGGCTGTCGTTGCGATCCACTTCTTCCCGCGCACCTGGCTGACATTTGGCACTGACGCGACCGCCAGCATCGAGGCTTTCGGCGCGTCGCTCTTCTGGAACATGATGCAGTTGCTGATCGCGGCGGCGGGTACAGCGCTTGCCTTCGCGCTGCTTGCGGCGGCGCTGACGGATGTCATGGACGATCTCAGGCGCGAGCGCGATGTCGACCCGCTGACGGGTGTCCTCAATCGTCGGGGGCTGGAGGAGCGAGTGGCAAGGCTGTTTCGCAATGCGGGTGCACCGCTCAGCCTGATCCTCTGCGATATCGATCATTTCAAGGCGATCAACGACGCCCATGGACATGCGGCCGGTGACAGAGTGCTGGCGACGTTTGCGGGCGTATTGCGCGACAGCGTGCGTGAAGCAGATCTTGTCGCGCGGATTGGCGGCGAGGAGTTCGCAATCCTCCTACCTGGGATGGACGTGGATGCGGCGATGGCGGTTGCCGAGTGTATTCGCGAGCGGCTGGCAATTCACCGTTTTCCTGTTCTTGGCGCGACAGAAAGCGTGACCGCGAGTTTCGGTCTGGCGCAACGCGATGGCAGTGAACGTTTCCAGGCGTTCAGCGCGCGCGCCGATGCAAGGCTTTATCGCGCCAAGCGCGAGGGGCGCGACCGGGTCGTGGCTGCGGATATGCCGCTGACCGCTGGGCCGGCAGAGGTTGCTCAGCCGGCAAATGCAGCCAGTCCGGCTGCCTGAAGCAATAACCGAGGGCGGCTGGCTTCGGCGGACTATTCCAAGGAAGCAGAAAACCCGCCAACTGACGCTGGCGGGTTTCAAATGTCTGCCCCTTGATGCGCCGGTTATCAGCTTGCCGGTGCAGCCGGCTTTTCCGCCTTGGCGCCGCCGAGGAATTCTTCGCACCAGCTCGGGCCGTCGGCGCGCTTGTGGTCACCGACCAGGCGGATCGAGCGGATGACATAGTCCGAAGAGACGGTCAGCTGCACCGAGCAGCTCAGATATTCCGTGCGGGCCGAGGAGATACGCTTGCCGCGCTTGCCGTCCTTGCCGGTTTCGTACTGGGCCGGGGTCTTGCGGGTCTTATAGCCGCCCTTCCAGTTGTAGACGGTGGAACTGCCGCTTTCGACGTCGGAGAGCGGAGGACCATACTGGGCGAAGAAGCCGCCGGCCGGCTGACCGAGCCAACGCGATTCAACTGCGTTTCTGGAAATCGCCGTCGTCGTGGTGCAGCCTGCGAGCACAAGCGCGAGGCCTGCCACCGTCATCATGCGGAAGTTCATGTTTTCGTCCCTTTGGCTCTCGTTCGGAAGTAGGCGTGGCGCGCGCGCCCCAATCCCCTGAGTTTGCGCGCTTTCCGCTGAGCCTCTAGCGCCAAAAGCCGGCAAAGAAAATCCGCTGTCTGCATTCTATCTAAGGAAAATGCGAAGCGTTGCAGAAAGTCCCTATCTGGCCCCGGAAACCTCACCGCAACGTGATCGGTTGCAGTCGTTTCTGGTCCCTTCGCCCGCCGCTGCGGGCATGGGAAACCGTTGCTCCATTTCGATGCGAATCGCTCCGCGGGAGGGCTTCTGGTGGGCGCGGTCTTCGCCGAGACGCGAAAGCGCTAGAGTTTCGTCGGTGCGCAGGCATTGTCCGCTCCGCTGTGTCGGTCAGGGGCGGCTCCTGTGGGTCTACTCCCCGATCAGCTTGCAGCCGATCTTGGTGGCGCTCCCGGCGATCGCCTTCAGCGGACCGTCATAGACATCGCAATCGAGCAGGTTGTCCGGGCCGCTGCGACGGGCGGAATGGACGTTGATGTTGACGAGAGGTTCGCCGTCCTTGACCCAATGCAGCCGCGTCTCGATGTCGCCCTTGCCGGGGATCGCCACCACGGCCGGTTCGCCATCGCGCTCGGTCCTGTCCTCGCCGAGATCGATCATGCCGATCTGATCAGCATGCTCTTCTGCGCCCGCCGCCGGCTCGCCGGAATAATAGGCCGCGATCACGACCCCTTCCTTCAGCGCCTGAAGTTTGCTCGCGGCGGCCTGCGAGAAGGAAAGATCCACTTCAAAGCCCCAGGGTCCGGCAATATCGGCACCAGCCGGGCCAGCCAAGAGACCGGCAAGGATCATTGCGGCAAGCGACACGGGACGGATGATGGGCGACACGGCAGCACTCCTTGGCAATGGCGGGCAAAAAAGCGGACACAGCAGACAATCGACACGGGCCATCCCCGTCAAGGGGCGGCCTCAAGCACGAGCAATCGCCTTCTGTCCTGGTCGATTGCTGGTGTGCCTGACGGGTGTGTCGGACAAGAGGCGGAACGCGGTTTCGGCCGGGGTTTTCCACTGTACCGGCTTTTTTGGCGAGACCGAGAAGGTTTTTCGAAATAGGCGCTTGTGCAATCCAAATGCCTGTTCTATAGAGGCGCCGCTGGTCACGGAGTGTAGCGCAGTCTGGTAGCGCACCACGTTCGGGACGTGGGGGTCGGAGGTTCGAATCCTCTCACTCCGACCAGCTAAATCAATCCCTTAATTCGTTTTCTGTTCGGCCCGTTTTTGAGTGCGGACCGATTGCGGGCGCCTTCAGGGTAACGCAAGTCGTGGGCTTGTGAAGTTCGTCTCCGCATACGGATTGGCCCGCCTTAATTTGGCGCTGGCCGCTTATCCATTCTCCTCCGTGTTCGACATCTCCTCGAAGTTCTATTGCGGCGCGTGATTCCCTCTGGTGCGCGTTTCGCAGGCGTGAACGCGCCGTTCGTCGAATAACGGTGCATTGGTGGATGTTCGACTTGTTGGTCGATAACTAAGGGTTGTAGTCTCGGCAACTACATTGTCGTTGTCGAGAGGATAGGGAATGTTGTTTAGGCGGATAATAGTCGCATCGGCGCTGGTTCTGGCGAGCCACGGACTGGCGCAGGCGCAGAGCTGCGAGAAAAACTTCAAGGTATCCGGTGTGCCGCTGGTGACGGCCATCAGCTACAAGACCTGGCAGGAATTTTCCAAGCTGAAACCCGACACGGCCTTGCAGCGGCTTGCCCAGGGCGTTGCCGCCGAAGGGTTCTCGGGCATCAAGGTCAACAAGTCGCTCGGCACTGTCGACGCATTCCAGGAAACGACCGGTTCAGGACGCATCCAGACGCTGCGGGTCGTTGCTCGCAAGCGCGGTGCCGGCACGCGCGTCGATGCCATCTTCGACATCCAGGCCGGACAGGTGACCTCCAAGGACATCGTGCGCGACGGTCTCTGCAACATCGTTCGCTCGGCGACGGAGTAGTCGCAGGCGGCTGCTGGCCGTTCGTTTGCGCGGTGCGGCCAAACACCAGTCGGGATGACGGCCGCACAGCCATGCGGGGCTCGCTGCCGTGGCGCGATCAAGTACAAGCTGGAAGCGAACTGTGCCGCTGGGTGGGGGGCACGACGGCCCCCGCGTCTTCAGCGTTGTTTTTCCAAAGCCTTCAGCACGGATTGGCCGATTGCCTGCGCTTGCAGCATCGAGGAGAAGTTGCCCTGAGCCGGATGGGTGACGCCGCGATACTTGACGACGAAGCACCATTTGCCGTTCATGCGCTTCTCGACGGTCACGGTCGTCTCCGGTTTTTTATCCGTGGTCATCTTCGTCTCCTTGAGATCCTGCGCGCCGCCGCGTGGGCAATGCCTGATATCCGCATGACGCGGTCCATGTCCATAGACGTCTGGTTTATGTCGGCTATCGTGACGTGATAGAAACAAAGTTGCGATATCTGACGGTTTTTTGTTCGAAGCGTGTTGAAGCCGCCGGTTGTGGCGCCTAGACAGCCCTCATCACGCCAAGGAGTAAAATTTTGAAGGCTGTCGCATCGTTTTCCGCGTTCGTCGGGCGCACATTCGCGCTCTGGGTCATTCTCTTCGCCGTTCTCGGCTTTGTCTTCCCGGATATTTTCAAGCAGATCACGCCCTATATCGTTACGCTGCTTGGCATTATCATGTTCGGCATGGGCCTCACCATTTCGCTCGACGATTTCAAGGAAGTCGCCAAGCGCCCGTTCGAGGTCGGCATCGGCGTCATCTCACAGTTTCTGATCATGCCCTTGCTGGCCGTGTTGCTGACGGCCATCATCCCGATGTCGCCGGAAGTGGCCGCCGGTGTCATTCTCGTCGGCTGCTGCCCGGGCGGCACCTCGAGCAACGTCATGACATACCTCTCGAAGGGCGATGTCGCGCTGTCGGTGGCCTGCACTAGCGTCACCACGCTTCTGGCCCCGGTCGTCACGCCGTTTCTCGTCTGGACCTTTGCCAGCCAGTATCTGCCGGTTGATGCGATGGCGATGTTCATGAGCATCGTCAAGGTCGTGCTGGTGCCGCTGGCGTTGGGCTTTCTTTTGCAGAAGCTGCTGCCGGGCCTGGTCAAGGCCGCGGTGCCGGCATTGCCGCTGGTCAGCGTTGCGGGCATCGTGTTGATCGTTGCCGCCGTCGTCGGCGCCAGCAAGGGCGCTATCGCCAGCTCCGGCCTGCTGATCTTCGCGGTCGTCGTTCTGCACAATGGCCTCGGCTATCTGCTCGGCTTCTTCGCCGCCAAGGCCGCCGGCCTGTCACTTGCCAAGCGCAAGGCGATCGCCATCGAGGTCGGCATGCAGAACAGCGGTCTCGGCGCGGCTCTGGCCAATGCCTATTTCTCGCCCGTGGCTGCCGTGCCGAGCGCGATCTTCAGCGTCTGGCACAACATTTCCGGCGCGCTGCTTGCCAACTACTTCGCAAGCCGCACGGAAGACGAAAACGTCGAGCCCGTGGTCATCACACGCTGATCGGGAACTACAGCGCCGCGCGTCTTATTAGACGCGCAAAGGTCGCTGTAGCACTTTGAATGGCTGCATGTTTTTATCGTTAAATCGAATAGGATTTAAGGAAACATGCAGCAGCTTCGAATGACAGGAGAGGGCTCGCAAGGGCCCTTTCTTGTTGCACGGCCAAAGCCTGCAAGGTGCATAGCCAGGCGGACTGTCCCACGGCGTTTGGAAACGGTGAAACAGCCCTATCGATCATCATGATCGACGCGCCAAATTACAAATGCCCCGGTGAATTTGAACCCAAGTAATTCGCGACCGCCAATCAAGGTGAAGCAATGTCGACAAGTGTCCCATTTTGGGACGATCGCATCTTGGGCGTCACGCGTGCGGCCATTTTCCGATCGTTCTAGCGGTGGCAGAAGCTGCGGGTGAGGGGCAGTCTCCAACGCCGCACCCGCCTACGTCGGGTCACGTTATTGTTCAATTGGAAACGGCCTGTTCATCGAATGGCGTCTTATCAGGGTGAACAATAAGCGCGATATTATCTTCAACAATCGTTCTCCCAGTGAGGCTCAGATGTTGAAGGAACCGATATTCACATTCCGCGAGATCGCCATATGGTCTGCCATCCTCGGCAGCGTCGTCGGATACCAGCTTTGGCAGCACACAGATCCCGCGCCGCTGACGATGGTGCTTCCGAGCATCGAGCAGCGGTCGTAATTTAAAGGCAATCCGGCGCGGCGCGAAACGCTACTCCTCAGGCATTCCGTTGCGCCGCGCGGCCTGCAATAACTCGATCTCACCGGCCGTCGGACCAAACTGGCTCTGAAGCCGTTTTGTTTCCTCAGCGTCCAACCGGTACTTTCGCGCAAAGGCCTCGATCGTCACGGCCCGCCCAAGAAAGCTTCGGCGCGGCACGTCCTCCCGTTCATGGTCCAGCATCATGGCTGCTCCTCCTTCCCGGTTCTTTGGAAGTAGTGCGGCAGGTCGTTTCGGGAAGAGGCGGTAGGAGCAATCTGGCGAGGCATCAAAAATAGATCAGCAGAAACGGAAAAAGGGCCCTCGTGGGCCCTTTCTGATCTTGGGGGAGTGGCGATCAGCCGTCGATCGTGTCGATGATCTCGCTCGCGCGGCCAGCGCTGACGCGACGCACTTCTGCATCCTCGCGACGACCCGCAAACAGCTCGGTTGCCATCAGCTGGTCGGCGAGATCGGCGGGCAGCGACAGGATCACGCGGGCGTCTTCCGTATGGATGCCGCCGAGCGCCGAGCGCTTGGCCGTGATCATGCCGCCGGCCACCGTGTTGTTGGTGTCGGGATCGATCAGGATGAAGGCGCCGGTCGTCCGATTCTGCTCATAAGGGTCGAAGATCGCCTGTTCGTCGAAGGCAAGGTGAACCTTGCCGATGGCGTTCATCGGCAACTGGTCTGCGTGCTCCCACTTGCCCGTCTTCAGGTCCAGCTGGCTTGCCGGCTGCACCTGCACACGCTGGCGGCGGCTGCCGCTTTTCAGCCAGTAGCGCTTGCCCGGCTGGATGCCATCAGGCTGCAGCGCAACGATCTGGGCGTCGAAGGCAAGGCCCGTCAGCGGCTGGCTGTCGATGGCGACGATCATGTCGCCGCGCGAAACGTCGACCTGGCGGTCGAGCACCAGGGTGATGGCATCGCCGGCGACCGCAGCGTTGCGCACGAGGTCGAAGGTGACGATCTTGGTGACGTTGGCAACCATGCCCGAGGGCAGGATCACGACGCTGTCGCCGGGCTTGACCGCGCCGCCGGCAACCGTTCCCTGGTAGCCGCGGAAGCTTTCGCCCGGGCGCGAGACGCGCTGCACCGGCAGGCGGAAGCCGACGGTCTGGGAGGAGCGTGTCGTCGCCAGTTCAAGCACTTCGACCAGTGTCGGGCCATCGTACCAGGGCATCGAAGCGCGGCCGTCGTAAACGACGTTCTCGCCCTTCAGTGCCGAAAGCGGAATTGCCGTGACCTGGCGCACGCCGAGCGATAGCGCCAGCTCACGAAACTCGTGGCTGATCTGGTCGAACCGGGCGCGGTCATAGTCCGTCAGGTCGATCTTGTTGACCGCCAGAACGAACTGCTTGATGCCCATCAGGGTCGCGATCGTCGCGTGCCGCCGAGTCTGCTCGAGCAGGCCGACGCGGGCGTCGACCAGCAACACCGCGAGGTCGGCCGTCGACGCGCCGGTTGCCATGTTGCGGGTATATTGCTCATGGCCGGGTGTGTCGGCGACGATGAAGGAGCGCTTGTCGGTGGAGAAATACCGATAGGCGACGTCGATGGTGATGCCCTGTTCGCGCTCGGCCTGCAGGCCGTCGAGCAGGAGCGCGAAGTCCGGCAGGCCGAGATCGTTCTGCTTGCCGTTGGAATCACGCCGCAGCGTCGCCGCCTGATCTTCCTTGACCGCCTTGGTATCCCAAAGCAGTCGACCGATCAGCGTCGATTTCCCGTCGTCGACCGAGCCGCAGGTGATGAGGCGAAGGGGGCGGCTGTCGCGCGTTGCGCGGACCGATTCGGACGCCGGAAACGCCAGAACGTGAGCGGCTGCGTCTTCCTGAACGGCATTCGCGGTTGCTGGTGCGGTCATCAGAAATATCCTTCGCGTTTTTTCTTTTCCATCGAACCGGATTGGTCACGGTCGATGGCGCGGCCCTGGCGTTCGGATACGGTCGCGGTTTCAAGTTCGGAGATGATGTCGTCGAGCGACGTGGCGTCGGAGCGGATGGCGCCGGTCAGCGGGAAGCATCCGAGCGTACGGAAGCGGATCACTTCCTCGCGCTTGGCCTCACCCGGCAGCAGTTCGAGACGCGGGTCTTCGGCAAGGATCATCATGCCGTCGCGTTCGACGACCGGCCGTTTCTTGGCGAAATAAAGCGGCACGATCGGAATGTCTTCGGCCTGGATGTAGCGCCAGATGTCGACCTCGGTCCAGTTCGACAGCGGGAAGGCGCGCACGCTCTCGCCCTTGCGCACCATGCCGTTATAGACGTTCCAAAGCTCGGGACGCTGGTTGCGTGGATCCCAGCGGTGGTCTGGGGTGCGGAAGGAGTAGATGCGCTCCTTGGCGCGCGAGGCCTCTTCGTCGCGGCGCGCGCCGCCGAAAGCGGCGTCATACTGGCCGGCGTCGAGCGCCTGGCGCAGCGCCTCGGTCTTCATGATGTCGGTGTAGAGCGCCGAACCGTGGCTGAACGGCGTGACGTTCTCCTGAGCGCCGCGCGGATTAACGTGCTCGATCAGGTCGAGGTCGTAGCGCTTCACGATCTCGTCGCGAAACGTGATCATCTCGGCAAACTTCCAGCCGGTGTTGACGTGCAGCAGCGGAAAGGGAACGCGGCCGGGATAGAAGGCCTTGCGCGCCAGGTGCAGCAGCACCGAGGAATCCTTGCCGATCGAGTAGAGCATGACAGGGCGTTCAAACTCGGTGGCCACTTCGCGGAAGATGTGGATCGCTTCGTTTTCGAGCGCCTTCAAATGCGGGTCAAGCGGCGGCTTGGTGCTCTGCGGATTGTGCAGTTCCGTTTCCGGATGGGTAAGAGGCATTTCAGTCTCCGGGAGGATCTTTGTCTTGGGAGGAGCGCGCCAGCCCTCAGGCGGCGCTGCTCGAAGTCGGGATGATGGAACTGGCGGTCTCTGGGACGTGAAGCCCGCATTCGCGCTTCTCGTCGTTTTCCCACCACCAGCGGCCGGCCCGTTCGGGCTCGCCCGGCTTGATGGCGCGGGTGCAGGGTTCGCAGCCGATCGAGGGATAACCGCGGGCATGCAGCGGGTTCACAGGAACGGCGTTGGCAGTGACGTAACTGCGGATGGTTTCGATGTCCCAGTCGGCGAGCGGATTGATCTTGATGAGGCCGCGCTCAGCATCCGCTTCGGCAAAGGGTGTCGCTGCCCGGTTGCCGGACTGGCCGCGGCGAAGCCCCGTCACCCAGTAGCTGGCGCCTTCGAGTGCGCGTGCAAGCGGCTTCAGCTTGCGCGCGTCACAACAGGCATGCCTGGCTTCGACGCTGTCATAAAAGCCGTTGGCACCATATTGCGCGGCATAGGCGTCGACGTCTGCCTTTTCCGGATGAAAACGCTTGATCAGGATGCCATAGGTCTCTTCGGTCTTGTCGATCAGCGCCACCGTCTCGTTGAAGAGGCGGCCGGTCTGCAGCGTGGCGACATCGACCGCCAGCTGGTTCTCGCCGATGACGGCCGTGATCACCTGATCTTCGATACCGAGCGACGTGGTAAAGACGGCACGGCCTTCAAGGCCGGCAACGAGCGCGAGACGTCCTGCGAGATCCAGGACTTCAAGCGCTTGGTTCAGAGCTTTCGCGGTGGCGTCGAGGGGTGACGTGGTCATGGCTGCGTCCTGTTCCAACTTGTCAGGAATATCGCAGCCGGGTGTGGCGAGGGACAGAAATAGCGGTTTCTAATGCTGGGCGTTTGGAGCAAATCTGCCTCTCAGATCGAAAAGCAGCGAAAAACGCAAGATAAGCTAGTAATTTACTAGACTTTATACTTCCTTTCGCGTCCTTGGCCCGGCCGTTACATGAAGAAGCGCGGCCCCTTCGGTCCGCGCTTCAACGGGCGATCGGTCAACGGTGCCGGTCAGAACTCTACTCAGGCCTTCTCCTGCTCGGCTTCCGGATTGCGAAAAGCAGCCGCAAGTCGGCGGCCGAGCACGGATGCGCGGGCCTAGCAACGACGACGTAGCGCTTGCCTCAAGGCCGGACCGCTCAAGATATGTTGAACGGCAGATGCTTTCCCATCCGTCGCTTCAGGTTCAATCTTGCGGGTTCCGAGGCAAATTGAGGAGTGGGAGATGATGAGGTCCTTTCCTGGCCGCGTTCTCGCCGGAAGCATCGTGACGTTGCTTCTGGTCACTGGCGCCTACGCTCATCACGGCTGGTCCTGGGCAGAGGCGGACCAGATCGAACTTGCCGGCACGATCCGTGAAATCTCGATGGCGCCGCCACATCCGACGCTTCAGGTCGAGACTGAAAAGGACGGGCTCTGGCGCGTCGAACTGGGCAATCCCAGACAGACGGAACGGTCCGGCTTCGTCGAAGGTGTCGCCAAAGTCGGCGATCAGATCGTGGTTCTGGGCAATCGCTCGCTCGATCCGAACGAGAAGCGCCTGAAGGCAGTCCGCGTCACCGTTGCCGGCAAGAGCTTCGACATCTATCCGGACCGCATCCGGACCGGTGGATGAGCGCGGCGGAACTGCTCGATTGGATTGCCGCCTGGCCGCTGGCGTCAGCGATGCGTCGATCCGCGATCCTCTATCTCGTCGTCAACGCGGCCCATATCTTGGCGATCGCGCTTTTGATCGGCGCGATCGTGCCTCTGGACCTGCGACTGCTCGGTTTCTTCGGGAACACTTCGCTGGAAGGGCTCGGGCCGTTTCTGTCGCGCGCTGCCGCGGTCGGTCTGGGTCTGGCGATCGTGACCGGTTTCTGCCTCTTTAGCGTTCGGCCGGCGGCTTATGCCGCGAATGCTGCCTTCCTCGCAAAGATCGGTCTGCTCGGGGTTGGCGCCGCCAATGCTATGACTGTGCATCTTGGCGGCGCCTGGCGGGCCGCCGTAAATGGCGGCCCGGTCTCATGGCGTCTTCGCGTATCCGCAGCCGTCTCGCTGACGGTGTGGCCGGCAGCACTTCTGGCTGGGCGCTGGATCGGCTTTCTCTGATGCCGATCCTATCGCTCGTTTGCCGTTCTCCACGCGGGGACGACCGGCTCCCGCTCGACCGTTCTGCCACGCACGAACTGCAACGTGGCCTCGGCGACGCGTTGGCCGAGATGCCGTGCTGTGGCGAGATCGGATGCCGGCGGCGCGAGATCGGCCCCCTGGTCGACATTCGACTGGGCGCCGGCGCCCAGCCAAAAGCCCAACCGGTTGAGATCATCAGGTGATCCGGTGGTCGAGTGGTTGGAAGGCGGCAGATCGAGGTTGATCCAGTGCATGCCGTGCTGGGCAGCAAAGAGTGCGAGCTGCATCAGCGTCGCGAGCTTGTCGCCGGAAGCGGTTCCCGAATTGGTGAAGCCGGCGGCGATCTTGTCTTTCCAGAGATAGCCTTTGGCCATTACAGCGTTGGAACTCGCTTCCTGAAAAGACTTGAACGCGGCCGACGGGCCTCCGACATAGGTTGGCGTGCCGAAGATGATCGCCTCGGCCGAGAGCAGATCGCTCCAGCGCGCCGGTGTGTCTTCAACGGTCAAGAGCAGGCACTGCGCGCCGTCGACCCGCTCGATACCGGTTTTGACAGCGTCAGCCTGCCGTGCCGTGTGTCCGTAGCCGCTGTGGTAGATGACGGCGATGCATATGTTGCTCATGGTTCGGTCTCCTTTGGTTTTGGTGGTGGATTTGTCGCGCGAGCGAAGGCGCGCGCCGTCGGCGCGTGCCAGGTTTGCTGAAGCGTTGGTCAGGGTCGGTTGACGGAGCTGTCGGCTCCAACGATTTTTAGGGCGCGGCCACCCGCCGTTCAGTGAACGGCATGGCCACCGAAATGTCGCAGTGTTTCCGGGAGATGTTTGAGCTTCTCCGGATTGCGGGTGACGTAGATGGCGGTGATCCGATCCTGCTCGATCTCAAGGGCAGTGGTCTGCAGGATCTCTCCGTCTTCGATGGTGATGAAACCGGGCAGCCCATTGATGAAATCGTAACGCACCAGCCGCGACATCGTCTGGGCAAAGATCAGCGCCAGCGAGGCGTGCAGCTTCATCACCTTGTCTAGGCCGACGATCGGCCGTCTTGGTGCCACCGTCTTACCGCCACCATCGGCATAGACGATCGCCTCGGTCGCAAGCAGCGAACGAAGCTGCTGCATGTCGCCGCCACGCGACGCCGCGAAGAAGGCGGAGGCGATTTCCAGGCCCTGTTCCCGTGGCATCGCAAAGCGGCGTCGGGCATTGCGGATATTGACGCGGGCGCGGCTGGCGAGCTGGCGGCAGGCCGCCGGCTTGCGGCCGATCGTCTCGCCAATTTCATCGAAGCTGACGCCGAAGACATCGTGCAGCAGGAAGGCAGCCCGTTCGAGCGGCGACAGACGCTCCAGCGCCATCATCAGCGGCAGGGTGATGTCGTCGAGGTCGTCGCTCTCCTCGACGATCGGTTCCGGCAGCCACGGCCCGAGATAGGTTTCGCGCCGCCGTCGTGCCGACTTCAACTGATCGAGGCAAAGGCGCGTCACGATCCGGCGCAGAAACGCCGATGGTTCCTTGACGGTCACACGGTCGGTGTCCAGCCAGCGCAGGAATGCCTCCTGGACGATGTCCTCGGCCTCGCTGACCGAACCCAGCATCCGATAGGCAATGCGGATCAGTCGCGGACGCAGCGGGTCGAAGCTCGTTTTGACGTCTTCGTCGGTCATCTCGGTCATCACATCCCCCACTGCCGTGCGGTGCAGGCGGTCAAGCAATGGCCAGCGCGCAGGCGGAGCCATGATGGCATTGCCGCAGCGGTTGCGACAAGCGGATCGAGCTTCGCTGTCATGTTCGTCTCCTTCATCTCGGGCACTTGAGAAGACAGGACGAGATAGCGTCAATGAATGTGACATGCCGCAGACGTTGCGGCAGTCGAATGCCGGGGAAAACGTGCCTCGTGGCGCAGGCGATCCTATCTGTCGCTGACGGCCCAGCGCGGATTGATCCAGGGCTGCTGATTGGACCGGGCAAGCGGTTGCTTGCCGAGGATATGGTCGGCTGCCTTTTCGCCGGTCATGATCGAGGGGCTGTTGAGATTGCCATAGGTCACGTGCGGGAAGATCGAGGAGTCCGCGACGCGCAAACCATCGACGCCGATCACCCGCGTCTCCGGGTCGACCACGGCCATTGGGTCGTCCTTGGCACCCATCCGGCAGGTGCCGCAGGGGTGGTAGGCGCTTTCCAGGTGTTCGCGCAGGAAGGCGTCGATCTCATCGTCCGTCTGCACCTTCTCGCCCGGCTGGATCTCCGGCCCGCGATACTGGTCGAAGGCCCGCTGGCCGAAGATCTCGCGGGTGAGGCGCACGCAGTGGCGGAACTTCTCCCAATCCTCCGGGTGGCTCATATAGTTGAAGCGGATCACCGGGTCGGCCATCGGATCGGAGGATCGCAGGGTGACGTTGCCGCGCGACTTCGACAGGTTGTAGCCCACATGCACCTGGAAGCCGTGGCTCTTGGCCGCCGCCTTGCCGTCATAGCTGATCGCGACCGGCAGGAAGTGATACTGGATATCGGGCTGCTTGACGCCCGGCGCCGAACGCAGGAAGGCGCAGGCCTCGAATTGGTTGGAGGCGCCGAGCCCACCTTTGGAGAGCAACCATTGTGCTCCGGCGACCCCCTGCCAGAACCACGGCAGCCAGGAATAGAGCGAGACCGGTTTGGTCGAGACCTGCTGGAAATAGAACTCCATATGGTCCTGAAGGTTGGCGCCGACACCGGGTCGATCGACCTTGACCTCTATGCCCATGTCCTTCAGGTGCTGTGCCGGGCCGATGCCGGACAGCATCAGCAGCTTCGGCGAGTTGAAGGAGGAGGCGGAGACGATCACCTCGCGGTTCGCCTTGACGATCTCGATCTTGCCGCCGCGCTCGATCTCGACGCCGGTCGCCCGGCGGTTCTCGATCACCACCTTGCGGGCAAAACAGCGCATGAGCGAAACGTTGGGCCGCTTCAGAGCCGGGCGGAGATAGGCGTTGGCGGCGGACCAGCGGCGCCCCTGCCAGACGGTCTGCTCCATCAGGCCGAAGCCTTCCTGCTTGGAGCCGTTGTAGTCGTTGGTAAGCTCGAAGCCCGCCTGCTCGCCCGCTTCAATGAAGGCATGGAACAGTGGGTTGGTCACCGGCCCGCGCTTGACGTGCAACGGCCCGTCGGTCCCGCGCCAGCCGACCTCGCCTCCGTGCGAATGCTCCATGCGCTTGAAGTAGGGAAGCACGTCGGCATAGGCCCAGCCACGTGCGCCCAGGTCCTCCCAGCGATTGAAATCCTCGGCATGGCCGCGCACGTAGACAAGGCCGTTGATCGAGGAGGAGCCGCCGATGACCTTGCCGCGCGGCGCGGTGATGCGCCGGTTGTTGAGGTTCGGCTCGGGTTCGGAATGATAGCCCCAGTTGTAGCGGTCCATGCTCATCGGCCAGGCAAGTGCTGCCGGCATCTGGATGAACGGCCCGATGTCCGAACCGCCATATTCGAGCACGATTACGGAATGCTTGCCGTCCTGCGAGAGGCGGTAGGCGAGCGCCGAACCGGCCGAGCCGGAGCCGATGATGATGTAGTCTGCCTGCATGATCGTGCTCTTTCTTCTGCGTCTCTAAACCGGCCGGTACCGTGCCTCTACCTCTGTCCCCTCATTCCTGTGTTTGTCACAGGAATCCAGCCAAGCGACGTCTGTCGCTTGAGGGAGTCTTTCGCGCCACCGACGTGGCGCTGCTGGATCCCCGGAACTCGCTTCGCTCACCCGAGGATGAGGGAGCGAATCAGATGCGTCCCGAGGAAGGCCGCTTGAACCTCAATACGGCGCCTGCACCGGGCTCATGCCGACGTAGACGGTCTTCAACTCGCTGTAATGGTTGAGCGCCGCCACGGAATTCTCGCGCCCGAAACCGGATTGCTTGGAGCCGCCGAAGGGGATCTCGACCGGGCAGAGATTGTAGGTGTTGATCCAGAGCGTGCCGGCTTCGAGTTGGTCGACGACGCGGTGGGCGCGGGTGATGTCGGCGGTGAAGACGCCGGCCGACAGGCCGAATTCGGTGGCATTGGCGCGCGCGACGACATCAGCCTCGCTTTCGAAGTCGAGAACGCACATCACAGGGCCGAAGATCTCTTCGCGCGCGATGGTCATGTCGTCGGTGACGTCGGCAAAGACGGTCGGCTGGATATAGGTGCCGTCGGCACTGACCGCATTCGGAATGCCGCCGCCGGTGACCAGACGCGCGCCCTCGGCTTTGCCCTTTTCGATATAGGAGAAGACCTTGTCGCGTTGCGCGCCCGACACCATCGGCCCGAGCTGGGTGGCTTCGTCCATCGGGTCGCCGATGACGATCGCTTCAGTGCGCGCCTTGAGGCGATCGAGGAACGCATCCTTGATGCCCTTCTGGACGAAGACGCGGGTGCCGTTCGAGCAGACCTGGCCGGTGGAATAGAAGTTGCCGAGCATGGCGCCGCCGATGGCGCTTTCGAGATCGGCATCGTCGAAGACGATCAGCGGCGACTTGCCGCCGAGCTCCATCGTTACGTGGCGAAGACCGGCAGCTGCCGCCTCATACACCTTGCGGCCCGTCGGCACCGAGCCGGTGAGCGATACCTTGGCGACATCGGGGTGGTTGACGAGCAGCGGACCGGTCGTCCGATCGCCCTGGATGACGTTGTAGAGGCCCTTGGGAAGGCCCGCCTCGATCAGGATCTCGGCGATCTTGAGGGCGCCGAGTGGGGTATTCTCCGATGGCTTGAAGACCATGGCGTTGCCGGCGGCAAGCGCCGGCGCACCCTTCCAGCAGGCGATCTGCTGCGGATAATTCCAGGCGCCGATGCCGACGCAGACGCCGAGCGGCACACGCTTGGTATAGGCGAAATCGCCGCCGAGCGGAATGTAGTCGCCGTTGAGCGCTGTGGCGATGACGCCGCCGAAGAATTCGAACGAGTCGGCGCCCGATGTCGGGTCGGCGACGATCGTCTCCTGGATCGGCTTGCCGGTGTCGAGCGTTTCGAGCTCGGAAAGCTCGCGGTTGCGCTCGCGCATGATCTCGGCGGCGCGCTTCAAGATGCGGCCGCGGGCAGTCGGGCTCATGGCCGCCCATTCCGGTTGCGCGCGCTTGGCAGCGGCAATCGCCTTTTCGACGATCGCGGGCGTTGCCGCATGCAGCCGGGCGATCACCTCGCCGGTTGCGGGATAGATGCTCTCGAAGACGGTGCCGGCAATGTCCTCGACATACTCGCCATCGATGAAGTGCGAGGCTTGCGGTTGGGCTCTCATGTCATTCTCCCCGCGGATAGCGTTTGGATTCCTCGAGATTGTCGAGGTTCATGTGGTTGCGCATGTAGCGCTCGGATGCTTTTTGCAGCGGCTGATGGTCCCACGGATAATAGGCGCCGTTCCTCAGTGCCTCGTAGACCACCCAGCGCCGGGCCTGGCTCTCGCGCACGGCGCCATCGAAGGCCTCCATGTCCCAGTGGGCGGCGCACATGTCGCGAAACGCATTCAGCGTTGCCGCCTGCACCGGTGTCTCCGGGTTTGCCGCGAGGTTCTTCAGCTCCAGCGGATCGGCTTCGAGATCATAGAGCTGATCCGGGTCGAGCGCGCAGTGGATATATTTCCATTTGCCCTTGCGAATGGCGACCAGCGGCGCGTGGGACGCTTCCGCAGCATACTCCATGAGCACCGGCTCGGTGCGCTCCTCGCCATTGATGACAGGCACGAGGCTGATGCCATCAGTCCAGGGCTTCACCTCGTCCATCGAGATGCCGGCGAGGTCGCAAAGCGTCGGGGTTACGTCGAGGTTCGACGTCGGCGTCAGGTGCAGGCCGGGCGCAACGGCGGGTCCGGCCGCCATCAGGGGCACGCGCGCCGAGCCTTCGAAGAAGTTCATCTTGAACCACAGGCCGCGCTCGCCCAGCATGTCGCCATGGTCGGAGCAGAACAGGATCAGAGTGTTGTCGAGCATCCGGGTGCGCGTCAGCGTGTCGACAAGTTCGCCGACCTTTTCGTCGAGATAGGAAATATTGGCGAAATAGGCGCGGCGCGAGCGGCGGATATTGTCCTCGGTCAAGTCGAAATTGACGTAGTCGCAGGAATGCATGATCCGCTTCGAGTGCGGATCCTGGTCCTCCTCCGGCAGCATGCCGACCTCTGGCAGAAGATGCTCGCAATCCTCGTAGAGATCCCAGAATTTCTTTCGTGCGACATAGGGGTCGTGCGGGTGGGTGAAGGAGACGGTCAGGCACCAGGGGCGGCGGCCCGCGTCGTCGTTTTCGCGCGACAGCTGGTAGAGCTTCTGGTTGGCGAGAAAGGCGACCTCGTCGTCATACTCCATCTGGTTGGTGATCTCGGCGGCGCCGGCGCCGGTGACGGAGCCGAGATTGTGATACCACCAGTCGATGCGCTCGCCCGGCTTGCGATAATCCGGCGTCCAGCCGAAATCGGCGGGATAGATATCGGTCGTCAGCCGCTCCTCGAAACCATGCAATTGATCAGGCCCGACGAAATGCATCTTGCCGGACAGTGCCGTGTAGTAGCCGGCGCGGCGCAGGTGATGTGCGTAGGTCGGGATCGAGGACTGGTATTCGGCGGCGTTGTCATAGACCCGGGTGCGGCTCGGCAGCTGGCCTGCCATGAACGAGGCGCGGGCAGGCGCGCAAAGCGGCGACGAGGTGTAGTTGTTGCGAAAGCGGGCGGAGCGGGCGGCGAGGCTCTTCAGGTTCGGCGCATGCAGGAATTCCGCCGGACCGTCGGGAAAGAATTTTCCGTTCAGCTGGTCGACCATAATGATCAGGATATTAGGTCTGGCGGTCATATGGCCCGTCCTTGGCGGTGGAGCTGGTCGAGAAGCGAGGTGACGTAGTCTTCCGTCAGCGCGATCGAGGCTTCGATGCCGATCGGCGCAGAGCGCAGACTCTGGCGGATGTAGAGCCCGTCGATCATCGCAGCTGCGCCTTCCGCGATGCGTTCCGCGTCATCGACGGGACAAAGCGCCTTGAGGCTCGCCATCAGGTTGGAGCGCAACCGCCGGGCGTAGACGACGAGGAACCGGCGGACGTCTTCCGAGCGCTGCGCCTCGGAATAGAAGGCGAGCCAAGCGGCGATGGTGTCGGGCGCAAACTGGCTTGCCTGGAACGAAACGCGGATCAACGCGCTCAGTTTCTCACGCGGTGTAATCGCTGCACTCAGCGCCGTCACCGTATCGTCGCGCAGTTGCCTTAGAAGACTGCGCACGGTCTCGATCAGCAATTGCTCCTTGCTGCCGAAATAGTGATGGGCAAGGGAAGGGGAGACACCGGCACGGCGGGCGATGTCGGACATGGTGACGGCGAGCGTGCCCTGATCGCCGATCACGCGCAGCGCCGCATCCACCAGCGCCTTGCGGCGCACAGGCTCCATCCCGACCTTGGGCATCCGTCTCTCCCTCGATGATGGTCAGTTTATTTTTGATTGACTCATCAATCAATAAAAATTTGCGATGTTTTCTCTTTCTTTTTTCGGAGAAATCCGGCTCAATCCGATGGTAGAGTTCTGGATATCAGAAGGACTGGAGGTTGAAATGACCCATGCATTCGATCCGGCTGGCAAGGCGGCGGTTGCCGGCAAATGGGGATGGTTCGTCGCGCTCGGCGTGCTGTTGATCATGTGTGGCGGCCTTGCCTTCGGCAATCTGCTGATGGCGACGGTGGCCTCGGTCTATTATGTCGGGCTGATCATGCTCGTCGGCGGCCTGTTCAATCTCGCCCATGCCTTTCAGGTCAAGGGTTGGAACAGCGTGCTCTATTGGGTGCTGAGCGGCGCCTGCTACGCCATTGCCGGGCTCTTTGCCTTCATCAACCCGGTGCTGGCCTCCTCCGTCCTCACTTTCCTGATGGCCATCGCACTCGTCGTCGCCGGTTGCTTCCGGATCTGGGTCAGCTTCAAGCTGCGGCCGATCCAGGGCTGGGGATGGGTCGCGCTCGGCGGTCTGGTCACGCTCGCCGCCGGTCTGATCATTGCCGCCGGCTGGCCGGTCAACAGCCTCTGGATCCTCGGCCTGTTCCTGGCGGTCGATCTGGTGATGCAGGGTCTGTCGCTGATCGCCTTCGGGGTGTTGGCAAAAGGCTAGCGCACGGCTCGCTCGCCTTTGCCGTGTTCGGGTGGGATTGTAAGCAGAGCGTGCCTGTTGGCTGGCGTATTGGGAAGGCGACCGTGCGGGCCGCCCGTGTAACGACGCTCATCCCAGCGCTGATCGCCATCTCGGGTGTAGCGCTACAGGTGCCCCTGTCCGGCATGGCACTGATCCTGCTTGCAGTGTGACTGCTCTGGACCACGATGTTTGCGCTTGCCGCGATCTTTCTCGGTCGTGGCATGCACTCGTTATCGCATCACCTGAACCTGTTGCGACCAATTTTCCGCAGTTCGGGAAAATTCGATGAAACTACTGATTTTATTAGAAAGTTCGATAATGATCAGCGTGGGCGGAGCTGTCATATAGCTTTCATCAAAGCTTCATATTGGGGAAAGACTTCGTTGACTGTTGGTCGCCATCCTGCGGCCGTCCGATCGTCCGTTCTCAATCTTCTGGAGCCCGGCATGTCCGCCGCCCCCGCCGAAATTCTCTCGCTTCGCCGGTTCGGCGACGACCAGATCGTAACGCTTGCAAAGCTTGTGATCGAAAGCGCATTCCAGCCGATCGTCGAAGCGGCAACCGGTGCCGTGTTCGGCTACGAGTCACTGATGCGCGGCTTTCAAAAGCTGGGCTTTGCCTCGCCCTTGGAATTGCTCGACAAGGCGGAAGAGGCCGGCCAGTTGCTGGCGCTCGAGCATATGGTCAACAGTCGTGCCGTCGCAGGCTTCGCGACATTGCCGGAATTTTCCACCCGCACGCTGTTCCTGAATTTCGATTCCCGCCTGGTCGGCGGCGAAAACGCGATCGTCGAGCGCCTCGTCAATCACCTGAAGCGCGCCAACATCGCGCCGTCGTCCTTATGCTTCGAGCTGTCCGAACGTTTCGACAGCGGCAAGATGCCGGATTTCTCGGCGCTCGTGCGCGAACTGCGGCTGGCCGGATTCAAGCTGGCCATCGATGATTTCGGCGCCGGCTTCAATGGCCTCAAGCTGCTCTGCGATCAGCCCGTCGATTACGTGAAGATCGACCGGCATTTCATTTCCGGCATCGACGCCGATGCGCGCAAGCGCCACCTGGTGCGCCACACCGTCAACACCGCCCATGTGCTCGGCACCCGGGTCATCGCCGAAGGCGTCGAGACCGAGGCGGAGTTCCAGACCTGTCGCGATCTCGGCTGCGACCTCGTACAGGGCTATTTCATCGCCCGGCCGACGACGCACCTGAGCGAATTGCAGCCTGCCTATCCGCATTTGGCCTTGAATGGCGGCGGTCACCGCTCGTCGGCGACGCTCGACAGCATTCTGATCCGCAAGCAGATCGAACAGCTGCCGGCGGTGCGCGAAAGCGACGAACTCGAATCCGTGTTCGATCTGTTCCGGCTTAATCCCCGTCAGGCGTTCTTTCCGGTGCTCAACGCCAACGGCGAACCGCGCGGCATCCTGCACGAATATCACGTCAAGGAGATGATCTATCATCCCTTCGGCCGCGACCTGCTGAAGAACCGGCTCTACCAGCGCCGCATCTCGCATTTCGCAAGCCCGGCGCCGATCGCCGATCTCGATACGCCGGCCGACGAGATGCTGAAGATTTTCGCCGGCATGGACGGCAGCGATTGTGTGATCCTGACCGAGAATATGCGCTATGCAGGCATCCTGTCGGCATCGTCGCTGTTGAAGATCATCAACGAGAAGCAGTTGAAGACGGCGCAGGAGCAGAACCCCCTGACCGGATTGCCCGGCAATCGCGCCATCCGCGATTACGTTCAGGACGCGATCCTCGACGGCGATCAGCCGCGCTATTTCTGCTATTGCGACTTTGACGATTTCAAGCCGTTCAACGATACCTACGGTTTTCAGAAGGGCGATCTGGCGATTTCGCTTTTCGCCGCCCTGCTGCGGCGGCATTTCATTGGCGAAGAAAAGTTCCTCGGCCATGTCGGCGGCGACGATTTCTTCGTCGGCATCAGCGGTTGCACCGTCGATGAGCTGCAGGTCGTTCTTCACCGTCTACTCGACGATTTCGCCTCCGATGTCCGCCAGCTCTATCTACCGGAGCATCAGGCAGAGGGGCGTATCAGCGGTCATGGCCGCGATGGCACGGCCAAGGATTTTCCGCTGATGCGCTGTTCGATCGCCGTTCTCGGATTGCCGGAAGGTTTTGTGTTTTCGGACGGCCAAGCCGTCAGCGCCCGCATCGCCGAGATCAAGTCTCGTGCCAAGGCCAGCGCCAGCGGCCTCGTTCTGGAGGCGCTCGGCGTCTAACGCGTGGATGGGCAAACACGTTGCAGTCGGCAATGAGTGCCGCTGCGTCCATTTACGCCTGGGTTTTTGGCAGGCGATGGACCAGGTAGTCGCGCATCTGCGCAAGTGCCATGTCGCGTGTCAGCCCCCCTTCAGACTGCAGCCCGAGCCGCAGCCACAGCCCGTCGATCAACGATGTAATGGCAAGCGCCACATCTTCGCACTCGTTCGCAGGCAGGATGTGCGTCAGCGCCGACAGCAAGTTCGACCGCATCCTTGCGTGAATGATCTTCTGAATCCGCGCCAATTGCGGTTCGCGCGGCACTTCGGCGCAAAGCGATAGCCAGGCGTGGCAGACGGAAGGCTGGAAGAAGCGTTCCTCGAAATTGGCCTCAATGATCGCATCCATCCGCTCGAGCGGGGTACGTGCGCGATGCAGCCTCTCGACCACCGCTTCTTTCAAGGAAGCGTTCGCCTCGCGCATGGCATGCTCGAACAGTTCCTGCTTGCTGGCAAAATAATGCAGCACGATGCCCTTCGAGGCGCCGGCATGCGTCGCCACCTTTTCCAGGGTCGCCCCGGCCATTCCCTCTTTCTGCAGGACCTCAAAGGCCGCCCGCCGCAGCTCGCGGCGCCTGATCTCACTGATTTTCGTCAATCGCATGCGGTTTCTCCCAAGCGATTCTCACATTGACAATCTTTCCAGGAAGATCAATTGCTGACCCGTGGGTCAATTTGAAGTCCCGACGGACAATTGTGAGGATCGCGATGCTGCATTTGAAGAGCCTGATATTTGCCGCTGCTCTGTTGACGGCCACAAGTTCCGGCTTTGCCGGTGATCCGCAGGCATGCAAAAGCGTGCGGTTGGCGGAGCCCGGCTGGAATGACTTGGCCTTTACGACCGGCGTCGGGCTGAGCCTGCTGAAGGCGCTTGGATATGAGCCGGAAAGCAAGCTTCTCGGCATCGACGTCATCTATACGAGCCTGCGCAGCAAGGATCTCGACGTCTTTCTCGGCTACTGGGATCCGGCTATGGTCGCCTACTACAAGCCTTACCGGGAGGACGGTTCGGTCGAGACCGTGCGAACCAATCTTGAGGGGGCAAAATACACCTTTGCCGTTCCCGACTACGTCTGGGAAGCGGGCGTCAAGGATTTCTCGGATTTGAAACCCTTCTCCGACAAGTTCGAAAAGAAGATGTACGGCATCGAACCTGGCTCCAATCAACTGATGCTCGATGCCATCAAGGATCCAGATCTTGGTCTGGCAGACTGGGAAGTGGTCGAGTCGAGCGAGCAGGGCATGTTGTCCGAGGTGACGCGTCGGGTTCGTGACAAGGCCTTCATCGTATTCCAGGGCTGGGCGCCACATCCGATGAACACTGTATTTTCGATGAAGTACCTGACGGGTGGCGACAAGTTCTACGGTCCGAATTTTGGCGCGGCGACGGTGTCGACGCAGGTACGCAAGGGATACCTTCAGGAGTGCCCGAATGTCGCCCGCCTGTTGAACAATCTGGTTTTCGACGTCGATTTCGAGAACCGCGGCATGGGCTACCTGATGAATGACGGCCTGTCGCCCGATGAGGCAGGGGCTAAGTCGATCAAGGAAGAACCGCAGCGTCTGGAACCATGGCTCGCTGGCGTAACGACCTATGACGGGCAGCCGGGGCTGGCCGCGGTCAAAGCCGCGCTCGGTCTTTGATGGTGATCGATCAGCAGTCGTGGGCGGCCGCCAAGCGGCGAATAGAACTGCCCGGCGGCCAGCAGTTCACCTATGTCGATCACGGGCAGGGGCCGGTTCTCCTTCTCTTGCACGGCTACTCCGATACCAGCCGCAGTTTTTCCCTGATCGCGCCATCCTTAGGCGGATATCGCCTGATCATTCCAGATCTCGGCGGACACGGCGGTTCGATGCCCAGGGAAGGGATGTCGATTGCCGAACTCGCCCACGATGTCGATTGTCTGGCCGATCGCCTGGCCATTCACCAGTTTGTGCTTGTTGGTCATTCCATGGGAGCGATGATTGCTGTCGATATTGCCGCGCGCCGCCGGGAGGCGGTGCGTGCATTGATCCTGCTCTCGGGAAGCCTCAAGCCGGACTTTGGTCCGGGGACGGAGGTCGCCCGGGCGATACGCGGGCTCAAAGACCCGCTTGGTCCCGACGATGCCTTCTTCGACCGCTGGCATGCCTGCAGTCGGTCGGTCGACACGGCGTTCCTAAGGCATCTGCGCCGCGAAGCCGCAGCGATGCCGATGACGACTTGGCGAACGCTCCTTGATGCGCTCGCGGTGACGGATCTCAAATCGCGCGCGACTCATGTCAGAGCGCCGGTGCTGTGCATCGCCGGAGCACAGGATCCTCTTTTTGACATCGGGCATCGGCAGGTTCTTGCCGAGACCTTCGCCTCCGTGCGCTCCATCACGCTCGACGGCCATGGCCACAACCCGCATTGGGAGAGTCCTGCCGATGTCGCAGCGCTGATCCTCTCGTTTCTCGGCGATGAGGTCGGCCAACCCGGATCGACATCGGGCCTTTCCGCGACGCATGGGCGGCGCTAGGTATGACGCTTGAGAGTCCTTGAGGTAGAGCCATGTCCCTTCCAGTTGAAATGACCTTCGTTGATCTTCCGTCCCCGGGCGGGGCGGAAAATATGGTGCTGTCGAAGGGACCATTGCCGACGCTCAAGCCGGGCGACATTCTGGTGCGCGTCGAAGCGGCAGGCATCAACCGGCCTGATGTGCTCCAGCGCAAGGGCGACTATCCGCCGCCGCCCGGGGCGAGCCCCATTCTCGGGCTGGAGGTTGCCGGTGAAGTGGTGGCTCTCGGCGAGGGCGCGCAGGGTTTTTCGATCGGCGACAAGGTCTGCGCCCTGGCGAACGGCGGTGGTTACGCCGAGTATGCGGCCGTGCCGGCGACGCAGGCGCTTTCCTGGCCGAAAGGGTATGACGCGGTGAAAGCGGCAGCCTTGCCGGAAACTTTCTTCACTGTCTGGGCCAATGTCTTCGGCATGGCCGAGCTGAAAGCGGGGGAAACCATCCTCGTCCACGGCGGATCGAGCGGTATCGGCACGACGGCAATCCAGCTGGCAAAAGCATTGGGCGCCGAGGTCTTCGCCACCGCCGGCAATACTGAGAAGTGCCGGGCCTGCGAGGCGCTCGGCGCGAAACGGGCGATCAACTATCGCGACGAAGATTTCAAGTCGGTCGTGCTGGAGGAAACCGGCGGTCGCGGCGTAGACGTCATCCTCGACATGGTCGGCGGCCGCTATTTCGACCGCAATATTGGTACGCTTGCCAAGGATGGCCGGCTCTCGATCATCGCCTTTCTCGGCGGCGCCAAGGTCGAGGCCGCCAACATCGCCCCGATCCTGTCAAAGCGGCTGCATGTCATGGGTTCGGCGCTCCGCCCGCGAACGGCGGCAGAGAAACAGGCGATCCGCGACGGCCTGCTGGCAACCGC
This sequence comes from Ensifer sp. ENS11, assembly GCF_014851895.1. NCBI lineage: Bacteria > Pseudomonadati > Pseudomonadota > Alphaproteobacteria > Hyphomicrobiales > Rhizobiaceae > Ensifer > Ensifer sp. ENS11. Next base: position 491,830 of record NZ_JACVAN010000002.1, on the reverse strand, counting down.
CTGGCCATTGCTCGAAGCGGGCAGCGTCGCACCGGTCATCCACGCGGTGCTGCCATTCGAACAGGTGGCGGACGGACACCGGATGATGGAAGAGGGCGACCACATCGGCAAGATCGTCATGACCATGCGAACCTCGTCATGACCGCGCGAAGTTCGTCGTGACCATGCGAAACGCATCATAACCTAGCTTGAGTTACGACCTTCGTCGGCCTTGCAATCCCGGGAAATTCACCTACCTTGAAATTATCGCTAACGAACAGAAAGGAAGGTGATCCAATGTCTAATGAGATTTCGGTCGTCGTGACAGGCATGGGAGAGGTGAACACGTCGAGGCGAACTTCGGCCTGATTCCCGCCTTCCTTCGGGTCCTAAGCCCGGGCCAGCCACTTGGCCAAAACTCATGGAAGGGTCGCCTCGCGCGGCCCTTTTCCATTTCTAGCCCGCCATGCAATTTCCCATCCCGATCTTCAGATGCATTCTGCGCCGGCGTGCGCGTGCGCCTGCGATGTCGTCAAATACCGAAACGCCCGACCGCCGGGATCTTGATGCCCGGTTTGGCAATGTCGAAACCGGCGACGAGGCCGAAGAAATGCAGCTCCAGGCCGCTGCGCACCCCCGCCGAAATGCCTGCGAGGCCATAGAGCGTCGCATGCAGGTCGCGGCTATCGGCGTCGATCTGGAACAGTTTCCCCTCCGGCAGGTAGTCGCGCCCGACAGCATCTGGCGGCAACACCGCATTGAGTTCGGGGACCGAGCGCAGCACATGGGCAACGAAGGTGTTTGAGTTCGGCCCCGGCCAGATCCGGTAGCCGCCGGCCGATGAATAGGGGTAGGCAGCGATTGCCGCTTCGATCTTCGGGATCAGCCTGCTCGCCTCGACGCCGCTGGCGGTCGCAACCAATCGCGGCTCGTTCGAATACCAACGGGCGTCCGCCTGATAGGCGTTCCTGCGGATCGGCTTGCCCCAGCCGACCTTGTCGTAGCGATTATAGGCCTGGGCGCCCTGTTGCTTGGTGACGATCCAGGCGTGGCTGGCGACCGCTCCCTTCATGCCGCCCGTCGTGGCGGAGAAGATATAGACCGCCGCATCCGGGCTTTGCGCCGGCTTCGGCAGGATGCCCGCCGAAGACCAATCGGCATGGCGCCAACTCTGCGGTCGCTCCTTCATATACCACCATCCGGCCGACGCTAGAGCCGGCAGAAGGTAGATGACCAGAAAGACGGCGACGAGCCTGCGGATGAATTTCATGAAAGCGCCGGTTTCCTGTTGTCCGATTCCTGCTAAATGCATGCACTAATCTAGGAAATTTGAGGGCAAGACATGTCGAATCCCGTTCTCGTCGAAGTCACGCGCGGCAATCTGGTCGAAAGCCGTCACCGCGGCCTGGTCATCGCTGTCGATAGCGAAGGCCGTACGGTCTTTTCGCTGGGCGATACCGAGAGCGGCGTGTTCCCGCGATCGGCCTGCAAGGCAATGCAGGCGCTGCCGTTGATGGAAAGCGGCGCTGCTGACGCTTACGGCTTCGGCAACAAGGAACTGGCGCTCGCCTGCTCCTCGCATTCGGGCGAGCCGGAGCATGTCGCGCTTGCCACGAAGATGCTGGCTGCTGCCGGCCGCGACGTGTCGGCGCTCGAATGCGGCGCCCACTGGTCGTCTGACCAGAAGACGCTGATCGGCCAGGCGCGCTCGATGGAGGCGCCGAGCGCGCTTCACAACAATTGCTCCGGCAAGCATTCCGGCTTCATCTGCGCCTGCTGCCATTCAGGCACTGAAGTGAAGGGCTATGTCGGCTATGATCACCCGCTGCAGCAGGAAATCCGTGGCGCCATGGAAAACCTCACCGGCGCGATCCTCGGCCGCGACAATTGCGGCGTTGACGGCTGCTCGATCCCGACCTATGCGGTGCCGCTGAAGGGGCTGGCGCACGGTTTTGCCAAAATGGCGACTGGCGTCGGTCTCGCGCCCGAACGCGCGCGCGCATCGAAGCGGCTGATCGAAGCCTGCATGGCCGAGCCTTTCTACGTCGCCGGCACGAAGCGCGGCTGCACGCGGCTGATGGAAACGGCACCGGGCCGGATCTTCGCGAAAACCGGCGCCGAAGGTGTGTTCTGCGCGGCGATCCCGGAAAAGGGCATCGCCATCGCCGTCAAATGCGGGGATGGTGCCACCCGTGCTGCCGAGGCGATGGTCACCGCTACGCTTGCTCGCTTCTTTCGGGGCGAGCCTGACGTGCACGCGGCACTGATGGCGCAGGCCAACCACACCATGAAGAACTGGAACGGCATCCCGGTCGGTGACGTCAGGGTGACGGACGCCTTCGCCGCCTGATGTCGATCGGAATGACGCGCGCGCAGGAATCCCGGCCGCGCGTTGTTGCACACGCCCCGTAGCGACCAGTACTCCGCGTCTCACGCCGACAGAAGCGCCATGCCCTTGTCGCGATAGGGGCCGAGAGCATCATCGTTCATATCTTCCGGCACGATCAGGCCGGCAATGTCTTCGGCGTTGGCGACGTGGTGCGGCGAAGCGGCATCGAACTTTTCGGCTGTCGCGATGACGAAGGTGTCGGCGGCTTGGCCAAGAATGGCGCGCTTGACGGCGGCCTCCTCGTAATCGCCGGTCGAAAACCCATGAACCGGATGGATCGCGGTGACGCCCAGGAAAAAGATGTCGACACGGATAGCGGTAATGGCCGCCAGGGCGGCCGCACCCGTTGCCACCATGGAGTGCTTGTAAAGCCTGCCGCCGATAAGGATCACATCCGCCTCATGTCTCTCCAGCTCCGCCGCAATGGTCGGGCTGTGCGTGATGATCGTCAGCCGCATCTCGCGCGGAAGCGCTCTGGCGATTTCGGCGTTGCTTGTGCCGCCATCGAGAAAGATCGTTTGCCTCGGTGCGACGAGCCCGGCTGCCTTGCGTCCGAGCCGGCGTTTGACGTTGCCAGCAATTTCCTGGCGTGTGGCAAAGTCCGGTAGGGCAGGTGTCAGCGGCAGCGCACCGCCATGCACCCGCTTCAGCAGCCCTTCGGCCGCCATTTCCCGGAGGTCACGGCGGATCGTATCTTCGGAAAGTTGCAATTCATCCGCCAGGCGCTTGGCGACGATCTCGCCATCGCGGCTTAGCCGCGCCGAGATCAACGCTCGTCTCTGTGTGGTCAGCATCATTTCGCTCCTTGACTCTTCACGATATTACACGAAATATCATGAATATTCCAGAGTTATCTGGGTGTATCGTGCAAAGTAAGGAAAAAATCATGTTGATCTTGATTGCGGGTCCCTATCGCTCGGGTACGGGCGACGATCCGGCCAAGATGGCGGAAAATTTGAAGCGTCTGGAGGAACCGTCCTATGCCCTCTTCAGGGCGGGCCATGTGCCTGTTATCGGGGAGTGGGTGGCGCTGCCGGTCTGGCATGCCGCCGGCGGCGCCAGCATCGGTGACGACCTCTACGAGGAGATCTTTCATCCCGTCGCCGGGCGCCTGCTGGCGCTTTGCGATGCCGTGCTGCGTCTGCCGGGCGACAGCAAGGGGGCGGACAATGATGTCCGCATTGCCCGGGAGCGCGGCATTCCGGTCTATTACAACCTCGAAGATGTGCCCGGCTGCAGCGAAGCGCAGGTCGCCTGAGCGACAGCAGCCCCGGCGGGTATAGCTCGCCGGGGCTGCGGATTGGTGCCGGGCATGCCGCGACGCGTGCCTTGTCGCACTTGCGCCGGCTACCCGGAAAGGCGTGGACTTATTCGTGCACGTGCGGCTCGGCGACGAAGGTCAGCGTTGCCGTCAGCCCCTTCTTGTCGGCGGCGGTATCCGCTTCGAGCGGAATTGCGTGGCTGACGGCGAGAATGTTGACGCCGGCATTGCGCAACGTCACTTCGGTTTCGCCCTTCGCGTCCGTTTTTTCGGAGACGAGCTCCGGAAGTCCGGCGTAGTCGACGGTGATTTCCTTGCCTTCGAGCGGCTTTCCATCAAGCAGCAGGCGGACGCGAAATTTTTCGCCGGGCTTCAGCCCGATCGGATTGTCGAGCGGCACGATCTGCAGTGGCTGGGCCGGGAAGGCCGGCATGTCGCCATGCACATGCACAAGCGCGATACTGTATTTCACCGAGTGGCTCGCCTGTTTGGCGCCTGGTACCTCGCTCTTCGGCTTGTTCACCCATTTGCCGTCAGCACCCTGGCTCCAGTAGCCGTTGTCGAATTCGAGCGCGAGCAGGGCCGGTTCGCCGTCGAGCTTCAGCAGGGCATGGGTGCCGGCCGGCTCGATGGTGACCGGCAATGCCGTGCCATCCTCGCCGAGGGCAGAAACGGATTTCACCTTGGCCGGATCATAGGCTTCGTCGGCGGGGCCGTGGCCGTAGATCACCGCAAGGTCGCCCCAGCGCTCGCCGATCCAGGCGCCATGCGCAAATGCCGGCGTGGCTGCGGTGGCCAGCAGACCGGCGGCAAGCAGGGAGGAAATCAAGGTCTTCATGAGTGACTCCGAAAATATGTTATAACGTTACGTTCACGTTGTATTGAAGTCATGTTCGGCTTGTCAACCGAGGAGACTTCATTTCTTCTGCGGCCCGAAGGCGGCGCCAGGGTCGCCTTGATTAGCAAGGAGAGTAACGTGCTGAAATTGTTCTACACCCCGGGAACCTGCTCGCTGGCCTCGCACATCGCGCTGGAAGAGACTGGCATCGATTACACGGCCGCGCCGGTCGATTTTTCCAAGGCGGAACAGACCAAGCCCGACTATCTCGCGATCAACCCGAAGGGGCGTGTCCCCGCGCTCGTCACCGATCGCGGCACAATTACCGAGACCCCGGCGATCCTCACCTACATTGCCCAAAGCGCTCCGCAAGCGAAGCTGGCACCGCTCGACGATGCCTTCGAGTTTGCACGGATCCAATCCTTCCTGAGCTATCTCTGCTCGACCGTGCATGTCGCCCATGCCCACGGCCGGCGTGGCTCGCGCTGGGCCGACGACCCGGCGGCGCATGAGGCGATGAGGGCCAAGGTTGCTTCGAATATGACGGATTGTTTCGAGCTGATCGAAACCAGGATGCTCGCCGGTCCCTTCGTCACCGGCGACACCTACTCGATCGCCGACCCCTACCTGTTCACGATCGCTGGCTGGCTCGAGCCGGATGGCGTCGACCCGACACGCTTCCCGAAGATTTTGGACCACCGCAACCGCATGACGCAGCGGCCGGCAGTCGCCCGGGTTCTCGCGGTTCTGAAGGGTTAAGGATCGGGGCTAACGGCCAGCGAGTCTCTCGGGCAGGTCGAGCGGGGGTTCGTCTGCCCAGGCGACGAATTCCCCGTAGCTGATCTGATCGTCGATAATGGCGCGGACGAACAGGCGGCAATAGGCTGCCGGAATCTCTGCCAGCCGCACGTCAAAATGGGACCCCAGCTTCGCCAGGTCGACATTGGCGATCCGGCCTTCGGCAATTCGCTTTTCCATCCCAAGCCTGCACCCGGTCACTGCACGGGAAAAGGCGTGGCGTTCTTCGCGAAGAGCACGTTTCCTCTGCTGCCATTCCTCGACCGTAAGGTTGTCAGCGCTGGAGGCACGGCCGAATTCGGCCACCCTGAAGTTCATCACAAGCATGAGAACAACGACAAGGCCGAGGCTTACGATGAGTTCGTTCAATGCCTTGCTGAGCCGCATTCGAAACCTTCGCTTTCAGGACACCCTGCATAGCAAATAGAAAACAAAGCTGGAAGCTGCAATGAGTTATCATGGCTATCCTGGCGTGTGTTGCCACAAGCCTGCGGTCCTTGGAAATCTGTCGGCTACATCAACATGTAATCCTTCGGTTGCGGCAATTCGGGCAGGTCGGTTTCTCCAAGCGCCTCGCGCAGATTGATCTCGATCGTATCGGCAAGCGCCACGATCGGCAGGTCGTTCGGCAGCGTGCCGAACGGCTCCTCCAGTTCATCGCCAAGCGCGTCGAGACCGAAGAAGGTGTAGGCGACGAGTGCCGTTACGAACGGCGTCGCCCACCCGAGCGCATCGGCAAATCCGAAGGGCAGGAGGAAGCAGAAGAGATAGGCGGTGCGGTGCAGAAGCAACGTGTAGCCGAAGGGAACCGGCGTGTTGCGGATGCGCTCGCAGGCGGCAAGCACGGCCGACATGCGTCCGACCGTGCCGTCCAGCATCATGTACTGAATGTCGCTGATCCTCTCAGTGGCACGCAGGCTGGCAAGCAGGCCGCCGATCTCGCGCAGCAGCAGGTCCGGGGCATTGCGGCTTGCCTTGTAGGTAGGCAGGAGATCCGCTGGCAGCCTCCGCAACGCCTTGTCGGGCTTGCTGCCCGGCCGCAGGTGGCAGACCAGCGTCTGCGCAAAGATGATCACCAGATTGAGCAAACGTGCCCGCGCGCCGTCCGCGTCACCTGCTTCGAGGATCAGTGTCTGGCGGGCAAAGTCACGCGAGACGAAAATCAGCTGCCCCCAATCCTTGCGGGCCTCCCACCAGCGGTCGTAGCAGGCATTGTTGCGAAAGCCGAGAAACACCGAAAGGGCGATGCCCAAAAGCGCGAACGGTCCGCTGTTGACGCTCGGCACCATCGTCGGGAAGGCCTGGTGCGACCAGACGACGCCGGCTGACAGGGCAAAGACGAACAGCACCTGCGGGAAGATCCGCTGGATGACCGAGCCGCGCAGAATGAAGAAGAGCTTGGGGAGGCTGGGGCGGTCGCGAACGATCATCGACGGGTACCTGTGCGGCAAGGATTTAGCATCGGTACAGGCGGGACACGAAAATTGGAAGAGCGCGCGATGTTGTCAGCGCCCGCATCCGTGCCTTGCCATGACCAGCAATGTAAATTGGCGATCTTCCCGCTGCCGTCCTTTTCGCCGCCTGCACCGCGGCACCAGTCTCCAACGATATTTCAGGCACCCTGTCGGCACGCGGGCGTCCCGCTCGTCCTTGATGAGAGCATCGAAGAGGAGACGAAAATGCGCAAGGTTGTTGCCGGCATGCAAATGTCCATCGATGGCAAGATCGATGGTCCCGATGGCTATGCCGATTGGGTCGAGTCCTGGTCGGATACCTTTGATCTCTTGCCCGAAATCGATGCCTGCGTGCTCGGAAGCGGCATGTATTCGGGCTACGAACAATATTGGAGCGCGATCAAGGCCGACCCGCACAGCCCGCTCGAATTGAGCGGAAACCTGCCGACACCAGAGGAAATCGAATACGCCGACTTCGCCCTGAACACGCCGCATTATGTGCTGTCCAACACGCTCGACGGCGTGCGCTGGGCGAACACGACGGTGCTGCGCGACGCAGCGGATGTTGACGCTTTGCGGCAACGGTCGGGCAAGACCATCTATGTGGTCGGTGGCGCGCAGACGGTTTCCGGCCTGCTCGACAGGGGCGTGATCGATGAGTTGCGCCTGACGATCCATCCGCTGGTGGTGGGGGAGGGCAAGGCGCTGTTTGCAACGATCGCGCAACGGCATCGCCTGCAGCTCAACGAGGCGAAGTCGCGCCCGGACGGCACTGTCAGCCTCGTTTATGCCGTCGGCGATTGAGCGATCCGGCTGGCTTGGGTTCAAAGGCAGGGAGCTAACGGCGTGGCATAGCAGGTATTTGTCGGGTAACGGCCCGGTGATCCGCCAGGCCCACGCGACGAGGAATGTCGAGTTAGGCCGGAAAGTCGGCTGACAGTTTCCGCGGCGCCTTCTCGCGCCAGGCGGCGATCAGCCTCTGTGTCAGGCTCGCGTCGTCGATCGCTCCAAGACGCACCAGCATCGCCGGCCATCCCTTGTAGTGATCGGTTTCGAAGAAGAGTGACGGATCGAGTTCCAGCAGCATTTCTTTTTCTTCGAGCGCGCACATGACCACCAGGGTGTCGGCGTCCTTCATGCGCGCAAAGCTCTTGCCTTTTACCAAGAGAGCGGGCGTGCCATAGGAGGTGCCGAGCGACACCTCCGGCAGGCCAGAGGCTTCGGCCAGCGTCACGACGCGGGCAAAAGGACCGTCGAGGTCTTCGCTCGGGCGGCCATTATGCGCGGCCGGAGGGTGGCTCATCGCCTGGCCGCCGAGGCGCAATCGCAATTGCCGGTCCGCGGCCAGGGCCAGCCCGGGAAGGGCAGGTCGCCGAGTTCGCGCCCGTCCATTCGTTCGAGATCGGGATGTTGCAATGGGTCGCGTGCCCAGGAGAGCGAGGCGTCCTGTCGGGTGTCGGTAAGAGATCGGGTCGGTTTCAACAGGGAGAAAATCTTCAGCATGGCGGGCCATCCTTTCGATGCTTCAGAGCATCTGCCTGTTTGACCACGATTTCAATTGAGATTGCCAAAGGGTAGGTTTAGAAAAACTATATGAAAGAATTGAATGCTATTCACCTGAACGGCTTGCGTGCGGTCGAGGCGGCCGGTCGCCTTGGCTCGCTGGCAGCAGCAGCCGAGGAATTGGGGGTGACCCCCGGCGCGGTCAGCCAGCAGATCGCCAAATCCGAGGCGCAGCTCGGCCGCATCCTGTTCGAGCGCACATCGCGTGGGCTGGTGGCCACGGATTTCGGCCGGCTGTTCCTGGCGCGGCTGAGCAATGCTTTCGGCGAGTTGGCTGAGGCGGTTGCCTCGGCGCGGCGGCGGGACGAATCGGTGCTGACAATCTCGGTCGCGCCGGTCTTTGCCGCGCGCTGGCTGGTCTACCGGCTCAATCGTTTCGCCGAGCGCCATCCTGATATCAGGCTGCGCATCGACGCGACGACCAGGCTCGTTAATCTCGATACATCGGATGTCGATGTCGGAATTCGTGTTGGTGAGGGTCGCTGGCCGGGGGTCAAATCGGAGCTGTTGCTGGAGCAGGAGGTTTTCCCGGTCTGCTCGCCGGCGATGGCTGAAAACCTGCGCGAGCCTGCAGATATTCTAAAGATGCCGGCGGTTATCGACGGCCATTCGATGTTTACCTGGGAGGTCTGGCTGCGCGAGGTCGGGCTTTCCGGTGCCGAATTGGGCGTGCGCCATACCTTCAACGAGGCATCGCTCGTGCTCGATGCCGCGATTGCCGGCCAAGGCGTGATGCTCGCCTGGCAGACGCTTGCCGGTTTCGCCGTGACCGAGGGCAGTCTCGTCGTTCCCTACGGTATCCGCGCGCGTACCGGCTACGGCCACTACTTCGTCAGCTCGCCCTCAAGGCGGGAGAGCAAGGCCACCACGGCGTTCAAACGTTGGGTGCGCGACGAGGTCGAAGAGGGCATGCGACTGCTCGACCTCAAGGCGCCACGCACCCGTTTCAAGCCACCGTCTGCGAGTGACTAATGTCGCTTCGCCGGCGTGGCGTTCGATGGCAGAAGCCTATTCGGCTTCCTTTGACCGAACCTCCATCATCGCCTTGAAAGCCGGACGAGACTGGCAGCGCGCCAGCCACGCCTTGACCTTGGGATGCCCGTCGAACAGTTCCGTCTGGCTCATGGCGTAGCGGAACACTTCCGCGAGGTTGAGGTCGGCGACGGTGAAGCGGTCGCCGACGATATGGTCCCGGCCATCGAGATGGCTTTCGAGATAGGCAAAGGCCTTGCCCAATGCGGTGACAGCCGCGCTGACCTTGGCTTTGCCCTCATCGGTGTTCTCGGTGCCGGCATCGTAGGTGAGAATGATGCGAACGGCGTGCGGCTCGACTTCGGTGGCCGCCCACATCGTCCAATTGCCGATCAGTCCTTCTTCCCGGACGTCGATGGGCGCAAGCGGCCCGCCATATTTGCGGGCGAGGTAGAGATTGTTGGCAAGCGATTCCGTCAGCACAAGGCCATCGTCGTCGATCGCCGGGATCAAGCCCATCGGATTGACGGCGAGAAACTCCGCCGACTTGGTGTTAACAGGCGCATCGTCCGCCAGCGGATCGGCCAGCCTATAGGCCTGCTTAACAGGTACGGATTTGAAGGGAATGCCGAGTTCTCCCGCCATCCAGTAATTGCGCGATGCGCGCGAGCGATAGACGCCATAGATCGTCAGCATGTCCGGTCTCCTCCTGTCATTTGCATACCCTTGTCATAGGCAATCGCGGACCGCGCAAGAAGCGGCGGGCGTTGATATCTCGCATGAAATCTTTTGCTGAACGACCGGTGCGGCGGTAAGGCCGCTTGTCTTTCAGACCTTCGCACACTAGCAATCCCAGCATCGATATGGGGGCTTGATTGGCGCGACCGCGGCGAGAGTGGATGAGGATGGACGCGGCAGTGCGCATTTTCTGCGCGCTGGTGTTCATCGTTTCCGCCCTGGTGCAACTGCCAGCGGGCGCCGCCATGCGGGCTGCACCGGATATGGCAGCCTATGTTCTGCCCGACGGCTCGCTTCCCGACCTCTGCCTGGCCGGCCATGACGATCCGGATGGCAAGGGCGGCACGAAAGCGCATGCATGCCAGTCCTGCTGTCTCGCCGCGCCGGTGCTTCTGCCCACGCCTCAGGCGTTTCACGCCAAGACCGCGCCTACGTTCCTGGCGCTCTCTTCGCCAGCAGCCAAGCTTTTGCTCGCTCGTCCGGTGCTGCTGGCTGGCTCCGGGCCTCGCGCGCCCCCACCGTTTTCCGCCTGATCTGCCTCTGAAGGGTTGAGTGCCAGCACGCGCACTGTCGACGAGGGGTTCTCGGTCGACGCGTTCGCTCCAGCGGCTGGCGCAACCACCACATCCAGACTTCAAGCAAGGGTAAGCCGCCAGCTGGTCATCGCTGGGCTTTTCCCGGGGGGACACCCATGACGACTGCATCTCTTTCCGGCGCCGCGCGACTGCCCGATGTCGCCGAGCGCGGCATTTCGCTCTACCGCGCGATCTGGCGCTGGCACTTCTTCGCCGGCCTTCTGGTCATTCCATTCATGATCAGCCTTGCCGTGACCGGCGGGCTCTATCTCTTCAACGACGAGATCGACGACACGTTCTTTGCCTATCGCAATATCGTTGCGGTGGGGGAGACGCCGCTGCCGCCCTCGGCGATCGTCGCCAACGCCGTCGAGGCGGTGCCGGGCAGCACGGCAGTTGCCTATCGCACGCCGGCCGGTGCCGATCGGTCGGCACGCGTGACGGTGGGCGTAGGCGCAGGGCGCCTGATGGTCTATGTCGATCCCTATACTGCCGGCATACTCGACATGGTCGCCCCGAGCGACGAGTTCAACCAGGTGGTCGAAGACCTGCACAGCCTCGACTTTTTCGGCAAACGTGTCGAAACGATCATCGAGATTGTCGCGGGTTTTGCGCTGCTGCTCGTCGTCACCGGCATTTATCTCTGGTGGCCACGGCAGCAGACCGGCGGTGTGATCACCGTCCGCGGCACACCGGGGCGACGGGTGTTCTGGCGCGACATGCATGCGGTCACGGGCATCGCCTCGGCGCTGCTCATCGTCTTTCTCGCCTTTTCCGGTCTGCTCTGGTCCGGTTACTGGGGCTCGACCGTCAACGGCAAGCTGACGGCGGCTGGTCTGGGCTACCCGGCCGAGCTCTGGGACGATGTCCCGACCTCGACGAAGGTGTCGACCGACGTGCTCTCCAAGGCCGGCTGGCTGGTGGAGAACGCGCCGGTCCCGATGTCGGCGGCCGGCGGCGGCTCAGTCCCGTCCATCGGGCTCGACAGGGCCGTCGCGATTGCCGACAAGGCCGGCATGCTGCCTGGCTATGAACTGGCCATTCCCGCCGACGAGACCGGTGTCTACACCGCGGCGATTTTTCCCGCCGATCTCTCCCGCGAACGCACGATGCACATCGATCAATATTCCGGCGAGCCGCTGGTCGACATCGCCTTTGGCCAGTACCCGCCACTCGGCAAGGCGATCGAATGGAGCATCAACGTTCACAAGGGCCAGGAATGGGGGCTGTTCAACCAGCTGCTGATGCTTGCGACCTGCCTGGCGATCATATTCGTGTCGGTTTCGGCGGTTGTGATGTGGTGGAAACGGCGCCCGGCCGGGCGCATCGGCGTGCCGCCGATGCCGCCGCGGCGTAGTATCTATGCCGGATTGTGGTTGCTGGCGCTACTGTTCGGGCTGGCCTTTCCGCTGACCGGCATTGCGATCATCGTAATGATCGTTGCGGACCAGGCACTGATGCTGGTTCCGCCATTGCGCAGGGTTCTGTCCTGATTTGGCATGGGGCGGCTCGCGCCGCCCCATCTTTCCGGCTATATTGAGCACCGAAATGCAACCTCTGCACGATTTTCCTTGTCTTATTTAGGGACGGCTAACCTTTGGCCGCCTATCGTTGGTTGGGGAAGTCAGACCGATCTCGACATTGTGCTTCCGGAGGCCTTGCTTGGCGAAGAACACGTCCCGCAATCCGCGTTATGCGGCCCTCAATGTGGGCGGCAACGAGGATACGCGCTGCCTGATCGATGCGAGCAATCGTCTGGCCGATGAGATGAGCCGGATATTTCCTTCCGACCCTGACATTGCCGACCGGCATTACTGGTTGGAAACGATCATCAACCACGTGCCCGACTATATCTATGCCAAGGATACCGAGGGCCGGTTCCTCATCGCCAACCAGGTCACTATCGAAGACAACGGACTGGAATCGCTTCGCGACATCATCGGCAAGACCGATTTCGACCTGCATCCGCCACATCTGGCCGAGATCATCGCCACTGTCGAGCGCCGGGTGATCGAGACGGGAGAGCCGATCTTCGGCATCGAAGAGCGTGCGATGGTGACCAAGGGTCGCGATCGCTGGCTGATGACGTCCAAGGTGCCGTTGCGCAACAAGCGCGGCAAGATCGTCGGCATCGTCGGCGTGTCACGCGATATCTCCGACCGCAAGGCGGCAGAACGTTTGCTGGAGGGCCAGGCGCATCTTCTGGAGATGATCGCCAACGGCCGGCCGCTCGAAGAATTTTTCCGCGAACTGATCCTGCTGATCGAGGCGCTGGTGCCGCGGATCCGCGGCTCGATCCTGCTGCTATCGGCCGATGGCCGTCACCTGCTGCATGGTGCCGCGCCGAGCCTGGACGAAACCTATTGTGGCCTGATCCATGGTCTCGAGATCGGCCCGAAAGCGGGCTCCTGCGGCACGGCCGCCTGGCGCGGCGAGCAGGTGATCGTTGCGGATATTCATAGCGACCCGCTCTGGGAGGATTGCAAGGAGGTCGTCACGCCCTACGGCTTCCATGCCTGCTGGTCGACACCGATCCATTCTCGCGATCGGAAGGTGCTCGGCACCTTTGCCCTCTATTCGGAAACCGTGTGCGTTCCCGACGAACCCCAGAAGGAGCTGATCGCCATGGCAGCCCATCTGGCGGGCATCGCGATCGAGCGCAAGCAGGCCGAAGACCGCATCAGCTTCATGGCTCACCACGATGCGTTGACCGGTTTGCCGAACCGGGCGCTGTTCGAAGAGCAGGTCGCCGAAGCCCTGGAAGCGTTGCGCGGAACGAGGCAATGGGCGGTCCTCGCCTTCCTCGATCTCGACAACTTCAAGCTCGTCAACGACACGCTGGGTCATGCGGCGGGTGACGAGTTGCTCAAGGTGACCGCCACGCGCATGCGCGCATCGGTGCGCAAATCCGATATGGTCGTGCGCGTCGGTGGCGATGAATTCATCCTTCTTCTGAACGGCCTGCCCTGCGAGCGCGATGTCGTGCTCGCACGCCTTGAGGATATTCGGGCGGCTATTGCTGCGCCCATGCAGATCAACGGCCGCAGCCTGCAGATATCCTGCAGCATGGGCGTTGCCTGTTTCCCCAACCAGGGCAAGACGGTCGGCGAGCTGCTCGCCAATGCCGACATGGCGATGTACCGCGCCAAGGAGCTCGGCCGCAACAATCTGCAGGTTTTCACCGAGGAGATGGCCGACAAGGCCCACGAAAAGCTGTTGAAGCAGGCGGAGTTGCGCCAGGCGATCGCGGGGCAAGAATTCCTGCTGCATTTCCAGCCGCAAGTGAATATCGAGAGCGGCCGGGTCTTTGCCGCCGAAGCGCTGCTTCGCTGGCGGCATCCCGAGCGTGGCATGATTTCGCCGGGCGATTTCATTCCGCTGGCCGAAGAGACCGGACTGATCGTGCCGATCGGCGATTGGGTGCTGCGCGCCGCCTGCCGTCAGTGCAAGGCGTGGCACGAGGCCGGGCTGCCGTTGCTGATCGTCAGCGTCAACGTTTCCGCACGCCAGTTCCGCGAGCGAAACTGGGCGGCGCATGTCGCCGCCGTTCTCGCCGAGACCGGGCTGGAGCCGCGGTTTCTCGAGCTGGAATTGACCGAGAGCCTGATCATGCAGGACGTGCCGGGCGCATTGGCGACCATGCACGAACTGAAGGCGATCGGCGTGCATCTGGCGATCGACGATTTCGGCACGGGATATTCGAGCCTTAGCGCATTGAAGCGGTTTCCCGTCCGTCGCCTGAAGATCGACCGATCCTTCGTCGAGGATATCCCTGGTGATGTCGACGACAGGGCCATCACCGCGGCGATCATATCGCTCGCACAAAATCTCGGGCTGCGGGTGATCGCCGAAGGGGTCGAAACCCAGGCGCAGGTGGAGTTCCTGCGCCATAGCGGTTGCGACGAGATCCAGGGCTATTTTTTCAGCCGCCCGCTTGCATCAGCGGATTTTGAGGCGCTGTTGCGCCAGCCCGGCTTGAACGCCGACGGCATTTGAGCCACGCCGGCGTAACGCCGAAAAAGCTGTCGGAAACGTGATCCGACGTTTACCGACACAAGCCTCGTTCCAGCCGTAGATGCCAGCATTCTTAAATTGGGCGGGTCTGCGCGAATCGTTTCATTAATCAATTTCGTGCAGCACTCCAGTTCGTCGCGCACTCAAGCCTTTCAGAGTTCGATGTCCTCTTCAGTTATTTTCTCCCGTCGCCAGTTTCTCCGCACGTCCGGTATTGCGCTCGCCTCCGCGGGCCTTGCGAGCTGCACGTCTTCGATGAACACCGATCGCTTCCGCCAGGAAACTGCGCCGATCTTTCGCAATCCTGCTCTTGAAGGGCGTTGGGTCGATCCGCGTGCCGAGGTCATTCTGGAAGGCCCTGCCTATGGAGGTCCGTTGCCGACGGGCCTGCCGCCGCAGAGCGCCTATTTCGGCGATATCTATGCCGCTGTCGACGATGGCGGCAATCAGATCCCGGCCGTGCCTTATCGCCAGATCGATGCACGCTTCTATCGCCAGGAGGTCAGCGATCCCTTCGGCGAGCGTCCGGGCACGATCGTCGTCGATACCGGTGACAGGTTCCTCTATCTGATCCAGCCGGGTGGCAGCGCATTGCGCTACGGAGTTGGTCTCGGTCGCGAGGGCTTTGCCTGGTCGGGCCGCGGCGTCATCCAGTGGAAGAAGAAGTGGCCACGCTGGACGCCGCCCGATTCGATGATCGCGCGCCAGCCGAAGCTGGCAAAGTATTCCGCCAGCAATGGCGGCATGGCACCTGGTATCGACAACCCGCTGGGCGCCCGCGCGCTCTACATCTTCCAGAACGGGCAGGACACGCTCTACCGCGTGCATGGCTCGCCCGAATGGCAGTCGATCGGCAAGGCCGTTTCGTCGGGTTGCGTGCGCATGCTCAATCAGGATGTCATAGATCTCTATGACCGCGTGCGAGGCAAGGCGCCGATCCTCGTCGTCTGAGCTGCGCTTACAGCGCCGCAGGTTGGATCAGTCCGGGCGTTCGACCTGCGCGCCCGGTTTCTGTGCTGCGCAAGATCGGCGCGACAGCCACGATCCCGGCACGTTTCTCAAGTTTTGAAATTTCGACGTTGCCGCCCGCGATCAGACTTCGCTCTCGCCGGAGGAGAGCCGTCGCGTCAGCTGATGTAGGGTTTCCCTGATTTCACGGGCTTCCTCCAGGCTGCAGCCCGACGCCTTGCCGATATCAGCGAGAATGCCGAAAGCCTCCGTCTTGAGGTCATGACCCTTCTCCGTCAGGCTGACGATCACCTGCCGTTCGTCGCCGGGATCGCGTTGCCGACCGACATAACCTGCCGCCTCTAGCCGTTTCAGCAGCGGGGACAACGTTCCCGAATCGAGCCCGATCTCTTCGCCGATACGCTTGACCGTCATTCCGTCCTGTTGCCAGAGCGCCAGCAGCACGAGATATTGCGGATAGGTGAGGCCAAAACGATCGAGGAGCGGCTTGTACGCGCGGTTGAAGGCATGCGCAGCGGAATAGACGGCGAAACAGAGCTGTTTACCGAGCGTCAGCGCTTCGTCCGGGAGCGTGTCGAATTGTGCCGCTTTGATCGTCATCTCAGCATTGTCGCAAATTTGGGCCGAAAATGCAATTTGCAAAATTAATTTGCGCACAATTTAATTTTGCAGTATGTAATTCTCATTCGACAACGAAACGCAAAGGAGACCCCGCCAATGCCCATTCTCTATCGTACCACTGCATCCGCAACCGGTGGCCGCGCCGGCCAGGCCAAGAGCGCCGATGGCGTTCTCGACGTTACGTTGACCGTGCCGAAGGAACTTGGCGGCGACGGCGCCCGCGGCACCAATCCCGAACAGCTCTTCGCTGCCGGCTATTCCGCCTGCTTCCTCGGCGCGCTCAAATTCGTCGCCGGCAAGGAGAAGGTAAAGCTTCCGGAAGACACCACCGTGACGGGCACGGTTGGCATCGGCCCGCGCGAAGACGGCACCGGCTTCGGCATCGACGCTGCACTCGAAATCACTTCGCCGGGCGTCGACAAGGCGGTTCTCGAAGATCTCGTCCAGAAGGCGCATATCGTTTGCCCCTACAGCCATGCGACCAAGGGCAATATCGACGTCACGCTGACGGTCGCCTAGAGCCTTTGCAGGAAAGTGCGAAGCGGTTTTCCGTCAGGAAATGCTTGGAAACAAAGAGGCCGAGCGTTTGCGGCTTCGTTTAAACCGGAAACGCTCTAAGCCTCTCGTTTCGCTAATAAACAATAAAGCCCGGCTCCCGCCGGGCTTTATTGTTTGTCTGCTCAGCTTCGCGCGTCATTGACGGCGAGGGCGCGCTACCCGTTTCCTGCCGCGCGCAGCAGCATCAGGCCTTCTTCAGGAATTCGGTGCGCAGCACGAGGCCCTTGATCTTCTCGACCCGGCACTCGACTTCGTCAGGATTGTCGGTGAGGCGAATGCCCTTGACCACCGTGCCGCGCTTCAGCGTCGTCGAGGTGCCCTTGACCTTCAGGTCCTTGATCAGGGTGACGTTGTCGCCGTCGTTGAGGATGGCGCCGTTCGAGTCTTTCACGTCCATGGGATGTCCTTTCAAGATGCAGGCACGCCCTGATCCGGCGGATCAGGGCGTGCAGAGATGGTCTATTCTATCGCCGCGGCGGACAGCGTCCGCGCCGTTGCGCTGCGGCGCTTCCGCTTTAGAGGAGCCGGGGAAACGCCCTCGCTCCTGCCTTTCCGTATCTCCTGACGGAAAACCGCTTCGCACTTTCCTGGAAATACTCTAGCGCCTGCTCAGGCTGCCAAGGATGCCGCGAACCAATGCGCGGCCAACCTGGGTTGCAACGGTGCGGGCAACCGATTTCATCGCCGCTTCCACCACGGTTTCGCGTTGATATCCGGAGGAGCGCGGACGGGCCTGCTTTCCGGCCGGGGCCGCAGACTCGTCGTCGCCGAAGCCCGGAAGCGTCCAGCGGCCACCGCCGGTATCGGCTTCCACCGGCGCCTGCTCGGCTTGCTGCTGCGCTTCCGCCACCTTCTTGGCGCGCGCCGTCAGCATTTCATAGGCCGAATCTCGGTCGAAATCTTCGTCGTACTGGCCACGGACGGGGCTGACATCCATGACCTTCTGCCGCTCTTCCGCCGTCAGCGGGCCGACACGCGATTGCGGCGGGCGCACCAGCGTGCGCTCCACCATCGACGGCGCGCCCCTGCCTTCGAGCGTCGAGACCAGCGCCTCGCCGGTGCCGAGATTGGTGATGACGGTGGCGCAGTCGAACTCCGGGTTCGGGCGGAAGGTGTCGGCGGCGGTCTTCACCGCCTTCTGGTCGCGCGGCGTATAGGCGCGCAGCGCATGCTGGACGCGGTTGCCAAGCTGGCCGAGGATCGTTTCCGGCACGTCGAGCGGGTTCTGCGTCACGAAATAGACGCCGACGCCCTTGGAGCGGATGAGGCGGACGACCTGTTCGACCCGCTCGGTCAGCACCTTCGGCGCATCGTTGAACAGCAGATGCGCCTCGTCGAAGAAGAACACCAGCTTCGGCTTCTCGGGATCGCCGACCTCAGGCAGCTCCTCGAACAGCTCGGACAAAAGCCACAGCAGGAAGGTCGCGTAGAGGCGCGGGTTCATCATCAGCTTGTCGGCGGCAAGCACCGAGATCGCGCCGCGCCCGTCATTGGTCGTGCGCATGATGTCGGTGATCTTCAGTGCCGGCTCGCCGAAGAAATGTTCGGCGCCCTGCTGTTCCAGGATTAGCAGTTCGCGCTGGATCGAGCCGACGGAGGCCTTGGAGATGAAGCCGAACTGGTTGGAAAGCTGGGTGGCGTTCTCGCCCATGTAGTTGAGCAGCGCCTGCAGATCCTTCAGATCGAGCAGCGGCAGGCCGCCCTGGTCGGCGATCTTGAAGGCGATGTTGAGCACGCCTTCCTGAGCGTCCGTCGCATTCATCAGCCTCGACAGGAGGAGTGGACCCATTTCCGACATGGTGGTGCGGACGCGGTGGCCCTTTTCCCCGTAGAGATCCCAGAAAATGACCGGGAATTCCTGGAACTCGTAGGGGTTGGTCGGCAGGCCGATCTGTTCGGCGCGCTTGAGGATGAAGTCTTTGGCCTCGCCGATCGCACCGATGCCCGAGAGGTCGCCCTTGACGTCGGCGCAGAACACCGGAACGCCGGCGTTGGAAAATCCTTCGGCGAGGATCTGCAGGGTAATGGTCTTGCCGGTGCCGGTGGCGCCGGTGATGAGCCCGTGGCGGTTGCCGAATTTCAGCTCGAGATATTCGCCTTTGTTGATCGTATCATCCGGCTTGCGGCTGGCGCCGATAAAGAGCTTGCCTTCTTCCACCATGTGGGCTTCATCTCCGTTTCATCAATGAAAGCGGGCGGTTCGCGGCATGTCTGCCGGGCCCGTCATCGAAATGTGGCTCGTTCCTGTTATAGGCGGTGCTGCTCCACCCGGCAACAAGGTGATTGCGGCGCGCAACCCGAAACCAGCGGAGCTGGTGGCGGCCGATCGGTCGCATTGCCAAGCGGTCACGACCGTGAAACGATTGCCCCGAGCCGCGGAATTGCGCCGCTACGCGATGCGCGGAGAGCTGCTTGAAAGCTGGTGGATTGCCCGGCATTCCATCCATCGTCGCTTGTTATTTCGGAAGCGATCATTTACCTTGACGTCAACGTCAAAATTCAACGAGGAGTTATCCATGAATGAACTGGTCACGCGCGTAGCGGAGAATGTCGGCCTAGAGCCTGCGACGGCTGAAAAGGCTGTCGGCATGATCCTCGGCTTCCTGCAGCGCGAAGCGGCTGACGGTCCGGTCGCCCAGATGATCGAATCGATCCCGGGCGCAACCGACCTGATCGCACAGTACAACGGCGAAGGCACGGGCGGCGGCGGTCTGCTCGACGGCCTGATGTCGGCGATCGGCGGCGGCGGTGTCATGGCGCTCGGCCAGCAGCTGATGAGCCAGGGCCTCGGCATGGGCGAGATCACCTCGCTCGCCAAGGAAACCATTGCTTTCGCCAAGGAAAAGGCTGGCGCCGATGTCGTCGACGAAGTTGTCGCCTCGGTCCCGGGCCTCAGCCAGTTCGTCTGATCTCTTTCGGCTCTGCTTGAAGAAAACCCACCGGCGCCAGCGCCGGTGGGTTTTTTGTTGTCTTGGTGTCGTACCCTCGATCGACGATAGAGCGTTTCGGGTTTGGACGAAGTCGCAGAAACGCTCTATCTCTTTGTTTTTTACGGATTTCCTGACGGAAAATCGCTTCGCACTTTTCCTGGAAATGCTCTAACCATCGGCACCGTGCTTCAGCCGCCGCGTCATCGCATCGATCTGGCGTTCCGTTTCCCGTACCTCGGTCTGATGAAGCGGCAGTCCCTTTGCCAGGCTCGGCACGACGCTGGCCATCGTCCCAGAGAAAGCAGGCCGAGCCCGCCGTATGCCCAGGTGTGGGGATCACTTCAAAATCCGCGGAAGGCAGTTCGCGATCAGCAAAACCACCGGCCATTCGGCAATGTGCCCGGATCTGCCGGCGTTCCAGGGTCCAAACAGCGGTGCGCCGAGGTGGTCTGAGGCCCAATCGCAGGAGGGCATCGCCTGGTGATGGTGGTTGATGTGCTACCGTGCGATCGCGCCCACCGAAACGAGGCCTTCGGCCTCTTCGGCCAATTGCCGCGAGGCGCAGACGAGCAGGGTGCCAGCATCGCGACGAAGTACGAAGGCGCGACCGGTGAAATTGGGGGCGAAGCTGAGCCGTTCCGCCCCGGCGCCGTAGAGGGTGTCGAACAGATGCTCCATCACGCTTTCTTCTGTTCCTTAACAGGAAGGGCGCGATCAAGAGTTGTCGCCAGCAGGATGCAGGCGAGTGCGCCGATGCCGATGAAGGCCGCACCGGAAGTCCAGCCGTAAACTTCGATCGCGGTTCCGACAGCAACAGGTCCGACGAGCTGCCCGAGATTGCTGCCTTGCATCAAGAGGCCCATCGCCATCGGTGCGGGCGCCGGGCTTGGCGACAGCATCGGTACGGTCGATATCAAGGTCGCAGGGATCAGTCCGCCAATCGCCGAAAATAGCACGCATGATGTAAACGTCAGCAAGTCACCCGACTGCGAAAGGAAGATCCAGAGGCCGGCAGCGCCCATCAGCGTGGCTGCAGTGATAACCAGACGACCGCGGCCGACGCCGCGGGACAGCATGTGGCCGGCGGCAAGATTGCCGATGACGTTGGAAAGCGTGATGAGGGCACTGAGCACCCCAGCCGTTCCAAGCGCGACGAGCAGGATCGGCAGGAAGCTGGACAGGGTGAACGTCATAAGGCTGTAGAGGGCGAAAAGGGCGAAGAGCAGCACCGGCCCTCGGCTTTTCACCGTTGCGATCACGTCCGCGTGGAAGCCGCCAGCGGATGGGCGGGGCCTGCTCTGCGAGGGCGATATCGCTGCAATGATCGTCAACAGGCTGAGGAGCGCGACGAGGCCGTTGATCCACCAGATTGCCTGCCAGGAGGCAAACAGAGGACCCGTGAGCATCGCGATTGCCATGCCCGCCGGCATGAAGCAGCTCCAGACCGCAAAGACCAGATCACGCCGCCCGGAGCCGACAATGCGCATGAGGATCGCCGGACCGGCAACGACGACGAGCAGGAAACCGAACCCCTCGAAGATGCGGGACAGGATGAGCAGCGTGAAGTTCTGGCTCGCGGCACCGGTGATGATGCCGAGCAGGAGGATGCCCATGCCGACGCCGAGCATGCGCCGGTCGCCGATGGCCGCGACCATGGCTCCGGCCGGCATGCCGCCGACAACGCCGACGATCGCAAAGACGGAGGTAAGCCAGCCGAGTGCGGTCAGGTCGAGCCCGAGATCGGCCTGCAGCAGGGGGCCGGCGATCAGCCCCTTGCCCACCTGCATTGCGGCGACCATGCCGGCGGCAACGACCGCCGTTACTGCGGTCCAGCTGGTCCTTTCCGGGACGAAAGCGATGACCGTCGACATCAGGCCACCTCCGCCACACGCGCCCGGCCGGCGACCAGCGCCCGCGCCAGTTCGGCGACGTGGCGGCCCTGGAAGCGTGCACCCTCCAGATCGTTGGTGCTTGGCTGCCGGTCGCCGCCATTGCCGTCGTCGGCGAGCGTCGAGGCGCCATAGGGCGAGCCGCCGCTGATCTCATCCATGCGCATCTGGCCCTTGAAGCTGTAGGGCAGACCGGCGATCACCATGCCGAGATGCAGCAGCACCGTGTGTGTTGCCAGGATCGTCGACTCCTGGCCGCCGTGCTGGCTGCCGGTCGAGGTGAAGACGCTGCCGATTTTTCCCACCAGCGCATCCCTGGCCCAGATGCCGCCCGCCTGATCGAGGAAGTTCTTCATCTGCGCGGCCATGTTACCGAACCGCGTCGGCGTGCCGATGATGATCGCGTCATAATCGGGCAGTTCGGCAACGCTTGCGGCGGGTGCGTCCTGGTCGCGCTTGTAGCCGGCATTGATGGCGACGGCTTCCGGTACGATCTCCGGCACCCGTTTCACCGCAACGCTGGCGCCTGCGGCCCGTGCGCCTTCCGCAACGGCTGCGGCCATGGTCTCGATGTGACCGTAGGAGGAGTAGTAAAGCACGAGGATCTTTGTCATTTCCGGTTCCCTTGTTGCGCTTGCTTCGGTCTGCGGAGCGTTCGCGGCCGCTGATGTCAGGCAGGATGGGTGCTTTCATCGATCTGAAAAAGTGATATAAAATGCATCAAACTGATCTATGGAATCGATCATGATTGACGCCTTGACCCTGGACCAGATGCGGACTTTCGTGGTGGTTGCCGAAAGCGGCAGTTTTCGCTCCGGCGCTGCCGGCTGTCCCGCGTCCAGTCTGCCGTCAGCCACGCCATCGCCAATCTCGAGGCCGGGCTCGGGGTTTCCTTGTTCGATCGCTCTGGCCACCGGCCGGTGCTGACACCCGAAGGCCAGGCTCTGCTTGCCAATGCGCGCGATATCCTGTTGCGCGTCGATGCCATGCGTGCCCGCGCCCGCGGCCTCGGCGAGGGCATCGAGCTGGAACTGTCGCTGATCGTCGATACGCTGTTTCCGATTGTGACCGTCGGCGCTGCACTGAAGGAAATGCGGGTGGCCTTTCCCTCGGTTGCCATCAGGCTTTCGGTTTCGCCGCTCGGCGGCCCGCTCGATGGCCTGATCGAGCGACGCTTCACGCTCGGGATCATGGTGGGTGAAGATTTTCGCGATCCGGCGATCGGCCGGCAGGCGCTGACGGACGTCCAGCTGATCGCGGTGGTGGCCGCGCAGCATCCGCTGGGTCTGAACGCCGTCAACGGCGTGCTCGGCAGCCCGGAGCTCGCCGACCATCTGCAGATCGTCCAGTCGGATCCCTCGCAGCGATCGGAGGGGCGCGACTTCGGCGTGCTTTCGCCGCAGACCTGCCGAGTCAGCAACCAGGATACCAAACATGCGATGATCCTGGCGGGGCTCGGCTGGGGGCGGTTGCCGCTGTGGCAGGTGGAGCGCGATCTCGCCGAGGGCCGGCTCGTTCGCTTGCCTACGGCCTCGCTCGGCCGCAACAGCCAGGTCGCCGCCGAGGCCTATCTTGTGCACCGGATCGACGAGCCGCTCGGGCCGGCGGCGCGTGTTTTTGGCGACGCGCTTACCCGACTTTGTCGGCGCTGACGGCCGCGCCTATCTCCTGCCGGCGACGGCGAATATCAGCGTGAACATGACCAGTACCATGCCGACCCCGAGCGGACCGGCAGTGGGATTGATCAGCGCCATGAGAAAGCCGGTGGCGCCCGATCCGGCCGCGCTGCCGGCAGCATAGGCCAGCGAAAAGGCGGCACTGCCAGCCACCAGCATGCTGCCGCGATATTGCTCGCCGAGCATGGTCAGCGCTGCCGTGTAGAGGGCGAAGCTGGCAGCGCCGATCAGCGCGAACAGCGCCAGCAAGAGCGGTGCCGACGTCACCAACGGAATGGCGAGATAGCCGGTTGCCGCCACCGCGGCTGCAGTAATCGCCACCCGCCGACGCGGCAACTTGTCGAGCAAGACACCAATGAAGGGCTGCGCCAGTGCCGTCGGCACCGCAAGCACCGTCACGCTCAACGCCGCGAAGGCCTGACTGTGGCCGGACTTGACGAAATAGACCGGCATCGCCGAGATCGCCGCAATATCGGCAAAGCCGAACATCAGCACCATCAGGATCAGGGTCGGCGCGTGCCGGAAGAACGCGAACAGATCGCGCGTCGAAGATGGCTCCGGCCGCGTCCGCGCGCCCATCGTCAGAAGGCCGGTGAGGAAGGCGACGAGCGCGATATAGATCGCCAGCAACGCAAAGCCGAGCCCGCCGCTGGTGCCGAGAAGCGGGATCGCCAGCGGCCCGGCGGCAAAGCCGCCGCACATGCCGGCGCCGTAGAGGCCGGATACCCGGCCGCGCAGCCGGTCCGGGCAGGCGGTGTTGAGCCAGGCTTCGCCCAGCATGAAGACCATACTGACGAAGAAGCCGAGCGCGAAGCGGGCGATGAACCAGACCGGAAGCGAGGAGGTGGACGCAAGTGTTGCGAGGCAGAGGGAACAGCCGCAGAGGCTGGCGATGATCAGCTTGTCTGCGGAGGCAAGTCGCGTCAGATGCCCGAGCAGCAGGGTCGCCGCGGCAAGGCCGGCGGCAAAGCCCATGGCATTGAGACCGATCGTGGCGGCCGAGACGCCGCGGCCTTCCAGCGACAGCGAAATCAAGGGATAGGTGAGCCCTTGCGCGACGGAAAAGGCGGTAACGCCAAGCACGACGGCGATGATGGCCGGCCAATCCGGAGCGATGTCGCCCACCTCAACGGTTTTCGACGTCATCGGCCCCTCCCATCGACAGTGCGTCCCCTGGGGAGATCGGCATCGATCTCCCCAGGGGATCTGCATAGATCATCCGCCGCCGGTTTGGAACTCGACCGGCGGCGGATCGGCAACTATTGTCAGGCGGCCTTGTCCCACACCGGCGACAGACCCTCGGGGCTGACGATGCGGCCGTCCGGACGGGCGAGGCCATGGATCGCCGCCATCTCGCCGTCACCAAGCGCGAAGTCGAAGATGTCGAAGTTTTCCTTCAGGCGCTCGATCGTTGCTGTCTTCGACAGGGTGATGACATCCTTCTGCTGCACCAGCCAGCGCAGCGTCACCTGCGCCGCGGTCTTGCCGTGGCGCGCACCGATGTCCTTCAGCAGCGGATCGTTCGGGATCTTGCCGTTGGCCATGGCGTAGTAGGCTGTGATCGACATGCCGTGCTTGCGGGCCGTGGCGAGCACCTTCGTCTGGTCGAGATAGGGATGGTATTCCACCTGGTTGGTGGCAACAGGCGCGTCGCTGAGTTTCACCGCCTCTTCCATCTGGGCGGTGTTGAAGTTGCTGACGCCGATGTGGCGGACCTTGCCGGCCTTGTGCACTTCATTCAGTGCGCCGATGCGCTCGGCCATCGGCACGTCGCTACCACCCGGCCAATGCAGGAGAAGCAGGTCGACGTGATCCGTCTTGAGCTTCATCAGGCTCTCGTCGACAGAGGCGAGAAAATCGCGATGGGCATATTTGTCGACCCAGACCTTGGTGGTGAGGAAGATATCGGCGCGGGCGATACCCGATTTGTGGATGGCTTCGCCGACTTCAGCCTCGTTGCCGTAGATCTGGGCGGTATCGACGTGGTGGAAGCCGAGCTTCAGCGCTTCCGGCAGCACGCGCAGCACGTCGGCACCGGGCATGCGAAAGGTGCCGAAGCCGAGCGCCGGGATGTTGGCGCCGTTGGAATTGACCGAATGCATGTGGGAACTCCTTGTTTTTGCAGAACGCCCGGCCATCGGCCGGGCGGGAAAGAGGCGAGGGTATAGGTGGGCCAGTTGGCCGCTTGGTCAAGCCGGCTGGGCGACTGTTTCTGCCTTGCGATCGAGTGCGCCGCTCAGAAGCGTCAGCAGCAGCGCGCCAACGACCAGAACGGAACCGACGACCGGCGTCATGCCGAGGCCAAGCGACGAGGCAACGATGACGCCGCCAAGCCAGGCGCCGATGGCGATACCGAGGTTGAAGGCGGCAATGTTGAGCGCCGAGGCGACGTCGACAGCGCCGGGCCGATGCTGCTTGGCAAGCTGCACGACGTAGAGCTGCAGGCCGGGCACGGTGGCGAACGACAGGAAGCCGAGGCTTGCCAGTGTCACCAGCGTCAGGACTTGCGACGTGGCCGTGAAGGTGAAGAGCACAAGGACGACGGCTTGAGCAAGGAAGAGGCCAACCAGCGCCTTCACCGGATCGCGGTTGGCGATCTTGCCGCCGGCGATGTTGCCGATCGCGATCGCGACGCCGTAGAGCACCAGGATCAGGCTGACGGCGCCTTCGGAAAAGCCGGTGATTTCCTGCAGGATCGGCGCCAGGAAGGTGAAGGCGACGAAGGTACCGCCATAGCCGAGCGCGGTCATGGCGAAGACGATCAGCAGCCGACCAGAGCCGAGAACGCGCACCTGGTCGATCAACCTTGCCGGCGGCGCCTTGGTCAGCGTGTTTGGCAGCAGCGTGGCGATGGCGGCAAGCGCTATGACTCCAAGCCCGGTGACAGCCCAGAATGTGGCGCGCCAGCCGAAGGTCTGGCCGATCCAGGTGCCGAGCGGCACGCCGGTGACGATGGCGACCGTCAGGCCCATGAACATCATGGCAATCGCCGAGGCACGGCGATCCTCGGGCACGAGGTCGGCGGCAATGGTCGAGCCGACGGAGAAGAAGACGCCGTGGGCGAAGGCGGAAATCACGCGGGCAATGAGCAGAGGCTCGTAGCTCGGCGCCAGTGCCGCCGCGGCGTTGCCGATGATGAACAGCGCCATCAGTCCGACCAGCAGCGGCTTGCGCTCGATCCGGCCGGTGAGCGCCGTCAGGATCGGTGCGCCGAAGGTGACGCCGAGCGCGTAGACGCTGACGATGAGGCCGGCAAGCGGCAGGGTGATGTTGAGATCGTCGGCAACCGTCGGCAGCAGGCCGACGATGACGAACTCGGTGGTTCCGATCGCATAGGCCGCGATCGTCAATGCGAAGAGTGCAATGGGCATGACAAGACCTTTTCCCGTCCGGCTGGGAGGACCGGGCGTTTTGGTGTTGATGTGTTCGACGGGAATATGAGGGTGGAGAGCTTGCGCGATAATCCGTATAATCGGATAAACGGCTGTGAACTGAATTCATAGGTGAGTGATGGACAACCGCGCCGGTGAAATGGAGGTCTTCGTCGCCGTCTGCGAAACGCGCAGCTTTTCTGCCGCCGGCCGGCGGCTGAGGCTATCGCCATCTGCGGTCAGCAAGCTGGTCACCCGGATCGAGGATCGGCTGGGCACGCGCCTGCTGGTGCGCTCGACCCGGTCCCTGCAATTAACGCCGGAGGGTGAAGTCTACCTGCAACGCGCCCAACGCATTCTGACCGAGATCGCCGAGACCGAGCAACTGGTTGCGGCCGGCGGCCGGCTCTCTCCCCGCGGGCTTCTGCGCATCAACGCATCGGTCGGCTTCGGCGAGCGCTACATCCTGCCGCTCGCGCCGGAATTTCTCGAACGTTATCCGGAGGTGCGCCTCGATCTGACCCTGACGGACAGCCTGATCGACGTGGTCGGCGAACGGGCCGACGTGGCGATCCGCACTGGCCCCTTGCGCGATTCGTCGCTGAAGGCGCGCAAGCTGATGGAGAGCCGGCCGGTGGTGATCGCGTCACCGGCCTATCTGGCCAGACACGGCGTGCCGCAGACGCCTGCCGACCTGGAAAATCACAATTGCATTCGCTTCAACTTCCGCCGCAGCGTCGACGAGTGGGCCTTCCGTGCCCCCGGCCAAACTTCGGCCGAGCTTCTGTCGGTCTTCGGAAATCTGCAGGTCTCGAGCGGCGCGATCGTCCAGCAGCTTTGTCTCGCCGGTGTCGGCATCGGCCGTATCGGCCGCTTCCACGCTGAGCCGGACTTGGCCGCGGGACGGCTGGTTGCGTTGCTGGAGGATTATCGGCCGGACGAGATCGAAACGGTCTACGCCGTCTATGCCGGCCATGAACATCTCGCGGCCCGCATCCGCGCCTTCATCGACTTCCTGGCCGAACGGATCTGATGCATGGCCCGCGGGATGGTGTGTCTTAGTCGGCCTTGACGGCGACGACGAAGAACCTGGGAAAGCGCAACAGCACCCGGCCGTCGCTCATCGCCGGATAGGCGTCACGGATCCGGTCGGTATAGGCTGCAGCAAAGGCGTCGCGTCGCTCAGGCGGCAGCGCATCGAGATAGGGGCGCAGGCCCGTGCCCTTGACCCATTCGACGATCGCTTTGGTGTTCGCCAGCCGGTGATAGTAGATCGTGTGCCAGACCTCGATATGGGGCGCATGGCGCGACAGACGCTCGACATAGACAGTCGGTGCCGGCAACGCATTGCGGCGGATCGTCCGGCCCTCGAAGGCATCGGCGAAGTCGGCGCTGCGGGCCGTTTCTTCCATCAGCAGATGGGTCGGTTGATCGATATTGTCGGGCATCTGCACCGCCAGCGTACCGCCGGGCGCAAGCGAAGCGGTCAGCCGTTCCAGCACGTCGAGGTGATCGGGCAGCCACTGGAAGACGGCATTGGCGAAGAATAGCGACGCGCCCTTCGGCGGCACCCAGGTCGCCAGGTCAGCCTTCTCGAAGGTCAGGCCCGGCAACCGCTTGGCGGCGGCCAGCAGCATGTTTTCGTCGCTGTCGAGGCCGGAAAGGGAGGCGTCCGCAAATCGCTGGTGGATCAGTTCGGTCGAATTTCCCGGGCCGCAGCCAAGATCGAAGGCAGGACCGGAGGGCAGGTCCGGAACCTGCGCCAGCAGATCGCGTGCCGGCCGCGTGCGTTCGTCTTCGAATTTCAGGTATTGCGACGCCGACCAAGCCATTGAGACAAAACCTCAGATACCGAATTGCAGACTTTCGAGCGAAGGCAGGATCAACGCCGGCCCCTGGTCACGATATTCGTCAGGCATGTCGGCCCGGTTGATCCAGACCGTGCGGAAGCCGAACTTCGTCGCCCCTGCAATGTCCCAGCGGTTTGACGACTGGAAGGAAACCGCATGCGGGTAAAGCCGATAGCGCGTGGTGACGAGATCATAGACCGCTGGTGCCGCCTTGTAGGTCTTCACCGTGTCGACGGAGAAGACGTCGT
Source organism: Ensifer sp. ENS11 (assembly GCF_014851895.1). Classification (NCBI taxonomy): domain Bacteria; kingdom Pseudomonadati; phylum Pseudomonadota; class Alphaproteobacteria; order Hyphomicrobiales; family Rhizobiaceae; genus Ensifer; species Ensifer sp. ENS11. Next base: position 463,137 of record NZ_JACVAN010000002.1, on the reverse strand, counting down.
CGATGACGATCTCGAGCGCTGCATTGTGCACCGCTGCAGCCAGCATATCAGGTGAACCGTTGGAAAGGATCGCGAGCCGCGCTCCGCGCTCCTTCAGCCCTTTCAGAACGGCGGGAACCTCCGGGTAGCAATCGAGCGTCCAATAGGCATCAAGCAGCGGTTTCCTCAGCTTGCGGTCGGCGGAAGGGAAGCGGGAAAATGCGTAGTCGAGCGATTGCTCGGTCAGTTGCCAGAAGTCCTGATAGGCGCCCATCAAGGAGCGCACCCAGGAATATTCGAGCTGCTTGGCGCGCCAGAGTTCGGAGAACGCCTGTCCGTCCGGACCGATCTCGGCGGCATGGCGCCGAACCGCCGCATGCACGTCGAAAAGCGTGCCATAGGCATCGAACACATAGGCCGCGTGGGACATTCTTTCCTCCCGTCTGTCATCCCCGGCCACACAGCGGGACAAAATGTCATACCCCGTAAAAGCGTGGCCGAAAACAAAGGCTTACCGCATTGTGCCGGTGTTGGCACGCCGCGAATACCGTTCTTTTGCGCGATCATGTCAAAGATTTGTGCGTTGCACAACGGCATTGCGCCACCAGGCGTCAGCCTTTGCCTGGTTTCCAGACCTTTGCGGGGAAGCGGAGGGCCTGTTTGGCAAGCTTTCCCTTGAGCCCGAGCGCCGCATCGCAAAGCCCGACCACATGCCGGTTCGGCTTGGCTTCCGGCCGCAGGGCATGCAACGCCGCGGCCGCTTCCTCGGGCGACATGTACCGCGCAAGAATGCCGAGGCTCAGTGCCGTCGCGCGGCCGATGCCGCGCAGACAGTGCACCAGCAGATGCGCATCCTCAGGCAAGCCGTCGATAAAATTGAAGGCCGCCTCGATCGCGTCCGGACGGGCGGCGTCAGGAGCATCGGGGTCGGTGGCGTCGCCGAAATAGAGTTCCAGGTGCTTTTCGGGCGGCAGCTCGATCATCGACAGCAGCCGGCTCGCCGGCGCCCGCATCGAGATCAGGTGCGTCGGTGCCCAGAGCGCCCGATTGTGCCGCGCCTCCGTTTGTGAACTGATGACCATCTGGATGGGCCATCCGTTCGGATGGGCCGGATTGGCATTAAGAACGGGGCTGTAGAGTTCTTCCCCGGTGGCAGCTGCCGCTAGCGCCATGACAGGACCTCGTCGTGATTCTTCCTGTGGTGATTTTGCCCTGAAACCGGTTCTGACTTAAGGGCAAAATCGCATCCGCAGCCAAAAGCAAACAGGCTTTGGAATGTCCCCTTCAGAACCGTGTGATCACGCTGATGCCGAGATCGGTGGCGCGGTCCATCGAAACGAGGGCAGGGATCGCTTCCTCGAGCGAGATCTCGCGGCCGATCAACTGTTGCGGATTGAGCTTGCCGCCAGCGATCATCGACAGCATGGCGTCGTATCGCCAAGCCTGCATGCCATGGCTGCCATAGATCTCGAGCTCGTGGCCGATCACCTGCGCCATTGGGATTTCCGGCGTGGCATGGTCGCCGAGCATCAGGCCCACCTGCACGTGGCGGCCGCGCCGGCGCAGGTTCTTGATCGAGTTGAAGCAGGTGACGGGATGGCCGAGCGCGTCGATCGAGACATGGGCGCCGCCGCTGGTGATCTCCTTCACGGCACCTGCGACGTCGTCCGTGTCGCGGCCGTTGACCGTGGCAACGGCGCCGAGCTTCTTGGCGAAGGCGAGTTTTTCTTCGGAAATGTCGATCGCGATCGGATGTGCGCCAAGTGCAGCAGCAATCATGATCGCCGAAAGGCCGACACCGCCGCAGCCGTGAACCGCCACCCATTCGCCGCCCTTGACCCGTGCCTGGTCGGCGACGGCGCGAAACGAGGTGGCAAAGCGGCAGCCGAGGCTGGCGGCAGTCTTGAAGTCCATGTTCTCAGGCAGATGCACCAGGTTCTGGTCGGCGAAATCGAGTGCGACATATTCGGCAAATGAGCCCCAATGGGTGAACCCCGGCTGGAACTGCGCCTCGCAGACCTGCTGGTTGCCCGAACGGCATTCGCCGCAGCGGCCGCAACCGGAAACGAAGGGTACCGTCACCCGGTCGCCGACCTTGTAGCGCATCACGCCGCGGCCGGTGGCGGTCACGATGCCGGCGAGCTCGTGGCCCGGCACGTGCGGCAGGCGAATGTCGGCGTCGTGCCCCATCCAGCCATGCCAGTCGGAGCGGCACAGACCCGTCGCCTCGACCTTGACGACCACGCCGTTTTCGGTCGGCGTCGGATCGGCAAACGTGCGAATCTCGGGCGTCTTCTCAAAGGCGTCGTAGTACATGGCTTTCATCGGGGCACTCCTTGCGATGTCTGGCCGGTGCGGCGCGACCGTCTATGTGCCGCGCCATCAGAATTTCGTCGACCTCTTCCTCGCCGTCGAGCAGGCCACCTGGAACGCGCCCGATTTCGTGGAACTCTTCGCGCCTGTAGAAGCGGATGGCCGTCTCGTTGTCGGCGCGGGCGACGAGCTCCAACATCCGGATGCCGGTCGAGCGGGCATGGTCGGTCAGGTGTGCAAGAAGCTCGCGCGCCACGCCGGAACCGCGCGCCTCGCGGCGCACATAGACCATGATGATGGTGGCACGGTGCGCCATCCGGCTGGAGCGCTGGCGCATGAGTCCCATCATGCCGACAGGCTCACCCCCGTCGAGCGCGACGAAGACGGTGTTTGCGGCGAGCCTTGCCTGCCATTCCGCCGTCGACAGCCGCGCCCAATCCGCCGCGGTGGAAGCGAAGGCTTGCGGCTCGCGCTGCAGCGCCTCCAGCCGTATGCGGCGGAAGATTTCCACGTCGTCCTGATCAAGATGCCTGATGATGTGCACGTCTGCCCCTTTGCCCTGCGAGAGAGACTACGCGAGAGGCCGTTCCGGTGCCAGAATGGACGCCATGACATTTTTTGATGTACCCATTCACCCCCATGCTGCTTTTTCGAGCTATGGCGGAAGATACGGAAGACAAAACGTGAAGGAGACGCAGATGGCCGTCGATACATCCCCCCGCTCAGTGACCTGGACCTATGTCGACGGCGAATGGCTGTCCGGCAATCCGCCGCTGATCGGCCCGACCTCCCATGCCATGTGGCTGGGCTCGACCGTGTTCGACGGCGCCCGCTTCTTCGACGGCATCGCGCCGGACCTCGACCTGCATTGCCAGCGCGTCAACCGCTCGGCAACGGCGCTCGGACTGAAGCCGACCGTGAAGCCGGAAGAGATCGAGGCCTTGACCTGGGAAGGCGCCAAGAAATTCGACGGCCAGACCGCGCTCTACGTCAAGCCGATGTATTGGGCCGAGCATGGTGCGGCCGGGATGGTCGCCATCGATCCGGAATCGACCCGCTTTGCGCTTTGCCTGTTCGAGGCGCCGATGGGTAACGGCCATGGCGGCTCGTCTCTGACCCTGTCGCCGTTCCGCCGGCCGACGCTCGAATCCATGCCGACCGATGCCAAGGCCGGCTGCCTCTATCCCAACAATGCCCGCATCCTGACCGAGGCGCGGTCGCGCGGCTTCGACAATGCGCTGGTGCGCGATATGCTCGGCAACATCGCCGAAACCGGCTCGTCCAACGTCTTCCTGGTCAAGGATGGCGTCGTGTTCACGCCGGCCGCCAACCGCACCTTCCTTGCCGGCATCACCCGCTTCCGCGTCATGACGCTGTTGCGCGAAGCCGGTTTCGAGGTTGTCGAGGCGACGTTGTCGATGGCCGATTTCGAGGCTGCCGATGAGATCTTCACCTCCGGCAACTATTCCAAGGTCCTGCCGGTCACCCGCCTTGACGACCGTGACCTGCAGGCCGGACCGGTCGCCGCCAAGGCACGCGATCTCTACATGGATTGGGCCCATTCGAGCCAGGACGCCTAACGAGATCGACTATGGCGCGGGTCAGGTTGCCCGCGCCACGGTCGCGGCCCAGGTCTCGACGCTGCGCAGCATCGTCGGCGCATGCTCGGGATCGTCAACGAGTTCGGCCAGTTCCGACAGCCGGTGCTCCCCATGGTCGAAGGCCATGTTCCAGCCATGGCCATCGAAGAAGCCGTAGGTGGAGCCGTGCGGGTCGGGGCCCAGGCGCTCGAAGGCTTCGACAGTTTCCGCCGCCAACGTGGCAAGGTCGGCCGGAAGAGCCGGCAAGGCCTTGCCCCGGATCGTCTCCACCGTTGGTCCGTGAAAGGCTGCTTAGCGCCCCTGCACGATCTTTATGAGGTTGACCGTAGGTTGGCCGGGGCGGACGTCCGCATACTTCAGCCGGCCCGATGCCAGAGCGCTCGTCAACCGCTTGCAGGTCAACGCCTGGACCTTGTTGATCGGAACGCTCATGATCAACGCGCCAGTTTCGAGGTCGGATTTCGACCATCTCTTGCTGATGCAATCCTTCACAATCGCTCTCTGAAGCGCGGGGCTGCCTTGAACCGCCGTCTGCACCGTCTCATACTCGCGCTGGCTTGGGGCGCAGGAGGCTAGGGTCAAAAGGGTAAACGCGAACGAAGCAATATGGATCGGTTTCATGGCAATCTCCGGTTGGAGAATTGCCGGTAATTGTGGCGGCTGTGATTCGCAACCCTGACGTTGGGCGGTGCGGTTTCCGGCCGGTTGCTCGACGATGAGAGCCGGAAACCGCATGCATGAGCGCTTGTGCGCGCAAGCTCGCGCGGGCCTGCGATCACAGATCGCCGGCGACAGCCTACTTGTCTGCGGCCGGTGCCACGACCGTGACGGTGTCGGCTGCCAGTTCACCGCCGATTTCCACCGTCTTCTTCTGCTTGTCGTAGACGCAGATCTGGGTGACGGCATTTTCGGCGCCCTTGGGCTTGCCCGAGACCAGCGCCAGCCCGAAGCTTTCCGAGCCGAACGGATCGACGACGACGACCGGCTTGTCGAGCGAAGGGGCGGCCGCAATGCACTTCTCCGAAACGTCGGCCCGGAATTCTTCCCAGGCATCGCCTGAGGACGCATGGGCGCCGGTCGCGGCAAATCCGGTTGCTGCCACAAGGGCAAGGGTCAGGATCGGGCGATGCAGCATGTTCAGTCCTTATTCTCAACTGGTTGCAATGGGTGCACGCTGCCCGCGAAACGTGGCGCGAATGTGCTCGGGCCGCGGGCGCTTTCAAAATGATGTTGAAAGTATATTCCGTGGGTTGAGGAAAAATTGGCATCGCATCGGTTGCCTCCGTCAAGGCCGGTGCCTATGTTCCCGCTCACAGATTTCTTTGACGAAATCCCATGCCAAGAGGAGATGCCCACATGGCTTTCGAATTGCCGAACCTTCCCTATGACTACGATGCGCTGGCGCCCTACATGTCGCGCGAGACGCTCGAGTACCACCACGACAAGCACCACCTCGCTTACGTGACCAACGGCAACAAGCTTGCCGAGGAAGCCGGTCTCTCCGACCTCTCGCTCGAGGAAGTCGTCAAGAAGTCCTATGGCACCAACCAGCCGCTGTTCAACAATGCCGGCCAGCACTACAACCACATCCACTTCTGGAAGTGGATGAAGAAGGGCGGCGGCGGCACCAGCCTGCCGGGCAAGCTCGACGCAGCCATCAAGTCGGATCTCGGCGGCTACGACAAGTTCCGTGCCGATTTCATCGCGGCTGGCACCGGCCAGTTTGGTTCGGGCTGGGCATGGCTTTCGGTCAAGAACGGCAAGCTCGAAATCTCCAAGACCCCGAACGGCGAGAACCCGCTCGTTCACGGCGCTTCGCCGATCCTCGGCGTCGACGTCTGGGAACATTCCTATTACATCGACTATCGCAACGCGCGCCCGAAGTACCTCGAAGCGTTCGTCGACAGCCTGATCAACTGGGATTACGTACTCGAAATGTACGAAGCGGCTTCCAAGTAAGCCTTCCCAAGCCTCGACTTCAGGACCCGGCGCTTGCGCCGGGTCTTTTCGTTTGGGGGTGACCGGTGGAGGCGGGATGCTCGGCCGTCACCAACGTGTCATCGCCCGGCGCTACTGCATGTTTCCTTAAATCGTCTTCGATTTAAGGATAAAAACATGCAGCAATTCAAAGTGCTACAGCAACCTTTGCGCATCTAATAGGACGCGCAGCGCTGTAGGGAGAAGCACCATGCACGCAGACACATCACCTCTCCTCCGCTTCGGCGTCATCGCCGACCCGCAATATGCCGCTGTGGAACCGAACCTCGTCCTCGGCCGCTATTATGCCAACAGCCTGACGAAGCTCGCCGAAGCGATCGAGACCTTCAACGCCGAAGACCTCGCCTTCGTGGTGACGCTCGGTGATATCATCGATCGAGGCTGGCAGAGCTTCGATGCGATCCTGCCGCTCTACGACAAGCTTCGTCATCCCAAGCATTTTCTGCTCGGCAATCATGATTTCGGCGTCGATCCGGAGAAGCTCGGGCAGGTTTTCGGCCGGGTCGGCATGCCCTCGCCCTATCAGACATTTGCGATGGCCGACTGGCGGTTCGTGTTGATCGACGGCAACGAGGTCAGCCTTTTCGCCCCGCCACCCGGCGACCCGCGGCGAACCGCAGCCGAGACGTGGATCGAGACGCTGAAATCGCAAGGGGCCGATAACGCCCATCCCTGGAATGCCGCGCTCGGCGACGTGCAGTTCGCCTGGCTGGAGGAGACGCTGCGCAAGGCGGAGGCTGCCGGCGAGCAGGTGGTCGTCATGGGCCACTACCCGGTCTATCCGCCGAACGCCCACAACATGTGGGACAGCCAGCGCATCGTCGATCTCTTCGGTCGTTTCAAAAACGTCGGCGCCTATTTCTGCGGTCACAACCACGACGGCAATTACGGCCTCGCCGACGGCACTCATTTCGTCAATATCAAGGGCATGGTCGAGACGCCGGATACGACAGCCTATGCGATCGTCGAGATCCATGCGGACAGAATGGCAATCCGCGGCTACGGCCGCGAAACGGATCGAACCCTGCAGTTGGAGACGATCATGCCCCGCCTGGTTGTGGCCGCCAGCCGCTGATCCAGAGGTCCCGCAGGCCTTCGCCTTCGCCTGGAAAGAAGTCGTCGGTCGCTTCGCAATGTTCGACCCGATCGGCGCGGAAGTTGCGGATCGCCTGACGCAGCTCGCACCAGGCGACGATATTGGCGGTTTCGGAATAGTAGATCAACGCGACCGGCCGGATCGTCCGCTCGGTGGCGCGGCCGAGTTCGTCGCGATAGTCGATGCCGAGCTTGCGTTCGTCGCGGATCGCGCGACGCACCAGTGCCAGATCGACGCCGGTAGGTGAGGGTGCCACCGTTCCCCAGGCATGCAGCGCCTGTGAGCGAAGCGCAAGCCGCAGCGGTTCTGGCACAGCACCTGTGATCTTCTGATTGACGCGGCCGGCTGCCGCCCTCAGCTCCTCGTCTCCGGTGCGCGCCAGCAGCGCCAGCGCCAGTACGATCGCCTCGGTTTCCTCGATCGAGAACATCAGCGGCGGCAGGTCGAAGCCGGGGCGCAGGATATAACCGATGCCGCGACCACCTTCGATCGGCACGCGCATGGCCTGTAGGGCGGCGATATCGCGATAGATCGAGCGCGGCGTCACCTCCAGCGTCTCGGCCATTTCAGCGGCGGTCACCGGCTTTCGGGCCAGCCGCAGGATCTGGATAATCTCGAACAGGCGCGAGGCCTTGCGCATCGAAAAAACTCCGCTGTTCCAAAACGCTCCTGACAAGACCCTGTCAGTTGGCGACGCTTATAACATTGGGCAACGGATTGAAAAATAAGCAATCCGCTCAGGCAACGATCGAACGGACCTCGGACAACTGACATGAGCTATACGGAAAATCTCTGGCTTTTCTTCACCCTTCTCTTCGGCATCATCATCGTGCCGGGCATGGATATGATCTTCGTGCTGGCGAATTCGCTGACCGGGGGGCGAGCCTCCGGCCTGTCGGCGACGGCCGGTATCATGGCGGGCGGTGTCCTTCACACCCTCTACGCGGCGCTCGGGGTCAGCGTCATCCTTCATCTGGTGCCGCAACTGTTCAACGTGCTGCTCATCGGCGGTGCCGCCTATATCGCCTGGATCGGCTATTCCCTCATCCGCAGTTCCATCACCATCGGCGGTATCGACGGCGCCGCGCGGCTGTCGCGCTGGGCGAGCTTTCGTCAGGGCGCACTCACCAGCCTGATGAACCCGAAGGCCTATCTCTTCATGCTGGCGGTCTATCCGCAGTTTCTCAAACCCCAATTCGGGCCGGTATGGTCGCAGGCGGCGGTCATGGCGTTGATGATCGCCACCACCCAGCTTGCCGTCTATGGCGGCTTGGCGCTCGCCGCCGGTCGCGGCCGCGACTTTCTCGTCGGCAGCCCCGGTGCGACGGTTCTGATCGGCCGTATCGCCGGCGTTGTTCTGGTGCTGGTCGCAGCTTTCACCGTCTGGCAGGGCTGGGCCGGCGGACGGTAGAGCCGTCACGTACAAACATGACTGCCGTAGTCATGTTATTGGAACGACGCGGTCGAGACGATCAAGAATCGCGCGGCCGCGTCAAATTATGCTGTTGTGACAAGGACATCAAAAAAATGTTACTTCCGTCGAAAGGCTAAAATGACATCATGCCGGCGCATTCAACACGAAGGCCGCAGATGCGGATTCGAATGACCGGGAGATCACGATGAAGATACGCGCTCTAATGCTTGCGGCCGCCCTCGCTGGGCTTGGCGTTACCGCCGTGACCGCGGCTGACGAACCGCAGGCGGTTCGTCAGGCCCTGATGAAGAAGGTTGGTCAGGCTGCTGGTGCGCTCGGTGGTATCGCCAAGGGCGAAAAGCCTTATGACGCTGAGATCGTCAAGGCGTCGCTGACGACCATCTCCGAGACGGTCAAGGTCTTCCCGGACCATTTCCCGGCCGGTTCCGAAACCGGTTTGGAGACGGAAGCAAGCCCGAAGATCTGGGAGAACATGGACGATTTCAAAGCCAAGGCGGCCAAGCTTGGTTCTGACACCGACGCCGTGCTCGCCCAGCTTCCGGCCGATCAGGCTGGCGTCGGTGCGGCACTCGGCATGCTCGGCAAGGATTGCGGCAGCTGTCATGAGACCTATCGCCTGAAGAAGGACTGACGGTAGGTCGTTCTCCCCGAAATTCTCAGACGATGCGCCGACTGTTTCGGCGCATCATCGCGCTGTTGCCGCAGTAAGGTTGTGGCTTGTCACGCAGTTTTGAGTGTGAGCGAACCTACTGCATGTTTCCTTAAAACGTATCCGATTCAAGGATAAAAACATGCAGCAATTCAAAGTGCTACAGCGGCCTTGGCGCGTCTGATAAGACGCGCGGCGCTGTAGCGGGTTGGGGATGCAGTTGAAAGGAAGCCTGATGGGCCGACGGATTAGAAAGCTGGTCTCGGGTCTCGTGATTCTGGGCCTTGTCGGCGGTGCGGCCTTTTGGTGGCTGACCAAGCCCGCGCCCTGGGCGGCGGCTCATTGGGAGGGTCTCGGAGAGCCAGATCTGACCAATGGCGAGCAGATTTTCTGGGCCGGCGGCTGCGTCAGCTGCCATGCAAAGCGCGGCAGCGAGGGTGACGCCCGGCTGGTTCTTGCCGGCGGGCCGCCGCTAAAAAGCCCATTTGGCACCTTCCACGCGCCGAATATCTCGCCTGACGAAGCGGCCGGTATCGGCGGATGGACGCTTGCGGAATTCGGCAACGCCATGACGCGGGGCGTCGGTCGAAACGGCGAACATCTCTATCCGTCCTTCCCCTACGCCTCCTACATCAGGATGACGCCGAAGGATGTCAACGACCTCTGGGGCTACATCAAGACGCTGCCGAAGGCGAGCGACGTTGCGCCGGACCACGAGCTGCCGTTCCCCTATAATATGCGGTTGGCGCTCGGCGGCTGGAAGCTGCTGTTCCTCACCGACACCCCACGCGTGACCATCGATGCCGCCGATCCGAAGCTGACGCGCGGCCAATATCTGGTCGAAGGGCCGGGTCATTGTGGCGAGTGCCATACGCCACGAAACGCGCTTGGTGGCTTCGAGCCGGCCCAGTGGCTGGCTGGCGCGCCGAACCCGGAAGGTAAGGGACGCATCCCCGACATCACGCCGGGCTCGAAGAGCATCGGCGGCTGGAGCGCCTCCGACATCGCCTCCTATCTCGAAACCGGTTTCACGCCGGAATTCGATTCCGTTGGTGGCTCCATGGTCGAAGTCCAGAAGAATATGGCGAAGTTGACCGCTGCCGACCGCGAGGCGATTGCCGCCTATCTCAAGGCCGTTCCCGCACTCTGAAGCGTAGTCCGGGCCGCTTGATTCCGGGTGGTCGGCACGCTCTAACGTCTCCTGGAACTACTGCATGTTTCCTTAAATCCTATTCGATTTAAGGATAAAACATGCAGCCATTCAAAGTGCTGAAGCGACCTTGGCGCGTCTGATAAGACGCGCGCCGCTGTAGGAGAAGACTTGCCATGCGTGCTCATGAAACCGTGCCCTACGACCAATGGATCGAGCGCAGCCCCGAGGAGATGGCAGCGCGTGCGGCTGAATTCTACGAGGACATCAACCGCCGCCGCACCACGCGCTCCTTCAGCGAAAGGCCGGTGCCGAGCGCGGTGATCGAGACCTGTCTGCTGGCAGCCGGCACCGCCCCGAGCGGCGCGAACCACCAGCCCTGGCATTTCGCGGTCATCGAAAGCCCTGGCATCAAGGCGAAGGTGCGTGAAGCCGCCGAAGAGGAGGAGCGCGTCTTCTATCAGCAGAAGGCCCCGCAGGAGTGGCTCGACGCGCTGGCGCCGCTTGGCACCGATGAGGACAAGCCGTTTCTGGAGACGGCGCCCTACCTGATTGCCATCTTCTCGCAGAAGCGTGGTGGCCCCAATCCGGGCGACACGAAGAAGAACTACTACATCAACGAAAGCGTCGGCATTGCCACCGGCATTCTGATCGCGGCGCTGCACCATGCCGGGCTCGCGACACTGACCCATACGCCGGCGCCGATGAATTTTCTCAACGAAATCTGCGGACGGCCGGACAGCGAAAAGCCGTTTCTGATCCTGGTGGTCGGTTACCCCGCGCCCGACGCGACCGTGCCGGTGGCCGGCAAGGTGAAGAAGCCGCTTGAGCAGATATCGACCTGGTTGTGATCGCCGAAGCATGTCGCGCAAAAGTGTTCAGCGGTTTTGCGATGCCGACAGGCGCAAAAGACAAAGATTTTGAAGCGCGGCAAGCGAATCCTACTGCATGTTTCCTTAAATCCTATTCGATTTAAGGATTAAAACATGCAGCCATTCAAAGTGCTACAGCGACCTTTGCGCGTCTAATAAGACGCGCGGCGCTGTAGAGATCGTGATGCGCTTTAACTTGCTCATGCGGCTGTCGTTGCTGCCGCATGTTCCCGGCCATAAAGCGCTGCATAGCCGTCGAGTTCGGGCGAGCCGAGACCGAGCGCGCGAAAGATCTCGACCGCAAAGGTGACCGGCGCCGTGCCGGCAGCCGTGACCACACGGTTGTGGCTGAGAGCCTGCGGCTGATCGCGATAGGAGCCGTGTCCGTGATAGCCGCGGAGTGACGCAAGGCTGTCCGCGCTGTTTCCGGTGTGATCCGTGGCGTCGAGAATTCCGCTCGACGCCAGCGCATCGACGCCGCCGCAGATGGCGGCGACCAGCCGTTCCTGCCGATGGAAGGAGCGGATCGTGGTGGAGAGGTCGGGGGCGTCGGCGGTTCCCCAGATCGCGCCGCCGCAGATCACCAGGCCATCGAAGCCCGCGGGGTCGAGCGCGTCGATCGACAGATGCGCGGAGACGTCGAGCCCGCCCATCGACGTGACTGCCGCGCCGTCCAGGGTGGCGACGTCGATATCGACGCCGAGGTGAGCGCGCGCCGTCGCCATCAACAACGCGCATTCCCAATCCGCAAACCCTTCATGAAGCACGATTGCAAGCCGCATCGCCTCATCCTCAGCCAAGTTTCTGCATATAGCGCATGCCCGTTACCGGGCGAGGTACGAAGCGCTCGGATTCGTAGAAGTGATGGGCCTTGAAATTACCCGTGGCGGCGCTGACCGACAGGTAATCGCAGCCGGCCATCTTCGCCTGTTCGCGCGCCTTGGCGACGAGGTGGCGGCCGATGCCGGTGCCGCGATTGTCGGAGCGCACGAAGAGATGATGCAGCTCCATGCCGCGCGCGCCTTCCGCAGCCCGGTAGATCGGCACGAGGATGGCGTAGCCGATCAGTCGGTTGCCGGCCTCCGCGACAAGCGCGGTGATCCAGGGCGTGCGACCGAAGAGGTCGCGCTCGAGCTGCTCCGGCGTGATCGGGGCTGCGTCGCCGTGATGGGCGGCGAGTTCCGCGATCATTTCGCGCAGTTCGGGAAGGTCGCGCTGTTTGGCGCAACGGATCGTCACCATCGGCGGCCGCGTCGATGGCAGAGGATGGAGAGAGGGGATGGCGGTCTGTAGCATTGTCGGCTCCTCATGGTTCTCTAGCCATCAGGTGCCGTGAAAAACAAAAGCCGCCTGATGGCGGCCTTGTTGAAATTGATCAGCAGGCCGCTCCTATGGGAACAGCCAAAAATACGCGCGGCAGATGGGTGCGTTCTTGATCATGTGCGTAGATTGTCCGTTTCCGCGCTTTTGTCAACGGGGATTTTTGCACTGAGTTGGAGACGGGTCGCGACTCCGTTCGAAGTCGGCCCAAGTCTGCAGCCTCGCGCCGGCGCTCAATGGTCGCTGTCGCACATGGAATGGTCTGCAAGCGCACGGATGACGTAGCAATCGCCGATCGTGTGGTCGCCGTTGCAGGCGACGATGCGCTCGAGCTCGCGTTCCAGTTTCTGCAACTGGGCGATTTTCTCCCGCACGGTGATCAGGTGTTCCCTGGCGATACGGTCTGCTTCGCCGCAGGGGCGCTCCGGATGCTGGCTCAAGGCCAGCAGATCGCGGATCGATTCGATCGAAAGCCCCAGATCGCGTGCATGGCGGACGAAGGCGAGACGTTCGAGTTCGCGTTTCTCGTAGCGCCGCTGGTTGCCTTCGGAGCGTTCCGGGGCCGCAATCAACCCCATCTGCTCGTAGTAGCGGATTGTCGGAATTTTTACGCCCGTGCGGCGGGAGAGATCGCCGATCGAATACATGTCCATGCTCCAAACCTATAGCTTCTGGAGCATTAGATAATCGCTTTCCGGCGACGGTCAATGTGGGGCTGGGAGGAAAGGCCCGATCGGGCCTTTCCCTTGGCGATGCCGGTTAGCGTGCGAGAAGGGCAAGCAGCGTCTCGTCGAAGAGATCGCTTTCCTCAAGCTGCGGTGTGTGGCCGCTTTTTTCGAACATGCGGACCGTCAGATCCGGAAAGTCCCGGCGATAGGCGTCCCAGGTCTCGGCCGGCGCAACGAGATAATCGCATTGCCCGAGTGCCAAGAGCACCGGCATCGCAAGCCGGTCGAGCCCGTCCCGAATATCGATGTCGCGAAACACTTCGCCCCAGAGATGGTCGAAGACGGGATTGTTGACGGTGACATCACGCCATAGCGGTGCCGCGTCGAAGGCGGGTAGATGCCAGCTCTTGGCGCCAAGACGGATGAGCAGCGACTTGAACCGCTCCTCCGGTCGGGCGGCGATATCGGTGCCAAGTTCGGCCATCTCGCGCTCGAAGATCGCCTTGCGCTCCGGCGCGACCAGCTCCTCCCACCGGCGATCGGCAAGCGCCGTATGCGCGGCGGAATGGCTCGGTCCGGTGCCGACCATGATCACGTGGCTGATATTCTGGGGATGGCGTTTGGCGTATTCGAGCGCCATGTAGCCGTGGCCGGAGTGCCCGAGGACGGCGAAGCGATCGAGACCGAGATGCCGGCGCATCCACTCGATATCGTCGAGGACCACGTCGAAGCCGATATCATCGCGCGTGTAGGACGCATGCGCCGGCGCGAAGCCGCGGTGATCGATGAAATGGAGCTTTGTCCGCTGGCGCAGTTGCTTCGAGAAGGTACTGGGATAGTAGGCGGCGCTGCCAATGACGAGCAGCGGCATGCCGCTGCCCTCGATGCGATAGCCGAGCTCGAACGGACCGGCGCGCAGGCTACCGGTTTCAGGCAGGGATGAACTGGTCGTTGTCATGGATATGATCCTGCAAACGGCCGGAGAACGATGGCTCAATGGTTGGCGCTCTCATCGGCCTTAAAAAAATGCCCACGCCAAACGGTGCCGCGAGGCGGCCTTGGCGTCGGTGGTTCTTTCTTGCCGGTGAGCGTCGCTAACGGATCAGGCGCACGGATCAGTATCCCTGTTTTGTTGCGACTTCATACCAGTCCGCTCTGTTGAGCCGCAACCGTCGAATCGAGACATTCGGGCCGTCATCCTCTCATTCGAAAAAAGGTGGCACAAGGACGCCACAATCACCGCCTAGCGATCTGCACGGCACTCGATTCGGCCCAGCGTCGATCCGAATGCATGTTTTGCAACAGTTAGTTAGAGCGTCGGCATATATGCGTGGCGCACGACGGAGGAACACGTGCCGCTGCTCATCAATCGCCGCCAATTGCTCGTCGGCTCCGCGCTGATCTATCCGGCAATCGCCCTCGGCCCGGCCGCAAAAGCCGCCACCGGCGGCGATGTCGATACACGCCTTGCCGAACTCGAAAAGCGCACGGGCGGACGGCTTGGCGTTTCCGTTCTCGATATGGAAACCAACGTGTCGTTCGGCCGCCGCGAGAGCGAGCGTTTCGCCATGTGCTCGAGCTTCAAGACGCTGGCGGCGGGATTCGCGCTCGCCCGTGCGGATCAGGGCGCCGAAAAGCTTGATCGCCGTATCGTCGTTGCGCAGAAGGATATCGTCGCCCATTCGCCGGTAACCGAGAAGCATGTCGGCGGCGAGGGCATGACGATCGCCGAACTCTGTGCCGCGACGTTGACGACAAGCGACAACGCGGCGGCAAACCTTTTGCTGGAAAATTTCGGCGGTCCGCCGGCGCTGACCGCCTGGTTGCGCACGATCGGCGATGAGACCACGCGCCTCGACCGGAACGAGCCCGCACTCAACGAGGCGAAAGTGGGTGACCCACGCGACACGACCACGCCTGCCGCAATGCTGGAGACGCTCGGCAATCTTGCTTTCGGCCCCGTGCTGGCGGAAGCGTCGCGCAAGCTGTTGATCGAGTGGATGGTCGCCAATACCACTGGCGACCTGCGCATCCGCGCCGGCCTGCCGAAGGCCTGGAAGGTCGGCGACAAGACGGGAACCAACGGCAACGGCGCCGCGTCTGACATCGCCATCGTTTGGCCCGAGGGTAGGGGACCGCTCCTGATCGCGGTCTACATCGCTGAGGCGACGGCGCCGCTGGCTGAGCTGAACACCGTCTTTGCCGATGTCGGCCGGATGGCGGCGGAGATGGTCTAACCGCCGATCGTCAGGTGAGCACTGGTCATGGCGTCTTCAGCTGTCTTCAATCTGATAACCTGGCCGCTGCGACGTCCAGCATTGTTATAGTCAAGGCGATCTACAGCATTCCGGGCATGAAGCCCCAGAAATGTCGTCGCGTTGAAGCTTGCAGGCGATTCATGCGGCGCTTCCGTCGGCGATATCGGATGCGGTATCGTCGCGCTGCTGGTCGATGCCCATCGCGCGTTCGACCGCCTTGCGGATTTCCTCCTCGATCGCTTCGCGCTGCTCCGGATCCATCGCCTTCAGCTCGTCTTCGGTGATGCCATGCGCTTCCAGGATCTGTGCACGGATCTGTTCCGCCAGGCTCATCTTGGCGCGTTTCAGGAATTCGTCGCTGACTGAATCGCCGGAGGCGGTCTGTTCGCCGCTTCCGATCGAAGGCTTGGCCTCTTCTTCCCGGGATGCGCTGATCCAGAAGGCGTTCGATAGCGAGGCCGACGTGGATGCCGGCGCAATGGTCGGCGAGAGCCGCGGGCGCGTGTCACCGCCGCCAGTTTCTTCGAGCGGCATGACCGTTCCCGATTGGGCACGGCGCTGCGAGAAATAATAGTTGGAGATGCTGCTATCGATCTTCATGGGAAGCCCCCGGAATCTGCTGTCCGGGGGAGGCTGCTTCTGGTGGCTTGCGCGGGGCTTGCCGATGCAACCCATTAGCGAGAATTAGGGATGCCTTTTCGCGTTTTAGGGTAGGGTATAGGCGATGACGTAGTCTCCGGGCTTTGTGCCGACCGAGCCGTGGCCGCCGGCGACGATCACCACATATTGCTTGTCGCCGACCGTGTAGCTCATCGGCGTCGACTGGCCGCCGGCCGGAAGGCGCGCCTCCCAGAGCTGTTCGCCGGTCGTCACGTCATAGGCGCGCAGATAATCGTCGACTGCCGCCCCAAGGAAGGCGACGCCGCCCTTGGTGATCATCGGTCCGCCGATGCCGGGAACGCCGACTTTGAAGGGCAGCGGCAAAGGCGTCATGTCCTCGACGGTGCCGTTCTTGTGTTTGTAGGCGATCTTGCCGGTCCTGAGGTCGGCACCGGCAACATAGCCCCATGGCGGCGCCTGGCAGGGGATTTTTAGCGGGCCGAGGAACGGGCCCATGAAGACGCCATAGGGCGCGCCGTCGTTGCGGTTGAGGCCTTGCTCGGATCCCTTTTCGTCCTGGCCCTTCGGCGGGATCTGATCGCGCGGAACGAGACGAGAGGTGAAGGCGAGGTAGGTCGGCATGCCGAACATCACCTGTCGCTCCGGGTCGACCGCGACCGAGCCCCAGTTGAACGTGCCGAAGTTGCCGGGATAGACGAGCGTTCCCTCAAGCGACGGCGGCGTATAGCGACCCTCGTATTTCAACGAGCGGAACGATATGCGGCAGGCGAGCTGATCGAACATCGTCACGCCCCACATGTTCCGCTCTTGCAGCGGGGCGGGCATGAAGGTCAGGCCGGAGACCGGCTGGGTCGGTGCGGTAAAATCTTCCGGGATTGCGCCCTTGGGTGCCGCGACTTCCGCAATCGGGATGATCGGCTCGCCGCTCCGTCGATCGAGCACATAGATGTCGCCCTGCTTCGTCGGACCGACGAGTGCCGGCACGACCGTGCCATCCTCCTTGGTGACGTCGAGCAGTGCCGGTTGTGCGGGCACGTCCATGTCCCAGAGGTCGTGGTGCACCGTCTGTTGCACCCAACGCACAGCACCGGAGTTGATATCGAGCGCGACGATGGAGGAGGAATATTTCTCCACGTGCTCGCTGCGCCCCATGCCGAGCTGGTCCGGCACCTGGTTGCCCATGGGAATATAGACGAGGCCAAGGCCCTCGTCGTAGCTGAATACCGACCAGCTGTTGGGCGAGTTGGTGCTGTAGGTCTGGCCCTCGGCAAGCGGCGTCGCTACATCGGGATTGCCGCTGTCCCAGTTCCAAATGAGCGCGCCGGTGTTGATGTCGAAGGCGCGGATGACGCCGGATTGCTCCTGGGTGGAATAGTTGTCGTTGACGGCGCCGCCAATGATCAGCTTTCCGGCAACCGCAACCGGCGGCGAGGTCGAGTAGTAATAACCGGCCGGATTGTATTTCATGCCCTTTTCGAGGTGCAGCACACCGTTGTCGGCAAAGCCGGTGCAGACGGCGCCGGTTGCCGCATCGAGCGCGATCAGGCGGGCATCGGATGTCGGCAGATAGACCCGCTCGGCGCAGACGCTGCCGGCGGTTGCCGCCGGGTCGGCCCAATAGGTGACGCCGCGGCAGGTCTGGTGCTGCCGGTCAGGGTTCATGCCGGAGTTGCTGTCATATTTCCACTTCTCTTCGCCGGTCGCCGCGTCAAGCGCGATCGCCCAGTTGTGCGGCGTGCAGGCAAAGAGCGTGTCCTTCACCTTGATCGGCGTCACCTGATAGGTGGTCTCGCCCACGTCTTCGGGGCGTTTGATGTCGCCCGTCTGATATTGCCAGGCGACCTTGAGATTGGCGACATTTTCGGGCGTGATCTGATCGAGCGGCGCATAACGCTGACCGAATGGCGTGCGCCCGTATTGATGCCATTCTCCTGATGGTACGTTGCCGCCGAGAGGCGGATTGGCGGCGACCACGTCGCTCGGCAGATCGCCGCGGATGTCGTGCGGATCCTGGGTCATCGAGTAGCCGGCAATGCCGATCGACACGAGCACGGCAAGCGCCAGCGGCCAGGCACTGGCGGCATACCGTTCTCCTGTCGGGCTCTCAAATCCGAGCGGACGCCGGACCGCCGGTAGCATCAGCCACAGGCCGAGCAGCACGATGATGCCGCCACGAGGGCCCAGTTGCCACCAGTCGAAACCGACTTCCCAGACGGCCCAGGTGAGCGAGCCAAGGATGACGAGCGTATAAAGCCAGATGGCGGCGGCCTTGCGCATGAAGAGAAGGATGGCCGTCAGCAGGAAGCCGATGCCGGCGATGAGATAATAGGGACTGCCGCCAAGCATCAGGAGCTTGGCTCCGCCGCCGCCGAGCGCAAGGCCAATGAGGGCGAAGACGATGGCCGCCAGAATGAGCATGGTGGGAACTCCCGAATTGAAGAACGGCGCCGTGGCACGGCTTTTTCATTGAGGCGGCGCGAATGAGCGGCCGCGCGGGAAAAAATCGGTTTCGGGGTCGGCGGTCGCGAAGGAGGCCGCGGCCGTCAGATCGGGCTTGGGCAAGTCACGCGACTGCCCGCCCCCTAGCACCTAACGCGCCGGTCCTGCCTTTCAATAGCCATAATTTCGCAGCGCAAAAAATTAGGGTGCCCGCAATGAAGTTGCGCGCCGAGGGATCGAGTGACGCTTTGCTGCTTTGATGTGAGGGGGCAGCCGTCGTCACGCGGCAGACGATCACTGTCGCGCGCTCACCGCGCGGTCTCGGCTGACTAAGCGAGCCGAAGGCGCAGCGGTTTGGTGTTTTCCCGACGCAGCACGCCCTTGGCCTCGAGATCGAGCTGGACGGCCTTCAGCCACCAACCGGCCTTCGCGCCGCCTGGAAAAAGATCGTCCGGCAGCAATGGCAGCAGCTTCTGCTTGGCTTCCGCGATCGTGAGGGCGGACTGCTCACGCGATAGGGCGGTGAGAAGCGCATCCTTCATTGCATCGTACTTCACCTTGTCGACACGTGTGACGTGTCCTGGGGAAACGATGTTCTGGATCTCGACCTTTTCACGTTCCATGGCCATCAAGCTCTCCCTTGACATAGTCGATCTTCGGGGACCGGAAAGCCATTGCCGCCCAGGCGCCGATCAGCTTCAGCATGGATTTTCCGGAATGACCGGCGTAGCTCGGCAGGTCGTTCTTGACGCTGACATCTGCCCGGCGGTCCCGCGTCATTACCCGCATCTGCAGGGGTGGGCGGGCGTCCTTGTCGAGACGATGCCGGTAGAGCGTCAGCCAATGGCCGCTGGTAAACTCGAGAAACATCGGCGCATTGCAGCAGGTGGCGACGACACGGCGGGTCTTCGACGTCGGCGTCAGCCGGTGCTCGCGAAGCTGATCGGCCCCACGCACGCAGTCTATCCGATCCTTGCGGAAGAGCACGAAGTCCGTGGACCCATCGCTGTTGAGTACTGGTGCGGCGCCGGGTATTGCCTCGAGCAGTGCGCCTGCCTTCCGGCAGCTCGCGCAATAGCAGGCGGTCGCCACGATCGGCCTGCCGACGGCGTGCATCTGCACCCGCCCGCAGTTGCATTGCGCATTCAAGGTCCGGTTTTCGCTCTTGCTCACCCGCCGTCTCCGCCTTCATAAGAAATCAAACTGTACCGTCCAGTTTGATTTGTCAATGCGGTCGTGCTACTGCGACCTTTGCGCGCCTAATAAGACGCGCGGCGCTGTAGTCAGGAACTTGTGCTATCGCGTGCTCATCTGAGAGGTCGTGGTTGAGAATGACGAATCCCGTCGAGACGCGAATGACGAGAAAGCGCCAGTCCATCCTGACTGCCGCCACTGAGCTGTTTCTGCAGCGCGGGTTCCTCGCGACCAACATGGACGAGGTGGCGGCGATGGCCGTCGTGTCGAAACAGACCGTTTATGCCCACTTCGGAACCAAGGAGGCGCTCTTCCTCGATATTGTCACCGGCATGACGGGCGTGGCCGGTGATGAGCTGGAGGAGCAGGTCGCCGATCCCATAGATGGGCGCCCGATCGAGGATTTTCTGCTCGATTTCGCCGAGCAGCAGCTGGCGATCGTCATGACGCCGCGGCTGATGCAACTGCGGCGCCTGGTGATTGGCGAGGCGGAACGCTTTCCGGAATTGGGCAAAAGACTGCATGCGAAGGGGCCGCGTCGTTCGATCGACAGGCTCAGAAAGGCCCTTGCTCATTACCGCGAGGCCGGCGATGTCGAGGCGCAGGACCTGCGCGCCGCTGCGTCCTTCTTCAACTGGCTGGTGATGGGCGAGCCCGTCAACGATGCCATGCTGCTCGGCGATCGGGCGATTCCCGATGCCGGTGCTCTTCGCGCCCACGCAAGGGAAAGCGTGCGGATATTCCTGTCGGCCTATGGCCGAAAGCCATAGGCCACGACTACCGGGCGCGCGCACTATGCTGCCGTCGATTTACCTCACGTGCCGCAGAAGGTTTGCCGCACTTCCTCTTCCGGCTGCGGCGGATCGGCATAGGCGGTAAAACGCGGCTGGTCTTCGTAGGGCTTGGACGTCACGTCGACGAGCGCTTCGAACAGCGAGAAGTCGGCATCTTCCGTCGCTGCTGCAATCGCCTGTTCGATACGGTGGTTGCGCGGAATATAGGCCGGGTTGACCGCCCTCATTGCCACGGTGCGCTCGCCTGCTGCGCCGGGCTCTCGCTCCAGGCGCTGTCGCCAATCGGCAAGCCATGAGGCAATCCTGGCAGGGTCGGTGAACAGGGATATCAGGGCAGCGTCCGCCGCTGGATCGGCCGCACAGTCGCAAAGCCGGCGGAAGGTGAGGATGAAGTCGGCTTCACCGTGATGCATCGCCGTCAGCAGCGCCTGGACGAGATCAAGGTCGCCTTCCTCCTCGCCGACAAGCCCGATCTTGCGGCGCATGCCGTCGAGCCAATGCCGCTGGAAGATCGCGCCATATTCGCCGAGCGCATCGTTCGCGAGATCGACCGCGGTCGCCGCCACCGGATCAAAGAGCGGCACCAGCGTCTCGGCAAGCCTCGTCAGGTTCCATTGGCCGATCGCCGGCTGGCTCGCATAGGCGTAGCGTCCGAACTGATCGATCGAGGAGAACACCTTCTTCGGATCGTAGGCATCCATGAAGGCGCAGGGGCCGAAGTCGATGGTCTCACCCGAGATCGTCATGTTGTCGGTGTTCATGACGCCATGGATGAAGCCGACATGCAGCCAGCGGGCAATCAATACCGCCTGCCGCGCGACCACCGCCTTGAAGAAGGCGAGATAGGGGCGCTCGTCATCCCGTACCTCCGGGTAGTGGCGGTCGATCGCATAGTCGGCCAGGGCCTGGACCGAAGCCATGTCGCCGCGCGCCGCAAAAAACTGGAAGGTGCCGACGCGGATGTGACTTGCCGCAACACGGGTAAAGACGGCACCCGGCAGGATCTGCTCGCGATAAACAGGTTGGCCGGTTACCACGGCGGCAAGCGCTCGCGTCGTCGGGATGCCGAGCGCGAACATGGCTTCGCTGACGATGTATTCACGCAGCACCGGGCCAAGCGCTGCCCGCCCGTCGCCGCGTCGCGAGAACGGGGTCTGTCCCGGTCCCTTCAGCTGGATGTCACGCCTCTGCCCGTTCCGATCGATGACCTCGCCAAGAAGGATCGCGCGGCCATCGCCGAGCTGCGGCACGAAGGTGCCGAACTGGTGGCCGGCATAGGCCATGGCGAGCGGCGCGGCACCGGCAGGCACGCTGTTGCCGGAAAAGATCTGCCCGCCGTCGCGCCCGAGACTGTCGACGTCGAGGCCGAGTTCTTCGGCAAGCGGCCGGTTGAGCTTGATCAGCCAGGGTTCGGCAACCGGTGTCGGGTCGACACGGGCGAAGAACTGCTGCGGCAACCGCGCAAAACTGTTGTCGAAGCGAAAGACGTCGGTTTCGGCGGTCGGCGAAGGAGGCGCGTAGTTCATGGTTCTGCGGTCAGCGGTTTCTGCCGGGACTTCCGGCCACCGCCCTTTCGCGCCAAGTCTACACGAGCTGTCCCCGTTTCGCGAGGGTTGACAGACGAGGCGGCGCCCTCCCGCGAGAGGTCGTTCGCGGGAGGGCCGGGAGGGCGAGTACCGTCTTCGTTTCAGGCGCTAAGCGCCGTCGGCGATAGGCAGGCCTCGCAAATCGCCGCGATATGGCGGTGGTCGGTGCCGCAGCAGCCACCGAGAACGCGCAGTCGCGGCAAACGATCGGTCAGCATCCGATACTGCTGGCCGAGCGCCGTCGGATCGCCGGGATCGAGCGTCTCGCTTTCGTCGAGCTCGCTGTGGCTTTTCGTCGAGGCATTGGCGCGGATGCCGCCGATCCTGTGGACCCAGGCGCTACCGGCATCGAGACTCGCGTCGAAGTGGTCGGGATGGGCGCAATTGATCATGTAGTATTGCGGAAACCGGCCGGTCGCCGCATCGACGGTCTCGATCGCATCCTTGAGCGCGCGGCCGTTCGGCAGCCGCCCGTCTGTCTCCACCGTAAACGAGATGGCGCAGGGCATGCCGTGGCTCTGCGCCGAGCGGGCGATGCCGATTGCCTCGTCGATATTGGTGATCGTATAGGCGCAAATCATGTCGGCGTCGCTGACGGCGAAGGCAGCGACCTGTGCGGCATGATAATCCTCGGCCTCGTCAGGGCTCATGCGACCAGCCCTGTAGCCGTCGCCACGCGGGCCGATCGCACCGCTGAGCACGATCGGGGCCCGCGGCCGCTCGTACTCGGCGCGCAGTTCCGTCAGCAAATAGACGGCATCCTGGTTCAGTTCGGCGAGCGCCCTGGCATCATAGCCAAGCTTGGCGCCCCAGTCGGCGCTCGCACGCCAGGTCGCAGAGTCGAGCACGAAGCCAGTGCCGTGGTGTTGTGCGATGTCGAGATAGCGCGTGTAGTAGTTTAGCAGCCGCCGTCGTCCTTCGGACGTCGACAGCAGGACGAAGGAGGCAAAGTGCGGGAGCTCGACGCCTTCGTGAAAGATCAGCGTCGTTTCCATGCCGCCGTCGCTGAGAAAGGTTGCACCTTTCATGAGCGGCAGGCTGCGTCGGTATTTGGCCATGTCGGTCTCCACCCGTTTTTTGCTAGCGTTGGATCCCGGCGGAGCGCTCCCATTCCCGCAAGGATGGTTAAATTTCTGCCTTTTTATCGTCTTCTAAACTAGGCGACTTAAGGTATACTATTGCTAATATACGTAAATATCTCAGTGAAATCATAGGCTTGCTGGTTGCGATTTGCCGCGGCATTGCTCGCTGGTCGCCATGTCATTGGTGGAAACTGTACCGAAGGTAGGGAAACGGCTAATGCGAAAGGGTGAGGAAACGCGCGCCAAGATTCTCGACGCCGCCGAAGTCTCGGTGCTGGCGAAGGGATTTGGCGGGACCTCGATCGATGAGTTGATCGCCGAGACCGGTATCACCAAGAGCGGTTTCTTCTACCATTTTCGCGACAAGAACGAGCTGGCGAAGGCGCTGCTCGAACGCTACGTTGAAAACGACGAGCGGATCTATGACGAGATCTTCAGCCGGGCGCGCGAGCTTGCGGACGATCCGCTCCAGGCGTTTCTGCTTGGCCTCAAGCTGTTGTCGGAACTGCTCTCCGATCTTCCGAACGGTCACCCCGGCTGCCTGGTTGCGGTGATCTGTAGCCACGAGCGTGCCTTCGACCGCGACATACAGGAGATCAATCGGCAAGCGGCGCTGATGTGGCGCCGCCGTTTCGGAGCGATGTTCCGCGATATCATGCAGGTCTACCGGCCACGTGAGCCGCTGGATGTCGACCAGCTTGCCGACATGGTCTCAACGGTGATCGAGGGTGGCATCATCCTGTCGAAGGCGCTGAAGGAGCCTAAGAACCTGCCCGCCCAGCTGCTGGTCTTCCGCACCTTTGTCCGGCTGCTGTTCCAGCCGGCAGCCCCGTGAGCATCAGTCTTTGTCGTCTTCCATGGTCTGCGCCATTTCGGCGAGCTTGCGCACCGTATTGAGGTTGCGCGCGGTGCCCGGCTTCAACGCCGGCAGCTTCAGCTTCGATCGCCCGGATCCACCAGGATAGTGCACATAGATTTCGTGCCCGGCGACCTGCACTTCCTCACCGTCGGGCGCGACAAGCCTGTCGAGCGCGTCCGCCGGCGCCGCATTCGGCAGGAAGACCACATGCAGCAGATTGGTCTTGGCGTCGGGGAAGGGGGCGTTCTCGGCAACCGTCTGCAGCTGCCTGGCGTTCTGGATCATCACGCCGGGCGCCTTGCCGAGCTTCTCGCCAAGCGCAGCATCGAGTTTTGCCGCCGCCTCCGGCGCCGGCAAATCGGAGCGGAACAGCACGTTGCCGCTCTGGATATAGGTCTTCACGTCGTTAAAGCCGAGCCCCTCGCAGATCGCTCTGAGGTCGGCCATCGCCAGCATGCCGGCCCCGCCGACATTGATGGCACGAAGGAGGGCGACGTGAACGGGCATGGTGCGTCTCCTCTTGCATGTTTCCTTAGATCGTATCCGACCTAAGGCTAAAACATGCAACCATTCAAAGTGCGACAGCGACTTTTGTGCGTCTGAAACGACGCACGGCGCTGTAGGTTTTACATTCTGCCGGCGACCTTGATGGCGAAGGCATACTCGAAGGCGATCTCTTCAAGTCGCTGGAAGCGGCCGGAGGCGCCGCCGTGGCCGGCGTCCATGTTGGTCTTCATCAGGATCGGCTCAACGCCCGTGGTCTTTTCGCGCAGGCGGGCGACCCATTTCGCCGGTTCCCAATAGGTCACGCGCGGGTCGGTCAAGCCGCCGAGCGCAAGGATTGCAGGGTAGGGTTTTGCCCCGACATTGTCGTAGGGCGAATAGCCGGCGATGATGTCGTAGAACTCAGGGCTGTCGATCGGATTGCCCCATTCCGGCCATTCCGGCGGGGTCAGCGGCAGGGTGTCGTCGAGCATGGTGTTGAGCACGTCGACGAAGGGCACCGCGGCGATGATGCCGGTGAATTTTTCCGGAGCCATGTTGGCGATGGCGCCCATCAGCATGCCGCCGGCCGATCCGCCTTCGGCGACGATGTTCGCGTAGGACGTGAACTTCTCCTGATTCAGATAGTCAGCGGCGGCGATGAAGTCCTTGAAGGTGTTGGTCTTCTTGGCCATCTTGCCGTCCTCATACCAGGAGAAGCCCCGGTCCTTGCCGCCGCGGATATGGGCGATGGCATAGACGAAGCCACGGTCGGCGAGCGACAGGCAGTTGGTATTGAAGCCGGCAGGAATGGTGATGCCATAAGCGCCGTAGCCATAGAGCAGGCACGGTGCCGAACCGTCGAGCGGCGTATCCTTACGATAAAGCAACGTCACCGGCACCTTCGTTCCATCCCAGGACGGCGCGAAGACGCGGCGGGTGACATAGTCGTCGGGATTGTGCCCTGATGGTACTTCCTGTGTCTTGAGCAGCGTGCGCTTACGCGTCGCCATGTCATAGTCGAAGAGCTGCGACGGCGTCGTCATCGACGAATAGGAAAAGCGGATGACGTCGGTGTCGTATTCGGCAGCGCCGGAGAGCCCAAGCGAATAGGCTTCCTCGGCAAAGGCGATCGCGTGCTCTTCGCCGGTCTTGCGGTCGCGGATGACGATTTCCGGCAGACCGTCGCGGCGCTGCAGCCAGACGAGGTGGCGGGCATAGGCCATGTGGCTGAGGATCAGCGTACCCGGCCTATGGGCCACGACCTCGCGCCAGTTCTCCTTGCCCGGTGCTTCCACCGGCGCTTCCATGATCTTGAAATCCTTGGCGCCGTCGGCATTGGTGAGGATGTAGAAGACGTCGCCGCCTTCGGTCATGGCATATTCGAGACCGATGACGCGACCGGCGACCAGCTTCGGCTCGGCCGTGAGATCCTTGGTCGAAAGCAGGCGATACTCGCTGGTCTCGTGGTCGTTGATGTCGATGTAGATGAAGTCGTCGAGGAGCGATCCGCCGACCGACATGAAGAAACCTGGGTCCTTTTCTTCATAGACCAGCCGATCGTCCGCCTGGGGCGTACCGAGCACGTGGTGGAAGATCTTCGACGGACGGTGGTTGTCGTCAAGCACGGTGTAGAAGAAGCTCTTGCCATCAGGCGCCCAGGCGCCGCCGCCGCCGGTGTTCTCGATCACGTCGGCAAGATCCTCGCCGGTCGAAAGGTCGCGCACCTTCAGCGTGAAATATTCCGATCCCTTGTCGTCGTACCCCCAAAGGCCGCGGCTGTGGTCGGTCGAGTGGTCGAGGCCCGCAAGGCGGAAATAGGACTTGCCTTCGGCTTCCTTGTCGCCGTCAAGCAGCACCTGCCGGATGGTCTCGTCCTTATTGTCGGCGTCGCGCGGGATGCGGAAGTAACGCGGCTGCTCGCCGCCGGTTACGTAGAGGCTGCCATAGGCAAAGGGGCCATCTTTCACCGGTATCGAACTGTCGTCTTCCTTGATGCGGCCGCGCATCTCGGCAAACAGCGTCTTCTGCAGCGCCTTGGTGTCGTCCATCGCCGCGTTCATGTAGGCGTTTTCGGCCTCCAGATGCTTGCGGATGTCAGGGTTGAGGATCGAGGGATCCTTGAACATTGCCTGCCAGTTGTCGTCCCGCAGCCAAGCGTAGTCGTCGGTGCGGGTGATGCCGTGGCGCGTATCGGTCACCGGCTTTTTCGCGGCGACGGGAGCTTCGGGCAGGTTCTTGAAAACGGACAAGGCGTGTCTCCGGGATTTATGCGGCGGGAGACAATGAGATAGAGAGCCCGGCTGCGACGATCAAGCGGAAAGGACTTCGCCGGTCGATGGTTCCTTCTCCCCATCGGTGGGGAGAAGGCAGTGGAACGCGACCGGGCAAGCGTTCGATCGTTCGCTGGGCAGACCCAAGGCAGTGAGGAACGACTAGCTCTTTGCTTTCAGTTGCTTTCGATATTCCTCCACCGGCAGGCCACCGACGCCCCAGTCTTCGAATGCCACCTCGTCGATGACGACGAAGGTGGTGGCCGGGTTCTTGTCGAGCACCGTGACGAGCAGGTCGGTGACGCCCTTGATGAGCGCCGCCTTCTGTTCGCTGGTCGCGCCTTCGCGGGTGATCTTGATGTTTACATAGGGCATTGCTGGCTCCTTAGCCTGGTTGTCGGATGTCGTAGTGAAAGACCTTGGCGATGATCTGCCAGCGTCCGTCAACGAAGATCAGCGACAGGAAGTCGGTGAACGCCTTCTCGCCGATTGCGCATTGTACCTTGGCGAAGGCCGTCACCGGGCCGGCAAATTCGATCGAGACGATCCTGTCTGCGCGCACCTCGCCACGGCTTGCCGGCGAGGGACGTTTGTCGACGATCGGGAAATACCTGTTCATGTCGAGTTCGAGCAGTTCTCCCCCAGTCGCGGTGGCGTAGTGGGCTTTCGGGTGAAAAACCTCGCGCAGGATCGCCGTGTCGCTGTGGTAGAGCCCGTCGAAGTAGCGCCCGAGCACATCGATGACGGCCGCAAAGTGCGGATCGTTGTGGGTGCCGCTCATGCCGCGATCAGCCCTTCGGCCTTCATGGCTGCCTGCACTGCCGGGCGCTCGCGAACACGCTGCATGTAGGCCGTCAGGTGCGGCCACGGGCTAAGCGAAATTCCGGTGACGCTGGTCCAATTGACGACGGTGAAGAGATAGGCGTCGGCAACGGAGAAGGCTTCGCCGAGCAGATGGGCGCGGCCATCGGAAAGCAGGGTTTCGACGTTGCCGAGCCGTTTGGAAACCTGCGCCGCGGCCGTCTCCTTGGCATCGACGCTTGCCGTCTTGCTGAACAGCGGCGAGAACGCCTTGTGCAGTTCGGAGGCGATGAAGTTCAGCTGCTCCTGCAGGCGGGTGCGTTCCAGCGTGCCGTTGGCAGGGGCAAGCCCGGCCTTCGGAAAGCGATCGGCAATGTACTGCACGACGGCCGCACCTTCGGTGACGACGTCGCCGGTTTCGAGCACCAGTGCCGGCACATAGCCCTTGGGGTTGACCGCCTTGAAATCGGCGCCGCTTTCGGTGAGGTGCGTCGCGGTATCGACCTTGACGATCTCGAACTCGACGCCCGCTTCGCGCAGGCTGATATGGGGCGAGAGCGAGCAGGCGCCGGGGGCGTAATAAAGCTTCATGGCCATGTTCCTTTTGCAATGATGGTCTCTGTCGAAGACGGCGGAACCTAAACCGAAGCGATAACTTTTGTATATGAGATTACTTTATGTTACCGACGTTTGCGGTTTCCCCACGGTAACTGGAGAATTTTGCCCATGAGCTTGAAAATTCGAAAGAATAGAGCTGCGGCATTGCCGCCGACCTGCCCGGTCGGGGAGTGCATGGTCATGCTTGGCGGCGCCTGGGCGCCCAACATCATCTGGTATCTGAGCGGCGGTCCACGCCGCTTCAGCGAACTCAAGATCGATATTCCCGGCATTTCGGCGAAGGTGCTGAGCACGCGCCTGAAGGATATGGAGGAAAAGGGTGCGATCGAACGGCGGATCATGCCGACATCGCCACCTTCGGTCGAATACAGGCTGAGCGATCTCGGTCAGGAATTCGTCCCGGCGATCCATGCGATCGTCGAAGTCGGTTACAAGCTCAAGCTTCGCCGCGAGGCAAAGCTTGCAAAGGAAGCCGCGCAGAATGTCGCCCAGGTAGAGCTCGCCTGACGGCGGGATGTTGCGCGATCGTGACGGCTACCACCGACCTTTGAGGGACTGCGCCGCATGCTCAATGAAGGCGCGAACCTTCGGCGTTTCCGCCTGGCGATCGACGAAGCAGGCATAGAAGTCGAAGGGCTCGTGGTCGGTGTTGGCAATGCCTTCGCGCGGTGCGCCGCCGAACAGCGGCACAAGCAGGCCGCGCGCAATCAGGTCCGTTGCGATGAAGGCACCGAGCCGCGTGATGCCGGCGCCGGCGATCGCCATTTCGGCAAGTGTGTCGATATCGTTGCTAACGATCGTTGCCTTCAGTTCCGGCTCAAAACGCAGTCCATCCCGCACGAAACCCCAGCGAAAGATTCGCCCGTGCCCGGCATAGCGGTAGACGAGGCAATGATGATGGATCAGGTCTTCCGGGTGCTCGGGCCGGCCGCGCCGCTCGATGTAGGACGGGGAGGCACAGATGACCATCGGCACCGAGGCAAGCTTGCGCGCAATCAGCCCAGGCTCCAGCTGCAGGCCGAAGCGCACGCTGATATCGATGCCCTCGCCGATGTGGTCGATCTCCCGATCTGTGACGACGAGTTCGATCGAGACCTCCGGATGGCGTGCGGCAAAGGATGGCACGAGAGGCGCCACCACATGACGGCCGAAGGCGACCGAGGACGCGATCTTCAGCGATCCCCGCGGCTCCTGGCTCAGCGATGCGACTGCAACGGCTGCGAGTTCGAGATCATGGACAACGCTGCGCACCCGGTCGAAATAGACCCGGCCGCTTTCCGTGAGGCCCAATTGCCGGGTCGTGCGGCTAAGCAGTCTGGCGCCGAGCGCCCGCTCCAGTCGGGCGATATTCTGGCTTGCCGAGGCCGGCGTGATGCCGAGTTTGCGCGCCGCCGCGGCGATACTGCCTTCCTCCACGCTTCGAACGAAACTCTCGATGCCGCGCAACGTATCCATAATGACATCCATCGACTGTGTATTCCCATTCGATGGTTTTGCCTAACTCTGAGCAAGGCTGCAATGGCCTACCTCCGCGCGACGTCATCCGTATAGTGCCGGCCATGCCGCTGGGATGGTCCCTGCGGGCAAGCTATGGAGATCCTCACCATGGAAGATACGATGCCACCGCCGCGGATCGCGCGCAGCCGCAAGCTGCCACCGCGGGCGGTGCCGATTACCTTTGCCTTCTTCATGTCGGCGATCATGGCGTTTCTGATGTGCTGCGTCATCGTCGGCGTAAACACCGGTATCGATGCCGGCTACCCCGGCCGTGTGCTCAGCACCTATGCGCTGGCGATGCCGGTCGCTTTCCTTTGCGTGCTGACAGTCCGCCCCTTCGTGCTAAAACTCGTCGGTGCCGTCTGCCGCATGCCTGGCTGAGCGTGCGGGTCCGTCCCGGATTTCCGGGGCGGCTGTCAAGTCAGAACTGTCGTCGGCTTGCCGCAGCCGATGGTGCCATGCGCGAAGCTCGTCGCATCACAAAAGCGATCGGCGTGACAATTGAACGACACCGCATCGGAGCATGCTGCTGTATAGGATAGGCGTTTCACTTTCTTCAGCAGTTTGGACGAATGCATGTTGAACAATTCTTACGGCAAGCTTGCCTCTCATGTTTATAATTTAGACAAATATATTGGAAAGTCCTTCGGCGACGTCGAGTATTATCTCGAGCGTTTGAACGAGTGTTCCGGCCCGATACTGGAACCGGCTGTCGGCAACGGTCGCGCGCTGATTCCGCTGCTTGAAGCCGGCCTTGACGTCAGAGGCTTCGACGCGTCGCCAGAAATGCTCGGCTATTGCCGGGCGCATTGCAAGGAACGCTCGCTGACACCGGCGCTATCGCAGCAGACTTTCGAGGCCTTTGCCCATGAGGAGCGCTTCGAGGCGATCGTCATTCCCGCCGGATCGCTGCAGCTGATCGCCGACCATGCCACGGCGATTGCGACCGTCAAACGTTTCCTAGACCATCTTCGGCCGGGCGGTCGCCTGATCTTCGACCTGTATCCGCATGATCTTTTCGCCGACACCCAGCCGAGCATCCGCAATTGGCAGACCGAGGCGGGCGACCTGCTGACGCTGACCAGCCAACGGGTCAAGGCCGACCTGATCGCCCAGACGACCGTGTCGCATCTGCGCTACGAACTCTGGTGCGAAGGCAAGCTGGCGTCGAGCGAGCTCGAATTCTTGACGATGCGCTGGTGGGGCGTGGAGGAAATGGCGCTGACCCTGCGTGCTGCCGGCTTCGTCGATCTCGTCGTTTCCGGCAATTACGACTTCGGCAGCGCGCCGAAGCATGGCGACGAGGTTGTCACCTTCGAGTGCCGCCGGCCGCGGTAGCCGACAGCGTTCTCCAGCAAAAGAAAGCCACGCCCCCACATGGAGGGCGTGGCCGCAAATGTTATCGGCAACGGCTTGCGGCGTTGCTCTGGTCAAGCGGCGAACCGTTCACGGTCAGCACCGAGCCGGGAGCCTGCGTGATGGTGCCGGGTGCCCAACCGGTGTCGAGCAGGCAATCCTTCGGTGTGTTGGTGACGCTGACATTGCCCTTTATGTCGGCAGCCGGGCCGGAGAAGTAGAGGCCCGCCGTACCGGCCTTGTCGACCGTCATGTTGTTGAGAACGATGTTGCTCGCGGCGCCGCCGAGGAACTCATAGTCGCTGCCGTAGATATAGGCGCCATAGGTGCCGGCATTGGTGACGGTGACGTCCTGCAGCGAAATGCCCGAGACCGGGTTGAAGAAGATGCCGGCGTTGCGCGTGCCGTCGATCTTCAGGCCCTTGACGTCGACATTGGTGGTCGTCGCATCGAGGTTCGGGCTGGAGATCAACATCAGGCCATTGATGCCGCCGGCGAGGCGCATGTCGTTGATCGCAACGTTCGACGTGCCCTGCAGCACCACCAGATCCATGTCGCGGTCCTGCTTGGAATTGTCGATCGTCACGCGGTCGAGTTGGATGTCCTTGCCGGCGACGAGCAGCACGCCTTCGCGACGAGAGTTGCTGATGGTGACGTTGTCGAGCTTGATATCTGTCGTGCCGGTGATTAGCTCGTATTCGGTGCGGCTGAGTTTCTTGAATTCGCCGCCGGCAAACACGCCATAGGTGACCTTGTCGATCGTCGTGTCGCGTACGGTCACGTTTGTGCTGCCGATCGCGCTGACGGCGGCATAGGGTGCCTTGTTGGGATTGTAGACCGAGAACTCGCAGGCTGTGTTGTTTTCGCAGATGAACAGGTCATGGATGCGGCTGTTCTCAACCACCGCGCCGTCGACGCGCGTGAAGCGAATGCCGTCATGATTGGTGGCGGAGATGTCGACATTGTCGATCGAGACGTTTCCAGCATCGGCTGCGGCGATGCCGGCGAGACCGCCGCGCACGGACAGCGACGCGATGCTGCTGCCGGACGCCATGGTGACGACGTCTTGTGCCGGATTGTATCCGGTGAGGGTCGTTGCCGCTCCGTGGTTGACGAAGGATGCGGTTGCTCCTCTCCTTGCGCCGCGCACCGCAATAGAGCCACCGCCACCGACAAGCGCCTGGCCGGAGCCGAGCGTCAGCGACTGGTTGAGACCGAGATTGCCATCGGCAAGGATGAGCGCATCGGCCCCGGCTGCGCCGATCAGAGCGTTGATCGAGGCCGCGTCGCCGTTCGCCGAGGAGATGTTGACGACCTTGCCGGGGTTGCGGCCGTTGGCAACGAATTGCGCCGCCTCGACATCGCCGGTTGGGCCGGCATGCGTGCGGATTTTGCTCGAGCGCTCGACACGCTGGACCATCGGGTCGAAGGCATCACTTGCCTTCGCCGTCGCCCCGAATGGGATGCGCAGGCGTGCCATGACGGCACCCTTGAGCTTGTCCTCATTGTCGTAGGTGCCGGTAACGCCGAGTGAGACGGTCGATCCCTCGGAAAGCCCGGGCAGGTTGGCGAAGGTCAGCTCCGCGCGCAGCTTGGCGCCGAACATGTCGTCGAGGTTCTTGCCGCCGTACCAGTAGCTGCCGCCGAAGACTTTCAGCTGGACGTCTGATCCTTCGTCGAAGACCGGAAGCCGCCGGCCGATTTCGGCGTCGAGCCCGCGCCGCCCGCGCTCCTTGCCTTCCTGGACGACGAGCACATGGTCGCGAACATAGGCGGCATTGAAGGCGCTCAGCGTCTTGGCGCCGGAAAGCGGCAGATAGAGATTGCTGCGCATTTCGAGGTCGCCGCTGAGCGCCTCGAGACCGAAGGATACCTGGCTGAACGAATTGCCGTACTCGCTCTTCAGATAGTCGTAGTAGCCATAGGCGCCGATGACCCACTGGTCATTGGCGCGGAAGCGGTAACCGGCGCCGATCGAGCCCTGCCGGACCTTATCGTTTTCTATCGTTCCGCGTGTATCGATGAAAATGGCGTTGCCGGAGTCGAGCACGAAAGGCAGGAAGAAGCCGCCACTGACAGCCGAACCGCCGCTGAAGAAACCGCCTTCGATTTCGGCCTGCGGCCTGAACTCCACAGCCAGGGCCGGGGACGAAAGCATCGTGGCGTCTGCAAGCGCAAACGCTAAAATAGTGTTGTATTTCATATTATTAACTCCGCATACACTGGGCGTGGCGACGCCCATGGCGGTGCGGTTAGATTATAAGACTATTTTACTCAAGTTTATTGATAGATTATCCAAAATCTTTCCAGCGGCGTGATGACGCAGGGCGCGCCAGTGCCGCGTGTTTACAATCCTGGCGATAATCTGGGAATTCGTCTCGGCTGCCGAATCCGCTCAGAAAGGCCCCGCCGCTCGGTCGAACTGGTCGTCCAGCAGAAATACGACCGCGTTGCGGAGTGAGCGACGCAGCGCAGTCGTGGCGGCGGTGGAGGAGGGGTCGCGAGGCGGCGTCAGGCTGCAAGCCTGAGGCCGATCCCCCAGGGATCGACGAGATTGTAAGCAGTGCCGTTTCGCTCGACCTGAATGCCCATCTCGTCGAGCTTGCCAACCGCCTTTGCAAGCTCTGCCGGATCCTTGAACTGGATCGTGTAGTCGGAGAGGCCGGTCATATTGTTCTCGCGCTTGGGCGCGCCGCGAGAGTTCCAGATGTTGGCCGCGACATGGTGGTGATATTTGCCCGAGCCGAAGAAGCTTGCGCCCGGGTAGCGCGCCATCAACCCGAGCCCCAGCACGTCCCGAAAGAACGCGTCTGCCTCGGGGATATCGGACACCTGCAGATGGATGTGCCCGATGCCGGTACCGTCGGCAAGCCCGTTCCAGTCGTCTTTCGGCGCCTCGTCATAGAGCGCCTGCAGGTTGAGCGGCAGCGTATCCATGCCGACGGTTCCGTCCGGCTTGAAGTTCCAATCGGTCCGCGGCCGATCACGATAGACCTCGATGCCGTTGCCTTCCGGGTCGGCGAGATAGATCGCTTCGCTGACGAGATGGTCGGACGCGCCCTGCAGGCGGACATTGTTATGGGCGGCATGGGCGAGCCAGCGTCCTAGTTCCTGACGGTTCGGAACGAGGAAAGCGGTATGAAAGAGACCAGGTGCGTTTCGTGGCGCCCTGGCGACATTGCCGGCCGTGGTCAGCGTCAACAGCGGCCGGGCGCCAACGCCCAGCGTCTCGCCGCTGGCGCTCGTCTCAAGCGGCTTAAGACCCATGATGCGCTGATACCACTGCGACACTGTCGCCAGATCCTCCACGACCAGATGCGAATGATCGACATGCGCCGGCATCGCCAATGCGTGATTGGCCGCAATGTCGATAGGCGGTGTGCTCTGGGTGGATATCATCTGTTGTCTCCTTGCGCGGCGAAACCGGTGGCCCTTTCGGGCCTCAGTTTCGTTGAAACTGCCCGGTGAATATGGGCCGAAGTCGGCGTTCACGGAAGACCGTCAGTCATTTGATGTTGTGTTCGATGAGCGTTGACAGTGGCCGTTGTCGCCCTAGCTCAATTACACAGGGCAATGCGATCGCGGCGCTTTCGATTTGATTTCAATCAATGCCGGAAGAACCGTCTGGGCTCAGTCTCGAATGCGTGGGATTTGCCCCCGCATTTCGGTGCCGGCGATCCGGGTAGGCAACGCAAAGGAGTGCAGCATGTACAAGAAGATCATCGTCCCTATTGCCATGGATCAGCTGGAGCATGGCGAGTCCGTGCTCGGCATTGCAGAAAAGCTGATCGATGAAGGGGGCGAGATTGTTCTGCTCAATGTCGTCGAGGATCTGAACGCCTATGCCCAGGGCTACATGATCGTCGATTTCCCGCTTGAGATGGTCGAGGAATCGCGCAAGCATGCGACGAAGACGCTGGAAGCGATGAAGGCCAAGCACGGAATCAATGGACGCATCGAGATCCGCACCGGCGGCGCGGCCGGCACGATCAATGCGCTCGCCCACGAAGAAAACGCCGACCTCGTCATCATTGCCTCGCACCGGCCGGGTCTCATTGACTATTTCATCGGATCGACCGCCAGCCGGGTCGTCAGCCATTGCCCCTGCGCCGTTCTCGTCGACCGGTGAGCCGCCAACAATCAAGAACAGGAGCGGGGCGCGCCCGAAGCGCCACGACTT
The DNA here is from genome assembly GCF_014851895.1 of Ensifer sp. ENS11. Taxonomy (NCBI): domain Bacteria; kingdom Pseudomonadati; phylum Pseudomonadota; class Alphaproteobacteria; order Hyphomicrobiales; family Rhizobiaceae; genus Ensifer; species Ensifer sp. ENS11. The sequence continues at coordinate 428,015 of NZ_JACVAN010000002.1, read as the reverse complement.
CAAGGAGTCTTCCCATGGACAAGCTTGCGCTTGACGACTTTCGTGAACGGCTGAGCAGCCGCAAACGCGAACTCTACGGCCGACTGGTGAAGATCGAGCACGATCTCGATGAGCCGATGAATGCCGACGTGCCGGATCGGGTAACCGAACGGGAGAACGACGAGGTGCTGGAGGGCATTGGCCTTGCCGGTCAGGAGGAGATCCGTGGGATCGACGCGGCGCTCGACCGTATTGCGGCCGGCACCTTCGGAACCTGCGTGCGTTGCGGCCTACCGATTTCCGCAGAACGGCTCAATGCCGTGCCCCATGCGCCGCTCTGCCAGGAATGCGCCGCCGAGGTCGCCGCCGGCGCGAAGTGACGATGTTTTTCGGCGACTGTTACTTGCCCTAGAGGCTGCTTGCGATAGGCAGCCTCGCTGCTACGTCTTACAGCGCCGCGCGTCTTACTAGACGCGCAAAGGTCGCTGTAACACTTTGAATTGCTGCATGTTTTTATCCTTAAATCGAATAGGATTTAACGAAACATGCAGTAGGTGATCCGGACTTACCTGACGCTCGTCAGGTCGAGCTTCAATCTCGGCAAGAACCGTCCTGGTATAACAGAGGCGACCACTCCGTCATCGACCGCCCCCAGCCGGCGATAGAAATCGGCTGCGCCCGGGTCGGCATCGACAGTCATGACCTTCGCACCCTTGCGCAGCGCCGTTTCCACGCTCCATTCGAACAGGCGTCGGCCGATCCCGCCACCCAGCGCGGCCGGATCGACGAACAGCTTGTCGAGATCGGCGATCTCTCCGTGATACAGGACCTGCGCCATGCCGACGATATCGTCATCCTGAACGGCAATCTGGATATCCGACTGCATCCAGTCGTCCGCCGTCACCGTCAAGGCCGGGCGGCAGGCGGCCATGAAGGCCTCGTCATAGCCCCAGACGGCCTTTGATCTTAGGCAAAGCGCCGTCAGGATTGCTGCCTGTCCCGGCTCCGGCGTGCGCAGCAAAACTCTCCTTTGGACGTTGTTCTCCCGCCTCTGCGGACAATTTGGTCGCAACCCGTGCTGCAGACAAGGGACGTCCGTCTTCGCAATCACGTCATGTCTCTGTTGTAATGCGTTGCAAAAGTTGATGCTTTCGCCATCGTCGAGCACTTTGCCACGGCGCCAGGCTGTGGCAGGATAAGGCAAATAAGCAAGACGACCGCCGCCTGAGCGCGAAAGAAGGTCGGAAGCGGGGTAAAGTGGAATTCGCCGGCGTCAAGTGGAACTACGATCGATCGGAACTGATTGCCGATGGCATCGTGCACGGCGTCGGCCTTGCAGCGGCCCTCGTCGGCGTAACAGCACTTATCTTTTACGCGATGCTCTGGAGCACGACCGGCCAGCTTGCTGCCGCCGCGATCTATGGCGCGGGACTGCTGGCAACCTTGTCGATTTCGTTCCTCTACAACCTCTACCCGGTTTCGCGGACCAAATGGTTTCTGCGCCGTTTCGACCACTCGTCCATTTTCGTGCTGATCGCCGCCACCTACACGCCCTTCCTCCAGCGCGGCTGGGAGGATCCGTTCCTGTTTGCGATGTTGATTGGCATCTGGGCGATCGCCACCCTCGGCGTGGTGATCAAGTGCCTCTTCCCCGGCCGCTTCGACCGGCTTGCGATCCTGCTCTATCTCGCCATGGGCTGGAGCGGCGTGCTTGCGGTGGGGCCGTTATTGTCGGCACTCTCGGCGACAACGTTCGTGCTGATCCTGATCGGCGGCATCATCTATTCCGCCGGCGTGATTTTCCATGTCTGGGAAAAGCTGCGGTTCCAGAACGCCATCTGGCATTCCTTCGTCGTCACCGGCGCCGCAGTGCATTATTCGGCCGTCGTCAGCTGTCTGAGCGGCACGGCGATTTCCTGATCAAAAAATCCGGGCGCTCAGTTCGGGGCGGCTACGGGGGCTGCCGCCACTGGCGTCTGCTGGCAGCCTTCCGAGGGCCTCAGAGCCTCCGCCATCCGCGAGATGACGCCATCGAAGCTGGTCAACCGGCTCTTGCGGTACTGCAGACGGAAATAGGCGGCGCTGCCGTCGCAGAGTGCGATGGCGCGTGTGTAAAACACTTCCTCGCCGCGTACGCCCGAGAAACTGGCCCAGGCTGAGGTCACGCGTGAATAGGAAATCCGCCATTGGTCTTCCCGCTCGGTCGCCATGCGGTCGTTGACGTCGATCTCGAAATCGCCATCGACAAGTTCACTGCCAAAAACGGAGAGCGTGGCGCCGTTATCGTTGGCATGAAAGCTGACACCGTCGCCATTGTCGGCTTCACCTTGCACTTCGAAGCCCGGCGGAATGTCGAGAATATAGCCGAAGCGGGGATTGGCGTAGGCGTGCCAGTCATTGTCTGCCGCGGCCGGGCAAGCAGCCGAGAACAGAAGAACGAATGCAGCCAGAATGCGACGCATGCGGACCTCCTTCCGGCTTGCTTCGACGGTTTCACTATCAATAGCACATCCGTGCACGAACAGCTGTTTCTATTGGAACAGCGCTGAGCTTGCGAATGCTTCCGTCTGTTTGCGTCAATCCTCGGTAAACGTCATCGCGTGACCATTGAGACAGTAGCGCAGACCGGTCGGCGGCGGGCCGTCGGGAAAGACGTGTCCGAGATGGGCATCGCAGTCGGCGCAGCGGATTTCTGTGCGCACCATGAAGTGCGAACGGTCCTCGATCTCGCGGATCGCCTCGTCGTCGATCGCCGCGAAATAGCTCGGCCAGCCGCAACCGGAATCGAACTTGGTATCGGAGCGGAACAGCGCCCGGCCGCAGCAGACGCATTCATAGGTGCCCGCCTTCTTGTTGGCGAGGAACGGGCCGGTGAAAGGGCGCTCGGTGCCGTGCTCGCGGGTGATGCGGTACTGTTCGGGCGACAACTGCGCGCGCCACTCCGCTTCGCTCTTGATCACTTTCGCCGCCCTTGCGTCTCTCATCGAAGATCTCCCTGTGATTTTCGCGACTATATAGGATCGGCGGTGACGCGCCGCAAATCACGCTCGCGTGCCGATATGGGTGCGCATCGGCGCCAACGAGGCTGCAGCCTATCTCGACAGCCTCGTCGTGTGACCGCGACCGTCAGTTTGGCCGATCAGCGTGCCTTCGCGCCGCAATCGCAACGGATTGATCGTGGACTGGCCGGGCGCCGTTTTCAATCGCCGCCGACGGCCGGCGGCACCTCGGGAATATCTCGTCGGATCACGGTTGGGCCGGCACCGTGAACACGTTTGCTGTCGTTGTAGAATGCGATGAACTCGGGCGCTGGTAGGGCCTTGGAATAGAGCCAGCCCTGGCCGTATTGCACGCCGCGCGCGAGCAGATAGTCCGCCTGCTCCTGTCGTTCGATGCCTTCGGCGACGATGTAGAGGTTCAGCGATTTGGCGATGTCGATGATGTGCGGAGTAACGGCGCTGGTCGCCGAGACGAGACCCACCGTATCGATAAACGACTTGTCGATCTTCAATGCGTCGAGCGGCAGGTCCTGGATATATTGCAGGCTGGAATAGCCGGTGCCGAAATCGTCGATCGCTACCGAATGGCCGAGCCGACGGGCTTCCTCGATCGTTGCGCGGGCGGATTTCACGTCCATGAAACCGCGTTCGGTCGCCTCGAGCCAGATCTGCTCGGTGAGGACGCCGGAGTTTGCAAGCGCCGCCTGGATAACCGGCAGGACGCGCCCGGACTTGATGTCGTCGGCCGACAGATTGATGGCGATGTGTAGCGAGCGGTCGGCGACAAGGACCGGCCCGAGATCCTTGATAACCCTGCCGATGACCTGATCGGTAATGGCCTGGATCAGGCCGCTTTCCTCTGCGAGCGGGATAAAGGTATCGGGCCTGACCAGCGAACCGTCGGGTCTGCGCCAACGGACCAGCGCTTCCGCGCCGACGCAGATGCCGGTCTTCATCTCGATGAGCGGCTGGTAGTGCACGATGAATTCGCGGCGTTGCACGGCGATCGAGAGTTCGCCGAGCGGCGACAGACGCCGCCGCGACAGCCAGAAGACGAGGCCGACCATTAGCGCAGCGACGATCGCGCCGAGCGGCAGGAGCAGTAGCCGTTCGCGGCCGAGATCTTTCAGCAGCAACGCCCGTGACGATGTTGCAATGGCAATCCAGCCGGAGCCGGTCGCGGTGGCAAACAGATTGTCCGCATCGGTGCCGGTCTGCGTATGCTCGATCAGCCGCTTGATCAACGATGCATCCGGGTTGTTCAATTCGCTGACGAGGGTGCCGGTATCGCTGGCGATCGCAAGGCGCGTATCCGGGGTGGCGAGCACGTCGACGAGCCGAGCCGGATCGGTCAGCACGCTGTAGGATCGGTACCGGAATCCCAGCATCGCCCGACCGTTGCTGATCGTCGGATGAACCCGGGCCGACACGCCGATGCCGCTGGCTGTGGTGAAGTCGACTTGCCCGCGGCCGACGCTCGTTTCCGGCTTGCCCCAGGAGGAGCATTTGAGCGCATCGCCCTCGAAGTAACCGATATCCTCGACGGAGCGCGTGTTGACAACCAGAGCGCGCATCGCCGCGATATGTTGCTGGGAGCAGGGCGTGAAGCTGAATTGGTCGGCAGACTTGAGCGCGGATGTTGCTTCGCCGAACGCCGTATTGGTACGCATGATCGCATATTCGGCAAGGCGGCTGAGGCGGGTCTCCTCTCTGCTGGTGGCGACTGACCAGGAGAGATAGAACGCGGCGACGATCGGAAGGATGGCGCCCAGCGCCGCAAGTACACTGGTCACCGCCACAATGTGAGACCGTTCCAAGCCAGACCTCGCAGGTTCAAGAGAAACGCCGTGCAATTCGGTGCATCAGTCAATCAGCGATAACGAACGATCTACAGCGCCGCGCGTCTTGTTAGACGCGCAAAGGTCGCTGTAGCACTTTGAATTACAGCATGCCACGCCCGGCGGGAAGCATGAAATGGCGCTGAAGCCCCTGAAAATTCAAATGCTTGCCTATCTTCAACTTATCGAGGAAAGGGCGTTGGCCTTCGGTCGAAGTCGGCATCTGTGCCGCTGCGTATCTTATATCGGAGATACCATCCAATCGCGACGAATTACCAGATACAGCGCGTTTCATGCCATCGATACCACTGGATGTTGCTAACAACACTTTAATCGCATGCGCAGGCCGATCGGCGGCGATGACCGGTGTTGTGCGGACGTGTATGCCAAGGCGATGTCGCATCGGATGATTTTGCCTTGTCGGTCAAACGTGACCACCAATCTCACGAGAAAACTGGAGATTTTCCGGGCATTTGCCGGACTTAACAGCGCATAACGTCGATTTTACCCGATTTACCCTTGAGGCGCCTTTACCCTTCTTTTATGTCGGGTGTTCGTTCGTTCGTCGATCAATCAATCAAAGCGCAAAGGAGCTGGCCCGGACGATGGATGTTGCGGCCCTGACATTGCTGGCTCTTGCTCTCCCTTTCGTCGCGGCACTCGTCGCGCCGCTCCTGACCCGACTCCTTGGGCATAACGCGGCCTGGATCCTGGCGCTTTTTCCTGCCGCGATCGTCCTGCACTTCATGGGCTTTTGGCCGGAAGTCTCTCGTGGCGAAGTCGTCACCGGCGGCTATGAGTGGATTCCGTCGTTCAATGTCAGTTTCTCCTGGCTGATCGATGGCCTGTCCCTGACCTTCGTGCTTTTGATTGCCGGTATCGGCGCGTTGATCGTGCTCTATTCCGGGGGCTACCTGAAGGGCCACCCCCAGCAGGGGCGGTTCTTCTCGTTCATCCTGATGTTCATGGGATCGATGCTCGGGCTCGTCGTGTCCGACAGTTTCCTGATGCTCTTCGTTTTCTGGGAGCTGACCTCGATCACCTCGTTCCTGCTGATCGGCTTCGACCATTCGCGCGAAGCCGCCCGGCGCGCCGCCCTGCAGGCGTTGGTGGTCACCGGGGGAGGCGGGCTGTTTCTGCTCGCGGGCCTGTTGATCATCTGGAATGTCACCGGTGTCACCCAGCTTTCGTTGTTGACGTCTTTCGGTCCGGAGATGCGCGAGAGCCCGTTCTATCTCGCCGCGTTGCTGTTGGTGCTCGGTGGCGCCTTTACCAAGTCTGCCCAGTTTCCGTTCCATTTCTGGCTGCCCAACGCGATGGAAGCGCCGACACCCGTTTCGGCCTATCTGCATTCCGCAACGATGGTTAAGGCCGGTGTCTATCTGTTGATGCGCCTCAACCCGGTGCTCGGCGGAACGCCGGAATGGCAGATGCTGTTGCCGCTCTTCGGCGGCACCACGCTCATCATCGGCGCGGTTCTCGCTTGTCGCCAGACTGACCTGAAGCTGATGCTCGCCTACACCACCATGGCATCTCTCGGCCTGCTCGTGATGCTGACCGGTCTCGGTTTTCCGCATGCCATCGAGGCGGCGGCGCTCTATCTGGTGGCGCATTCGCTGTTCAAGGGCGCGCTGTTCATGGTCGCCGGCATTATCGACCACGAAACCGGCACGCGCGATGTCACAAAGCTCGGCGGACTGCGCTCCGCCATGCTGCTGACGTTCGTGATCGCACTTGCCGCAGCACTTTCCATGGGCGGCCTGCCGCCGTTTTTCGGTTTCCTCGCCAAGGAGGAGATCTACTACGCGCTGCCTAGTTTTGACCGGCGCGCGATGGTTTTCGCTTCACTTGCCATCCTCGGCAATGCGCTGATGTTTGCCGTCGCTTTCGCCGTCGCGCTCAAGCCCTTCATCGGCGCAAAGATCGAAACGCCGAAGTCGCCGCATGAGGCGCCGCTGCTTCTCTGGCTCGGGCCTGCACTCCTGGCTGCCAAGGGACTGTCGGCTGCCCTGTTGTCCAACCTCACCCACGAGCTTGTGTCGACACCGATGGCGACGGCGATTGCCGGCGAGCCCAGGCAGATCACGATCTCGGCGATCCCCGATATCGGCATGCCGCTGGTGTTGTCCTTTGCCACCATCGCTCTGGGCATTGTCTGCTATCTCAACCTCGCCCGCTTGCGTGCCTTCATCGCGACCATCCTGAGTGACATCGGCTGGGGGCCGGATCGCGGTTTCGATCAGTTCATGCGAAACCTCGTGCGCTTTTCCGTCGCGCTGACCCGCCGGCTGCAGTCAGGTCGCCTTGAAGTCTATATGACGGCGACCTTCGTGCTGGTGGCCGCCGTGCTCCTGGGCGCGCCGATCTACTATGGCGAATTGCCGCGCGCACCGTTCTTTGCGGGCGACGTGCCGCTGCATGAGCTCGCGATCATGGCGATCGCCGTCATCGGGCTCTTCGCTGTCGTTCTCGCCGCCGACCGGCTGACCGCGATCGTCTCGCTCGGCATTCAGGGCTTTGCAGTCGCCGTCATCTTCCTGCTTTACGGTGCGCCGGATCTCGCCTTTACCCAGTTCATGATCGAGACCCTTTCGGTCGTGGTGCTTGCGCTGGTGATGACGCGGTTGAGGCTCTCGCCCTCCGATCATCGGCCGCTCGGCCAGAGACTTCCTGATTTCACCATCGCGCTCGCCTGCGGCATCGGTTTCGGGCTTATGCTGCTGAAGGTGACCGGCGTGCCCTTCGATGCCTCGTTGACCGATTTCTTCAATCTCTATTCGAAGACGGTTGCGCATGGCGCCAATGTCGTCAACGTCATCATCGTCGATTTCCGCGGCACTGATACGCTCGGCGAGATTGCCGTCGTCATGGTGACGGGTCTCGCCATCCTGTCTCTCGTTCGCCTCAGGGCCGGCTCGCTGCGGCGCATCGCCGATAATGACCCGGACGCGGAGGACGGCGCATGAGATCGGTGATCTTCCGTGCCGTTGCGCCGTTTCTGACCAGCCTGATGGTGCTGTTTTCGATCTTCGTCCTGTTGCGCGGCCACAACGAGCCGGGTGGCGGCTTCATCGGCGGGCTGATCGCCGTGTCGGCGCTGGCGATCTACGGTATCGCCTGCGGCGTGGAGACGGTACGTCGCGCCATTTATTTCCATCCGATGGCGATTGCCGGCGCCGGCCTCTTCGCTGCCACCATCGCCGGCCTGATCTCGATGGCTGCGCGCGTGCCGTTCATGACCGGGCTTTGGATCTATCCTTCCTTGCTTGGCGTGGAGGTGCCGCTGTCGACGGTGATGCTGTTCGATGGTGGCGTCTATCTCGTCGTCGTCGGCGCCATCAGCTCGATCGCCCTGTCGCTCGAAGAGCGGGGAGGTGAATGATGGAGGCATGGTTCGCGCTGCTCGTCGGCATCTTCTTTACCGTTGCCATCTACCTGTTGCTGTCGAAATACATCATTCGCGTTCTTTTGGGCGTGGCGGTCCTCGGCAATGCCGTCAACCTTTTGATCTTCACCGGTGGCCGGTTGACGCGCGGCGTGCCGCCCGTCATTCCGGAGGGCGCCGATACGCTCGCAGGGCCGGCGGCGAATGCGCTGCCGCAGGCTCTCATCCTGACGGCGATCGTCATCTCCTTCTCTTTCTTTGCTTTCCTGCTGGTCCTGGCCTGGCGCGCCTACGAGGATCTTTCGACCGACAACACCGACGAGATGCGCGTCGCCGAGCCGGAAGAAGAGCCGGCTCCGCCGCTTGGATACTGACCGACCCATGGCCGTTTCGACTTCACCTCCCGCCGATCTCTCCGCTGCCCTCGTTCTCGAGCCGGTTGCGGCTGCCGACTGGCTGGTGATCCTTCCGGTTGCCTGGTGCCTGGCGATCGGCGCGCTGCTGGTCATGCTGCGCCGTCCGATCGGCCTGCACCCGTTCGTCGCGGTGGCCGGGCTTGCCGGTCTGGTGGTGATCGACGGGCTGCTGCTTCAACACGTGATCGCCAGCGGCCCGGTGACGATGGTCATGGGGCGCTGGCTGCCGCCTTTCGGGATAGCCTTTACCGTCGATCTGACCGGCGCGCTCTTTGCGCTTGCGGCCTCCATCGTCGCGCTTGCCGGCGGCATCTACTCGCTTGCCGATATCAACGACAGCGGCCGGCGATACGGCTTCTATCCCTTCCTGATGCTGTTGATGGCGGGCGTCTCCGGTGCATTTCTGACCGGCGACGTCTTCAATCTCTATGTCTGGTTCGAGGTGCTGCTGATCTCGTCCTTCGGCCTGATCGTGCTCGGCTCCGAGCGCGAGCAGATCGACGGCGCGGTGAAATACGGTTTCCTCAACCTCGTCGCGACGACGCTTTTCCTGATCACCACCGGTTATCTCTACGCAAGCTTCGGCACGCTCAACATGGCCGATATTGCCCGCAAGGCGGAGGGCCTGCGCGGCACCGCGCCGCTGATGACGCTGACGGCCTTGTTCCTTTTGGCCTTCGGCATGAAGGCTGCGGCATTCCCCGTCAATTTCTGGCTCCCGGCGTCCTATCATACGCCGCGTGTCGTCGTGTCCGCGCTCTTTGCTGGTCTGCTGACCAAGGTCGGGATCTACGCTCTGATCCGTGTGACGGTGATGCTGTTGCCGTTGGAACGGGAAGAACTCAGTTTCGTCATCGCGGCGGTCGGCGCCCTGACGATGCTGGTCGGTGTGTTCGGGGCGCTGGCGCAGTCGGATTTCCGTCGCATGCTCGGTTATCTCGTGATCTCCGGCATCGGCTCGATCCTCGCCGGCATCGCCGTTGGCGGGCCGGGTGGCATCGGCGGCGCGATCTTCTATGCGCTGCATTCGATGCTTGTGATGACGGCGCTTTACTTTGCTTCCGGCGTGGCAGCGAAACTCGGCGGCAGCTTCTCGTTGTCCTCGCTTGCCGGTCTTTACCGCCGCCATGTCGGTTTCGCTGCGATCAGCCTGATGCTTGCCTTTGCCGTGTCCGGCCTGCCGCCGTTCTCGGGCTTCTGGCCGAAGGTCATGCTGGTCAAGGCCGCACTCGACATTGGCGCCTGGTGGCTTGCCGCAGTGCTGCTCGTCACCGGTTTCCTCACGACGATCGCCACCGGTCGTTTCTTCCTGCTTGCCTATTGGCGGGACACGGCAGACGGGCAGGCGGCAACGGCCGAGACGCAGATCCCGGCCGCCATTCTTCTGCCGCTTGCGGCGCTGACGATGCTGACGCTCGCGATCGGCCTTTATCCCGAGCCGCTGCTTGCAACGATCCAGAATGCTGCCGCCGGGCTTTCGGAACCGTCGAGCTATCTGAACTCGGTCTTCCCGGGAGCCGCCCGATGATCAAGTTCCTTTGGATCAATCTGATCTTCACTGCGATCTGGGCTGCAATCAGCGGCAGTCTCAGCGTGCCGAACCTGTTGCTCGGCTTTGCAGTCGGCGCGCTATCCCTGTGGCTGATCCGGCGCGAATTGCAGCCTGTTGCCTATCCGGTTCGACCGCTGAAGATCCTGCTGCTGACCGCATTGTTCTTCAAAGAGCTGGCAGTCTCGGCGACCAAGGTCGCTCTCTTGGTCGTTCAGCCGAAAATGCGGCTGAAGCCGGGCATCTTCTCCTACCCGCTGACGATCAAGAGCGACTTCGAGATTGCGTTGCTTGCCAACCTGATCACGCTGACGCCCGGCACGCTTTCGGTCGACGTCTCCGAGGATCGCAAGACCCTCTATGTGCACGCGCTTGATTGTGCGGACCCCGGTGGCCTCAGGCGCGATCTTGCCAACGGCTTCGAGCGTCGGATCAAGGAGGCCTTCGAATGACGATGCCGGAGCAGATACTCAGCGGCGCCACCGTCTTCGCGCTCGCGCTCTTGTCACTGGCGCTGCTGGTGACCGTGTGGCGCATCATCCGCGGCCCAACACTGCCCGATCGGGTCCTGGGCCTCGATATGCTCGTGGCGATCGCCATAGGCCTGATTGCGGTCGTTGCCATCCGCACCGGCTTCAATCTCTATATCGATATCGCCATCGCCCTTGGACTGGTCGGCTTTCTCGCAACCGTCGCCTTTGCCCGCTTTGTTCTGGCGCGCGGTCTCTCGCCGGAGAAGGCGAGCCCGGAGCAGGCTGCGGCCGGTGCCGGAAAGCGAGGTCGGACGCCGCAGGCGAAAGTTGCCCGACGCAAACGCAAAGGGGGACGCTGATAGAACCGATGTTTGAGGCCATCATTACGCTTTCTGTTGCTGTCCTGCTTGTCGGCGGCGCCACCTTTTCCCTGCTGGCGGCAATCGGCATCGTGCGCTTTCCCGACCTCTACACCCGCATGCATGCGGCCTCCAAGGCGGGCACCGTCGGTTCGGGCCTGCTGCTTCTGGCCGCGGGACTGCACTCGCTCGACGTGGCAATATTGTTTCGGGCGCTGGCGGGCTTCTTCTTCTTCGTACTGACCGCTCCGATTTCTGCCCATCTCTTGGCAAAGGCTGCTCATCAGGCGGGTTACAGGCTGGCGAAACAGTCGGTCATAGATCAGCTTCCGCAAAAGGAAGAGCCGCGCCGGCATTGAACGGCAACGTTTCTGATTTTGTATTTCAGAACATTCCGATAGAGCGCCGCCGCGTCAGCAATTTCGAAATAAAGTTGCTAGCGGCGGGCAAATTTATGTTTGGAATTTTCGCTGATCAATGTTAATCGAGTAAATGTAAAGTGTCGTTGTGAAAAATACTTAGAGCTGAAATTCCAGCTTGAGTTGTGAATATTGGCTGTTGCTTTGAGAGGTTGGTTGTTCCAGCGACTCGGCAATAGGTTTCGTGATCAAAATTCCAACTCTTGATATTGCGGCAAGAATTTGTCCTTGCTGTACGATTGATGGTCTATCCCAAGGCAGCGAAGGCTTCCCGACGGCATTTGCACGTATTCCTCTCCCTGAAACATGTTTCGGGCTTGTGCTGTATTCCGATAGGAGAAAGAAATGACTGAAACAACGCTTGGCGCGAGCCATGAACTTCTGGTTGAGCTGACGGCTGAGATCGTGTCCGCTTACGTCAGCAACCATGTCGTTCCGGCTGCCGAGCTCTCCACGCTGATCGCCGACGTCCATTTGGCTCTCAACAACACGGCGGCACCTACGCCGGTCGTGGTCCCCGTTGAAAAACCGAAGCCGGCCGTATCGGTCCGCAAATCCGTGCAGGACGATCAGATCACCTGCCTGGAATGCGGCGGTACCTTCAAGTCGCTGAAGCGCCACCTGATGACGCATCACAGCCTGTCGCCGGAAGAATATCGCGAGAAGTGGGATCTGCCGACCGACTACCCGATGGTTGCTCCTGCCTATGCCGAAGCACGTTCGCGGCTCGCCAAGGAAATGGGTCTCGGCCAGCGTCGCAAGCGTCGCGGCAAGTAAGCTGACCTGCCGCCCATCGCCACGACCGCGCCCTGCGCCGGTCTGGTTCGAGGGGCGGAGCGTAACTGAACACACAAAGGCCGGGCTGTCGCCCGGCCTTTGTGTGTTCAGCTTGGGAAAATGCGCCTATTCGCGACGCTACAGCGCCGCGCGTCTTATTAGACGCGCAAAGGTCGCTGTGGCACTTTGAATTGCTGCATGTTCTTATCCTTGAATCGGATACGATTTAAGGAAACATGCAGTAGGCTGTAGCTGCAACTGGACGCAAAAGGGGCGGGAAAGTGTGCAAAAAATTTCCTTATTCCCCTCCCGAGAAATGGATATATGAATTAATTCCTATTGAAGGGGTTTTCATATGTCCTTTATCGAAGCCGACGGCCGAAACGAATTTTCATCCGGGACGGTCCATCATCTCAAGACGGCCGCGTTGACGGCAGGGCAGGTTGCTGCAGTGAAGCGCGGGCAGGGCGGCGCGCGTGAGATGTCGACGCGGTTGACCTGCCGCCTCGTGCAAAATCTGACGGCCGAAGCGGTGCATCTTGCCGCAGACCGGATACCGCTTCTTCGTGATAGGAGACGCGCCAAATGCCATGTGCGCCAGATCGCCATGTATGTCTGCCATGTCGTCCTGCAAATATCGCAAGGCGATATCGCCAACGCTTTCGAGCGAGACCGGACGACCGTCCGGCATGCCTGCTCCGTCATCGAGGATCGACGGGATGCTGCCGATTTCGATGCGTTCATAGAGACGATCGAGCGCCTGGTGTCATCTGCGTTCACCGCACAAGCGGAGCGGGGTGAATAGCTGTTCGCCAGGCATTCGGCCGGTAGCGATTGGCCGGCACGGATCCTCAGGCATTGTCAGCGTCAAAATGGCTGCGTCGCGCAACGCTTGTGGTGCCGGGCGACGCTCACATTCGCGCAAGTTCGGCGATTGTGTGAATGCATGGGGACGGCCGCGATCTCAGGCGGCGAGGCGGGTCTCGGCTTCGTTCTTGATCCGCCGGATCATCGAGCGCAGGCCGTTCGCCCGTTGCGTCGACAGATGTTCGATCAGGCCGATCTTGCTGAAAGTAACGATGGCATCCAGCCTGGAAATCTCGGAGGCACGCTTGCCGGAATAGATCGTAAGCACAATGGCGACCAGTCCGCGCACGATGTGGGCGTCGGACTCGCCTTCGAAGAGCAATACCGGATCTTCCGGGTCGCCGGTCGCCTGGGTGGCGAGCCAGACCTGGCTGGCGCAGCCTTGCACCTTGTTCTCACTGGTGCGCTTGGCGTCCGGCATCTCGGGCAGGGCCTTGCCGAGTTCGATCACATAGCGGTAGCGATCCTCCCATTCGTCCAGGAAGGCGAAGTCGTCGATGATCTGGTCAAGCGTGGTCATGGTCCGGTCCGTTTGTCGACACCGTCAGGCGGCGCGCTTGTCCGCCCGAGGTCAGTGCCTCTGCTCCGATCCCCAGCAGTCCTTACGGTGCCGGGATCGTTGTGACCCTCATATAGGTGATGGTAGCACAGATGAGAACCGCGAATTGCCAACTCGGACGCATCAGAGTTCGATTCGGGCGAGGATCTACAGCGCCGCGCGTCTTATTAGACGCGCAAAGGTCGCTGTAGCACTTTGAATTGCTGCCTGTTGTTATCCTCAAATCGAATGGGATTTAAGGAAACATGCAGTAGCGCTAGATCGAAACGCTTGTAGGAATTGCGATGGCACCGGCAGCCGCGCCGACTGTTGAATCCAGAGATGCAATCGAGGTGGTGAGGGAGGCGCTTGCTTTCCTGGCGTCGTCCGCGTCGCTGCCAGCGCCCTCAGCGCGCAGATCCTGCTCCGCTTTCCTCAGCAATTGCTTGAGCTGTTCGGCAAGTGCCTTGAACTCTGCAACCGTCCTCGCATCGGAGTTTTCCTCCGAACTCCCGGAGCTGAATTCGCGGTAGGCGCGTTCGGCAAGGGACGATGGCTCTGTCTTGTCGGCGCTGTTGCCTTCTTCGCCGCCGGCATTCGCCATCTCGTCGGCATTCACTTCCATCGCCGCCGATGCAACCGTTGTTGCTGCGGATGCGGCACCGGCCGCCGTGTCGCCACCGGCCAGGCCGGACGAGCCGCCACCGGCGAATTGCTGTGCGGCCGCGCCAAGCTGCTGGGCCAACTGTTTTGCAAGCCTTGCAAGCGTCTCCGGGTCCGAGGCCCAGAACCGCAGCATCTGCATCTGCTCCTTCAACTCGTCCAATTTCTTCTTGGCAATGGCCTTGCGGTTGGCGGCGGTCTCATCGTCCGTACGCAAAAGATTGAGAAGGGAAGATCTGCTCTTTTGCTCCAGCGGCGCCACGTCGGTGCCCGCTTGCGATCCGGCCGCGGGGACACGCGTTGCGCTCGCATTTGAAAAGAACCCGTATATCTGCATCGGGGCAGTCTCCGCTGAATGTGCGGGGACCTAAACAGCCATGTCTTGTGCGGACCTGTTGCTGGACCGCCCCTCGGTTGCAAACCGAAAAAAGAAAACGCCGCGAGGGGATGGGATCCTCGCGGCGGCCGCAAGAAGGCGGCAAGTCAGGCAGTGTCAAAGGATGGCTCGGCGGCGGTCGCGCGGACCTGCTGCCACGGCAAGAAATGTTTACTTGGCGAGGGACGCCTTCGGGTCGAGGCGCTTTTCCGGAACCGGCGTACGCTTGAACACCGGAGCCGTCTCCGCAGCGGTCTGTTCGACCGGCGCCACCAGCGTGGCGGCAGCCTCGGTCGCCTGACCGACAGTGCCGGTCGTTACCTTGGCATCGGGCTTGATCGCATCGGTTTCGGCAAACTGGGTGTCAAGGAATTCATAGGCGATGCGGGCGCCTTCCCGGGCCCGATGGCCAAGTGCGACGAAGGTTTCAGCACCCTTCTCGCAGACCTCCGGCTTCTGGATGCAGATGGCGCTGATATACTGGAATGCCTCATTGGCGGCCGAGAAGGTATCGCCGAGCTCGACCTTCGGTCCGTGCTCCAGCTTCTGCGCGCTCGACGGATCGAGGAACGGCAGCAGCACCAGCACCATCGAAAACCAGAATGTCGCCTTGATGAGAAACCACATGTTCTGCCCATCCTATATTCGGCTGCCGCGCCCGCCGGTCTTCTAGCCGGTTTTACTGCTTTCGGCATCCTGGAGCGCCGCAGTATCCCCTGATACCCGTTCACGCCCGCCGTCGTTTGCATGAGGACCGCCGTCTTTCGTCGCCCGGCCCTTTGTTGAGACTGACATTAGGCAGGGAATCACAAGACCGCTTTTCAAAAACCCGCAGCATTTGTTTCGAATTTTAATGAAATTCCCGATTTTGAGGATTTGCCGGGCATTTGTGTCGCATTTTAGCTTTCGCCGTTAAGGTTCATGGCGGCGGGCCGCCGGCAAAGGCCGAAAGCGTGGGCAACGGCACCGGGGCGCCCTGCCCAAATCCTTAACGTGAGGCGGAAAATGCACGGAAATCCGTTGCTTACGCCCCGTTAACCACAAGAAATGAAGGTCGCCCGAATTGCCTCAAAACGGGATTTTTCAGGCATTTGGCGCCGTTCCGGGACAGTCCCGTTTATTCTTTCATTAAGCCGGGGATGCGAGATTCCGACATGTCACGAGGCAGTTCGAATGGCGGCCCGCATGAAGCGGAAATCGGTCACGCTCAGTCTCGCAAGAACAACAAATGTGGCAGGGTAAGGCGTGAGCGTATTGCGTGACATGGCTGGCAGATGGACGTCCCGCGTGGACGAGGCCGCTGCCCTGTGGTTGCCCCGCCGCGAGGCTGGCTCCGCCATTGGCCGTCGGGACCTCAAGCGTCTGCGTACGGTCGCTGCCGTCTCCCTGACAACACTTCCGGCAGTACCGCTGGCGCTTGCGCTCGCCATGCCCGTTTCCTCCGCATTGCCGCTTGGGACCGCTCTTTGGGCGTCCGCCTCGCTGCTGGCCGCTGCTACCGCCATTGCTCGTGGACGCGGCAACCAGGCCTCGGAAACGCTCGAGCCGGCTGTACCAGATCTTCCGGATCTTTCGGCCGCCTACGACCTTTTTGCCGGTCTTGTCACCGTGCACGATCTGCGCGGCAATGTTCTCTCCATTCACGGCCGTGACTCGGCCGAGCATCTGACCCTGATGCGCGACCCGGGCGGCCGCGGCTTCATCGAGCAGATCCACGTCTCCGATCGCATCACCTTCCTGAGCGCGATCGATATTCTGCGCCAGGGCGGCGAGCGGGCGACCGTCAACATTCGCATCGAGCGCCGGTCGCTGCCGGCTGAAGGCGAACAATTCGTCCATATGTGCTGCGAACTCGCACCGCTTCTCGACCGCAACGGCGGTCTGACGGCGATCCTGGCACAGTCGCGCGATGTATCGCAGGAAGCACGGCTGCGCGTCGAAGCTGCGGCGAGAACCGCAGAAGCGGAATCGGCCAACGATGCCAAGACCCGTTTCCTTGCCGCCGTCAGCCATGAACTGCGCACGCCGCTCAACGCCATCCTCGGCTTCTCCGACGTGCTGACGGGCGAGTATTTCGGCAAGCTCGAAAACGACCGCCAGCGCGAATATGTCAGCCTGATCCACAAGTCGGGCGAGCACCTTCTGTCGGTCGTCAATACGATGCTCGACATGAGCAAGATCGAAGCGGGCCGCTACGAGCTGGTTCCCGAGCCCTTCCGCGTGGCCGAGGCGGTCGCGGCCTGCGAAGCGATGCTGTCGCATCAGGCCCAGGAAAAGGGCGTCAAGCTGGCGAGCCGCGTGACCCGCAGTGTCGGCGAGATCAATGCCGACCAACGCGCCTTCCAGCAGGTTCTGATCAACCTTGTCGGAAACGCCATCAAGTTCACCGACCACGGCGGCATGGTGACGATCGACGCCGAGCTTGACGGTCCGGCCTTGAAGCTGACCGTCAGCGACACCGGCATCGGCATCGCCGCCGACAAATTGCAGATGTTGGGGCAACCCTTCGTCCAGATCCAGAACGACTACACCCGCCGTTACGAGGGCACCGGTCTCGGTCTCTCGCTGGTCAAGGGCCTCGTGGCGCTTCACGGCGGCGAGGTCGCGATCCGCAGCCGCGAGCGCGAAGGCACAGTCATCACTGTTACGCTGCCCAGCGACGGGTCCGGCATCGTCGAGGCCAATCGCGAGGAACCGCGCTCGGCCGTGACCGTCGAATTTCCGCCGCGGCTGAGAGATAGTGACACGCAGGCGGTTGCCGATGGCGACCGATTCGAAAGGACGGGTTTGAACGAGGAACGGGGATATGGCGCCGCGCAAGCGAAAACAGCCTGATCGCAAGAAGGCGGCGCGTTCCGCGCCAGGCCTTGCCATGCGTGGGCTGGCTCTCGCCGGCCGCGGGGTTGCGCTTGCTGGACGGCTGGCGGCCCGGCACCCGTTGAGTGCCGGCGGTTCGGCTGCCTTTGTTGTGGTCTTCTCCTTCGTTGCTGCAAACGCCATGTGGTACCAGCATGGCGCCCATCCATCGCCGTTGCTTCGCACCCGCGTGCCGCTTGTCAGTCCAGAGACCGCCGAGCGCATCGCCGTCGCCAAGGGCGCCGAGATCGAGCCGCGCAACGTCACCACCTTCGTCATCAAGCGCGAGGACGACAAGGCGACGGAAAACGTCGAGGAGGTGATCGCGGCGGTCCCGTCTGAGGCGCCTGCCGAAAAGCCGTCGCCCGAACGTGTCGCCTCGGTGCCGGAGACGTCCGCGTCACCACTGGTCGCCGATATCCAGAAGGAACTGAACCGCATCGGCCTTTATGATGGCGTGCCGGATGGACGCACAGGCCCGCGCACGTCAGCCGCAATCCTGCGATTTGAGAAGCAGGCCGGACGCACCGAGACAGGCGCCGTGAGCGCCGAACTGCTGCGCGCCCTGCGCACGACATCTGGCCAGAAGATGGCCGCGGCACTGCCGGCAAGCCGGCCCTACGCCGATCCGAAACGTGCAGTTGCCGATGTCGACCCTGTCGCCGCAGCCATCCGCTCGGCCGAGACCGACAAGATGCTGATTCCGCGTGCCGAGATCCCGGTGTCGAGCGAGCTGGTCCTGGACATCCAGAAGGGCTTAAGCAACCTCGCCTATGCCGACATCGTCGTCGACGGCGTTGCGGGGGACCAGACGCGTGCAGCGATTCGCCATTTCGAGAAGCACTACCGGTTGCCGCAGACCGGTGAGCCCAATGCCAAAGTGCTGAAGAAGCTCAAGGAGATCGGCGCGCTTTGAGGGACCTTCTCACGGGCGCGTCTCCCATCCGTTGAACACATTCTTGTCGCGGCAGCCAATTTGCATGCCTGGCTCCGCCCGTGTACAGGCATGTCCATGCGTCTCAAATCCCACATTTTCGTCTCCGCGTTGCTGCGCCGCGCCTTTGCGCTCGGTGGGTACGCAGCTATCCTGCGCAAGGGGGCGGAGGACGCTGGCGCGATCTTTATTCGTCAACGCACGCGGATGGGTACCGAAACGCTGTTTGCACCGGCGCCGCAGAACTTCTTCGATGACGACGCCAATATCGGTCGCAAGTTCGAGATCCGCTTGAAGGATCGCGATGGCGACGCCGTGGATGATGCACTCTCCCGTGAAATCCGTTTCGATCCGGATTGCTGGATCGTCGAGATCGAGCTGGACGATCGCGCCGACCTGTTCGATGTCGTGCCGGAAGACGGCGCAAACCACTCTTGAACCATATGTGAGAGCTGGGCCGGCTCGGTCGTGACCAGGACTAGAGCATTTCCAGGAAAAGTGCGAAGCGGTTTTCCGTCAGGAAATGCGTAAAAACAAAGAGATAGAGCGTTTGTTCGGTTCCGTCTAAATCGGAAACGCTCTAACGGCGGCCGAACACCCGTTGCGGCTTGGCGCCGCCGGCGGCCCCGGCTACCTTGCGGACGGTCAGCTGGCACGCATCATTGGCATGGTCATCCGCAAGATAGGGCTGGTGCCGTGCCGCGGGCGCGTCCCGTTCCTCGGATTGCAGCCAGGCGTCAAGCTGTTCGCGGCTCGATGTCGGGTCCATGGCGCCGGTCAAGGCTTCAGCGCGCGTGGTGCCGCCGATGCGTTCGGCGAGGTGCGGATAAAGCGACTGCAGCACGAAGGTGAGATCGTCGGTCGGCAGCGATAGGGCGATCAGGCTCGTCGCCAGCTGTTGGCCGGAAACGTCGAGAAGAATGCGCTCGACCAGGTGCCCTCCGGCATCGAGCGCCGTCGCCAGCGCACGCGAAAACAGGATGATCTCGCCGCTGCGGGCAAAGCGCACCAGGAGGGCGCTTAGCGTAGTGCTGATCGGTATAATGGTAGATGCGGCGGCAGCCGCCTCGTGCGCCGCGACACGGGCAAGTGTCTTGATTTCGGTGCGCAAGGTTTCCTCGCGCGCGGCCCTTGCAGCATCGACATCCGGCTCGGCCAGCGTTGAAGGCGCAGCGACTGTCTGTTGCCGCACGTCCGGGCGGGCGGAAAGGCCGGCGGGGTTGTGGTGCTCGACCAGGGCATCGATCACGGAAGGCGACAGAGCGGTGCGGCGGGCGATTGCACCGGCGTGGGCCGCTCCCTGCTGGCGGATGATGCCGATAAGCGTTCGATCCGACAGGGCCTGCGAACGGGTCAGGAAAATGGCGGCGATCGAGATCGGCATGCTGCCGATCAGGGCTGCGACCGGCTCCGGAACATGGGGGCACTGCGACAGCGCGGCGGCGGCCTGACGGCGCGCTTCGCTGCTGGAGCCGAGGAACAGCGGCTCGAACAATTCGGAAAATTGCTTCATGTCGGACTTGCGAGGGATCCGCAGGCTTTCGAAACCGCTGACGGTTGCCATCAGGACGACGTCCTTCAAGCGGCCCGTCTGTGGCCTTTCCAACTCACGAAAGCGATCCGTCACGATAAATCCTTGCACGCAAAACATGATCGCCATTGCCGGCGATCCGGAACGGCACACGTCACTAAAAATAAAAGAAAAGCGTTAGCGTACTGTTAACTATGGACGTTGGGGCTTTATTCAGGCTTGCGGCGTGCGAGCGGCTGGTGATTTTGTGCGCTTTCTATCGCAAAGCCCTGCTTCCTGTGGGCTCGATCGTTTCCAGCCTTAAAAAATCCACAAGCGGCTTTAAGTGATCGCGGTGACGGTGAAGGGTTCCGGACGCCCGCCGACGCAAGAGGGCTTAGTGAAGAGGGGCCTTCCGATGGGAGAAAGCTTACTGTGAAGAAAATAGTGTTGCGCGCAGCGGCCATATGCGCGCTTTTCCTGGCGCCGGCGATTGCCGAGGCGGCAGAGGGGTTTGCAACCGCCAACGTCAATATGCGGTCCGGTCCGAGCACGCGCTATCCGGCAGTGTCGTTGATCCCGGCCG
Organism: Ensifer sp. ENS11; assembly: GCF_014851895.1. Lineage (NCBI taxonomy): Bacteria > Pseudomonadati > Pseudomonadota > Alphaproteobacteria > Hyphomicrobiales > Rhizobiaceae > Ensifer > Ensifer sp. ENS11. Next base: position 407,491 of record NZ_JACVAN010000002.1, on the reverse strand, counting down.
GAGAAGCCGTCGAAATCCACGGCTGTCTTGCCGATCTGCCCTGGTGTGACGTTTCCTTCTTTGGCGGCCGCGGCTGGGTCGCCGGACGCTATGTGCAGGCGGATTATCGTCGCAACAGGGTCTATGTCGAACCGCAATATTACCGCCCGCTCGGTATCCCGACGGTGGTCTTCCAATTCGATCGCTACTGGGACCGCAACTATCGCGGCCGTGACTTCTATCGCGACCGTGACCGGTGGCGTCGTGGGCCGGATTGGGTCGACGACAACCGTCGCCCGCGGGACTGGGAACGTCAGCGTGACCGCGATCGCCGCGAGTGGGAACGCGACCGCACCCGGCAGGACTGGGAGCGTAACCGCAGAGACGGCGAGCGCTGGGACGATCAGGCAGGCGGCGATGACCGCCGCGACTGGGAACGTCAACGGGACCGCGATGGCACCCGCGTGCGCGAGGACTTCGAAGATGGTTACGGCGGCGCTCGCCCGGTTCCATTGATTCGATGCCAGGCGATGGACCCATCCTGCGTGGAGTGATGCGAGTGGTGGGCGATGCGCCCAGCTTTCGGACGGGCGGCCCAAGGGCCGCCCGTTTTTCGTTGGCGTTCGGATTTTCGCTGCTCTCGGTCGGAACCATTGCCGTTGCGATGCGTTGAAAGCGGGCAAGAGAAGGAGCGTTGCAATGGTAGAAAAGAAACTGCAGGCGGTGCGTGACACGGTCGAGAGTGAAGTCGAAGCATCGGCTGCTCGCGTCGAGTTGGAAGCGCAGATTGCCGAGTTGCGCGCCGAGATTGCCCGGCTGACCGATAGCGTGTCGGCGATCGGGTCCGGTGCAAAAGCGGTTGTTCAGAGCGAAGCGGAGTTGATGACCGAGCGGGTGCGAGAGCGCGTCCGTGAAGAGCCGATTTCGACGCTTCTGACCGTTGCCGGCGTTTCCTTCCTGTTTGGACTGTTGTCCAGGCGCTAGCCATTCCCGTTCCGCCCGAAGCTGTTACCCCGGATACAGTGTTTTGTTTTTCCGGGGGACATACTCCCACAGGTTAGGGGTGCAGATGCGGCGTTAACCATCTGTTAACCAGCCTATGGCTCAATCGAAGCGGACCGTCTATGATTGGTCTGTACCACTTGAGCATGCAGCAACCTCCGGGCGACCGGAAGAAGGAGAAGATGAGAAAAGCGCGCCTGTCCGGGCACTGCCCGGGAAAATGCGCTGGCCCCGAAAGGGCAGGGTGAAATCTGTACGGTAGTTCATCCGTCTCAAGCCTATATGGAGACGAGCATGGCAGACGTGATCAGAATGCAGGACCACAAGGTCCAAATGCCACCACGCAGACCTCCGGCCATATCGGGCGGAGCAAAAGTGCTTCTGTTTACCGGAATCCGCTACGAGCGTCTCGATGGCCGCGATCCGCAGCCAACCGCGCCCGACGGACGTCGGATCAAGAAGCAGTAGTTATATCCACCGCCCATGTGTCGGCTGCATCGGCCGGCCTGCGCACGGCTTTGCTTGTGCCAACAACGCTCCGCCCCTTGCGGTCGCGTTCATCTTCTCCACGACATCGAGATAGGAACGGCAAGGCTGAAGGCCGCGTACCCTGTCCGAGGGACTGCGCTGACTAACGACGGAACGGCTCGCAGCTTGATTCCGCCAGGAAGTTCCGGACCTGATCCTCGAAGCTGTCGAGCGGCGCCATGGCGCGCAGCACCGCATAGCCATCCTCTTCCTTCATCTCCACCATGATCGATTGTGCCAGAGCTTCCGGCGGCGTCTTGCGCAGTTCCACCAGCTGGATCGGCGTCGCAACCACGAGGTCGAGCCTGCCGTTGACGGCGGTGTGGTCGTTCATGCTGAAGACCTCATTCGATGCGCTGTCGAAAACCGCAAGCGACCAGAAAGGTACCGCGCCTCTGGCGAGGAACCGCGCCGGACCGTCGGTGATCGAAAAGCTGCAGACGGCCGTGCGGAGATAAGGGTCGTCGTTGCTGAGGCCGGTCGGTCCAGGGGTACTCGTCAAAGAAAAGAAGCTGTCCATCTCGAGAAGACCGAGAACGCGCGTATAGGCGTCGCGACCGGTAAATTGCGGCAGCACCAGCACGATGATGATATGCAGCAGTGCTGCGCCCACGAGACCAAGGATGGAAGCGAACAGAACACTACGCATCGCCGCATCCCGTTTTCACGATTTTCGGCATGGCGAGATCGATAAGGCCGGAGGAACCTGCCGTCGGGGTATCGAGCAGCGTCAGGACCAGCCGGAAGGTTCCGGAATGCCGTAACGCTACCCAGTTGTCCGGCTTGGCGTTCGGCGAGACATGGATGGTGAAGGAACTGTCTTCGGCGCGCAGCACCGTCCACGAGTTGATCGCCGAAGGCAGATCCGAGCCGGGGCGCAGCGGCACGCCATCGGCATTCGCTGCATAGAGCGTCCAGAATCGCGCCTGCGGCGTCAGCCCCGAGACATCGTAGGAGCAGGCGGCCGACAGCTTCTCGCCCCTGTCGTCGACCTGTGCCATGAACATCAGCCCTTCGGCGCCGCCATAGAGCAGTTCGCCGGCCCGGGCGCGATGTGCCTTGGCATAGGGGTCGGCATTCTCGGTCTGTGCTTCGGGGAAGGCGACCCACGGGCCGATCGAGATCGAGCCGAAACCGACCGTCGCCTTCAGCGCCCAGACGGCTGAAGCGATGCCGCCGCCGAAGGCGATGGCAAGGGCAAGGGCGACGAGGAGGGGAATTCGGAACAAGGGCGGCTCTATCGAATATGGTTATGCATAGGCGCAATGCGCCGCGCAGCCCATGTCTCGCCTAAACGGGCGCGCGACGCAACGGCGATCATCGCGCCGACCTGGCAACCGGTATCGATCCGGCCGTTCAATTCAAGGTTTCGAGCGCGTTCAATTGCTGGCGGCATTCGGGAGAGCCTGTTGGGAGGACCCGCCGTCGGCGGCGCCGAGTACGGCGACTTTGCCGCCGCTCCTTTCCGGCGCCTTCAAGGCGGGGGCCTTTTCGAAGGTATCGCCCACCGAACGCAGGAGCCGTGTCACGTCTGCCGATAGCGACCGCGGCCGCACCAGCGGCGGCAGGGCATTTTCATCCGGCTTGGCATTGGCGACCTCCGGTTGCTTGCTCGGTGCAGGCGCCGGGGACGTTATCCCCGGTATCTGGCGGTGCTCGATGCCCTGTTCGGCATAATCCATCAGCCGCTTGAAGGTCATTGCCGGCAGCGAACCGCCGGTCATGTTGTTGGTCGAAGTATAGTCGTCGTTTCCGAACCAGACCGCCGTCGTGTAGTCACCGGTAAAACCGACGAACCAGGCGTCGCGATAGGCCTGGGTGGTGCCGGTCTTGCCGCCGGTAACGATGCCGTTGTCGAGGGCCGCCTTGCGTGCCGTGCCGATCACCGGGATCTGCGTCAGCATCGAATTCATCGATGCGTTGGCCTGCTCGGAAAGGATGCGTCTGGCCGGCGGTTCGTCGCGGGAAAAGTCGTAGAGGATGTCGCCGTCATAATTCAGGATCTGGCTGATGCCGTGGCGGCGTGATTGTAGGCCGCCGGCTGGGAACACGGCATAGGCCGTCGCCTGGTCGAGTACCGTCACTTCGGAGGTGCCGAGCGGCATCGTCTTGTCGGTGCGCAGTGGCGTTTCGATGCCCATGTTCTTGGCGGTCTGCGCGATCAGCTCCGTGCCGAGCTTGTCCTTGGCGAGGCGCACCGGGATCGAGTTGATCGACCTAGCGATCGCCGTCAGGATGGTGATGCGGCCGGCATAGCTGCGGCCGTAATTCTGCGGTGACCATCCGCGCCAGGTGATCGGTGCGTCGACGACGATGGTCTCCGGCGTCATGCCTTTTTCCATGGCCGCCGCGTAGGTGTAGACCTTGAAGGAAGACCCCGGTTGGCGCAGCGCCCGCGTGGCGCGGTTGAACTGGCTCTCGCCATAGTCGCGGCCGCCGACCATCGCCCTGACAGGACCTCCGTTTTCGACCATCACCAGTGCGCCCTGCTTCACATGGAAGCTCTCGCCATATTGCCGAAGGCTGGACTCGACCGAATCCTCGGCCGCATTCTGCAGCCCCATGTCGATGGTGGTGCGCACGATGAGTGAATGCTGGGCAAATGGCCGGGCGATGCGCTGCACTTCGTCAAACGCCCAGTCGAGGAAGAAGTCGGGCGCCTTCACCTGGGCGCGATCGATGACGGTTGCCGGGTTGAGACGTGCCGCAATCACTTGGCCCTCAGTCATCAGCCCGCCCTGGACGAGGTTTGTCAAAACCTCGTTGGCGCGGCCGCGGGCGGCCGGCAGGTTGACGTGCGGGGCGTAGCGCGCCGGTGCCTTGAAGAGGCCGGCGAGCATGGCGGATTCCGCCAGGTTGACGTCGGTGATCGCCTTGCCGAAATAAAACTGCGCCGCTGCCGCAGCACCAAACGTCCCGCCGCCCATATAGGCGCGGTCGAGGTAGAGCCGCAGGATCTCTTTCTTCGAAAGGTTGGATTCGAGCCAGATGGCCAGAAACGCTTCCTTGATCTTGCGCTCGATCGTGCGCTCGTTCGACAGGAACAGGTTCTTGGCGAGCTGCTGCGTCAGCGTCGAGCCGCCCTGGACGACACCGCCGGCGCGTGCATTCTCGGTCATGGCGCGGGCGAGCCCGAGAAAATCGATGCCGTAGTGGTCGAAGAAGCGCCGGTCTTCCGTTGCGAGCACAGCCTTGATCAGATGATCCGGCAATTCGTCGATCGGCACGGAATCTTCGTGAATGATGCCGCGATGGCCGATTTCGTTGCCGTAGCGGTCAAGGAAGGTGACGGCGAAATCGCTTTGCGCCCGCCAGTTGCCCTTGGTCTCCTCGAAGGCCGGAAGAGCGAGAGCCAGCATCAGCACCGAGCCGGCCGTTCCCCAGGTCATACCTTCACCGAGGACCTCGAAGACCGCCTTCTTCCAGCCCGTGACGCGGAAGCGGCGGAAGAAAATAGTGGTATCTTCCCACCATTGTGAGAGTTTGAACCCGGCATTCCAGACCGTCGAATCGATCCAGGAATCGATTCTCAGAAAGATGTGCCGCTTTTTCGGCCGGTTATCGTCTTTCCTCGGTTCCCGCACGGTCTCAACGTCCTGAAGGCTTTTGGCATCATGCCGGTGCCGCGCGATATTTGCACGGCGTCAAATTCCAATCTACTTGCATATCGCGCCGGTGGCCTTAAAAAACCGGCAATTTTCTGCGAAATTTCTCTCCTGCATGTTTCCTTTGGTCGTCGCCGATTAAAGGACAAACCTGCAGCAACTCAAATCGCTACTGTGACCTTTGCACGTCTGATAAGACGTGCCGCGCAGTAGCGCGACCGATTTGACGAAAGTGTGATGGCGATGGGCGAAATGCCTTTCTGGAAGGCGAAGAGCCTTGACGAGATGAATGACGCGGAGTGGGAAAGCCTCTGCGACGGCTGCGGGCTCTGTTGCCTCAACAAGCTCGAGGATTGGGAAACGGCAGAGATCGCCTGGACCTCGATCCGCTGCACGCTGCTCGACGGCGAGAGCTGTCGGTGCAAGGACTATCCGAACCGTCAGGCAACGGTGCCGGATTGCATTCAGCTGACGCCGGACGCGGTGCGCGAGATTACCTGGCTGCCGCCGACCTGCGGCTATCGGCTGGTGGCGGAAGGCCGCGACCTCTATTGGTGGCATCCGCTGCTCTCGGGCGATGCCGAGACGGTGCACACCGCCGGCATTTCCGTGCGTGGCCGCACCGTTGCGGAAGACGGCATCGACATCGAGGACTACGAGGATTACCTCGTGACCTGGCCGCTGGAAGTCGGCGAGAAAAGTTTGGGTTAACAGCCTGTTAGCTGCCCTTGCGGAATCGGTTTTGGAACGGGGCGCCATTGCAGGCACTGCGGAGAGCAGCTAGAGATCGGTGGTATTCCATCGTTCTCAGGCATTCCGATGATCAGCACCGACCGCCTCATTCTCCGCAGACCGCAGCTGGAGGATTTCGAGCCCTATCAGCAGATGTGGTCGGATCCAGAGATCCTTCGTCATATCGCACCGGCCCCCTTTTCCGGCGAACAGATGTGGACGCGGTTTTTGCGTCAGGAGGGCGGCTGGCAGTTCTTTGGCTTCGGTTATTTCGTGATCGTAGAGAGAAGCTCCGGGCGCTTCGTCGGGCAGGTCGGCTTTCAGGAACTGCGCCGCGAGATTTCTCCCGCCCTGACCGGGACGATGGAGACCGGCTGGACGATCGCGCCTGAGGCGCAGGGACGCGGTTATGCCAGCGAAGCTGCGCATGCGGCTTTCGGCTGGGCGCGGGAACATCACGCCGGACGCCGCGTAACCGCTATCGTCAGCCCGGCCAATGCGGCATCGATCAGAATCGTGGAGAAACTCGGCATGCGGCCGTTCGCGCAGACGGAGTATCACGACAAGCCGGTCACGCTTTTCGACTATGTTCTCTGAGACGATTGCCTGCGGATAGAAGGTCGTCTGCAGACGGCTTTCGAAACGTCGATGCCGGCCGCGTCAATGACGGCCGTTCTTCTTCACCAGGCTTTTGGGGGCAACATTGCGCCACGCGGTTTCCATCGACTGGCGAACGAGATCCTCGTCGGCCTCGACAAAGTAGAGCGAGGTCCAGCCCTTGTTGCCCCAGCCACCGGGGACCGCAGCGCAGACGCCGGGTTCCATTTCCAGCAGCATGCGCTGCTGATCCGGTGTGAACTTGAAAACCGCCCGCCCTGCCTCGGGCAGAGACATGAAGATGCGCTTGCCCACACGGAAGTCCCGCGTGCCGAAATGGGCATTTTCTTCCGTTCCCGGCAGGCTCAGCGCCAGTTTTTCAATCTCGTCGGTCAGCATGGAAAAAGAGTAACACGGTTTTTCCGATTGGCCAAAAGGCAGGAAATCGCCACACGGCTGGCCATACGCGCGGCTCGATACGCCACCGCGGGAGGCGGGATTCACAGCGTTGTCAGCTTCTTTTGGGGCTGCGCGGGCGGGGGGAATACCAGCTGGATGCGACCGATCACCCCCGAGAACGAGAAGGCTCTTCAAGACACAAGGCGCTTTTAGAGCTGCATTAAGCCAAAAAGCGAAAGCCGCTCGCGGCGTTGACCGCGGGCGGCTTTAAGGTCGATGGGCATAGTCGTGTCGACAAGCCTATTCTCGCGCGCTAGCGCAGGCTTATTCAGCCGGCTGAACGGGCTTCGGTGTTGTCTGGGTGGCTGAGCGCATTTCGCGCCATTCGCTTTCGAAACGGTCCAGCAGCGACTGCGGTACCTTGGACTGCTGAGATGCCGGCTGGTTGTTTACGAGCGTCTGCATCCGATCCTCCCGGGCCTGTTGCAAATTCATGACTAGTTGACGGGCGGACAATTTCACATCGTAAACGCTTTGTAAATCAGTGGCTTAAATCATTTAAACGATTGAAAAATCTTTAAATCGATTAATTTTTCAATGATCCACAGTTGCATTCAGCCGACCGGGGACAGCGGGCCAATTTGGCGCTCGGTGAGTCGGGAGGGCGGTCTTTTGAGCAAGCGGCTTTGGCGATCAGGCGCTGTAGTGGGTTGATAGCGCGCGTGCGCGACGTCACCGCAAAGCGAGCAAGTTCAGTTGCGAACGGCGTTTCGATAATCGCGATCTGGCTGTGAGATGAGAGTATTTGACCCCATGAGGCGGCCTGAAGGCCCGACGTGCGCGCGGCAACACCAAACAATGCAGAGGCTTAGATGAGGGGTCGGACTCTTCGCCGGATCGCGCTCATTCAACCCCGCAAGAGCCGGACTCAACTTTGGAAGATGTGCGGCCAAGAGATTCAAAGGACTCGGGATTTCGAGCCCACTTCAAGTCTTGCCGTAAGCCGAGCGACGGAGGCTGCGGCCATCTGGTTCTCGACCGAGTACCCAACGATAGCAGGAAGGGCTTAACAAATGGCTGATCGTCAAGCCGGCGGCTCCGTCGCGGAATGCGCCTCGTTGATTGGCGGCTGGCACGGCGCTGCAGCGGATCGATGTTCGGCACGGACCGCTGTCAGGCGGAGGTTTTCTTCCGTCGAGTTTCACCGTCGAAGGAATCGTTGCAATCTGCGGTCGGGTCACTGTGGATACAGCCATTCACAGGTGGCTGTTCGCCCGGCTGGGCGGCCGACATTCATTTGCCATTCAGCCTCTATCGGTTATTGCTTTTGCCATGATGCTTCCCAAGTCGAAAGTGCGTTCATGTCTTCACCAGTGATCATAGCCGCGCTTGCCGCAGGCCTTGCGGGCTTTGCTCCGCCTGAGGTCAACGTGCCCACGGACTTTGTCGTCCGCGTGGCCGGCGATTGCAGCGCGGCTGCTCAGCAAGTCGTTTCGGAAACCGGCGGCGAACTGCTGTCGGCACAGCCGACGTCCGATGGCCAGTGCGTGATCACGGTGCTTGTGCCGGGCAATGGCGGGCGACCGAAAAAGGTGACCGTAAGGGTGCCGATGTAATTCGCCCGTGACGACGGTGCGAAAGAGGAAAAGTGGGTACGAATGCGCATTCTGATAGTCGAGGACGACGTCAACCTGAACCGGCAGCTCGCCGAAGTGCTGAAGGAGGCCGGCTACGTCGTCGATCAGGCCTATGACGGCGAAGAGGGTCACTATCTCGGCGATGCCGAGCCCTATGACGCCGTGATCCTCGATATCGGCCTGCCCGAGATGGACGGCATCACCGTTCTTGAAAAATGGCGCGGCGGCGGCAAGAGCATGCCGGTGCTGATCCTGACGGCGCGTGATCGCTGGAGCGACAAGGTGGCCGGCATCGATGCCGGTGCCGACGATTATGTCGCCAAGCCGTTCCATGTCGAGGAGGTGCTTGCCCGCATCCGCGCGCTGATCCGCCGGGCGGCCGGCCACGCAAGCTCGGAAATTGTCTGCGGCCCGGTGCGGCTCGACACAAAGGGGTCGAAGGCAACCGTCGACGGAACGGCGCTGAAGCTGACGTCGCACGAGTTCCGGCTGCTCTCCTACCTCATGCACCACATGGGCCAGGTCGTATCCCGGACGGAACTGGTCGAACACATGTACGATCAGGACTTCGACCGCGATTCCAACACGATCGAAGTTTTTGTCGGCCGTCTTCGCAAGAAGATCGGCAACGACCTGATCGAGACGGTGCGCGGCCTCGGATACCGCATGCAAGCGCCCGGCAATGGCAATTAGATCCCTTACGGCCCGCGTATTGGCGGTTTCGACCGTCTGGGCCGTCGTTGCCCTGGTGGTGATCGGGGTTGTCATCTCAGCCCTCTACCGGCAAGGATCGGAACGCGGCTTCAAGGACCTGCTGCGTGCCCAGCTTTTCAACGTCGTCAACTCGATTTCGGTCAATGAGAAGACGGTGCTTGCCGGCAGTCCCCAGCTCGGCGACCTGCGCTTCTCCCAGCCGCAGACCGGCTGGTACTGGATCGTCGATCCGATCGGCGAGTTCGACACGCCGCCGCTGATTTCTACCTCGCTCGGCAACGCGAAGCTGCCGATCGCGAGCGTCGACGAAGTCCCCTTCGATACCGGTTACGTCCGTTTCTACACCACCAAGGACCCGTTCGGAAACGAGGTCGAAGTGGCCGAGACCGAAGTCGTTCTCGACATTCAGGGCCACACCGCCCGTTTCCGCGTTGCCGGCAATCGTGACGTTCTAGAGGCGGACATCAACCGCTTTACCCGCAATCTGACCATCGCGCTCTCGATCTTCGGCCTCGGCGGGCTCGGCATGAACGCGCTGACCATTCTCTTCGGTCTCAGACCGCTCGACCAGGTCCGCCGCTCGCTGGAGAAGATCCGGGCCGGCGAAAGCGAAAGGCTCGATGGTGCCTTTCCGCGCGAGATCCAGCCACTTGCAAACGAAGTGAATGCGCTGATTGACAGCAACCGCCGCATCGTCGAGCGGGCGCGCATGCAGGTCGGCAACCTCGCGCACTCGTTGAAGACGCCGATCGCGGTCCTCCTCAACGAGGCCCGCGTGCTTGAGGCGTCGCATGGCGAACTCGTCAGAAACCAGGTCGATGCGATGCAGATGCAGGTTCAATCCTATCTGGGCCGCGCGCGGATCGCCGCCCAGCGCGAATCCATTCTCGCCCGCACAGAAGCGCAGCCGGCGCTGGAGCGGCTTGTGCGCGTGATGCGCAAGCTCAATCCGGAAAAAGAGGTTCATCTGTCGATCAACCCGCCGGGCCTGGTGCTAGCGATGGAGCTGCAGGATGTCGAGGAGACTGTCGGTAACCTGCTCGAAAACGCCGCTCGCCACGCCAAGGGCGAGGTCTGGCTGAATGTTCGTCCGGCTACAAACGAAGAGCACGCAAAGGAAACCGGTCGGCAATGGATCGTTCTCGACGTCGACGACGACGGAGCTGGCCTCGACCCGGATCAGATCGCGCTGGCGATGAAGCGCGGCAAGCGGCTGGATGAGAGCAAGCCGGGAACGGGCCTCGGTCTGTCGATCGTCAGTGAAATCGTACGGGAATATCAGGGCACGCTGACGCTGTCGCGCCGGGAAGAGGGCGGGCTGCGCGCCGAGCTCGTGCTGCCGGCTGCGGTTTAGGTGTCACACTGGCGCGCGAAAGTATCGCGTCGACTGCCCTTCCAGTTGCCTCTGCCAACAGGGAATGCCAAAAGAAAATCAAAGGGAAGTCTCCGCTCGGCCCCGCCGGTCGGCGCAGGCGGAGCCCCGCGTTAGAAAGTACATGTCGCGGATCATGAGGAACCAGGCAGAAATGACACGAACTATTGTCGTCAGCGGCAGGATCGCGTTGATCGCGTCGGCGGTGGCTCTTGCCGGCTGCAGCACCACCTCGGGCGGACAGACCGCGGCGGCCGGGTTGGGCACGACCGCGACCCGCAGCGTGTCTTCGACGACCTACATCACGGCCCTGCAGGGCGGCGTTATCGGCCGGCTCAGCAATCTCGATATCGGAACGTCGGACCGCCAGCGTGCGCTCGAGGCCGAGTACCGCGCCCTGGAGGCTGCTCCGGGCGGTCAGCCGGTCAACTGGCAGGGGCGTAGCGTCACCGGTTCGGTCGTCGCCGCCGCACCTTATCAGGTCGGTTCGCAGAACTGCCGCCAATACAGCCACACCGTGACCGTCAAGGGACAACCGACGACGGCGCGTGGTGCGGCCTGCCGGAATTCCGACGGAAGCTGGACGCCGCTCAGCTGACCGGATTTCCGGTTGCGGCGAAACGCCTCAAATCTCTGTCATTGCAGGTTTTCGAGTTGGAATGGCATGGGTGCCATAGTATTGAGCATCCATGTTGTTCTGGATCCTCGTCGCCACGTTGACGGCGGCTGTAGCTGTCGTACTCATCCTCCCGCTCTTGCGGGCGGCAGCGCCCGCATCGTCTCCCCATAGTCATGATATCGAAGTTTATCGCGATCAGCTCGATGAACTGACGCGTGACCAGGAGAGCGGCCTGATCAGCGGCGACGATGCCGAACTCGCCCGCGCCGAGGTCGCCCGCCGGCTGCTTGCGGCTGGCGAGATCGACAATGCCGCCGAGCCGGCCGCAGCCACGCGCCGCGGCGTCAACATCGTGGCGCAGGCCTTCGTGCTTCTCTGTCTTCCCGCAATTGGGCTCTGTCTCTACATGTTCACTGGCAGCCCAGGGGTTCCGGCGCAGCCTTTGGCGGCGCGCCTTGCCGATCCCGGTGCCGATATCAACATTCTGATTGCGCGGGCGGAAAATCACCTGGCGCAGAACCCGAACGACGGTGCCGGCTGGGACGTGCTGGCGCCAATCTACATGCGCAACGGTCGCGTCGAGGAGGCGGTCGCCGCCTATGACAGCGCCGTGCGCCTGCTGGGGCCGACGCCGGCGCGGCTGGGTGGCTATGCCGAGGCGGTGATCACGCTGTCCGGCGGACTTGTGACCACCGAAGCGCAGTCGGCTCTCCGCAGATCCCTCGCCATCGACCCGAACGACCCGCGTTCCGAATTCTATCTTGCCCTTGGCCTGAAGCAGGAAGGCAAGAAGGACGAGGCGCTTGCAGCCTTCAACAGGCTGATCGCCAGTTCCCCGGCGGATGCGCCCTGGGTGCCGCTCGTCAAGCAGCACGTGGCCGAGCTTTCAGGTGGCGCTGCCGGCAATGTTGCGGGCGCTGCACCGGGAAATCCGAGCGCGGACGATATCGCCGCCGCACAGGACATGAACGCCGGCGACCGCCAGGAGATGATCCGCGGCATGGTCGAAAGCCTGGCGAGCCGGCTTAAGGAAGACCCCGCCAACGCCGAAGGCTGGGCGCGGCTGATCCGTTCGCATGTTGTGCTTGATCAAAGAGACCAGGCGGCGGCCGCCCTAAAGGAAAGCCTGAAAACCTTCCCGGCGGACGGCGAACAGGGAAAACAGCTGCTTGCGCTGGCCCGTGAACTCGGGATCAAGACGGACGGAGAGACGCAATGACGCGAAAACAGAAGCGACTGGCGATCATCGGCGGTGGCGTCGGCTTTCTGACGCTTGCCGTCCTCCTCGTAATGTTCGCCTTCAGCCAGGCGATCGCCTATTTCTACGTGCCGAGCGATCTCGCCAAGACCGACGTGCCGCCGGGAACCCGCATCCGTCTAGGCGGGCTGGTCGAGGCCGGTTCGGTCAAGCGCGGCGACGGCAAGACCGTGACCTTCACCGTTACCGATACGCTCGGCCAGGTGCCGGTGACCTATACCGGCATCTTGCCGGACCTGTTCCGTGAGGGGCAAGGCGTGGTCACCGAGGGCACGTTCGTTGCCGGCAGCTCGGTCTTCGTTGCAGACTCCGTGCTCGCCAAGCATGATGAGACCTATATGCCGAAGGATGTCGCCGACCGCTTGAAGGCGCAGGGTGTCGAACTCAGCGGGAAGGAAACCGTTCGATGATTATCGAACTTGGACATTATGCGCTGGTTCTGGCGCTTGCGACCGCCTTCGTGCAAGCGGCTTTGCCGATCCTTGGCGCCAGGCTCAACGATCGCGCCCTGATGGAGCTCGCCTCCAGCGCGGCGATTGCCTGTTTCCTGCTCGTCGCCTTCTCCTTCGCCGTGCTGACCTTCGCCTATGTCACGTCGGATTTTTCGGTCCGCAACGTCTGGGAGAACTCGCATTCGCTGAAGCCGCTGATCTACAAGATTTCCGGCGTCTGGGGGAACCATGAAGGATCAATGCTGCTCTGGCTCTTGATCCTGGTGTTCTTTTCGGCGCTGGTCGCCACATTTGGTCGTAATCTGCCGGAAACGCTGAAGGCGAATGTGCTCGCGGTGCAGGCCTGGATTGCCGTGGCTTTCACGCTGTTCATCCTGCTGACATCCAACCCTTTCGCCCGCCTTATCCCGGCACCGGGCGAAGGCAAGGACCTGAACCCGATCCTGCAGGACGTCGGTCTCGCCATTCACCCGCCCTTACTTTATCTGGGCTATGTCGGCTTTTCCGTCTGCTTCTCCTTTGCCATCGCCGCCCTGATCGAAGGGCGTATCGACGCTGCCTGGGCGCGCTGGGTGCGTCCCTGGACCCTTGCTGCCTGGACGTTCCTGACGGCCGGCATTTCGATGGGCTCCTATTGGGCCTATTACGAGCTTGGCTGGGGTGGCTGGTGGTTCTGGGATCCGGTCGAAAACGCCTCGTTCATGCCGTGGCTTGCCGGCACCGCGCTGCTGCATTCCGCTCTGGTCATGGAGAAGCGCGAAGCGCTGAAGATCTGGACCGTGCTGCTGGCGATCATGACCTTCTCGCTGTCGCTGCTTGGCACCTTCCTCGTTCGCTCTGGCGTGCTGACTTCGGTTCATGCCTTCGCGACCGACCCGACCCGCGGCATCTTCATCCTCGCCATCCTCGTTTTTTTCATCGGCGGCGCCTTTTCGCTGTTTGCCTACCGCGCATCGCGGCTGAAAGCCGGCGGCATCTTCGCGCCGGTTTCGAAGGAAGGCGCTCTTGTCTTCAACAACCTCATCCTGACGACCGCGGCCGCGACCGTGCTGACCGGCACGCTCTACCCTCTGGTGCTTGAAGCGCTGACCGGCGACAAGATTTCGGTCGGGCCGCCCTTCTTCAACATGACCTTCGGGCTGTTGATGCTGCCACTCCTGTTTGCGGTGCCCTTCGGTCCCCTGCTGGCCTGGAAGCGCGGAGATCTCATGGGCGTTGCCCAGCGGCTGTTTGCAGCGGTTGCCGTCGGCCTCGTCGTCGGCTGCGTCTATTACTACGCCATGAACGGCGGACCGATCCTCGCTTTGTTCGGCATTGCGCTGGGCGTCTATCTGATCGCCGGTTCGGTGACGGATCTGGCGCTGCGCTCGGGGCTCGGCAAGGTCGCGGGCAACGTCGCCTGGCGGCGGTTCTCCGGCCTGCCGCGCTCGGCCTTCGGCACCGCACTTGCGCATATCGGCCTCGGCGTCACGCTGATCGGCATCGTCGCCGTCACCGCCTTCGAAACCGAGACCGTCGTCGAGATGAAGCCGGGTATGACCGTGGACGCGGGAGGCTACACCCTGCGGTTCGACGGCATGCGCAACGGTAGCGGTCCGAATTATTCCGAGGAATCCGGCCATTTCACCATCAGCAGCGGTGGCGTCGTCGTCACCGACATCTGGTCGTCGAAGCGGCTCTATCAGGCGCGGCGCATGCCGACCACCGAAGCCGGTATCCGTACCTTCGGCCTGAGCCAGCTCTACGTTTCGCTCGGTGACCAGATCAGCGAAGGCGGCATCGTCGTGCGCATCTGGTGGAAGCCGATGATCCTGTGCATCTGGGGCGGCACGCTGTTGATGATGGCGGGAGGTTTCGTCTCGCTCAGCGATCGCCGCCTGCGCGTTGGCGCGCCGACGCGCGCCAAGCGGCCGAAGACGATCCCGGTGGGAGCGGCCGAATGAACCGATTGCTGCTGGCGTTCTTTCTGTTTCTGGCGTCGCTCGGCCCGACCTTCGCGGTCAATCCGGATGAGGTCTTGTCCGATCCGGCACTCGAAGCACGGGCGCGGGCGATCTCGGCCGAGCTCCGCTGCATGGTCTGCCAGAACCAGTCGATCGACGATTCCAACGCAGAGCTTGCCAAGGATCTCAGGGTTCTGGTGCGCGAGAGGTTGGCAAATGGCGACAGCGACGAGGCGGTGATCGACTATGTCGTCTCGCGCTATGGCGAGTTCGTGTTGCTGAAGCCGCGGTTCGAAACCAAGACGATGATCCTGTGGGGCATGCCGATCCTGCTTTTGCTGGTCGGCGCCGCGACGTTGCTGGTGGCGGCACTCAAACGCGGCCGGCAATCGCGCGGCACGCCGCTTTCCGACGACGAGAAGGAAAAGCTGAAGAAGCTGCTTCAGCCGTAGAGCATTTCCAGGAAAAGTGCGAAGCGGCTTTCCGCCAGGAAATGCGTAAAACAGAGAGATAGCGCGTTTCTGCGACTCCGCCTAAGGCGGAAACGCTCTCGATCCCACGGGCAATGCGCCGTTGCAGACGCCCGCCACCAACATTACCAAAAATTCATCCTCCGGACAGAACTCAGTAAGGTCCAATCCGTTACATCTTTCGTCATCGGCTGTTCCTCCAGTCAGCCAAGAGCGAAATCGCTACCCCCGCGGCGATCCTCGAAATCAAGATGCCGAAGCTGCTTCCAGCGGCTTCAAGGAAGAGAAAAGGCAAAACGGATGATTACGACCAAACTCCTGCGTCCCTCCCTCAAGACTGTTCTGAAGACCTCGACCGTTGCGGGTCTTGCGGCCGTCATGCTGACCTCCGGCCTGCCGGCCACGATTGCCCAGTCCTTCGCCGAACCCGTCAAGGTCGATGCGCCCCAGGTGCCGAGCTTTGCCAATGTCGTCGACGCGGTTTCCCCGGCCGTAGTCTCCGTCCGCGTCCAGTCGCGTGCTAATCCCGTTTCCGACGAGGGCAATGGCTTCACCTTCGATTTTGGCGGTCGCGGTCTGGATGAGCTTCCCGACGATCACCCGCTGAAGCGTTTCTTCAAGGAATTCGGCGGCCCGCGCGGCGATGACCGTGCCGAACGCGGCCCCGGCCGTCGTGGCCCGCACGGCGAAGGTCGCCTGCGCCCGACTTCGCAAGGCTCCGGCTTCTTCATCTCCGAAGACGGTTACCTCGTCACCAACAATCACGTCGTTTCCGATGGCTCTGCGTTCACGGTCATCCTCAATGACGGCACCGAGCTTGACGCCAAGTTGATCGGCAAGGACAGCCGCACCGATCTCGCCGTGCTCAAGGTCGATGACAAGCGCAAGTTCACCTATGTCAGCTGGGCCGACGACAACAAGGTCCGCGTCGGCGACTGGGTCGTTGCCGTCGGCAACCCCTTCGGTCTCGGCGGCACGGTAACCTCCGGCATCATCTCGGCCCGTGGCCGCGATATCGGTTCGGGTCCCTATGACGACTATCTGCAGGTCGACGCAGCGGTGAACCGCGGCAACTCGGGTGGTCCGACCTTCAACCTTTCGGGCGAAGTGGTCGGCATCAACACCGCGATCTTCTCGCCGTCGGGCGGCAATGTCGGCATCGCCTTCGCCATTCCGGCATCCGTCGCCAAGGACGTCGTTGCCGACCTGATGAAGGACGGCTCGGTATCGCGCGGTTGGCTCGGTGTTCAGATCCAGCCGGTGAGCAAGGATATCGCCGAATCGCTCGGTCTGTCTGAGGCAGCCGGCGCACTCGTCGTCGAGCCGCAGGCCGGCTCGCCGGGCGACAAGGCCGGCATCAAGAAGGGCGACGTGGTCACTGCGCTCAACGGCGACACGATCAAGGATCCGCGCGATCTTGCCCGCAAGGTAGCCGGCATGCGCCCGGGCACCACGGTCGACGTTGCACTGTGGCGCAACGGCAAGTCGGAAACCGTCAAGCTCGAGATCGGCACGCTGCCGAAGGACGACAAGGAAGCGGCCACGGATCAGGGCAACCAGTCCGAGGAAACCCAGCCGTCGAGCGAGCAGGCCCTGGCCGACCTTGGCATGACGGTGACGCCGTCGGATGACGGCAAGGGCGTGACGATTGCCTCGGTGGACGAGGACTCGGACGCCAGCGACCGTGGCCTGAAGCAGGGCGAGAAGATCGTTTCCGTCAACAATCAGGAAGTGAAGTCGGCGGACGATATCCTCAAGGTGATCAACATCGCCAAGAAGGACGGTCGCAGCAAGGCGCTCTTCCAGATCGAGGCCGAGAACGGCAGCCGCTTCGTGGCGCTTCCCATCGATCAGGGTTGATCGCGGCTGCGAATGAATGACCAGGGCGCCGCGATATCCAAGCGATTTCGCGGCGCCGGCCGTTTGGGGCGAAGTGATCGCCATGCCGGTTGTCGGAAGAACCGAAACCGGTTGAGACAGACAGGGGTCCGGGACTATGGTCACGCGTATGAAGATTCTTATTATTGAAGACGATATCGAGGCAGCCGCCTATCTGGCAAAGGCGTTCCGGGAAGCCGGCATCGTCTGTGATCACGCGAGCGACGGCGAAAGCGGCCTCTTCATGGCCAGCGAAAACAGCTACGACGTTCTCGTGGTCGACCGCATGTTGCCGCGCCGCGATGGCCTGTCGGTGATTTCGGAGCTGCGTCGCAAGGAAGTCCATACGCCGGTGCTCATTCTGTCGGCGCTCGGCCAGGTCGATGATCGGGTGACGGGTCTGCGCGCCGGCGGCGACGACTACCTGCCGAAACCCTATGCCTTCAACGAGCTTCTCGCCCGCGTTGAAGTGCTCGGCCGCCGCAAGGGTACGCCGGAACAGGACATGGTCTACCGGGTCGGAGATCTCGAGCTCGACCGCCTGTCGCACTCGGTTCGCCGCCAGGGCAAGGAAATCCCGCTGCAGCCGCGCGAGTTCCGGCTGCTCGAGTACCTGATGAAAAATGCCGGCCAGGTCGTGACCCGCACGATGCTGCTCGAAAACGTCTGGGACTATCACTTCGATCCGCAGACCAATGTCATCGACGTGCACGTGTCGCGACTGCGTTCCAAGATCGAGAAGGACTTCGATCTGCCGCTGCTCCGAACCGTGCGCGGCGCCGGCTATATGATCAAGGATGACCGGACCGCCAGCGCATGAGCAAACTCGGCGTCCTGTTGAGGACAACCGCCGTCCGGTTGTCCGCGCTCTATCTGATCCTCTTCTCGCTCTGCGCCGCCTTTCTCGTCTTCTATGTCACCGGCATGTCCGAGCGTCTGCTACAGCAGCAGACGCGCGACGCAGTGACCGCAGAGGTGACCCAGATCGAGCAGGTCTATACCCGTGCGGGGATCAATGGGCTGCTGCGCTCATTGGAACGGCGCGCGCGCCAGCCTGGCGCCAATCTCTATGTGATCGCCGGGCCAAGCGGTGAAATCCTTGCTGGCAATGTGGCGAGCCTGGAGCCGGGCCTTCTCGATCGCGAAGGCTGGACGGAGAAACCCTTTGCCTACCAGCGCTATACCGACGAGACCCGCCAGGACAGCCATGTGGCACTTGCCCATGTGCTGATGCTCGACAACGGCCTGCGCATCCTTGTTGGCCGTGACCTGCAGGAGCCGCAGAAGTTTCGTGCGCTGGTGCGCCAGGCGCTGATGGTCGCCCTCGGCATCATGGGCCTCGGTGCGCTGATCATCTGGTTTGCCATCGGCCGCAATGCGCTGAAGCGCATCGACCGCATGTCCGAGGCGAGCACCAAGATCATGGCGGGCGACCTGTCGCAGCGTCTGCCGACCAGCGGTTCCGGCGACGAATTCGACCGGCTTTCCGAATCGCTGAACGCGATGCTCGGCCGCATCGAGAAGCTGAACGAGGGGCTGCGCCAGGTCTCCGACAACATCGCCCACGACCTGAAGACACCGTTGACGCGGCTGCGCAACAAGGCGGAAGCCGCACTTGCGCGCAAGGGTACAAGTCAGCGCGGCGCGCTGGAGGAAATCATCGGCGAGTCGGATCAGCTGATCCGCACCTTCAATGCGCTCCTGATGATTTCGCGCGTCGAAGCGGGTTCGGCTGCTGCCGAGATGAGCGAGATCGACCTTTCGCAGATTGTGTCGGATTGCGTCGAACTCTATGAACCAGTCGCCGAAGATGTCGGCCTGCGGCTGGAGGCGGATGTGGCGCCAGGCATGGTGATTTCGGGCAATCGCGAGCTTGTCGGCCAGGCGCTCGGCAATCTACTCGACAATGCGATCAAATATGCCGAAGGCGCCGCCGATCCGCTGATCAAGGTTTCGCTCGGCAGGCGCGACGGCAAAGTCGTTCTTTCGGTTGCCGACCACGGGCCGGGTGTTCCTAGGGAAAAGCGCGACGAAGTCGTCAAGCGCTTCGTTCGGCTGGATGAGAGCCGCTCCAAGCCCGGCACGGGTCTCGGCCTGTCGCTCGTCGAGGCAGTGATGGAGATGCATCATGGTGTGCTGGATCTGGCTGCAACCGATGCTGATGGCGCTGACAACTGCAAGGGACTGACGGTACACATGGTTTTCCCGGCGTCCGCGACCTGATAGACCGGTTTGCGGAGAACACGGGGGAACGGTATGCAGGACACGATGGCAGGGCACTGGTGGGGCATGGAGACGGCGCCGATCAAACCGGCAAGCCAGGCTGACGCCAAATCCGCGCTGTCGGTGCTGAAGGATATGGCCAAGGGCCATGACCAGATCAGCCGTCTGCTGGCATCCGAAACGCCGTTCAAGGCGTTCATCGTCGCTGCCTTTGCCCTGTCGCCATTCCTGCGCGACACCGGCGGCAGCGAGCCCGGCATACTCGAACAGCTCCTGTCGGAGCCGCTGCAGGAATTTCTCACCGAAAGGGTCCGGCGGGCGCGGGATGCCTGGGTATCGGCAGAGCCCGGCGTGGCACTGCCAGATACCGAGATCATGACGCGGCTTCGAAAGGCCAAGCGCGAGCTAGCCTTCGCCGTTGCGCTTGCGGACCTCTCACGACATTTCGACGGTCGCGAGACGACGCGCTGGCTGAGCGAATTTGCCGGCGCTGCCGTTTCGGCAACGATCGATCATCTGCTGCTGAGCGGTCACCAGGGCGGCAAGCTCGCGCTCAAGGACGTGACGGCCCCGAGCCGGGGGTCTGGCGTTGTCGTGCTCGGCATGGGCAAGCTCGGCGCCTTCGAGCTCAATTACTCCTCCGACATCGATCTCGTGGTCTTCTACGATCCGCAGTCCGGCATCATCATCGATCGCGACGATGCATCCGAGACCTTCGGCCGGCTTCTGCGCCGCCTCATCCGCATTCTCCAGGAGCGCAGCGGCGACGGCTACGTCTTTCGCACCGACTTGCGGCTGCGCCCGGATCCCGGCTCGACGCCACTCGCAATCCCCGTCGAGGCGGCGATGCTCTATTACGAGAGCAGGGGGCAGAACTGGGAGCGCGCAGCTTTCATCAAGGCGCGGCCCGTTGCCGGCGACATAGCTGCGGGCGATGCCTTCTTGAAGGAATTGACGCCGTTCGTCTTCCGCAAGTATCTCGACTATGCGGCAATCGCCGACATCCATTCGATCAAGCGGCAGATTCACGCCCACAAGGGCCATGGCGAGATTGCGGTCAAGGGACACAATATCAAGCTCGGCCGCGGCGGCATTCGTGAGATCGAGTTCTTCGTTCAGACCCAGCAGCTGATCGCCGGTGGACGCATGCCCGAACTGCGGCTGAAGGCGACGGAGCCGATGCTGCATGCGCTGGTAACGGCCGGCTGGATCGACGAGACGACCGCGGCCGAACTGGTCGAGGCCTACTGGTTCCTTCGCGATGTCGAGCACCGCATTCAGATGGTGCGTGACGAACAGACCCATGTGCTGCCGGAGACCGAGGCAGAGCTGAAGCGGATCGCCTTCATGCTCGGCTTCGAGGATACGGCTTCCTTCTCCAAGGCGCTGTCGAAGGTGCTGCGCACCGTCGAGCGCCGTTATGCCCAGCTCTTCGAGCAGGAGGCGAAGCTTTCGAGCGAGACGGGCAATCTGGTTTTCACCGGCCAGCGCGACGATCCCGATACGCTCGAGACCCTAAGAAAGCTCGGCTTCCAGCGGCCGTCGGACATCTCGCACACGATCCGCACCTGGCATTACGGCCGCTACCGCGCGACGCAGTCGGTCGAGGCGCGCGAGCGGCTGACGGAGCTGACGCCGCAGCTCCTGCGCGTCTTCGGCGAAAGCCGGCGCGCCGACGAGGCGCTCCTGCGTTTCGACCATTTCATCTCGGGCCTGCCGGCCGGCATCCAGCTGTTTTCGCTGCTCGGCAACAATCCGCGGCTCTTGTCATTGATCGTCAACATCATGTCCTCGGCACCAAGGCTGGCCGAGATCATCGCGGCGCGGCCGCATGTGTTCGACGGCATGCTCGACCCGGGCCTTCTGGCGGAGCTGCCGACCCGGGATTATCTGGCGCCGCGCATCGCCAACTTCGTTGCCGGCGCCCGCCACTATGAAGAGGTGCTCGACCGGCTGCGCATCATCGCCGCCGAACAGCGGTTCCTGATCGGCATCCGCCTGTTGACCGGCTCGATTTCGGGCGCGCAGGCCGGTCGCGCCTTTACCGATCTCGCCGACCTGATCATCGCTGCCGCAGTGGACGCGGTGCTCGCCGAGGTCCGTTCGGTCCATGGCGATTTTCCGGGTGGGCGCATTGTCGTCGTCGGCATGGGCAAGCTCGGCAGCCACGAGTTGACGGCGGGCTCCGACGTCGACCTGATCCTGCTCTACGACTATGACGACGCGGCCCCGGAATCGGATGGCGGCAAGCCGCTCGATCCGATGCGCTATTTTACCCGGTTGACGCAGAGGTTGATTGCAGCGCTCTCAGCGCCCACAGCCGAGGGCGTACTCTATGAGGTCGACATGCGGCTGCGGCCGTCCGGCAACAAGGGCCCGGTCGCCACCCGCATCAACGCCTTTGCCAAGTACCAGCGGGAAGAGGCCTGGACCTGGGAGCATCTGGCCCTGACGCGGGCGCGCTGCATCTGCGGCGACGACAGTCTGAAGGCGCAAGCCGATGCCATCTTCGCCGAAGTGCTCGGCCACACGCGTGATGTCGCCAAGGTCAGCACTGACGTGATCTCGATGCGCGAGATGATCGACAGCGAGAAGCCGCCAAGCGACATCTGGGATTTCAAGCTGATCCCCGGCGGCCTGGTCGATATCGAGTTCATTGCGCAGTACCTGGCGCTGATCGCTCCCGCCAAGGGCGTGCCGCCGCTTGAGGCCGGCGCCCACACGGCCGACGCCTTGAAGGTCCTCGGCGGTGCGATGATGAACCCCAATGATCTCGACACGACGATGGAGGCGCTGAGCCTCTTTACCGAGCTGTCGCAGATCGTGCGCCTGTGCATCGAAGGCGAGTTCGACCCGAAGGAGGCGCCTGCCGGTCTTGTCGATCTCGTCTGCCGGGCAGGGGACTATCCCGACCTGAAAACGCTGGAGGCGGATATCAGGCGGCTGTCGAAGGCCGTCCGGCGTATTTTTCAGTCGGTGGTTTCGGGATAGGGCTGCGGGTCGCTGTCGCGATCGGGCATGCGCAATGAAATGATGGTGCCGACATTTTCGGCGGAATGGATCTTCATCGTTCCGCCGTGAAGGCGCGTCAGCGACCGGGAGATGGCAAGCCCGAGGCCGGAGCCGCCCTTGCTCTTGGCATACTGGCTCTGCACCTGCTCGAAGGGCTGGCCGATCTTCTGCAGGGCATCACGCGGGATGCCGATGCCGGAGTCGGCGATCGTCAATGTCACAGCGCCCGTGACCTTGCGGGCGCGCAGCGAAATGCGCCCGCCTTCATTGGTGAACTTGACCGCGTTCGACAAGAGATTGAGCAGCACCTGCTTCATCGCCCGCCGATCCGCGACCACGGTCAGGCCCGAGGCGATTTGCTGCACCACATGGATGTTCTTCTGCTGCGCCGGGATCGTGGTGAAACGCAGCGTCTCCTCGATCAGCGGCGCGAGATCGATGGTCTCGCGGCTGATGCGCATATGGCCTGCTTCGATCTTCGACATGTCCAGGATGTCGTTGATGACGTTCAGCAGGTGTTTGCCGCTGTCGTGAATGTCGCGCGAGTATTCATCGTATTTCTCCGAGCCGAGCGGCCCGAACATCTGGGTCTGCAGGATCTCCGAAAAACCGAGAATGGCGTTGAGCGGTGTCCTCAGCTCATGGGACATATTGGCCAGGAATTCCGACTTGGCGTGGTTCGCCGCCTCGGCCCGTTCTTTTTCCGCCTGGTAGTTGGCGTTGGCGATCGACAGCTCGGTCTTCTGCCGCTCCAGGGTCATGCGCGAAGCCGAGAGATCGCCGATGGTCGCCATCAGCCGGCGCTCGGATTCGCGCAGCCGCACCTGGTGACGCTTGAGCAGCGTGATGTCGGTACCAACAGAAACGAGGCCGCCGTCGCGCGTGCGCCGCTCATTGATCTGCAGCCAACGCTCGTCGGCGAGCTGCACTTCGGTGGTCTGCGAATGGTTGCTACGGTCAGGATCCGCAATGCGGCGTTCCACTACCGGGCGTGCCGCAGCGGCGTGTACGGCGATGCGTTCGGTGCCTGGCACCAGAACGTGATCCGGCAGCTTGTAGGCTTCCTGGTAGTGCGTGTTGCACATGACCAAGCGGTCCTGCTTGTCCCAGAGGACGAAGGCCTCGGACGTACATTCGATGGCATCGGCCAGACGCTGATCAGCTTCGGCATAGCGCTGGGCGAGGCGGTGCTGCTCGGTGACATCCATGGCGATGCCGATGAGATGGGCGCGGCCTGAAACGGTGCGGATGATCTCGGCGCGGGCGCGCAGCCAGACATAATGGCCGTCCGCATGCCGCATGCGGAACACCTGGTCGATCTGTCGCGCATCGCCGCGGGCAATTGTCCGCGCCACGCCATAGATACCGCGATCGTCCGGATGCATCAGCCGTGCGGCGTCGCCGAAGGAAAGCACGCTGCTTTCGCCGGGCATGCCCAACATCTCATACATCGACCGCGACCAGAACAGCCGTCGGTTGGCAAGATCGAAATCCCAGAGGCCGCAGCGGCCGCGCGACAGGGCGGTTTCGACCCGCAGGTTCGATTCCGCAAACACCCCGTCGGCGTCGCGGGCGCGTTTGGCCTGGATGTAATAAGCGTAAAGCACCACCAGCAGGATCGCCGAGATGCCGGCAAACAGCGTCACATTCAGCGAAACCTCGTCGCGCCAGGCCGTTTCGAGCTGGGTCACCGGCGTTGCCGCCAGGACGACGCCGGCCGCTTCCGGCAACTGCGCCAAAGCGACGATATGGTCGACGCCGTTGATGGCCGTCTTCATGACGCTGGAATGTTCGCCGTAATACTGCAGCGTGGCGATATCGGGTGCAACCGAGGCAAGCGTCCGGCCGATCAGCGGCACACCATCAGGTGTGCTGGCGAAGATCCGTCCATCCTTGCGCACGGTCAAAAGAAACATGCCCGCGTCGAGCATGGTGTTGGGCAGGTATTGGGTCAGCCGCTGTTCGGCATCCCAACGCCGGCCCTCTTCGAACAGCGTCATGCCGTCAGCCTGGAACGCCGCGACCGCCGTTGCCGCGGCAAGCCCGACCGTCTGGCGCGAGTTGTCTTCCATCCGGGCGTGCTCGCCCATGATGCCGGACATGCGCGAAACGGCGACTATGATCAGGAATGCGATGATGAGGATGGGGATAGAGCGCTTGAGAATAGGTTCCGCGCTCGCAAGACGCTGCGACGTCGGCTCGGCGAAAATCTTCGCCTGCGAGATGAACTCGCGTTCCAGGCCGGAAAAGCCCGAAAACTTGAGTCGCAACCGCCCGTCGGCTGCGCTCGCTGGTCGCGCGTCCGCCATCTTACCCAATGTGAAACCCTCTGATGATTCGGCGCGCCGCTCGCCCGAATCTGACTCAATGAATCACAGGGCGATTCGCCTTGTCCAGAGGTAATGGTAAAGATTTCTTAACCATTTCTAATCGTTGGGAAATAATAGGCCGGGTCGAGCGAGCGACCCGGCCCTTGAAAAATGCCTGCATTCCCGGCCTTTTCAGGCCTTGAGCATGCGCTCGACGATGTCGCTGACATCGGCCGAAAGCTTGGTCGCGCCAGCGATTTCCTTCAGCGCATTGCGGGCATGATCGGCGCGCGTGTCTTCAAGCGAGCGCCAGGAGCGCATCGAAGTCAGGATGCGTGCCGCGAGCTGCGGATTGCGCGGATCGATATCGAGGATCTGCTTCGCGAGGAAACGGTAGCCCTCGCCATCGGCGCGGTTGAAGCCTGTCGGGTTGGCGAAGGCATAGCTGCCGACCAGAGACCGGACACGGTTCGGATTATTGCCATTGAATAGCGGCTCGGTCATCAGCGCCTTGACGCGATTGAGCGTCCCGGCCCCGGGGATTGTCGCCTGCACCGCGAACCACTTGTCGATGACGAGCGCGTTGTCGGCAAACCGTTTCCGGAAGGTTGCCAGTGCCTGAGCCGTCTCTGGCGCATCCGGGAACCGGTGCGCGAGCAATGCCAGTGCATGGCTGAGGTCGGTCATGTTGTCGGCGGCTGCGAAGACTTCTGCTGCCCGTTTCGGATCATCCTCGCCATGGACGAGATAGGTGAGTGCGGCGTTGCGCAGGGCTCGACGTCCCGCACTTTCCGCATCCGGACTGAAGGAACTCGTCGACGCCATTTCGTCGGCAAGCCGAAGGAAGGTTCCGCGGCCGGAAACCGCAATCGCCTTGAGGATCTGCTGCCGGGCGGTATGGATGGCATCGGGGTCGTTGTCGGCGCCGATCTCGCGGGCGATGTCGGCTTCGCTCGGCAGCGACAGCGCCTGCGACCGGAAAGCCGGCTCCAGTCCGTCGTCAGCCGCCGCGGCGACAAGGCCGTCGAGCAGCGCCTTTTCGCAGGTCACGGATTTGCCCGCACGGGCGTTGGCCGTCGCGGATACCAGATTGGCAAGTGCAATGGCGTTGAGTGCCTGCCAGCGTGCGAAGAGATCGCTTTCGTGCCGCGCGATCAGCGCCAGGTCGTCGTCGGTCTGCTCGATATGCAGGTTGATCGGAGCGGAAAAGCCGCGGTTGAATGAAGGCACCGGGCGCGAAGTAATGCCGGAGAAAACCACCGTCTGCTTGCGTTGGGTGAGGTGCAGCACGTCGCCGGTGATATCTGCGCCCGCCACGCTCGAAAGGTCGGCTTCCGCGCCGTTTCCAAGGAGCAGGCCCATGCGCAGCGGAATGTACATCGGCTCCTTGGCGCTTTGGCCCGGCGTCGGCGGCACGGTCTGTTCGAGCGACAGGGTGAAGGTCTGCTTGCCTGCGTCATAGGCGCCGGAGGCTGTCACCAGCGGCGTTCCCGCCTGATGGTACCAGAGCGAAAACTGGCTGAGATTGCGGCCGCTGACATCGGCGAAGCAGGCGACGAAATCCTCGATCGTCACAGCCTGGCCGTCGTGGCGTTCGAAGTAGAGATCCATGCCCTTCTTGAACAGGTCGCGGCCGAGAAGGGTCGCGATCATCCGGGTGACTTCGGAGCCCTTCTCATAGACCGTGGTCGTGTAGAAGTTGTTGATTTCACGGTATTTCGTCGGCCGGACCGGATGGGCAAGGGGGCCTGCATCCTCTGGGAACTGTTCTGATTTCAGGTGCCGGACTTCGGCGATGCGCTTGACGGCGCGCGAGCGCATGTCGGCGGAAAACTCGTGGTCGCGATAAACCGTCAGGCCTTCCTTGAGGCAGAGCTGGAACCAGTCGCGGCAGGTGATGCGGTTGCCGGTCCAGTTGTGGAAGTATTCGTGCGCGATGATCGCTTCGATATTGGCGTAGTCGGCGTCGGTGGCCGTTTCCGGATCGGCCAGCACGTACTTGTCGTTGAAGACATTGAGCCCCTTGTTCTCCATGGCGCCCATGTTGAAGTCGGAGACGGCGACGATCATGAAGATATCCAGATCGTATTCGCGGCCGAACGTCTCTTCGTCCCACTTCATCGAGCGCTTCAGCGCGTCCATGGCGTAGGCTGCGCGCGGCTCCTTGCCGTGTTCGACATAGATCTTCAGCGCGACCTCGCGGCCGGACATGGTGGTGAACGTGTCTTCGACCACGCCGAGATCGCCGGCAACCAGCGCGAAGAGATAGCTGGGCTTCAGGTGCGGATCGAACCAGGCGGCGAAATGCCGGCCATCGCCCATGTCGGCGCCGCCGAGATAGTTGCCGTTGGACAGCAGCAGCGGAGCGGATTTCTTGTCGGCGATGATGTTGACCGTATAGACGGCAAGTACATCAGGACGATCAGGGAAGTAGGTAATGCGGCGGAAGCCTTCCGCCTCGCACTGCGTGCAATAGACGCTGTTGGTGCGGTAGAGACCCATCAGCTTGGTGTTCGTCTCGGGCGAGAGCATCGTGGTGATGGTGACTTCGAACGGGGCGGTCTCGGGCAGGCCACGGATCGTCAGCGTGTCGTCGGTCACGTCGTAGAGCGCGGCTGCAAGCTCTTCCTGGTCGAGCAGCAGGCCGGTCATGACCAGCTCGTCGCCGTCAAGCACCAGCGGGGCCGATGCGTCCACGCCTTCCCGCCGATGCAGGATCAACCGCGCTTCGACCTTGGTTTCCTTCGGGTCAAGCTCGAAGGTCAGATCCACTCTTTCAAGTACGAAGTCGGTCGGCCGGTAGTCTTCCAGATGAATGATCTGGCCAGTATTTGTCCGCATGGTCAGTCCCGCTCGCGCCTTGCTACTGGTGGATTTGTAGAGGGCGCTTGTGATGGTGAAAAGGCCAAAGGGCGAAAAGCCGGATATGCCACACGATTGTGATGCCGGCGACCGCACTTCCGGCAGAAAAGACATGGTGTCCGGTATTCTTCCCGCTCCCTTATCGCCTTGACGTGTATCGAAGTGGCACTAACAAGAAATAAACCGGAAAGGTTTTTTTCGACCCCGCTAAAGAATTCTCGGCGATTGTCTTTGCTGCGATGAACTCATCAAGAAAAAAGTCGGTTCATCAAGAAGATTGATCCGACTTTCGCGGCCGGCGCAGCTAGAGTGACATCGTTCTCCGGTGAGCCTCTCACCCAAATCTCCCAAACTGTCGCCGCCGCGGTCCTCCGCTAAGGCTCGAAAAGCGTTTTCCATGGATGCCGAAGTCGAAAACCCGATGAAGGGGATCCTGCTCAAGGTCCTTTCGGTCGTCATCTTCGTTTGCATGTCGACCTTGATCAAGGCGGCCGGGAGCGAGATCGCCACCGGCCAGATCACCTTCTACCGCTCCGCCTTCGCCATGGTGCCGATCCTCGGCTATCTCGCCCTTCGCGGACAGTTGCGCGACGCTTTCAAGACGAAGGATATCGGCGCTCACATCGCACGCGGCTTCGTCGGCATCCTGGCGATGAGCTTCGGCTTTTACGGCCTCGTGCACTTGCCGCTCCCCGAAGCGATCGCCATTGGCTATGCGATGCCGTTGATCGCCGTTGCCTTTGCCGCGATTTTTCTCGGCGAAACCGTTCGGCTTTATCGCTGGTCGGCCGTCGTCATCGGTCTGGTCGGCGTCATGATCATCACCTGGCCGCGGCTGACGCTGTTTCGCGAAGGCGGTCTCGGGTCGTCCGAGGCGCTCGGGGCGGCGGCGGTCTTGCTGTCGGCGGCGCTCGGCGCGATCGCCATGGTGTTGGTGCGCAAGCTGGTGAGGGCCGAGCGCACCCACACGATCGTGCTCTATTTCTCGCTCTCGGCCTCGGTCTTTTCGCTCGCGACCCTGCCGTTCGGCTGGCCGAGCATCTCGCAGAAAGCCTTCCTGTTGCTGATGATCGCCGGCTTCTGCGGCGGCGTCGCGCAGCTCCTCTTGACCGAAAGCTACCGTCACGCCGACATGTCGACGATCGCACCGTTCGAATACACCTCGATCGTGCTGGGCCTGATCATCGGCTATTTTCTGTTCGAGGACATCCCGACGAGCACCATGCTGATCGGCACCGCCATCGTTGTCGGCGCCGGTATTTTCATCATCTTCCGCGAGCATCGGCTTGGATTGGAGCGCAGGGGTGCGCGCAAGCACGTCACGCCACAGGGCTGACGGCCCCTGTTTCATTCATTCCGGCTGTCGTTCCCAAGCAGGCACCGTGTCGTCCTCGATCAGGCCGTCCTGCGACGCCTGCTGGGCGGTCGGGCTGGTAACGTCGGGTCCGGGTGTCGGCAGCACCGTGGTCGCCTGGAAGTCGGTCTTGGCGACGAGACCCTCGTGCTGCTCCCGCCGCAGGATGCGCCAGGCGGCGTAGCCTGCATAGAGTGCGAAATAGACGGCAAGCACGATGAACAGCGCCGCCGGCCCGAACCGATCCATGACCGGGCCGACCATCAACGGGCCGGAGATCGTGCCAAGCCCGTAGGTGATCATCAGGCCCGAGGAGATCTCGACATATTCGTCCGGCTTGGCGAGGTCGTTGGCATGGGCGACGTTCAGCGCATAGATCGGGAACAGGACCGAGCCGACGAGGGCGGCGACGATATAGAGCACCGTCGGGCTGCTGCCGATCGACGCGGACATGACCAGGCAGGAGATCACGCCGACAATGCCGCAGCCGACCATGACGATACGCCGGTCGATGCGGTCGGAGGCGCGGCCGATCGGGATCTGCGAGAGGGCGCTGCCGGTCAGGAGCGATGCGAGCAATGTTGCGCCTTCGCCGGTCGACAGGCCGATCTTCTGCGTGAACACGCCGCCGAGGTTCAGCCAGGCGCCCGAGAGCGCGCCTGCGAGAAAGCCGCCGACCACGGCAACCGGAGAGCGGCGAAACAGGCCTGGAATGTCGAATCGCGCCTGCGCCGGCGGTGCCGGCATCGGCGAGGAAGAAAGCGCCGTGGGCAGTAGTGCCAGCGAAAACAGCACGCCGCAAAGGATGAAGAGCGATGTGTTGGTCGGGTCTCCCAGCGGCACCATGTATTGCCCGCCGATGGTGCCGACCATCGTGGTGATGAGGTAGAGCGAGAACAGCATGCCGCGGTTC
This sequence comes from Ensifer sp. ENS11, assembly GCF_014851895.1. Classification (NCBI taxonomy): domain Bacteria; kingdom Pseudomonadati; phylum Pseudomonadota; class Alphaproteobacteria; order Hyphomicrobiales; family Rhizobiaceae; genus Ensifer; species Ensifer sp. ENS11. The sequence goes on along the minus strand of NZ_JACVAN010000002.1, from coordinate 377,633 downwards.
TCGTTGGTCACCCGTTCGTTGAGCCAGCTCTCGATGACGAGATAACTGCCGGAGATCGCGAAACCGGATATGGCGCGAAAGGCGATCCAGGCACGCCAGTCGACGACCAGCCCGCAAAGCAGGATGGCGATCGAAAGCAGGGTTATGAGTGCGGTGAAGACGCGGACATGGCCAACGCGCAACACGAATTTCGGCGTGATGATGCAGGAGAGGGTGAAGCCGACCGTGTAGCCGGTGGCAATGACCGAGACCGTCAGCGTCGACCAGTTCTCGGCGACGGAGCGAACCGGGATGACGTAGCTCTGAAGCCCGAAGGCCACCATCATCAACAAAGTGGACAGCATCAGGCTGAGGACGGAAGCGAGACTGGCCAGCATCGGCGCTCCTGAAAACAAAGACGCGCCGACTTGACCAACCGGGTGGCTGGCAACGAAGGCGCGATGCGGAGCGAGGGCAGTCAGACGGGGTTGCCGGAGTGACCGATCGCTTCGAACTCGAAATGATTGTGGCTCTATCCAGTTTTCGAGGCGCTGTCGATTGCGACAGCCGATAGCAAAAAGACGGTAACGGTCCGTCCTCGGGCGCTATCAGTTCGGCAGCAGTGGTCTGATCGCCGAGCGATGGGCGCGGCGGGCGTCCTTGGTGGTGCTGAGCGCGGTGTATTCGCGCGAGGCACGTACGGCAGTGCCGATATCGGCGATCGAATCGAACAGGACCTTGAGGCTTGCAATGGGCTTGGTCATGATCTTGTTCCTTGTCTTACGTCGTCTCTTTCGCGCGACACGCCTTTTGGCGCATCGCGTGGGGATCAGCGCTGGATGAAGTCGGCGAAGAGCTGCGACGGACGGGTGGTCCGGGCAAGGCCGATTGCAGTCATCTGCTCGTTGGCTGCCGAGCCGAAGCGGTTGAACGGCGTCCGCCGGGCAGCGTCCGTATGACGGAGCGTCTCAAAGCTGCTGTGGATCGGGCGAAAGCGGGCAGTCATGGTTCTTGTTCCTTATTCCATTCCTCCCGTGTTGATATATTGCGCTGCAACATGGATTTTGCAATGCACTAGAACGCTGCGCAGATATGCGCAAACCGCATGGCTTTCTTCACACTTTGTTCATGAAACGGGCAGGCGGCCGTCAGCCGTTGATGCGGGCCTTGAAGGCAAGCATATCCTGCCAGGCAAAGCGCTTGTTGATCGGCGCTGTCACCAGGTCCTGCGGGTGCAGGGTCGCAAGGGTCTGGACGCTGTGTCCGCCCATCTGAAGGTCACGCCATTCGCCGCGCAGCTGGTGGATTGTGTCGCTGCCGCCGAAGAAGAAGCGCGCCGTAAAATTGCCGAGCAACAACAGGTGCTTGGGCTCGGCCAAAGCGACCTGGCGCTCGATGAAGGGGCGGCAGATATCGGCCTCGCGGGCGGTCGGCACGCGGTTGCCCGGCGGGCGCCACGGCACGACATTGCTGAGCAGAACGCCCTCGCGCGATAGTCCGATGCCGGCGAGCATGCGGTTGAGCATGTCGCCCAGCCTGCCCGAGAAAGGCTGCCCGTCGCGATCGTCATCCGCATAGGGCATCGGGCCGACGATCATGATGCCGTTTGACGGATCGCCTTCGGCAAAGACCAGATTGCGGGCGCTGTTTCTGAGATTGCAACCGACGAAGCCTTCCATTGCCAACCGCAGCTCGGCGAGCGACCGCGCCGATTCGGCGGCAAACTGCGCCTCCTTGACGGCCTGGGCGTCGGGGATGGCCACAGCAGGGGCGTTGACGGCAGGTGCTGGCGCGCGCGTTTCGCGAGCTTGGCCACCGGCCGAGCTGGCCGGCTGCCGCGTAGCAGGCGAGGCCTCCGGGCGCGCAACCGGCTGGCTTGCGCTCGTCTGTGGGCGCGAATCGGCCTGTTGGCGCACGTCGGAACGCGCCGCCTTCATCGCTTCGAACTCGGCGAGGCGATCGACAGGCTCCTCCTCCATCAGCCACTCGACACCCGCATCCGCGTGGAATGCGAGCAGGGCGGCGAGTTGGCCGGGGGAGAGGTTGTCGGCAGAAGTCATGGGCGCCAACCTAGCACGTCAGAAAATGTGGTCCAATGGCTTCATGCGGCATTCGCGGTCCAGTGGCCGATATCCTCATGTTCTCCGATCAGCGCCAGGCCGTGGGCGATGGACAGCAGTTCGCCGCCGCTTTCGATCCGGTCCTTTTCGAAGCGCCGCTCGAACAGGTTGCGCACCGCCGGCACGAACGAGGTGCCGCCGGTGAGGAAGACCTTGTCGATGCTTTCGGGCGGCGTTTCCGTTGTCTGTAACACCTCGTCGAGCGCGTCTTCGATGCGCGCAAGTTCAGGCGCAATCCAGCTTTCGAAGTCGGCGCGGCGCACCGTGCGGCGCGACATCTCGCCAAGCGGCGAGAAGTAGAACTCGGTTTCCTCCTCCTGCGACAGGCGCATCTTCGTCGCCGAGATCGCCTGGTAGAGCGGATAACCCTCGTCATGCTCGATCAGGTCGACGAAGGCCTCGAGCTTTTCCGGCTCCAGGCTCTGGCGCACCAGCTTCTTCAGATCCGTGAAATCTTTCAACGTCTTGAAGATCGAAAGCTGATTCCAGCGGCCGAAATTCGCATAGTAGTTCGACGGGACTTCAAGCAGCTTGTCGAAGCTCTTGAACAGACTCCCCTTTCCGATGAGGGGCGAGATCACATTGTCGATGATGCGGAAGTCGAAATGGTCGCCGGCGATGCCGACGCCCGAATGGCCGATTGGCGTTGCCGTCAGACGTCCCGCCTTGGTCTCAAAACGGATCAGCGAATAGTCGGTGGTGCCGCCGCCGAAGTCGGCGACCAGCACCGTGGCGTCGCGCTTGAGGTTCTGGGCAAAGTAGAATGCGGCCGCCACCGGCTCGTAGACATAGTGGATCTCGGGAAAGCCGAATTCGGAAAGGGCGGCGCTGTAGCGCTCGAGCGCCAGTGCCGGATCGGGGCTGGAGCCGGCAAAGCGAACGGGCCTTCCGACGACGATGCGGCTGTATTGGCTCGCCCAGTCGTCGCCGGCATAGTCCTTCAGCTTGGAGAGGAACACCCGCATCAGGTCTTCGAAACTATGGCGCTTGGCATAGATCTGCGTGCCCTGGAACAGCGGGCTTGCGGCGAAGGTCTTGATCGACTGCAGGAAACGACAGTCGCCGGGATTGTCGATGAACGAGCGGATTGCCGCCTGTCCGGCTTCCACCTTCAGGGCGGACGCGCCGAGGTTGGAATCCTTCATGAAGGAGAGTGCCGTGCGCATCGCATCGGTGCTGCCAGCCATGCTGTCGAAGTTCATCGAATGGGTGGTGTCGCCTGCCGAAACCGCGAGGACCGAGTTGGTGGTGCCGAAATCGAAGCCCAGTGCTCTGGCCATATGATGTCTCCTGACGCCTGTGTTTTGGTGTCGCTTCGCGACGCGCCCTTCCGGGGCTTGCGAAGGCGACACGGCTCTGTTCCGCACGCCGCCTTCTGGGCCGGTGCCGGGAAGGTCGGCGGAGCCCGGAATGAAGCGAAAGGCATGCCGTTCCGGCGCCGTAGGGCGCCTTGCCGAATGCTGGTTGCGGATGGGATTGCCGGCGTCTTCCGCCGGAAAATGAATGCCCGGCCTCCTGACATGGCTATTCGGCAAAAGCAAGGCTGCAAGGCGGCGGCCCACAAGGACATGGGTGAAATCACGTATTTACGTTTACGTTCACGTCATATAGACATTTGTGCTAAACTCATGACCTCATGCGCAAAAGCGGGCATCGACTGTCGCATCCCGGCTCGACAAGCCAAACTGCATTTGCCATGACGAGATGATATGGCCTGGGAACTGAGCTGGCAGAAGACCGGCGAGACTGGAGAGACGGTATGAGCGAGGCGATGGATCTACCCGAGCGCGAGAGTATGGAGTTCGACGTGGTGATCGTCGGCGCGGGGCCTGCGGGGCTTTCGGCTGCGATCCGGTTGAAGCAGGTCAATCCCGAGCTTTCGGTGGTGGTGCTGGAAAAGGGCGCCGAAGTCGGCGCGCATATCCTGTCGGGTGCCGTCGTCGACCCCATCGGCATCGACCGGTTGCTGCCGGGCTGGCGCGACGAGGCCGACCATCCGTTCAAGACCGAGGTTACCGACGATCATTTCCTCTTGCTCGGTCCCGCCGGCTCGATCCGCCTGCCGAACTTCGCCATGCCGCCGTTGATGAACAATCACGGCAACTACATCGTCTCACTCGGCAATGTCTGCCGCTGGCTTGCCGGCCATGCCGAAGCGCTCGGCGTCGAGATCTATCCGGGCTTTGCCGCAACCGAGGTGCTCTATAACGACGAAGGCGCCGTCATCGGTGTCGCCACCGGCGACATGGGCATCGAGCGCAACGGCGAGCCGGGCCCGAACTTTGCCCGCGGCATGGAACTGCTCGGCAAGTACGTGCTGATCGGCGAGGGCGTGCGCGGCTCGCTCGCCAAAGAGCTGATTTCAAAATTCGATCTCTCTAGGGATCGCGACGTCCAGAAATTCGGCATCGGTCTCAAGGAACTGTGGCAGGTCAAGCCCGAGAACCACAGGCCCGGTCTGGTGCAGCACTCGTTCGGCTGGCCGCTCGGCATGAAGACCGGCGGCGGTTCGTTCCTCTACCACCTCGAAGACAACATGGTCGCCGTCGGCTTCGTCGTGCACCTCAACTACAAGAACCCCTATCTCTTCCCGTTCGAGGAGTTCCAGCGGTTCAAGACCCATCCGGCCATTCGCGGCACCTTCGAGGGCGGCAAGCGGCTGTCCTATGGCGCCCGGGCGATCACCGAAGGCGGCTACCAGTCGGTGCCGAAACTGTCGTTCCCCGGCGGCGCGCTGATCGGCTGTTCGGCCGGTTTCGTCAACGTGCCGCGCATCAAGGGCAGCCACAATGCGGTGCTGTCGGGCATTCTGGCGGCTGAGAAGCTGGCGGCGGCAATCGCCAGCGGTCGCGCCAATGACGAGCCGATCGAAATCGAGCGTGGTTGGCGCGACAGCGCCATCGGCCAGGACCTGAAGCGGGTCAGGAACGTCAAGCCGCTGTGGTCGAAGTTCGGCACGGCGGTCGGCGTAGCGCTCGGCGGTCTCGACATGTGGACCAACCAGCTGTTCGGCTTCTCGTTCTTCGGCACGCTGAAACACGGCAAGACCGACGCGCAGAGCCTCGAACCGGCCGCCCAGCACAAAAAGATCGACTATCCCAAGCCCGACGGTGTTTTGACCTTCGATCGGCTGTCCTCGGTGTTCCTGTCGAACACCAACCACGAGGAAGACCAGCCGATCCACCTGCAGGTGAAGAATCCGGAGCTGCAGCGCACGTCGGAGCTCGACGTCTTTGCCGGTCCGTCGACGCGCTACTGTCCCGCCGGGGTCTATGAATGGGTGGAAAAGGACGGCCAGCCGGTCTTCGTCATCAACGCGCAGAACTGCGTGCACTGCAAGACCTGCGACATCAAGGACCCGAACCAGAACATCAACTGGGTGCCGCCGCAGGGCGGCGAGGGACCGGTCTATCCCAACATGTGAGGGCGGGTTTTCGCGCGACCGCGCAAAAGGAAACATTTGGAGGCGTCGAGCTCTGGCTCGGCGCCTCTTTCATTTCAAGCACACGACCGGACCCGTGTGCGGCGCGCTTTTCTCGGCGCAACGTCATCCTGCTCAGCGGTGAGCCCACATCTCCGGCGCCCCGACAAATGCGGGAGCATTGGGAAAGGCAATCGTTGACGCAAATGGGAAAGTCCTTGCCGGAAAGACCCTATAGCCTTGAGGGTGCCGTTGTCGCGCCAAGCGCGCCGACGGACCTGCAGGCCGTTCGGTCCCTGTTGTTCTTGAGTAGGGCCCAAGCCTGTTGACACGCGACCGATCACTGCGGTGAGATCGGTCGTCCGACGGGACGTACCGCCAGAACAGAGGGAACAGAAATGAACAAGCTTCTAGCAACGACTTGCCTGGCCGCCGGCCTTCTTGGCCTTGCCGGCACGGCCTCGGCGGCCGAATGCGGCGACGTGACGATCGCCAACATGAACTGGCAAAGCGCCGAGGTTCTGGCGAATGTCGACAAGATCATTCTGACGGAAGGCTATGGCTGCAACGCCGAGCTCGTCGTCGGCGATACCGTGCCGACGATCACCTCGATGATCGAAAAGGGCCAGCCCGATATTGCGCCGGAAGGCTGGGTGGACCTTCTGCCCGACGTCGTCAATCGCGGCCTTGAAGAAGGCAAGCTGGTCGGCGCCGCCGTCGCGCTTTCCGACGGCGCCGTCCAGGGTTGGTGGGTGCCGAAATATATCGTCGACGCCAATCCCGACATCAAGACGATCGACGATGTGCTGAAGCACAAGGAACTGTTCCCGGATCCGGAAGATGCCAGCAAGGGCGCCGTCTTCAACGGCCCGCAGGGTTGGGGCGGCACGGTTGTTACGACCCAGCTCTACAAGGCTTATGGCGGCGAGGCAGCCGGCTTCACGCTTGTTGATACCGGCTCGGCCGCCGGCCTCGATGGCTCGATTGCCAAGGCCTATGAACGCAAGCAGGGATGGGTCGGCTACTACTGGGCGCCGACGGCACTTCTCGGCAAATACGAGATGGTGAAGCTCGGCCACGGCGTCGAGGCGGATGCAGCGGAGTGGAAGCGGTGCAACACGGTTGCCGATTGCCCGGACCCGAAGAAGAACGACTGGCCGAAGGACAAGGTCCAGACGCTCCTGACCAAGACGTTCGCCGATCGCGCCGGCCCGGCTTTGGACTACCTGAACAAGCGTGCCTGGACCAACGACACCGTCAACAAGCTGATGGCCTGGATGACCGACAACCAGGCCAGCGGCGAGGAAGGTGCAAAGCACTTCCTCCAGGAAAACCCTGACATCTGGACCACCTGGGTCTCGTCTGATGTCGCGGAGAAGGTGAAGTCGGCGCTTTGATGGCCATCGACTGACGCAATTGGGCGGCGCACCGTTCAGTGCGCCGCCTGCTAAAGCATTTCCTGGAAAAGTGCGAAGCGATTTTCCGCAAGGAAATTTGTGAAAACAAGGAGATAGAGCGTTTCCGAATCTCCGCTTGATCCGGAAACGCTCTAGGTGATTGTCGGCGGACAAAAACAAACAAACGGGGCCGCCGTCGGGGAGCAGTGAAGGGCAATTTGATGGAATGGCTGACCCAGTTTCCGCATATGGATGACGACCGCCTGCGGGCGTTGAAAAAGGCGATCGACGAGGGTTTTCGCACCTTCACGCGCGCTTATGGCGACGGTATCGAAGCGTTCTTCGAGCCGTTGCAATTCTTTCTGATCCAGTCGGAGCGCTTCATGACGCGCACGCCCTGGCCGATCATCATCCTGCTGATCGCGGTTCTCGCCTGGTTTGCGAGCCGGAACTGGAAGATCGTCGCCGGCTGTATCGGCACGCTGTTGCTCATCGGCTATTTCGACATGTGGGACGATACGATGAAGACGATCTCGATGATCTTCGTCTGTACCGTGCTGTCGATCGCCATCGGCATACCGCTCGGCATCGTCATGTCGCGCTCGGACCGAGTCCAGAATGTCGTCAATCCGATTCTCGACGTGATGCAGACCATGCCGAGCTTCGTCTATCTGATTCCGGTGGTCATGCTGCTCGGGATCGGCAAGGTTCCGGGGCTGATTGCGGTGGTGATCTACGCCATCCCGCCGATGATCAGGCTCACCAACCTCGGCATCCGCCTCGTCGACAAGGATGTGCTGGAGGCGGCAGACGCCTTCGGCTCCTCGGGCTGGCAGAAACTGAAGAATGTGCAGATGCCCTTGGCGCTACCGACGATCATGGCCGGCATTAACCAGACGATCATGATGGCGCTGGCCATGGTGGTCATCGCCTCGATGATCGGGGTTCAAGGGCTCGGGCAGCCGGTGCTGAAGGCGATCGCCAACCAGTACTTCACGCTCGGCATCTTCAACGGCCTGGCCATCGTCGGCATCGCCATCATCTTCGACCGCGTCAGCCAGGCCTATGGCCACCGGCTGCAGAAGCATCGCGAGATCGTTCACGGCTGAAAATGACGGTACCAAGCAACAGAGTGGCCCGGAAGCTTTCGCTTCCGGGCCATTTTCCGTTCTGATCCTTCACGCCTTGCGCGGTGAAAGGATGCCGGTCGAGAGCGCCACGCCGACCGCCGTGACAATGGCGGCGACAATTTCGAACGGGCCGATCTGTTCACCGAGAAGAATTGCGCCGCCGAACATTGCCAGTACCGGGGTCAGCGCGGTGAAGGCGGCGGCCTGAGTTCCGCCGAGGCTGCGAACGGCCACGCCATAGGCGACCATCGCGACGAGGCCCGAGAGCAGGCCCTGGCTGGTGATTTGCAGCGCGATCTCCTTCAGCGGAACGCTTGCAAGCGTGCTGCCGAAGATGCCGGCAAGCAGCAGGTGGATAAGAAAAGACCAGACGGCGATCAGTGCACTGCCTTCGAGCGGGCTGAGGCCGGAGCGCCGGAAGGCGTGGGTATAGATCGCCCAGAGCGTGGCTGCCGCCGGAAGGAGGGCGTAGCCGGTCCAGCCGGTGCCAGTGGTGCCGGCAAGGCTGCGGGCGAGCAGAAGGGCAACGCCCGCAACGATGGCGGCAAAGCCGACGATGCGCATCCGGTCTGGACGCTCTCCGAAGAGGGTGATGCCGATCAGCGCCGTCGCCAGCGGCATCGAGCCCCCGAGCAGCACGCCGACCGAAGAGGCGGGCGTCGCATGGATGGCGAAGGCCGCGACCTGAAAGAACAGCGCGCCGGAACCAGCCACCATCAGGAGAAGCAGGAGCAGCGGAAGCTTGCGCGGCAGGAGCCCGATCTTGAGCCAAACCGGTGCAAGAACCAGCGCAGGAACGCCGTAGCGGATGAGGCCGAGATCGATTGTGCCGAGTGCGGTGCCGGCGGTATGCCGTGTCGCAAGAATCCACCCCGCCCAGATCAGGACGGTGACGAAGGCGCCGGCATAGCCGGCGGCGACAGGCGTGGCGTTGCCGCGATCGAGTGTGAGCGCAACCATCTGATTTTCCTTCCCGATTTAAATGCCCACAATCGCTTGGGCCTGGGAAGAAGATTACTGCCTGGGGGCGGGGCATGTCCTTGCGATTTATGCTTCAAATGGCCCATGGTGCGCAATCATATGCCAATACGGCCTCACTGGATTATCAACTATGCCAAGTCTAGATAAATTCGATCTCGCGATTCTCAAGATCTTACAGGAGGACGCGCGGGCAACGAACGTGGAGATTGCCGAACGTGTCAATCTGTCGCCGTCGCCATGCCTGCGGCGCATCCGCAATCTGGAGAAATCGGGGATCCTGCGCGGTTATCGGGCCGACATCGATCGCAAGGAAGTCGGGCTCGGCCTGACCGTTTTCGTGGAAATCAAGGTCGGCCAGCACAGCCGCGAGAATGCCCAGCGTCAGCAAGAGGCGCTGCTTGCCATTCCCGAAGTTGTCTCCTGCTTCCTGATCTCCGGAAATGCCGATTTTCTTGCTGAGGTCGTCGTCGAAGATCTCTCCGCCTATGAGACGCTGCTGACGGAGACATTGCTGGCCATGCCCGGCGTGACTGACATCCGTTCCAACTTCGCCATCCGCTCGATCAAGACAGGTGGTCCGCTCAAGCTGCCGGAGTGACGCCGAAGCAGGTCGGCGACGTTGCCGCCCTGCAGACAAAGGTGGGCAGCGACGGTGAATTCGAGCGCCCGCCGACGCGGGTTCAAGGTTAAGTTTTGGTAAGGCTCTGGAAACGGCGCCGATTGCGATTATCTCATCGCAGTGGACGCCCGTGTGCCACGGCAATGGAGCCTGTAAGCCTTTCATGAAAATCAAAGCTATCTTCAATCGGGATGGTGGGACCTTCCGAACGACGGACATGGCGGCCTATGGCAACAGGGTTGAGGCGGTCTTTCGCGATGCGGGTCACCAGATCGAGATCGCGACCGTCTCGGGCGCCGAGATGCAGGAGACCCTGGAAAAGACCTGCCGGCGCGACGATCTCGACGCAATCGTGGCGGGTGGCGGCGACGGTACGATTTCGGCAGCCGCGGGCGTTGCCTGGAAAACCGGCATGCCGCTTGGGGTCGTTCCTGCGGGGACGATGAACCTTTTTGCGCGCACGCTGAAATTGCCGCTCGATATCTGGAAGGTGCCGGAAGTTCTGGCGCAGGGCACGATCATCGACGGCGATATCGGCAGCGCCGATGGCCGAGCCTTCGTCCACCAGTTCTCGATGGGTCTGCATGCTCGCATGGTGCGCTACCGCGAATCGTTCAGTTTTCGATCGCGCCTGGGCAAGATCACGGCGAGCACACGCGCTGCGGTCGGGGTCATTCTCAATCCGCCGGATTTCGAGATCGAGTTCGACGTGGATGGTCACCATGAAAGCCGGCACGTTTCGGCTGTGTCCGTGTCGAACAACCCGTTCGGGCGCGATACGCTGATGTATGCTGATGACGTGACCGCCGGCCATCTCGGCTTCTACACGGCACCGCCGTTGAGCCCGCCCGGCGTTGCCAAGCTTGCGCTCGACGTGCTGCGCGGCAAGTTCCGCGACAATCCGGTTATTACCGAGATGAGCGGCCATGCTTTGGACCTGCATTTCCCCAAGGTCGACCGGAAGATCAACTGCGTTATCGATGGCGAACTTCTGCCAATGGGCCGCGACGTCGCGTTGAGGATCCATCCCGGCGAACTCAAACTGCTCGTCGGCGCCGACCGGTCTAGTTCGTGACCCCGGGTCAGTCCCTGACCCAGAGGTAGCCGAAAGTGTACCGGTCTTCAGCCTTGCCGTGCAGGTAGGGCAGGGACAGAACCTGTGGCGTTGCCGACGTCGTCGAAAATCCACGCGTTTTCATGGCGTTTGCCAGCGCCTCGGGCAGGATTGGCTCCGCCTTGCCGTCATCGCTCCAGACGACGAGCAGCGGCAACGATGCGCTGGCCGTCCCTGCGTCAAGATAGCCGGGGGTGAGCACGGGAGCATCGTGAAGGTGCGTGCGAAGGTTGCCACCGATCAACCTGTCTTTCGCAAGGATCAGGGCCGGTTCGCGACCCCCGAGCTTAACGACCGCTTCGGCCAGCGTGGCGTAGGGAATGCTCAATCGCGAATATTTGCCGAAGAGCGGCCGCACGATTGCGCGGGCGGAAACCACCATCAGCGTAGTGAGCACGATGAAGGCCACGAGCCACAGGAACGGTCGAAGTTTAAACGCGGCATCGACGCCAGCCGCTTCGACCTTGAGGCAGAGATAGAGCGGCAGGAGAATCAGGAAGAGCACGAGCCACTTTTCCCGGATATGCGTGGCTCCGACCCCCAGAACAATCAATAGGACTGCCACGAGGCAGATTGCAAGCATACGGCCGACAACGCGAGTCCATTGGCTTTGCGCCGACCAAATCGCAGGAATGCTCTTGCGGAATATGAGTCCGAACACGATCAGCGGCACGATACCGCCGCGGATCGTGGCGGCAATGAGCGAAACCACGCCGCCGAACGCCTGTGCGAGGCGGCCTTCGGAATGGGCCTCGCGCATCTCAAGAAAGGTGTTGTTTGAGGCGGAGCCGAGGTTTTCGAGGATCCACCAGCCATGCGGCAAAGCGATCAGTGCCGCAACCAACAGCGAGACCAGGATACGCCAGTCGAAAAGGCGCTCGCGTAGCTTGGGTTCCGGCAGAATGGCAAGGACGGCAGCGGCGGGTACAAGCGCAAAATTGTACTTGGAGATGAAGCCGATGCCGACAGCAAGGCCGGTCAGCAGATAGGCCGCGAGACTCGGCCGGACCAATGTCCGCAGGAAGCCGTAGAGAAACAGTGATACGGCGAACAGTGCCGCGACCGTATGGGAAAGGTCACGCTGCGCAAGTAGGAAAATCGGCGGCAGTGTCAGCACGCCGAGCATGGCAATCAGCGCCAGGCGCTTTTCTGCAAGGACTTCGCGCGCGGCGAAGCCATAGAAGAGACAGCAAAGAAACAGAAGCAGGTTCTTGAGCACCGTCATCGTCGCGAGAGACGGTCCGAAAACGGATGCAAGCCCGTATTGCAGCCAGTTGTAGAAGGGCGGTTGCGCGCCGTAACCGAGCCGCAGGAACTGCGACACGAATGCCTGCTCCGCCTCGTCGATTTCGAGCGAATTCGAAACGGCGAGACGCAGGCTGATGCAGAGCAGGAAATAGCCGGCGAGTAGGGCGGTGACGAGGTTGGGTCGCCGCTCGACGAACTCAAACATTCGTTTGATCCCGTACAAAGACCTCACGCACGATATAGCTGGTGGTTTCGTCGTCGCGGAAATAGGCACGCGCCATCATCTCGGCGAGAATGCCTGTTGTCACGAGTTGCACCGACGACAGAAACAGCATCACGCCAACGATCAGCATCGGGCGGGTGCCGATGTCGTTGCCGAGAAGGAACTTGTCGAAGGCAAGATAGAGCAGGATGAGGACGCTCGCCGCCCCGGCTGCAAGCCCGATCGAGCCGAAGAAGTGGCCCGGGCGCGCCTTGTAGCGCATGAAGAACAGAACCGAAAGCAGATCGAGGATCACGCGGAAGGTGCGCGAGATACCGTATTTCGAGTGGCCATGCTGGCGCGCGTGGTGGGTCACCGGCATTTCGCCGATGCGGCTGCTGGGTACGACCCCTGCGACCCAGGCGGGGATGAAGCGATGCATCTCGCCCATCAGCTTGACCTGCTTGATGATCGAGGCGCGGTAAACCTTCAGGCTGCAACCATAGTCGTGCAGCCGGACGCCGGTGATCTTGCCGATTAGCCGGTTGGCGCACCAGGACGGGATTTTTCTGAGCAACAGCCCATCTTGACGATTCTTGCGCCAGCCGACGAGCAGGTCGAGTTGCCGCTCCTCGATTGCTTTGACCATAGCGGGAATATCGACCGGGTCGTTCTGCAGATCACCGTCGAGTGTGGCGATCAACCGGCCGGACGCCGCGTCGATGCCGGATTGCATGGCGGCGGTCTGCCCGAAGTTCTTCTGCAGTTCGATGATTTTCAGCTGAAGATCGGGGCGACAGAGCGCCTTCCTTGCATTGGTGAGCGTGCGATCGGTGCTGCCGTCATCGACCAGGATCAGCTCCCAAGGGGCTGAAAAATTCACCATGGCGTCACTGACGCGCGTGATGAGCGGCTCAATGCTGTCCTCTTCGTTGAAGACTGGGATGACGACGGATAGCTCGATGGGCAGCATGGGATCGCTCGTGCATTCGGCGCGCCTTGCACGAGCCGGAAGAATAGGGGTGCGCTTACATAATCATTTTCTTGCACAGTTATCGGTGATAACCAACGTGCAAAGTTGTGTTTCAACACGGGAAATCGGCGTCTGATGAATTCTGGCTGCGAGTTCGAGCGGCGATCGTGGCTGGCGCGCAACCGTGTGACGCTGATATCGGCCGCGGCGATTGTCGCCTATGCGGTTTTTGTCCAGTGGATCTGGGGCTGGCGAACGCTGCTCGATCAATGGACGAAAATCGGCGTCGGTTCCGGGCTCGCGGCCCTGATACTTCTTGTCGCCACCTATTTCATTCGCTGCTATCGCATCTATGATTATTTCCCGGCGGAAACGTCAGGCCGGTTTCTGGCGCTGTTTCGCGTCACCCAAGTCCACAATCTCCTGAACATCATGTTGCCTTTTCGCGCCGGAGAGACGAGCTTTCCACTGTTGATGCGGTCGGAATTCTCCATCCCGCTGGCGCGGGGGACCGCGGCACTTCTGGTCATGCGGCTGCTCGACCTGCATGCCCTGTTGACGGTCGCCGCAGTCGGCCTGGTTTTTGGCCGCGGATCAGGCGTCGCCTGGGCGCTCTGGATCGCGGCGCTGGTCGCGCCACTTCCGTTCTTTCTGTTGAAGGATCGCGTTGTCGCCCTGGCGCGGCGGTTGCTGCCGGCAAGACTGGAATCGATCGTCGAAGAGCTGGATACAGGTCTGCCCGGCACGACAAAGGCATTCCTCAGGGCCTGGGCGATGACCATTCTGAATTGGGCGGTCAAGGTGGTGGTTCTCGCCTGGGTTCTGGCGATCATGGGTGTCGCGCCGCTTGCTGCCTGTTTTGGCGGGGCTCTTGGCGGCGAACTCTCCTCCGTCTTGCCGATGCACGCGCCGGCGGGCGTCGGCACTTATCCCGCAGCGATCGCCGCCGGCGCCGTTTCTTTCGGAGCAGGGGCGGACCGCGCAGCGCTGGAGCAATTGGCCGGCGCCGGCGTCAACGCGCATCTGCTGATCATCGTGTCCGCTGTCGCGGGCACGATGCTGTCGATGCTTCTGCAGAGAAAGCCGTAGGCGCCGTCACGGTTACTGGAACGACGTCTCGTAGAAGCTTCTGAGCTTGCGGGAGTGCAGCTTCTCAGGCGGCATCGCCGCAAGTTTCTGCAAAGCGAGGATCCCGATCTTCAGATGCTGGCTGACCTGTGTCCGGTAGAAGGCTGTTGCCATGCCCGGAAGCTTCAACTCGCCGTGAAGCGGCTTGTCTGAAACGCAAAGCAGCGTGCCGTAGGGCACGCGGAAGCGGAAGCCGTTGGCCGCGATCGTCGCCGATTCCATGTCGAGTGCGATCGCGCGCGCCTGCGACAGGCGCTTGACCGGTCCGCGCTGGTCGCGCAGTTCCCAGTTGCGGTTGTCGATGGTGGCAACGGTGCCGGTGCGCATGATCTGCTTGAGATCATAGTCGCGGTAGCCGGTGACCTCCGCCACGGCGTCCTGCAACGCCACCTGCACTTCGGCAAGTGCCGGCAGGGGGATCCAGACCGGCAGGTCGTCGTCCAGCACATGGTCTTCGCGCATATAGGCATGGGCAAGAACATAGTCGCCGAGGCGCTGGCTGTTCCTGAGCCCGGCGCAGTGCCCGAGCATCAGCCAGACATGCGGGCGCAGCACGGCGATATGGTCGGTGATCGTCTTGGCGTTCGATGGGCCAACGCCGATATTGACCATGGTGATGCCGCCGTGGCCCTTCTTCTTCAGGTGGTAGGCGGGCATCTGCGGCAGGCGGGCGAGCGTATAGTCCGTTTCCGGCTTGTCGGAACCGGCAGGCGTGATGATGTTGCCGGGCTCGACGAAGGCCGTGTAGCCGTTGCCGCCCTCCGCCATCTGCTGGCGCGCCCAGGCGCAGAACTCGTCGATGTAGAACTGATAGTTGGTGAACAGTACGAAGTTCTGGAAATGCGTCGCACTCGTGGCCGTGTAGTGGCTGAGGCGGGCAAGCGAATAGTCGATGCGCTGCGCGGTGAACGGTGCAAGCGGGGAGGGTTCGCCCGGGCCAGGTTCGTAGGAGCCGTTGGCGATCTCGTCGTCGGTCGTCGTCAGATCAGGTGCGTCGAACAGGTCGCGTAGCGGAATATCGATGGCTTCGCCCGCCGACGCTTCGACGTGGGCGCCTTCGCCGAAGGCGAAATGCAGCGGGACCGGGGTGGAGGATTCGGACACGGTAATGCCGAGGCCGTGATTACGCATCAGGTGCCCCAACTGTTCCTTCAGATAGTGCCGAAACAGTTTTGGTCGCGTGATCGTCGTGGTGTAGACGCCCGGTGCGCTGACATAACCGTAGGACAGGCGGGAATCGACATGGCCGAAGCTGCTGGTCTCGATGCTGACCTGCGGGTAGCAGGCGCGGTAGCGCGTCAGGGTCACGCCGTTCTTGCCCAGCCCCTCGAAAGCCTCTGTGAGGAACCGGGTATTGCGATCGTAGAGCGCCTCCAGGCAATCGACTGCCGCCGCCGGATCATCGAAGAACTGCGGCTCGAACGGATCGGGTGTGGAGACGGAAAGGACGGAGTGTGAAGAGATTCGCTTGTTCATGTCGCATTATAGGCTGAGGCCTCTGACAAGCAAACGACAAGATGCTGGCATGCACAACCGCGTCTGGCAGAACAACTTTACAGCGTTGCGCGTCAGATATGACGCGCAAAGGACGCTGTAACGCTTTAAACTCTCTGCATAAATGCCTTTAAGGCATTATGCAGAAGCGGTCTTAGCGTGGTCCAGCAAGGATGAGGGCGCTGCCTATGAGCGCGACGACCATTCCGGTCAGATCCCAGCGATCGGGCCGCACGCCTTCGGCAAGCCACAGCCAGATGAGTGACGCGGCGATATAGACCCCGCCGTAGGCCGCATAGGCTCGGCCGGCTGCCGAGCTGTCGATCAGTGTCAGCAGCCAGGCAAACAGTGCCAGCGACGCCATGCCCGGGATCAGCCACCAGATCGGCTTGTCGAGTTTCAGCCAGGCCCAGAAGGCGAAACATCCTGCGATCTCGGCAAGGGCGGCAAGGGAATAGACGGCATAGGCTGGCATCGATAGCAGATCCTTTCAGCCGTGAAAGGACAGGAAGGCGCTCGGCGATGCAAGAGAGACAGGCAAATTAAAAGGCGCCGGTGGCGCCTTCGGTCAGCTCATGGATTGACGCTGCAGCGTCACGAAGAGAACGAGGCCGGCGCCCTGCTTGCCGATGCCGAGGCCATTGGCCTTGCTATAGGCGAGCGCCCCAACCGGCGCCATCAGCAGGCTGGCAAGTGCAAGAACACGCAGCGAGAGAAAGGCGGATGTGGAAAGGGCGGCCAGCATGTCGGTTTCTCCCTTAGAGCTTGGCTTGGCAGTATTGCGCTGTATGCGCTGTGCAATCCGTCAGCGAGCCGAGATAAGTGTTGCTGCGGCGACGTTCGGTATCTGCGCTGACTGCGGCCGCGAGGGTCATCGCAAAAACAACCATAAGAAGGCTGATAATAGTGAGGCGCCGAGCAAGAATGTCCATGGTTCTGTCCGTTGGTCTGGAGGCGGTTCAAATCGATTGAGCGTGTTTTCGCACAACCAAACTGAACTCTTGCTGATACGGTCGTTCATCTGGCGTTCATCTTGCGATTGAAATAGCCGCCGTTCTCGCGGGGCAGGGCGCGCGCCCAAGCCAACGATGCGGCAGATGGGCGGTCTTTGGCAGGCGGCTGGATGCGCCTGACATTTCAAAAACAAAACCCACCGAAAATATCGGCGGGTTTGTCAACGCTCTGGGAGCGACCCCGATGGCCACCCTTTTGTATCGATCTTAAAGCGCGTCGCGATCTCGCGATTTAAGTTCTTGTTTTACGCATGCCGTTATCGCAAACGCGCGGCACACTTTTGCGCGACATGCTCTAGCTAGAGGCGCGACCAGGTCTGCGATTTGCAGAGAATCTTGAGCACGCAGCCCTTCATCTTCAGCGAGTTGCCGCTGACTGCACCCGAGCCGCTATAGGTCTTGTCGGTTTCGGGATCGGTGATCTCTCCGGAATAGCTGCCATCCGTGCCGGACAGGTTGCCGATCCGCTTGCCGGCGTGTTTGCCAGTCTTCAGCGTGACGCAGAAAGCGCCGCCGCAAGGGGCAATCTCGGCCGTAGCGCCGGTTGCGGTCTTCCAGTTGCCGACGATCGGTTCGGCGGCAACGGCCGTTCCGACGACGCCAAGAGCGAGAGCCGCGGTCATGAACAGGGTACGGTACATTCATTCCTCCAGATAGAAGTTGCCGGCGCGGTCCGCTTCGCCGGCATCTCTGCAGATATCCTCGTTTGAAAGGCAGTCTCCTCACCGCCGCGCGCACGATATCTTACGCGTACGTAAAGGTAAACTGGCTTGAACAAGGCCGTTTATGCTTTTTCTTTGCCGGGTTCAGGCGGAGAAAAATCGAGGAAGGACGGCGTTGGCAGGCCGGGTGCTTGTTTCGTGGTTACCGTTTGGTTGAAATCGGCAGTTGAATATTTCGTAAATTTTTATTCGAATGCGCCGGATTTCCGGCCTTTCGATGTTTAACAAAAACTCAAGTTTACCAAGTGTTTGGACTTTGTTTGTCGCAAATTAATCATGCATTTTAAGCGCGTATTGAAGGCCGTGCTGCATAGTAAGACCCATAAGACGAGCGGAGAAATTCACCCCGCCAAATGACCGAAGACGACGCTGCAAAAGATGGCGCGGTTCGGAAAGGCCCACAAAGAGGCGCGGTCGAACAGGGACCAAAAACGAATGCTGATCTGGAGCATGGTCCGCCTCCAAAGGGCGGGCCGCTTCGGAAAACCAACCAGGCAAAACAGGGACAAGACAATGGCACGCTTTGATATGCAGGTTGCTTCGAATACCGCGATGGGTGGTGAAAACCAGGCGGACGTGTTCTGCGAAATGGGTCTGGCCTATGCGACCGGCCGCGGTCGGCCGGTCGATCTGGTGGCCGCCCACAAATGGCTGAACATTGCCGCGATCAAGGGCTGCGACCGCGCCGTTGATCTGCGCGCTGACCTCTCGATGACCATGAGCAAATCCGACCTCGCAGCCGCGCTTCGTGCCGCCCGCGAATGGATGACCGTTCACTGAACGACAAGGCGGGAGCAAGCTCCCGTCCAGCGGCGCCCGCCAGCGCGCAGGCGCCGGAGATGAAGGCCTATTGGCCGCCTGCCAGTTTGGCCAGAACCTGCGGCAGGGCAGCTTCAAGCAGATCCATCTCCGCTTCCGGCCCGGTGCTGACGCGAATGCAGCGATTGAGCGGGGCTACGCCGGGCATGCGGATGAAGATGCCGTGGTCGCTCATCAGTGTATCGACGATCGCACGCGCATAGACCGCGTCCCGTCCACAATCGATCGCAACGAAATTGGTCGCAGAAACGAGCGGCGACAATCCGTTGCGCCTGGCGATCTCTGCGATGCGTTCGCGCGAATGCGCGATCCTTGCCGTTACCGAGTTCAGATAATCCTGATCCGCAAGCGCCGCCACCGCCGCCGCCACGCCGATCCGGTTCATCCCGAAATGATTGCGGATCTTGTCGAATGCCTGGGCAGTCCCGGGCGTGGTGATGACGTAACCAACCCGTGACCCGGCAAGGCCATAGGCCTTGGAGAAGGTCCGAGTCCTCACGACATTTGGCATGTCGATCAAGCTGTTGATGGCGGGTAGGGCCCCAGCAGGAGCGGTTTCGCAATAGGCTTCGTCAAGAATGAAGAGCGTTGTTTCGGGCAAGGCCCTGGCGAACTCGACGATGCGCTCGGCGTCCCACCAGCTTCCCATCGGATTGTCAGGATTGGCGAAATAGACGAGCGGGGCGTTTTCCTTTTCGACGGCTGCAAGCAAGCCATCGAGGTCCTCGCGATCGCCGACATACGGCACCGTCACCAGCCGGCCCCCGTGACCGACGACGTGATAGTTGAAGGTCGGATAGGCACCGAGCGATGTGACGACCGGCATGCCGGGTTCGATGACGAGCCGCACGATCTGCCCGAGCAGGCCATCGATGCCTTCGCCGATCGCAATGTTGGCGGCAGGGACACCAAGCCGGGCAGCCAGCGCCTGCTTCAGATCATGGTTTTCCGGGTCCGCATATTTCCACGTTCCCGTTGCCGCCTCTCGCATCGCCTGCACGACGCTTTCAGCAGGTCCGAACCCGCTTTCGTTGGCGCCAATACGGGCCGCGATGGCGCGCCCGCGCTGGCGCTCAATGGCCTCAGGCCCGACGAAGGGAATGGTGGAGGGCAGGGATTGGATGAGCGGCGTGAAGCGAGAGAATGCGGACATGCTTTATATAAGGCCCCGTTCGAACAAAGTTCGCGGAACTTAACCCATGCTTCGGCAATGCGGAATCGCCTTGATGAGAAAGCCGTCGCGAATTGTTGCGTTTTGACGCCCGTTGCGCCGGCCGCAGAGGCATCAGCGGCGCTTGGGCGTTTTTGCGTTCTGGCCGGTAAAGAATTCCTGGCGGATGATCTCGCGCAGCAGGCTCTGTTCGATCGGCTTGATGAATTGCACGCCGACGCGATCGCCGTTGCGATAGACCTCGGCGCAGCCGATGCGGAGTGCTGTGCCGATGATATGGAGATAATAATGCTGCGGCAGGCCGATGGTGGTCTGCACGGCAAAGCTGGCGCCACCGCGGGAAATGTCGATCATCCGACAGGTCCTGACAGACACGCTGCCAAGGCCCGGCTGCACCGTCGTCAGGGTGGCGGCATGGCCGATGGAAAAGCGTTCGTAGCGACGCTCGTAGAACGGCGAGGGCACGCAGGAATACATCGTCTGCTGCATCTGTCATTCTCCGCCAACGCCGGATCGCGAAATGCGATCATTGCCAAACTCGGCCTTCGATCGTGGGCAACTCATTCGCCCACGCTTAATCCTCGCGTGAATGCCGAGGTAAGTCGAGTGCAGTTTCGGTTGAGAAGTTTGCAATCCCCTGAAGGAGTTCGATAAAAATCTAACATCGGTCATTTTCCGTGTACCGGAGCCGGCCACAATCAAAAGCCACCGCTTGAAAATTGCATGCGGATCAACCGGCTGATGAAATCGGGCGCCAGCAGCATGTTGAAGCGCACGCCGAGTTCCGCGCCGCTGCGGTGGACCTGGGAACAGCCGATCTCTTCCTTGAATCCGTCGATCTCGAGGAAGAAGTGTTTCGGCACGATCAGTGCGGCATTGAAATCGAGCATGGCGCCGGCGATCGAAATGTGACGCAGCAGGCATTGATATTTGGTCTTTGCCTTGAGGTGCTGGCCAATGATGAGAATCCGGCAGGGACGCTCAATAAAGTAGTGTTGATACGTCGTTGCCAGCTGTCCTGGCTTCGCTTCCGCGACGTGCATTTTCATCGACATGGCAAACTCCGAGAACGCATAGCCTTTCATTGGCGCAGGAAACGCATCAGGCTCGGCCGGAATCACCCGGAGCAAGCGATGCGGCGTCCGGGTTAAGATCGCCTGCTTGCTTCGACCTTGCGGCGGCGCAGACGACGAGCCACCTCAAAAAATATGGCGATCGGAGACATTGAAAGCCCCTGGCTCATACGTAATAGTTTCATTTGGGCATGATTGTGGGGCGTTGGCATCGTCCCGAAGTGCCGTCATTGGGGTTGTGCGCCTCCTCAATCCTGCTCCCGAGGAGTTGGTGGATAAGGGGTGACGCCGGAGGGAAGAGCATGTTTTCGGGGCATTCGTCGCGCTGGCGGTCGTTCGTCATTCTTTTGGTGGCGGTGTCGGCGTTTGCGCCGGCCGAGGTCTTGGCCGCAAAGCGCGTTGCCCTGTTGATCGGCAACGAAAAGTACGAAGCGACCTCGCAACTCAACAATCCCGCCAATGACGTCGAACTGATGAAGGCTTCGTTCGAGGAGGCCGGCTTCGATTCCGTCACCACCGTTCATGACCTCGGGCGCCAGGACATGGTCAAGGCGCTGCGCGATTTTGAAGATCTGGCGACGGGCGCCGACGTGGCGATCGTCTACTATTCCGGCCACGGCATGGAAATGAACGGCCAGAACTTCCTGCTGCCGACCGATGTGCAATTGAAGACGGACAAGGATATCGAGGACGAGGCGATTGGCCTTGATCGGGTTCAGCGCTCGCTCGAGGGCGCAACGAAGCTCAAGCTGGTGATACTCGACGCCTGTCGCAACAATCCGTTCGAGCAAAGCATGACGCGCTCGATCTCGACGCGCGCAGTTTCGCGGGGCCTGGCGCGTGTCGAGCCGGAATCGGCCGACCTGCTTGTCGCTTTCGCTTCCAAGGCCGGAACAGTGGCGCTTGATGGCGAGGGCAAGAACAGCCCGTTTGCCACCGCACTTGCCAAATATCTCACCGAGCCGGGTGTCGATGTGCGAATCGCCTTGGGCAAGGTCCGCGATGAGGTGGTTTCGGTCACAAACCGCGGTCAGGAGCCCTTTGTCTATGGGTCGCTTGGCGGTGCGCAGATCTTCCTGAATATAAAGGAAGTGAACATCAACATCACGAATAACGGCGAGCAGCTCTCGCCGAACAGCCAGTCGGCTGCCGCTGCCGACTGGCAGAACATCCGCGATCTCGCCGACAAAGACCTGATCGATGCCTTTCTCGCCAAGCATGGGTCCGATCCCGTCTACAAGATGTTGGCGGAGAAGAAGCTGAAGCTCCTGGCCGAGGCGGAGCAGATGTCGAGCGTGACCCCTGACGAGATCGCCTGGGATGCCCTCAAGCAATCGACCGATGCCGCCGCGCTGACGCGGTTCCTCGAGCGCTATCCCGACAGCAAGCATAAGGCAGAGGCCGAGCAGCAGATCGCCGCCCTCGAACCACAAAAGGGCCTCAACATCTCGCAGACCGGCAAGGACACGCAGGCTTCGCGCGACTGCTATCTGCTGGCAGGTGAACCTCAGTCGATGCCCGGCTTCGTTGGTGTGAATTTCTTGAAGCTTGATTCCGCCCGCGCACTGACGGCCTGCGCCCAGGCGGTCAACGAAAACCCGGATGACATGATGCTCGTCAATATGTTGGGCCGGGCACAGGATGCCGGACGCGACTATGTCGAGGCACGCCACAATTATCAAAAGGCCGCCGACGGCGGCAATATGTACGCGTTGACCAATCTGGCATGGTTCTCCGTTTACGGCACCGATGGCGCCGTCGATGTCGACCAGGGCCGCCGGATGTTCGAGCAAGCAGCCAAGGCCGGCAATGCCTATGGCCAGGCATCGCTCGGCTGGCTCTATCGCGAGGGCTATGGCGGCATCGCCCAGGATTATGATGAAGCGGCCAGATGGTACCAACTGGCCGCCAACCAGGGTTACGCCAACGCGATGGCGACGGTGGCCTGGTTCTACAGAGAGGGCCTCGGCCTGCCCAAGGACCTGACGCAGTCGCTGTCGTGGTACAAGAAGGCCGCCGAAGGTGGCGACGTCAACGCGATGTCGTCGCTCGGTTGGGCCTACCAGAACGGGCTCGGCACCGAGCAGAACTATGTCGAAGCCAAGACCTGGTATGAAAAGGCGGCCAATGTCGGGGATTCCTATTCCATGGCATTGCTCGGCTGGTTCTACGATATCGGCACCGGCGTCACCCAGGACTATGCTCAGGCCCGCACCTGGTACGAGATGGCGGCGAATGCCGGCAGCGCCTACGCCATGGGAAATCTGAGCCGCCTTTATGACTATGGCCTGGGCACCAAGGCGGATGCGAAGGAGGCGGTGCGCTGGGCGGCAGCCAGCATCGAGGGCGGCGATCCGGCCAAGCTTCAGGAGTTGAAGTCCCAGCCGAGCAATTTCACGCCGGCCTTCCGCAAGGAAATGCAGGCGCTATTGAAGGATCGCGGTTTTTACAGTGGTCCTGTCGACGGGGACTTTGGCGCGGCAACGCTCGATGCGATCGATAGGCTTTCGCGAAAGTCATAGAAACGTGCTGGTGAAAGCTACAGCGCCACGCGTCTTATTAGACGCGCAAAGGTCGCTGTCGCACTTTGGATTGCTGCATGTTTTTATCCTTAAATCGAATACGATCTAAGGAAACATGCAGTAGGCTCGGTCCTGTTCGTCTCGCATTGCTGCCGCTCTCGACCACAGTCGAACCGCTGCTTCCCGTGAGTCTTCGGCCGCGTGAGGGGCTTGGTTCCCCCGGTGCCCACATGAAAATGCGATCATTTCCCGGAAACCGACAAAAAAATCTTGCATTGCCTGCGGTCTGACACTAGTCAGGCGCTAACGGAGAGGTGGCCGAGTGGTCGAAGGCGCTCCCCTGCTAAGGGAGTATACCCGGAAGGGTATCGAGGGTTCGAATCCCTTCTTCTCCGCCATCACCTTCCAAGGTTGAATTTTCCCACTCGTCGCATCTCGGTCATCGGCTGATGGGTCTCGTCTTTACCCATGTGACATCGGTCTAGTCGCGAGCGGGAAAACACTCGCAGCGCCATTCGCGCCAATGTTCATGAATCTCCTCGGCTTTTCTCCGCTCAGAATCAGGCGCTGCGCACGATCAACTGCGAATCTCGCAAATTGATTCTGGTGATTCCCGCTGTCGGAGGGGCAACCCGCAATGTCGATTCTGAGAAATGTGGCGATGCAGCACGTCGCTCCTTCCAAGGAATTTGGCAGCCGGACCGGCGTTTCCCCCCAATTTGGGCCGCTTTCTGCCTCTTTCTGAAACAGGAGATGCCACTTGTCCTTACGCTAAGCTCAAGGGAATAAAGGCTTTTCTTAATCCTTTGTTAATTTTCTCGGGCCGCATGCGGCGATTTTGTGTCGTTTCAGCAACAGGGTTCGGCGAAGGGCGAGGCAAAGCACGCGATCTCATCAGTTGGACGTTGCGCCGATGACCGCGTCTTGTATTTTCAAATCCGGAAGCAAGGGCGGTTGATCGTCCGACTTCTTGAACGTTGGGGATGGGGCAGGGAACGCTGTCCTTCAGCAAAATACCCAGACCCGTTTGAAACTTTTGACTGGAGGTCAGAAATGAACATCAAGAGCCTTCTTCTCGGCTCCGCTGCAGCTCTCGCAGCAGTATCCGGCGCACAGGCAGCCGACGCAATCGTCGCCGCCGAGCCGGAGCCCATGGAATACGTTCGCGTTTGCGACGCTTTCGGCACTGGCTACTTCTACATCCCGGGCACCGAAACCTGCCTGAAGCTCAGCGGCTTCATCCGCGTTCAGGGCTCGTTCGGTTCTGAGGCATCGCAGAGCCGTTACAACCAGGCGAACCATGACTTCGACGGTGACGGCTTCAACGATCAGTCCACGTCGGACTGGGATGTCTTCTCGCGCGCTTACGTCGCATGGGATGCCAAGAGCGACACCGAGTACGGCACGCTCACCGGCTTCTTCGCTGCTGAATTCAATGCCGACAACGACACCGACTCTGGCGATAGCGACTTCATCGACGTTGATGAAGCCTACATCCAGCTCGGTGGCCTGAAGGCCGGTTTCTTCTACAACTGGTGGGATAAGGGCATCAACGGCGAAACCGACACGCTCGGCAACGTCACCGAGTTCAACTCGATTGCCTACCTCTATGACGGCGGCACCTTCCAGGCCGGTATCTCGATCGACGAGCTCGAAGGCTGGTCCACCAAGGCAAACGGCGTTGGCATCTCCGGTATCGTTTCGGCTTCGCTCGGCGGCGTTTCCTTCGACTTGCTCGGCGGCTACGACACCGAGTGGGAAGAAGGCGCGATCCGCGGCTTGCTCTCTGCAGACCTCGGCCCGGGCGTCTTCCAGCTTGCTGGTATCTGGGCTTCGAACCCGAACACCTACTGGGCTCAGTCTGAGTGGAGCGTTGCTGCTTCGTACCGCTTCAACGCAACCGACAAGCTGGCGATCACTCCTGGCGCTCAGTACTTCGGTAGCCTGCAGGATTCCGTCAACAGCTTCGGCGGCGACGATGCATGGCGCGCTGGCGTAACGGTTGACTACAAGATCACCGAAGGCCTCGCTACCCGCGTATCGGTTCAGTACGAAGATGAAGACAACGGCGACGACCAGGTATTCGGCTTCGTCCGCCTGCAGCGCGACTTCTAATCTGATCTGACCTCGGTCAGTTTAGAGAAGCCCGGCTTTCGAGCCGGGCTTTTTCGTTTGGCGCTTTCCATAAAGGAAATGCGATCTCAGGCGGGAGCGCAGGCGCGCGTTCGCTGCTACAGCGCCGCGCGTCCTATTAGACGCGCAAAGGTCGCCGTAGCACTTTGAATTGCTGCATGTTTTTATCCTTAAATCGAATAGGATTTAAGGAAACATGCAGTGGTGAACAAAGGCGGCTATGGCATGCCTGGGGCCGTCGAGATGCAGCAGCGGTGCATGGCCTTGTCCGGCGGCTGTCACGGTCGTCAAGTTGGGATGCCTGCTCTTCATCTCATCGACCGTGGTGCTTGACAGCAGCTTGGAATGTTCGCCGCGAACGACCATCATCGGAAGCCCGGTAAAGGCGTGGAACTGGGGCCAAAGATCCGGCAGCAACATGTCCGACGTCAGCGCCTGCAGTTGTGCCGCAATTGCTGGATCGAAGTCGACGACAGGAATGCCGCCTTCGTCGCGATAGATCGCCCTTGCCATCTGCAGCCATTCGACCTCGTGAAGGATCGGGAAATCGTCTCCGTGTATGGCTTTCAGGTAGTTGGGCGCTGCGGTCCAACTTACCGGTCCGGTCCCTGTGTTGAGATAGTCCCGGATCCCGAGCAATCCCCCGATTTCGATGACAGGCCCGATGTCATTGAGCACGGCCCCTGCTATCAAGCCGGGGGCCAGGCCGATCAAATGGTGCAGGATCAGCCCACCACGTGAGGTGCCGATAAAAATTGCCTTTTCAATAGCGAAATATGCGCACGCGGTGATGACGTCGGACGTTTCGACTGCAACCGTATAGCGACTCTTATCGCCGTCGCGTTCCGAATTCCCGCGGCCACGGTAGTCCAATGAGATAACGGGGTGCCCGCCTCCCGACGACGATGCAAGAAAGGTGGCAAGTTGGTGAAAGTCTCGGCTGTTGCGCGTGAGCCCTGGCAGGCAGATAACCGGAGTTGCCGCTCGTGGCTGAGGCCCAGGTCCGTAGGCCCGCGCGTAGAGCTGCAATCCGCCAACCCCGGGGAAGCGATGTTCCCGAAACGCATCCGCCCCATACTCGTTCATTTCAGCCTCGCCCTCCATCTGCACCCGGGCGGATCGTAGCCATTGAAACGGAAACGGCAAGCAGGCGGTCCGGCGTTCAGGGAATGAAAGGACTCGCCGCTCGCGCTACCTTTTGGACCGCGAGATCGCCGGTCACAGGCTTTAAAACCACGTTTTCGCGCCGATACCGGAGCAGCGGAAACATTGGGAGGGTGCGAGGGGCCGCCGCCCCATCCAGTCTTTTCAGTAGGGCGAATTGCACTGCCGCCGCGGACCACCATAAGGCTGATACGTGTTGTCCCAGGCTCGATAGGACCGATATCGGGCGTAGCACCAGCTGGTATGTGAGCTGCCGCCGGCAACTCCCGGACGGTTGTAGTATCTTGGCTGGCTCAACAAGCCGCCTATGATCGCACCGGCCGCAAGTCCGCCGATGAACGCGCCGGCATCATTATCGTGGTCCCGATAGTATCCGCGGTAACCATCGCGATAATGGCCATGTCTGTCGCCGTAGTAACCGTGCCGGTTGTACCGATAGCCACGGCCGCAATAGGGGAAACCACATCCGCTAGCACTCTTCCGCGCTTCACCGCGCTCGTACGGGAATTGCGCCGGTTGGACATCGGTGGCTTGAGACGCAATCTTCGGGGCGATCGGAAATGCTTGTGCTGGCGGAACGCCACTCATTACTGTCACCACCGACAGGGCGATAACTGTTAACGTCTTCATTGCCTTCACCATTTTCTTCGGGGAGGATGGAACCTTCAAGAAGGGAAATGCGTGACATCGTACTTTGTGCCGCCTTCTGCTATCACGATTATTTGATCATCTCCATTTGTCAACGATAACGACGAACAACCAATCTGAACCTACAGCGCCGCGGGTCTTATCAGACGCGCAAAGGTCGCGGTAGCACTGTGAATTGCTGCATGTTTTATCCTTGAATCGCATACGATCTAACGAAACATGCAGTAGCGTTTCCCGTTGGCACGGGTTCATAGAAGCGCGCTATCTCTTTGTTTTTATGCGATGTCTGACGCACCACCGCTGCGCACTCTTGCTGGAATTGCGCTAAGGTAACTGTCGTCCCATTCTAAGGTCGGCGACTATGTCAGCGCCTTGACCGAGCCTGACCTTGTAGACCTGATAGTTTTCCATCACGCGCTGGACGTAGTTGCGCGTTTCCTGGAACGGGATGCGCTCAATCCAGTCGACGACCTCGTCGATCGGTTTGCCGCGCGGGTCGCCATAGCGGCTGAGCCAGTCCGGTACGCGACGCGGGCCGGCATTGTAGGCAATGAAGGTGAGAATATAGGAACCACCGAAGCTGTTGATCTGCTCGCCGAGATAATGCGCGCCGAGGGTGGCGTTGTATCCGGCATCGCTCGTCAGGCGCTCCTTGGAGTAAGCAAGGCCGTAGCGGCTGGCTACCCCTTTGGCGGTGCCGGGCAGCAGTTGCAGCAAGCCGCGCGCGTTGGCCGTGGAGACCGCCGCAGGATTGAAGGCGCTTTCCTGGCGCGCGATCGCGTAGGCGAGCGCCTTGCCCGAGCCATCGATGTTGGCGGTCGACGGGATGACGCCGACGGGAAAAGCGAGTGCAGCGACATCGATGCCACGGCCAAAGGCGGTCTTGCCGATCTGGAGTGAAAGCTGATGATTGCGGGTCTTTTCGGCGCGTGCCGAAAGGATCGCCAGTTCGCCGGGGCTCGTCAGTTCTTCCGCAAGTGCCCGATAGATGCTGTCGGCACGCCAGCCGTGACCTGCCGCTTCCAGCCGTGCGATGGCGCGAACCGCCTCGCGGTTTTCGAAACGGGCACGGTCTTCCGCTGAAGGGGCGGGATAGGTAACGTTGAGTGCCTTGTGGCCGAGCCGCGCAGCGGCGAGTTGACCGTAGAAGGTGCCTGGAAAGCGGGCGGCATTGGCGAAATAGTCCTTGGCATTGCCCGGTCCGCCCGCTTCCGCCGATCGGCCGAGCCAATACCAAGCGCGGGACGCCGAAAGCGGCCGGTTGGAAACATCAAGGATCCGTCGGAAATGCTGCGATGCTGCGGCCGGATCTTCCATGCCGCGCAGCGCGAACCAGCCGGCGTGAAACTCTGCATCGACGATATCGGTCGCCTCGGTTGCCTTGTGGTTTGCGGCAACTCGGTAGGCGCCGCGAAAATCCCCCTTGTCCAGCAAGCCGCGGCTGACGATCCGTTGTTCGGTCCACCATTCACCGGGATTGACCAACGCGTCCTGATCCCTAGGCATCGTGGCCAGCAGCTTGGCGGCCTCCGCATATTTGTCCTGCTTACGCAGGCTTTCGATACGGATGAACAGATAGGCCGGGTCCTTATGCCATGAGGCGTCGATCGCCGATATCAGCGCAGGGGCATTGGTGCTGCCGCGGCTGACGGCGGCCCAGGCGCGATAGAGCGACTGCGCCTTGCCGAGATCGCTGAAGCGTTCGGCCTGCTCGACGCGGTTGCGATAAAGCAGCATCGTCATCCGCCGTCTGTGGTCGGCAACCGTCAGCAGGCCGGAAAATTCCGACAGGATCTGCGTTTCCACATCCTTGTCGAGCCCCTGCTTGAACCAGAGCGCGCGCAGCCGCGTTGCTGCGGTCGCACTCTGCCCCTGTGCCACCAGCGCGCGGGCAAGGATGATCGTCCCTTCCGTGGTTTCGGGCTGCGTCTGCCCAAAGGCGGCAAGAATATCGGGGGCTGCCGGGTTCTCGCGGTAAAGTGCGCGCTCGGAATGGGCGCGAAGCGATTTGAGGCCCGGCCACCCCTGCAGTTCGCGCTGGGCGTCGGCGATCTCGTAGGAGGGGACGCCACGTTGCCCCGATACGGCGATTGCCCAAGTCAGAATATGACGATCGAGCGTGCCCTCGTGCATGCCGTTTCGAACGGTGATCGCCTTGGTCGGATCCTTGTCGGAAAGCGCATCCAGACCGACCTTCAAGCCGCCCTGAATGGGCGATACCGTCGCCGGGATCGCGCCGGTGATGTCCTTACCCGAAACGCGCCCGACCTTGTCGGAGATTGCGGGTTTGCTGCCCGGTACCGGCACTGTGTTCGAGGCTTCGGAGGAGAGGGCCGACGAGGCCAGAAGCGCTGTGCCGATCATGGCGGCGACAGGCAGAAGAATTGATCCGCGCATCAAGAGCCCCGTGTTTCCCCGTGTCTCACATTCATTTGCCGCCGGATTGCCTAACGAAAGGTTACCGGGGTTTATAGATCACAGCAATCGCACCGCCGCCACCTTAGCACCGGGTGGCGAGCCTCAAGGATTATGCGGCTTGAACGTCAAGCTTTTACGTGAAAACCGGCATGAAATGCCGTGTCACGGCGCTTGCCGCAGCCCCCTCACATGATTATGGTGCGGCAGTTTTTTAACCGTCGATTACGGCCAAAGCGTGAGTGTATGCTCGTCCTTTGAGCCGTCAGGAGTTGTGCATGTTCAAGGGTTCCATTCCCGCTCTCGTAACACCGTTCACCGCCGCCGGCGCGGTGGATGCGGAAGGTTTCGTCGCGCATGTGGAATGGCAGATAAAAGAGGGAAGCTCCGGTCTCGTGCCCGTCGGCACGACAGGTGAATCCCCGACCCTTTCGCATGCCGAGCACAAGCAGGTCGTCGAGCTCTGCATCAAGGCAGCCGCCGGCCGCGTGCCGGTAATCGCAGGCGCCGGCTCCAATAACACGACCGAAGCCATCGAGCTTGCGCAGCACGCCGAAAAGGCGGGTGCGGACGCGGTGCTCGTCGTTACACCCTATTACAACAAGCCCACGCAGAAGGGCCTGTTTGCCCACTATTCGGCGATTGCCGAGAGCGTGAAGCTGCCGATCGTCATCTACAATATCCCCGGTCGCTCCGTCGTCGACATGAGCGTCGAAACCATGGCCGCGCTTGCCAAGGCCCATTCGACGATCATCGGCGTGAAGGATGCCACCGGCAAGATCGAACGCGTATCCGAGCAGCGCATGGCCTGCGGCAAGGATTTCGTTCAGCTTTCCGGCGAAGACGCAACGGCGCTCGGCTTCAACGCCCATGGTGGGGTCGGCTGCATTTCGGTCACGGCAAATGTCGCGCCGCGGCTTTGCGCCGAATTCCAGCAGGCCACCCTTGCTGGCGATTATGCCAAGGCACTGGAATATCAGGACAAGTTGATGCCGCTGCACAAGGCGATCTTCATGGAGCCTGGCCTGTGCGGCGCCAAGTACGCGCTGAACCGTCTCGGCCGTATGAGCCGCGCGGTTCGTTCGCCGCTGCTTTCGACACTGGAGCCGGCAACGGAAGCCGCAATCGACTCGGCGCTCAGACATGCAGGATTGATGAACTGATGGCACCCAAGGGAAGCCAGCGCACGGTCAAGAAGATTGTCGCGGAAAACCGAAAGGCCCGCTTCAACTACGAGATCGTCGACACCTACGAGGCCGGCCTGGTTCTGACCGGCACCGAGGTGAAGTCGCTGCGTGAAGGCAAGGCAAACATCGCCGAATCCTACGCCACCGACGAGGGCGGGGAAATCTGGCTGATCAATTCCTATCTGCCGGAGTACCTGCAGGCAAACCGATTCAACCATGAGACCCGCCGCCGTCGCAAGCTGTTGCTGTCCAAGCGCGAGGTCAACCGGCTGCAGGGGGCCGTCAATCGCGAAGGCATGTCGCTCATTCCGCTCAAGATCTATTTCAACGATCAGGGCCGGGCGAAGCTCGAGCTGGCGCTCGGCAAGGGCAAGAAATTGCACGACAAGCGTGAAAGCGCCAAGGAGCGCGATTGGAACAGGCAGAAGAGCCGACTGCTGAAAGAGCGCGGCTGAACGCAGCCGCACTCTCGCCCCGACGCCCTGCCTAAAAATTTTTTTCGTTGTTTGGCGAGTGACTGGTTCGCTCAGATCCCAACGGGGTCGGCTACCGGCTCGACATGTTGCCGGGGAACGCGTTCCGATGGGTCACGGCCGATTTCGGCCCGCAGCGTGACGAGATCGATGAAGTGATCCGCCTGTCGGCGCAGGTCATCGGCGATCATCGGTGGCTGGGTCGACATCGTCGATACCACCGAAACCTTGCGACCCTTCCGCTGCAGCGCTTCGACGAGCGTGGTGAAGTCGCCATCGCCCGAGAAGATCACCAGATGATCGACGGTTTCTGACTGTTCCATGGCATCGATCGCAAGTTCGATGTCCATGTTGCCCTTGATCTTGCGGCGACCGAGCGAGTCCGTGAATTCCTTCGCAGGCTTGGTCACGACCTTGTAACCGTTATAGTCAAGCCAGTCGATCAGCGGACGGATCGACGAATATTCCTGGTCTTCGATGAGAGCCGTATAGTAGTAGGCGCGTAGCAGATAGCCACGCTTTTGAAATGCCTTGAGCAGTTTGCGATAGTCGATGTCGAAACCGAGGCTCTTCGACGCGGCGTAGAGGTTGGCGCCGTCGATAAAAAGAGCGATTTTCTCGCGAGGGTCAAACATCGTTATTCCTTTTTGGTGCGCATCACATTCGGGTAAGCGGCCCGTCGGCGGATGCGCGAAAATACGGCGATTACATTAATAATTGCTGATATTGCAAATAATGTAGTTAACCACTTGCATTATTCCAAGCGGCGGCACGCGAATATAGCTAGTTTTAGCAGTTGCTGCAGTTCGTCCACATCGGAAATCTGCAGTTTCTACCAGGCGTTTCCGGTTTGTATTAGAAAATGCAACTAGGGTGTGTGAATACAAAGTCCAGCCCGTCCGCGTCGCATTTTATCACGCAGTAAAGGATGATGTGAGCGCTCCGTGCAGGAAAAACTTGAACTTATGCTGTTTTGATTGTATCCGGGCGGCTAATTCCAGAAATCGGAGCCGACGAGGCCGTCATCCGGCGGCCGTTCCGGTCTCGTGTCGTTAATCCGTGCTGCGGCGATGATCGCCGCGCTTTGAGCCCAAAAGGACAGGCAATGGCCCGCGTCACCGTCGAAGATTGCATTGACAAGGTCGACAACCGTTTCGAACTCGTGCTGCTCGCCAGCCACCGCGCCCGCCTGATCTCGCAGGGCGCAGCGATCACCATCGATCGCGACAATGACAAGAACCCCGTCGTGGCTCTCCGCGAAATCGCCGACGAGACGCTCTCGCCCGGCGACCTCAAGGAAGACCTGATCCACTCGCTGCAGAAGCACGTCGAAGTGGACGAGCCCGAGCCCGATCCGGCTTCGCTGGTGCAAGCCGATGCCGACACGACTTTTGCCGAGACGGCGGAAGACGACGACCAGCCGGAGGCAATCACTTTCGACCGCATGTCGGAAGAGGAACTTCTGGCCGGCATCGAGGGCCTCGTGCCCCCGGAAAAGAGCGACGACTACTGAGATCCGTAACGGAACAAGCGTTCCCGCGTGTTTTCAAAGCAGTGCGCCACTCGTATGATTGGCGCACTTTTTTTATTGTCTTTTCCCATGGAGCCGCCAGCGAATGATGCGCCAGTACGAGCTCGTTGAGCGCGTTCAGAAATACAAGCCCGACGTCAATGAAGCCCTGTTGAACAAGGCTTACGTCTACGCGATGCAGAAGCACGGGCAGCAGAAGCGGGCAAGCGGCGACCCCTACATTTCCCACCCGCTGGAAGTGGCGGCGATCCTTACGGAAATGCATCTCGACGAATCGACGATCGCAGTCGCGCTCTTGCACGACACGATCGAGGATACGACCGCGACCCGGCAGGAGATCGATGATCTCTTCGGCGAGGACATCGGTGCGCTTGTCGAGGGCCTGACCAAGATCAAGAAGCTCGATCTCGTCACCAAGAAAGCCAAGCAGGCGGAAAACCTGCGCAAGTTGCTGCTCGCGATCTCCGACGACGTGCGCGTCCTCTTGGTCAAGCTTGCCGATCGTCTGCACAACATGCGCACGCTCGACCATATGACGCCCGAGAAGCGGGCACGCATCTCCGAAGAGACGATGGACATCTATGCGCCGCTCGCCGGCCGCATGGGCATGCAGGATATGCGCGAGGAGCTCGAAAACCTCTCGTTCCGCCATATCAATCCGGAGGCCTTCGAAACCGTCACCCGCCGCCTGGAAGAGCTGTCCGAGCGCAATGAAGGCCTGATCAAGAAGATCGAGGACGAATTGACTGAGCTGCTCCAGACCGAGGGGTTGAAGGGCGCGCAAGTCAAGGGGCGGCAGAAGAAGCCCTATTCGGTCTTCCGCAAGATGCAGTCGAAATCCCTGTCCTTCGAGCAGCTTTCCGACGTCTGGGGCTTTCGTATCGTCGTCGACGATATCCCGTCGTGCTATCGCGCGCTTGGCATCGTGCACACCCGCTGGCGCGTCGTGCCTGGCCGCTTCAAGGATTATATCTCGACGCCAAAGCAGAACGATTACCAGTCGATCCATACGACCATCGTCGGCCCGTCGCGCCAGCGCATCGAACTGCAGATTCGCACGCGCCGGATGAACGATATCGCCGAATACGGTATCGCCGCTCACTCGCTCTACAAGGACGGCGAGGGGGTCTCGACGGAAACCGCCCTGTCGCCGACCTCGAACGCCTATTCCTGGCTGCGGCGCACGATCGAGTCGCTCGCCGAAGGCGACAACCCGGAAGAGTTTCTCGAGCATACCAAGCTCGAGCTTTTCCAGGACCAGGTGTTCTGCTTCACGCCGAAGGGGCAGCTGATTGCGCTGCCGCGTGGCGCGACGCCGATCGACTTTGCCTATGCGGTCCACACCAACATCGGCGACACCTGCGTCGGCGCCAAGATCAACGGCCGCATCATGCCGCTGGTCACGCGCCTCAACAACGGCGACGAAGTCGAGATCATCCGTTCGGGCATCCAGGTGCCGCCGCCGGCGTGGGAAGAAATCGTCGTCACCGGCAAGGCGCGCTCCGCCATCCGGCGCGCGACGCGCGCTGCCATCCGCAAGCAATATGCCGGCCTCGGCTATCGCATTCTGGAGCGAACCTTCGAGCGCGCCAGCAAGACGTTTTCACGCGAAGCGCTGAAGCCCGCGCTGCATCGGCTTGGACATAAAGAGGTCGAGGATGCGATCGCGTCGGTTGGCCGCGGCGAACTGTCGTCGCTCGACGTGCTGCGCGCGGTTTTCCCCGACCATCAGGACGAGCGCGTCACCGTCAAGCCGAACGCCGACGATGGCTGGTTCAACATGCGCAGTGCCGCCGGCATGGTGTTCAAGTTGCCTGGCCGATCCAAGGAGGCGGGCGAGCCGGCGCAAGCGGAAGGTCCGGAAGCGCTGCCGATCCGAGGGCTCTCGGGTAACGCCGGCGTGCATTTCAGCGCGGCGGGTGCAGTTCCGGGCGACCGTATCGTCGGCATCATGGAGAAGGACAAGGGGATCACCATCTACCCGATCCAGTCGCCGATCCTGCAGAAGTTCGACGACGAGCCGGAGCGCTGGATCGACGTGCGTTGGGATCTGGACGAGGCCAACAGCAGCCGCTTCATGGCGCGCATCGCCATCAGCGCCTTGAACGAGCCGGGCACGCTGGCGGAGGTCGCCCAGTCGATCGCGACGAGCGACGTCAACATCCGCTCGCTTTCCATGGGGCGTGTGGCTGCCGACTTCAGTGAGTTGCAGTTCGATCTCGAGGTCTGGGATCTGAGGCAGCTGAACCACCTGATCACGCAGTTGAAGGAATTGCCGAGCATCTCCACGGTCAAGCGCCTCTTCGAGTGAAGGGGCGCCGCTCGACTTTCGCATAGCTGCCGAACCGTCACCACCGGCGCCGTTGCTTCCGCCTTCCGTCGGGGTCTCGCCTTGGCAGGCGGATCATGACCGGCACTTTCTTCTTCTTGCCTCCGTCTGTCTGGCCGTCCGTGAGGGTTGGCGATACTCGCATTCGGCGGTGAAGTTTGGGCCTGTGCGCGTCCGTTTTGCGCAGTTGCCTTCAAAACAGGCAGGTCGGGGCTTGAAAAACGGCAAGGCATGCTTGTTGCGCATGGCTGCTGTCTCTTCCTGGCTCTGGTGGAACAGTGACCTCTAAACTATCTTCTGCATGGGAGGTAAACGAAGAGGTTTGCCATGTTAAATCAGTTGAAGAAGATCACCCGCGCTCTGCGCGTCGCCACTCAGGAAGAGCGCGAGCTCGCCTATCTCAACGGTTCGGTCGATCGCATCGATCTCGAATACCGTCAGCGCCAGATCGATCGCGGCCTGTTCCGCAACGGCTACTAAGCCGCTGCCTGTTCCCGCATGATGGCGGGAATGGCGAGCCATGCGCCAGGCGAATGGCTCAATCGTGATCGCTGCACCACACGCCAGCGGGTTGCAAGCAAGGGGCATGACGCCTATCTTGCGGCCTTTAAACAGGCGGACACGCCGTCTTGTGCCGACTGGCGGTTTCAAGATGCGGTCATGACGGCATAATGTTATTCAGACGTAGAAAACCGGTCACGATATCCGAGAGGCTTCGCGCGCTTTTATGGCCGCGCAAGGGCTTTCGGCGTGGCCCGAGATACATGGCGCTGCGCATCCTGCGCCTGTCGTCGTCACCGCACTCGATTGCGGTCGGGGTCGCTGCAGGTGCCGCGTCCTCCTTCACGCCCTTCTTTGGGCTGCATATCATCATCGCGGTCGCGGTTGCCTCCGCGTTCTCCGGCAATCTGCTTGCGGCAGCGATCACCACGGCGCTTGCCAACCCGGTGACCATCCCGATGATCCTGACCGCGTCCTACGAACTTGGCACGGTCATCATGGGACCGCAGGCGTCAGGTCCCGCAACCGGCGCGGACGTCGCGCATATGGTCGAGCACCTCGAATTGTCGGCGCTTTGGGGGCCTGTGTTCAAGCCTATGCTCATCGGATCGGTTCCGCTTGCCGCCGCCGGCGCACTGATCTTCTATCCTCTTGCCTATCAGGCAGCCCGTCTTTTCCAGTCCCGCCGCAGGCGCGCGCGCGCGTCCGGTGCAAGGTCCACATCATGATCATCGGTATCGGCAGCGACCTCATCGACATCAGGCGCATCGAAAACTCGCTCTCGCGTTTCGGCGAGCGTTTCGTCAATCGTTGCTTCACCGAGGTGGAAATTGCCAAGTCCGAAGGTCGCAAGAACCGCGCCGCCTCCTACGCCAAGCGCTTCGCTGCCAAGGAGGCCTGTTCCAAGGCGCTCGGCACCGGAATAGCGCATGGCGTCTTCTGGAAAGACATGGGCGTCATCAATATGCCCGGTGGCAAGCCCACGATGCATTTGAGCGGTGGTGCTGCCGAACGGCTCCAGGCGATGGTGCCCAAGGGGCATCGGGCGGCAATCCATCTGACGATTACCGACGATTTCCCGCTGGCGCAGGCCTTCGTGATTATCGAAGCACTCCCCGTTGCCCCGCCAGAGGGAACGGTTTAGAGCATTCCGTTGAGAAATCCGGGCGTGCCCGATTGCAGGGGGCAGAGCGCCCTTGCAGCATGGATACAGAATTGCGCATCCGCCGGTGAGGCTGGAACCGAAAGCGCGAATGACAGTTGATTGAGCGGAGCGCCTATCCAGCGCGCCGATGACAAAGGAAGACAGCAGCGTGGCAGAAAAGACAGAAGCGAAGCAGAGCGGTCTCTGGGAGAATGTGAAGGTCATCATCCAGGCGCTGCTCCTGGCCGTGGTCATTCGCACCGTCTTCTTTCAGCCCTTCACCATTCCGTCGGGCTCGATGATGCCGACCCTGCTTGTCGGCGACTACATCTTCGTCAACAAGTTCGCCTACGGCTACTCCAAGTATTCGCTGCCGTTCTCGCCGGATCTGTTCTCGGGCCGAATCTTCGCCAGCGAGCCGGAGCGCGGCGACATCGTCGTCTTCCGCTTTCCGCCAAACCCGGACATCGACTACATCAAGCGTCTGGTCGGCCTGCCGGGCGATCGCATCCAGGTCCGCAACAGCATTCTCTACGTCAACGACAAGCCGATCGATCGCGCGCCTGACGGTGTCTTCCGCGCCGACGATCAGTACGACACCGGTGGCGACGTTCCGGTCTACCGCGAAACCATGGACAATGGCGTTTCCTATGACACGCTCGATCAGTTCCCGGATTCGCGCGGTGACAACACCCGCGAGTTCATCGTGCCCGAAGGTCATTACTTCATGATGGGCGACAATCGCGACAACTCGGCCGACAGCCGCTTCGACGTCGGCTTCGTGCCGGCCGAGAACCTTGTCGGCCGCGCGAGCCTGATCTTCTTCTCGCTCGGCAATGACACCTCGTTCCGCGAGATCTGGAAGTGGCCGGCGAACCTGCGCTACGACCGCCTGTTCAAGGCGGTCGAATGATGAAGGCGCGGTCGCTAAGCGCGGAGGATCGGGCCAAGCTCGAGGCCGTGATTGGCTATCAGTTCAGCGAGAAGGAACGGCTCGATCGGGCGCTGACCCATTCCAGCGCCCGCAATGCCAGGGGATCGAACTACCAGCGGCTCGAATTCCTCGGAGACCGTGTGCTGGGGCTTTGCGTCTCCGAGCTTCTGTTCCAGACCTTTCGTGATGCCAACGAGGGCGAACTTTCGGTGCGGCTGAACCAGCTCGTCAGCGCCGAGAGCTGCGCCCTGGTCGCCGACGACCTGGCGCTGCACCAGTTTATCCGCACCGGTTCCGACGTGAAGAAAATCACCGGAAAGGCGATGATGAATGTGCGCGCCGATGTGGTAGAGTCGCTCATCGCCGCCATCTATCTCGACGGCGGGCTGGAGGCGGCGCGTAAATTCGTGCTGCTTCACTGGAAAGAGCGGGCGACCCGTGCCGACGGCGCCCGTCGCGATGCCAAGACCGAATTGCAGGAATGGGCGCATGCCAAGTTTGGCATTGCGCCGACATATCGGACGGACAACCGCTCCGGCCCCGACCACGACCCGCGTTTCACGGTGACCGTGGAGGTTGCCGGCGTTGCGCCCGAGACCGGGACGGATCGATCCAAGCGCGGCGCCGAGCAGGTGGCCGCGACAAAATTGTTGGAACGCGAAGGCGTGTGGCGGAAAGTCTCCGCCGGAAATTGACGGAAAACATGACGGATATGGAAAAAGATACGGCCGCCGAAAGCGCGCCGACCCACTCTGGTTTCGTGGCGCTGATCGGCGCCACCAACGCGGGAAAATCGACGCTGGTCAACCGCCTCGTCGGCGCCAAGGTTTCGATCGTCAGCCACAAGGTTCAGACGACCCGGGCGATCGTGCGTGGCATTGCCATCCACGACAACGCACAGATCGTGTTCATGGACACGCCGGGCATCTTCAAGCCACGGCGCCGGCTCGACCGGGCAATGGTGACGACGGCCTGGGGTGGCGCCAAGGACGCCGATGTGATCATGCTCCTGATCGACAGCGAGCGTGGCCTGAAGGGCGATGCGGAAACGATCCTTCAGGGCATGAAGGAAGTCCACCAGCCGAAGATCCTGGTTCTGAACAAGATCGACCAGGTGCGACCGGAGGATCTGCTGAAGCTTGCAGCGGCGGCCAACGAGACGATCAAGTTCGAGCGCACCTTCATGATCTCCGCGCTGACCGGCTCGGGCTGCAAGGATCTGATGGATTATCTTGCCGAGACGCTGCCGGAAGGTCCCTGGTATTATCCGGAAGACCAGATCTCCGACCTGCCGATGCGCCAGCTCGCGGCCGAAATCACTCGCGAAAAACTGTTCCTGCGCCTGCATCAGGAACTTCCCTACGCCTCGCATGTCGAAACCGAGAAGTGGGAAGAGCGCAAGGACGGATCCGTTCGTATCGAACAGGTGATCTACGTCGAGCGCGAAAGCCAGAAGAAGATCGCACTCGGCAAGAATGGCGATGCGATCAAGGCGATCTCCACCGCGTCGCGGAAGGAAATCTCCGAAATCCTTGAGCAGCCGGTGCACCTCTTCCTGTTCGTCAAGGTGCGTGAAAACTGGGGCGATGATCCCGAGCGCTTCCGCGAAATGGGTCTTGAGTTCCCACGCTGATCGGCCAGTATTCTCAATACCGCTAACGCCGCTCGCCAGCCCTGCTGGCGGCCGGCTCCTCTCGGAGGGTGAACTTCGGGCTGCCGGGCATCTGCCGAAACGACAGGCGGGACTTGTCTCAGGTCAAGGCGCCGGTGCCCCAACCGTACGCTCCCTCAGTGACAAACGAGATTGGATAGGAACCGCTACTGCATGTTTCCTTAAATCCTATTCGATTTAAGGATAAAAACATGCAGCAAATCAAAGTGCTGCAGCGACCTTTGCGCGTCTAATAAGACGCGCGGCGCTGTAGGACGCCGGCTGTCTTTTTGCCAGCATCGGCCCGATCATCTCGGCACGGTTAGTCCAGACGTAGCCCGAGAAGTTCTCCGGCACCAGTTCAAGATCTTCCGCGCTATCGATGCCCGTGGTGAAATCTCCGCCGGCATAGGGGCCGAGCAGGATGATCTCGCTGCCGGCTGATTTCATGCGCTGTGCAAAACGGTCGGGCCAACCCCACAGCCAGGGCGCATAGTTTCCCGGAACGATCACCAGCGTGTTCTGGCAGGCGGCCGGAACGACGCCGGTCCAGCCATAGGCGATGTAGCGGGCGAGGCAGCCGACGACAGAGTTCCTGTCGTAACCACGCAGGCCCTTCACCAGCTTCAGCGCTTCCCGCGTCGGCTCGCCGCCGCCATAGACCCCAAAGACGGCTTGCCGCCATTCCGGATGTGTTTCGAGCAGGGCGGCGAGCGCTGCGCCTTCCTCGGCCCGGCGGCTCTTGAAATTGACGAGAAACTGGCGATCGGGCAGGGCGGTGAAAACCTCCTCCAAGGTCGGCATGTGGCCGGTGCCTTTTCCGCGGAACGGAAAGGTCTTGCCGCCGTCGGCGGTATAGCCGTAGCCGATGTCGAGCGATTTCAGCACCGTCATTGGCGTTTCCTCGGTGACCCCTTTGCCTTCAGTGCGGCAGTCGAACGTCCAGTCGTGGAAGACCGCGAACTGCCGATCGGGCGTCAGGTGGATGTCGAGTTCGACGACCGCAGCGCCGGAATCGAAGGCGGCCTGCATTGAGGCGACGGTATTTTCGAGGTGATCGTGCCGTGGCTTTTCGATGATCTCGGCCGTGCAGGTATCGTTCCCCACGCCCGCTTTCGGATAGGTCTGGTGGATGCCGCGATGCGCGAGAATCTTAGGCGGGCCCTCGGGGGGCGTTGCCAGCAGGGACGTGTTGAGGAGCCAGACGACGGCAGCAAAAAGCACGGCGACAATGACGAATCTTTTCATCCTGATTCTCCCTCTCGCGACCGGGATTGCTCGACAATGTGGCGCTACCGTGATGCTACGCGCTGGGCGTGTGGGCTGTGTAATGCGAACGATCTGTCAACCGGCCGCCGAATTGACCGGCACGCGCCCGCGTGTGAGTGAGTTGGCATTCCCCGTAGGTTCAGGAGAGAATTCATGCCGCAGCTCGTCGATGGAAAATGGGTCAAGGGTGACGTTGCTGCGAGCGAGATGAAGGGTGGCGCCTTTTTCCGCGAGCCGACCCGTTTCCACAGCTGGATCACGGCCGATGGCGGCCCCGGCCCGCAGGGGCAGCCAGGTCTTCCGGCGGAGGCCGGGCGCTTTCGTCTGTTCGTTTCGTACCTCTGCCCCTGGGCGTCGCGCACGATCGCTTTTCGCAATCTCAAGGGACTGCAGGACGTCATCGGGCTTACCGTCTCCGACCCGCTGCTAGGCGAGGATGGTTGGGTCTACGACGAGCCTGTGGACGCTGGCGGGCGTGTTGGTCTGATCCGTTATCATCACGAGCTCTATACGGCGAGTGATGGCCATTACACCGGCAAGGTGTCGGTCCCCGTCCTTTGGGACATGAAGGAAGGGCGCATCGTCAACAACGAATCCGCCGACATCATCCGCATCCTGAATTCGGCTTTCGACGACCTGACCGGCAACCGCCTCGATTTTTACCCTCAAGCGCTGCGTGCGGAGATCGATCACTGGAACGACCCGATTTACGAGCGCGTCAACAACGGCGTCTACCGCGCCGGGTTCGCCAAGTCTCAAAGCGCCTATGACGAGGCCGTCACGAGCCTGTTCGGGATGCTCGACGAGCTCGAGCGCCACCTGGCGGCCAATCGTTACATCGCCGGCGAGTACCTGACGGAGGCCGATATCCGTCTGTTCGTGACATTGATCCGGTTCGATGCGGCCTACCACGGCGTCTTCAAGTGCAATCTTCGCCGGATCGAAGATTATCCGGCGCTTTCCAACTATCTGCGCGAAATCTACCAGTGGCCCGGCATCGCCGAGACGGTGCGCATCGACCATATCAAGCGAGGCTATTACGGCATCGCCCACGTCAATCCGACCCGCATCGTGCCTGTTGGTCCCATGCTCGATTTCACCCGGCCGCATGACCGGCATTCCCTACGGGTCGCGGGGTCGTCGGAGCTGAGGCCAATTCGGCCGATTTACTAAGCAAACAAATCTTTGAGGGGGCATAAAAAGCCCATTGCCAATCGTTTGAAGCTTACTAAGTTAGTGTAAGTTCTGATGGATAGGAGCCCGATGGCGGCTGGCCTGGCGAATTTCCGGCAGCGCGCGCACGAGGAGCGCCGCATCTGTTCCGGATACCATGAGGCCACGCCAGAGCCGGTTTTCGCCGCTTCCGGAATTAGGTCGCGTCATGCCCCTGCGTTCCGCATCATTCTTCATGCGCGCCGCAACGCTTTCCCGGAAGCCCCGATAGAACCGGCCCCGTCGCCGCTCCTACGCAGCAGGACACAGGATGTGTCTGGCAGGGGTTGGATATGAATGCGGCATTGTTGAATTTGCTTCGCCGTCTGGTGCGCAAGGGCAATCTGACGGTGTTTTTTTCTGCGGGTGAGCAGGTCATTCTGGGTGACGGCTCGGGAAAGCCGGCAACGATCCGCATTGTCGATGCGGAAGCTGAAAAAGCGATCGCTATCGACCCGGGGCTTCGTTTCGGCGAGCTTTATATGGATGGCCGCGTCGTCATCGAGGACGGCGACATTTTCGATGTGCTCTCGATAGTAAAGGAAAACGGTCTGGAGAACGCCGCGACTGTTCCCAACACGCTGGTTGCTCTTCAGCATGTGTT
This sequence comes from Ensifer sp. ENS11, assembly GCF_014851895.1. Lineage (NCBI taxonomy): Bacteria > Pseudomonadati > Pseudomonadota > Alphaproteobacteria > Hyphomicrobiales > Rhizobiaceae > Ensifer > Ensifer sp. ENS11. The sequence continues at coordinate 335,312 of NZ_JACVAN010000002.1, read as the reverse complement.
GCGCCAGCAGGTGAAGAGCCGCATGCCGGTCAATCGCAACCGGCACAATGTCGCCCATCACTATGATCTCGATCGCAAGCTCTTCAATCTGTTCCTCGATCAGGACTGGCAATATTCCTGCGCCTATTTCGAGCCGCCGGGCATCTCGCTCGATGAGGCGCAACTCGCCAAGAAGCGCCATATCGCCGCCAAGCTGCTGCTTGAACCCGGGCAGAAGGTGCTTGAGGTCGGCTCCGGCTGGGGCGGGATGGCGATGTATCTTGCGGAATCCTCCGGCGTCGAGGTGACGGGCATCACACTCAGCGAAGAGCAGCTGAAGATCTCGCGCGAGCGGGCGGCCAAGCGAGGCTTGTCCGATCGTGTCCGCTTCGAGCTTCAGGACTATAGGACGATGCAGGGGCGGCAGTTCGACCGCATCGTGTCGGTCGGTATGTTCGAACATGTCGGCATCGGCAATTACGGCCGATTCTTTCGCAAGATCAGGGAATTGTTGAAGCCTGAGGGCGTGATGCTGTTGCACTCGATCGGGCAGGTCTACAAACCCTGGGCGACCAATCCATGGATCGAGAAATACATCTTCCCCGGCGGTTACATCCCGGCGCTTTCGGAGGTTCTGCCTTCCGTTGAAAAGACCCAGCTTCTCGTCAAGGATATCGAGATCCTGTCGATGCACTATGCCTGGACATTAAGGGCGTGGCGGGAGCGTTTCCTCGCGCGGCGCGAAGAGGCGGTAAAGCTGTTCGACGAGCGCTTCTTCCGGATGTGGGAGTTCTATCTCGCCGCGTCGGAGACGGCCTTCCTGCATGACAAGCACTTCATCTTCCAGCTGCAGCTGTCGCCGTCGCTCGATACGGTGCCTTTCGCACGCGGTTACATCGAGGCGAAGGAACGGGAACTGATGGAATTCGAAATGACCCGCCCGCCGCTTGAGCTGGTGGATATTTAACGCATGTCGCCCGAAAGTGCGCCGCGGTTTCGGTGCAACGACATCCTTAGAAAACACAGGTCGAGCGCACCTCTCCTGTGGAGTTCCGGTTTCGCCACGCAAGCCTTCACTTGGCCTTGAAGACCTGCGCCTTTATGGTCGCCGACTGAAAACAGGAAAGACGGATCCCACCATGGCCAGCCCAGCAAAACCCATCGCCGCCATCATTGCCAGCGAGATCAAGGCGTCGACCTCCCAGGTAATCGCCGCGGTGGAGCTGCTCGATGAGGGCGCGACGGTGCCGTTCATCGCGCGTTACCGCAAGGAAGTGACCGGCGGGCTCGACGACACGCAGCTGCGCACGCTGGCTGAGCGTCTGACCTATCTGCGCGAACTGGAGGCAAGGCGGGGTTCGATCATCGAATCGATCCGCGGACAGGGCAAGCTGACCGACGAACTCGAAGCCAAGATCGCCGCGGTGGAAACCAAGGCCGAACTCGAAGATATCTATCTGCCCTACAAGCCGAAGCGGCGCACCAAGGCGGAGATCGCCAAGGAGCGGGGCCTTGGGCCGCTTGCCGAAGCTATTCTCGCCGACCGGACGGTCGCACCGGCTGACCGCGCCGCAAAGTTTCTGACGGCAGATGTGCCCGATGTGAAGACGGCGCTTGACGGCGCGCGCGACATTATCGCCGAAGGCATGGCGGAGAATGCCGACCTGCTCGGCCGCCTGCGCAATCACATGAAGGGCGCGGCGTTCCTGCGGGCCAAGGTCGTCGACGGCAAGCAGGCGGCGGGTGCCAAGTTCTCGGACTATTTCGATCATTCCGAACGCTGGGCGACCACACCGGGTCACCGGGCGCTTGCCATGCTGCGCGGCTGGAACGAGGAGGTGTTGTCAGTCGATATCGTCGTCGATCAGGACGATACGTCTCCCGTCAAACCGGTCGAGCGCATGATTGCGGCCGCCTACAATGTCGGCGGACAGCTGCCGGGCGACAAATGGCTTTCCGAGGTTATCGGTTGGACCTGGCGCGTGAAGCTGTCGATGTCGCTGTCTCTCGACCTGATGCGCGAGCTGCGCGAACGGGCGGAAGAGGAAGCAATCCACGTTTTCGCCCGCAACCTGAAGGACCTGCTGCTGGCCGCTCCGGCCGGCTCGCGCGCGACGATGGGGCTGGATCCGGGCATTCGCACCGGCGTCAAGGTCGCCATTGTCGATGGTACCGGCAAGCTTTTGGAGACAACGACCGTTTATCCGTTCCCGCCGAAGAACGATGTCCGCGGCACGCAGGCCGAGCTGGCATCGCTGGTCCGCAAGCACAAGGTCGAGCTGATCGCGATCGGCAATGGCACCGGCAGCCGCGAGACGGAGAAGCTTGTCGCCGACATGCTTGCCCAACTGCCGGCGCCAAAGCCCACCAAGGTCATCGTGTCCGAAGCCGGTGCTTCGGTCTATTCCGCCTCGGAGACGGCCGCACTTGAGTTCCCCGGTCTAGACGTCTCCCTGCGTGGCGCCGTCTCCATCGCCCGGCGCCTGCAGGACCCGCTGGCTGAGCTCGTCAAGATCGAGCCGAAGTCGATCGGCGTCGGCCAGTATCAGCACGATGTCGACCAGTCGAAGCTCAACCGCTCGCTGGATGCGGTCGTGGAAGACGCGGTGAACGCCGTCGGTGTCGATGTGAATACGGCATCCGCACCGCTGCTTGCGCGCGTCTCCGGTCTCGGCAAGTCTTCGGCAGAAGCGATCGTCGCACACCGCGATGCCGCCGGACCGTTCGCCAGCCGCAAGGAACTCTTGAACGTCGCGCGTCTCGGCGCCCGCACCTTTGAACAGTGCGCCGGCTTCCTGCGCATTCCTGATGGCAAGGAGCCGCTCGATGCGTCGTCGGTCCACCCGGAAGCCTATGGTGTCGCCAAGAAGATCGTCGCGGCCTGCGGGCGCGATGTGCGCGCATTGATGGGCGACAGCGCGGCGTTGAAGCAGCTCGATCCGCGTGTCTTCGTCGATGAGCGTTTTGGCCTGCCGACGGTGAAGGACATTCTGGCCGAACTGGAAAAACCGGGCCGCGACCCGCGCCCGAGCTTCAAGACCGCGACCTTCGCCGAGGGCATCGACGACATCAAGGATCTGAAGGTCGGCATGCAGCTCGAAGGCACCGTGACAAATGTTGCCGCCTTTGGCGCCTTCGTCGACATCGGCGTCCATCAGGATGGCCTCGTTCATGTTTCGCAGCTTGCGGACCGGTTCGTGAAGGACCCCCATGAAGTGGTCAAGGCCGGCGACGTGGTTCAGGTGCGGGTGACCGAGGTGGATGTACCGCGCAAGCGCATTGGCTTGACCATGCGCAAGGACATCGGTGCCGATACGGGCCGCGAGGCGAGGGCGCCGGCATCGAACAACGGCAATCGCAGCGCGCCAGCGCGTCCGCAGAAGCCGCAGCAGCCGTCGCAGGGCGCCTTTGGTGCCGCGCTCATGGAAGCGATGAAGCGCAAGTAATACGGGTCGCGCAGAAGTCGTATCGGTTCCCGGGTTACTCTCCGTAAATTAGTCAATTGTAATATACGGATTGCTCCGCCATACTGATCTCGTGGCGGCACTTGTATCGTGTCGCGAGCAAGTGCCGATCATAACAATGCCGGTCAACGGCGGATGAGGTCAGCGGAAACTCCTTTTCCGCCGGGTTTCCCGGCGAAAGGAGGTGCGTCATGGGACGCAATATGATCCGTGGCCTCGCTCGAGCCGTCATATTGGCGGCCGCGGTGACGGCACTTCCAAACCCGGCAAGTTCGCAGGTGATGGCGAACTGTGCCGCGCGATCCGAAGTGATCGAATTTCTCATGCGACAGTATCAGGAAAAGCCTGCGGGGATCGGATTGATCAACCCGCATGCGGTGATGGAAATCTATGCCGCCGATAGCGGCACCTGGACCCTGATCGTCACGGATGTCACCGGCCGAAGCTGTGTCATCCTTGCCGGCAAAAGCTGGGAGGCACTGCCGCCCCAGCCGATACCGAAGGCATAGAGCATGTCGCGCAAAAGTGTGCAGCGGTTTTGCGATAACGACATGCGGCATAACAGGAAACTTTAAGTCTGTCGCCGCCTGTCGCAGACGATCGCCGGGCAGGGCGCCCGGCGTTAGATTCCGTGTCTTGCAGCCCTCACTGCGGCCGGCCGACGCTGGCATAGGCAAAGCCGTGCTTTGCAACTTCGTCGGGGCGATAGATGTTTCTGAGGTCGACCAGTACCGGCGCCTTCATCACGGCTTTCAACCGGCGGAAGTCGAGCGCGCGGAACTCGTTCCATTCGGTCACGATCACCAGCACGTCGGCCTCTGCGGCTGCCTCGTACGGATCCTTGGCGAAATCGAGACCGTCCATCAGTTTCTTGGCGTTTTCCATGCCTTCCGGATCATAGCCGACGACATGGGCGCCGGCGTCCTGCAGCGTCTGAACCACGGTGATGGCCGGGCTGTCGCGCATGTCGTCGGTGTTCGGCTTGAAGGTGAGGCCGAGGACGGCGACCTTGCGTCCGCGTACATCGCCGCCGGCAGCCGCGATAACCTTGCGGCCCATGGCGCGCTTGCGGTTGTCATTGATGGCGACGGTGGTCTCGACCAGGCGCACGGGGCTGTCGAAGTCCTGGGCGGTCTTGACCAGCGCCAGCGTGTCCTTCGGGAAGCAGGAGCCGCCGTAACCCGGGCCGGCATGCAGGAATTTTCCACCGATACGGCCGTCGAGGCCGATGCCGCGGGCAACGTCCTGCACGTTGGCGTCGACCTTCTCGCAGAGATCGGCCATCTCGTTGATGAAGGTGATCTTCATCGCCAGGAAAGCGTTGCCGGCGTATTTGATTAGTTCGGAGGTGCGGCGCGAGGTGAAGACCAGCGGCGCCTGGTTGAGGTAGAGCGGACGGTAGACCTCGGTCATGACGTCGCGGGCGCGCGCATCATCGTCGGCAAGGCCGATGACGATGCGGTCGGGGCGCTTGAAGTCCTCGATGGCGGCACCTTCGCGCAGGAATTCCGGATTGGAAACCACGGCGAAATCGGCGTCCGGGTTGGTTTCGCGGATGATGCGCTCGACCTCGTCGCCGGTGCCGACCGGAACCGTCGACTTCGTCACGATGACGGTGAAACCCTTGAGGTTGACGGCGATCTCGCGCGCTGCGGCGTAGACATAGGAGAGATCGGCATGGCCGTCGCCGCGACGCGACGGCGTGCCGACGGCGATGAAGATCACGTCGCTGTCCGCGACCGCCGAAACGAGATCCGTGGTGAACGACAGGCGGCCGGACTGGACATTGCTCGCGACGAGATGGTCGAGGCCGGGTTCAAAGATCGGAATGCGCCCCTGCATCAGGGCATCGATCTTGCTTTCGTCCTTGTCGAGGCAAACCACGTCATGGCCGAAATCGGCAAAACACACACCCGAAACAAGGCCGACATAGCCGGCGCCGATCATCGTGACTTTCATCTGCTCTTCCTTTTGTTGCGAGAGCTTCGCTTATGCAAAGTGTGGCGACGGCAGTCGTCGCCGATGGTTGCCTCAGGCCTGCCGGGCCGGCGAGCCAGCCTTCTCGGAGCGACCGTAATATTCGTCATACCAGGCTGCAAAGCGCGCGACACCGTCTTCCACCGAAATCGACGGCTTGAAATCGGTGAGCGCCTCAAGCAGATCCGGAGACGCATAGGTGCGTGGCACATCGCCCTGCTGCATCGGCAGCATGTTGCGAAGCGCCGGGCGACCGACTGCCTTTTCGATCGTCTCGATGAAGGTCATCAGTTCGACCGGCTGGCCGCCGCCGATATTGACGACGCGGAATGGCGCCTGCCGCGACAGCGTGTCCTGCGCCTTTTCGGATGGCACCCGGTTTTCCTCCGAGGGGAGGACATGCGAAAGCCTGAGGATGCCTTCGACGAGATCGTCGATATAGGTGAAGTCGCGGCTCATGCGGCCTTCGCCGTAAATGTCGATCGGCCGGTCGTTGTGGATGGCGTCGATGAACTTGAACAGCGCCATGTCGGGCCGACCCCAGGGGCCATAGACCGTGAAGAAACGGAAGGCCGTCGTCGGCACCTTGTAGAGATGGGCATAGCTGTGCGCCATCAGTTCCATCGATTTCTTCGTCGCCGCGTAGATCGTCATCGGCTCGTCGGCCCGGTCTGTCTCGGCGAAAGGGATCTTTTCGTTGGCGCCGTAGATCGATGAGGTCGAGGCCAGCATCAGGTGCTTGGGGCCGATTTCGCGCGCCAACTCCAACATGTTCCAGGAGCCGATGAGGTTGGAATCGACATAGGCCTTGGGGTTTTCCAGGCTGTAGCGGACGCCGGCCTGGGCAGCCAGATGGATGATGACCTCCGGCTCGGCAAGCTCTGCGGCGTGGTTCAGCGCATCCCGGTCTTCCAGCATGCCGACGACCGCCTTGAAGCCGTTCGAGCGGGCGAGGATCGCGTGGCGCTGTTCCTTGAGCGTGACGTCGTAGTAGGGCGTCATTCCGTCGAAGCCGACGACGAAATGCCCTTCGTCGATCAGTCGCTTTGCAAGATGAAAGCCGATGAAGCCGGCCGTGCCGGTGATGAGGTAGCGCAAGACGATATCCCCAGATTGCGTTGTCGCGCGTTCATACGAAGAAAGCAGGGCAATGGAAAGCCGAAACCGTCATTCCGAGGGGCGGTCGAGCCCTTGCTGAAGGGCGGAAAGGATCGACATCGCCTGGCCGGCATACTGGCTGATCCAACGATTGTGGATGGCCTGGATCGGCATGGCGTTGAGGTGGTTCCAGCGCTCGCGGCCCTCACGCTGAACGATCACCAGATCGGCGTCTTCGAGAACTCTTAAATGCTGCATGACGGTGCAGCGATCAAGGCTGTCAAACTGCTCGCAGAGCATGCCGGTCGTCTGCGGCTCATCCTTCAGGGCGTCGAGGATCTGTCGGCGCAGGCCGTTGGCGAGTGCCTTGAAAACAAGGTCATCTTTCGAATCGGTTGACATGTTATATTTTTATAACATATGCTGTGTCAGCACAATGGGAGAAGAGGTCATGTCTTTCGAATTTCGTGTGAATGGACGCATCGACCGGCCTGTCGCCGAGGTATTCGATGCCGTGGTCAATCCTGATCAGATCAGCAAGTACTTCGTCACCCTTGGCGGGGTCAGTGGGCCCTTGGTCGCCGGAACAACGGTTACCTGGTGGGGCAACGTGCCGATAGAGGTCGAGGCCGTGGAACCCCACGAGCGCATCGTCCTTCGCTGGGATGCGATGGTGGAGAAGGAGGAGGAGCCTTATCGCACCAAGGTCGAGATGCGCTTCCAGCCACTCGAGGACGGCGCCACCATGGTGACGATCGCCGAAACCGGCTGGCGCGAAAACGCGCGCGGACAGAAGAGTTCCTACATGAACTGCGAGGGTTGGTCGCAAATGCTGGCCTGCATGAAGGCCTGGCTCGAATACGGCATCAACCTGCGCCAGGGCTACTACGTCAGCGAATTGTCCGGGCAGCCCGCAACCGAGCCGCCGCTTTAAGGGAGATCACACGATGACGATTACGGGTGGTATCAACATCGCTATGAAGGTGCCGTCGCACCAATATGAGGCGGTCGTCGCCTTCTACCGCGACACGGTCGGTCTCGAGCCTTTCGACGAGAAGGCGCCGGCCAAGGGTTTTATCCTCGGTCCTAACAGGCTTTGGATCGACGAGGCGCCGAATTACAGCCAGGCGGAGGTGTGGCTCGAACTCTTCACCGACGACCATGAGGCCGCACTCGGCGGGCTTGCCGAAAAAGGCGTGGTGCGCTGCGATGCGGTCGAGGATCTCGGCGAAGGCTTTCGCGGCGGCTGGATCATGAACCCGGCCAACATTGTGCACATGCTGCGCACGCCGGACGCCTGGTAGGCGCCCGGCAGCGGGATTAGTAGGCGAACGGCTCGCCGGCGTTTGCCGGCGTCGACATTGGCGCGAGCGTCTCATTCATCGGCGCTTCCGCCTGCAGCACGACGACGCGCGAATCCTTCGGCACGCGGCTGTAGAGATCGATGATATCAGGGTTGAAGAGCCGGATGCAGCCGCTCGATACCGCCTTGCCGATCGACCAGGCCTCGGTGGTTCCGTGGATGCGGAACAGCGTGTCGCGGTCGCCCTGGAAAAGGTAGAGCGCGCGCGGCCCAAGCGGGTTGCGCACGCCCGGTTCCATGCCGCCGGCAAGCGGGCCGTAGCGTTCGGGTTCGCGCGCGACCATGCTGGAGGTGGGCGTCCAGCGCGGCCATTCGGCCTTGCGGCCGATACGGGCTTCGCCTTCGAATTCCAGGCCGGCCTTGCCGACCCCGATACCGTAGCGCATCGCCATGCCGCCGTCCTGGACCAGGTAGAGGAAGCGATTCTGCGTGTCGATCACGATGGTGCCGGGCGGCTCATGGGTCGCATAGGCAACCTGCTGGCGCAGATAGCGCGTATCGACCTTCCTGATATCGATGGCGTCGAGCGGAAACTTTTCGTCCGGCTTCGGTCCATACATCGCGACATAGTAGGGATCGGGTCCCTTCGGCTTCGCCGGTCCGCCGCTGGTCACGCAGCCTGCGAGCGTGGACGTGGCAAGAAGGAGGGCGAAGAGCTGCGCCAAGCGGCCGGCGCTGTTCCGGGACACACACATAATCGGGTCAATATTCCTGCTGATTGCATTTCGGGAGGGAGCGGACGTTGCCGCCGTGTACGGCCGTTCTAATGCCAAACATGGCCTCGGGGAGGCAAGAGCGCGACGGAATTGAGGCAATTGGTGAGTGTCACCGAAAGGCGACAGTGCGGAGGTCTGCGTGAAAGCGCTAGATCGCGATGCCAGACTGGCATCATCGCTTGATCCGCTTTCCATCGCGGGTGTATGCCTTTTTCATGCAATGGAGCGATCAGGCCATCATTCTCGGGATCAGGCGGCACGGCGAAAGCTCGGCCATCGCCGAAGTCATGACTGCGTCGCGGGGCCGGCATCTTGGCATGGTGCGGTCCGGCCGTTCGCGCACCATGCAGCCCGTCCTTCAGCCGGGAAATACCGTCGAATTGACCTGGCGCGCGCGGCTCGATGAGCATATGGGCGAGTTCCGCATCGAGCCGCTCGAACTCCGGGCGGCGCGGCTGATGGAGGCGGCCACGTCAGTCTATGGCATCCAGGCGCTGGGCGCGCTTTTACGCCTGCTGCCGGAGCGCGATCCGCATCCGCATCTCTATGAGGCGCTGGCCGTCATCGTCGATCACCTCGAGGATCCGGCCGATGCCGGTGAACTGTTCGTGCGCTTCGAACTTGCCGTTTTGAACGATCTTGGTTTCGGGCTTGATCTGACCGAATGCGTGGCGACCGGAACGCGCGAAGACCTGGCCTTCGTGTCGCCGAAGTCGGGCCGGGCCGTCTGCCGCGCAGCCGGCATGCCCTATGCCGACCGCATGCTCGCGCTGCCGGAGTTTCTCGCCGTCGAAGCGCGAAGTGCGGCCGACTATGACAGCCTTGCCGCCGCCTTCCGCCTGACGGCCTTCTTTCTCAACCGCCATGTCTATGAGCCACGCGGCCTCAAGGTTTCGTCCGCGCGCGATGGTTTCGTCAATGCGGCGCTCAAGGCATTGAGGCCTTCTTCTTCAGCCGCGTGATCGACAGCGCCGCGCGTCCGATCGGGCGTGTGAAAGAGGCTGTCACACCTCAAGGGAGTTTGCATGTTTCAAGAACTTTTCCCCGGCATGCCTGTATCCGGCATCGGCGTGCTTCCGCTGGATCGCGTTGCGCGCGACGGCGGCCTCAAGGTCATGCAGGATCTTTTGAAGGGCGACCTGCCGGCGCCGCCGATGTCGGCAACGCTCAAGTTTGGCCTGACCGAGGTCGAGGAGGGGCGGGTGGTCTTCAAGGGGCTGCCGACCGAGGAGCATCTGAACCCGCTTGGAACCGTGCATGGCGGCTGGACGGCGACGGTGATGGATTCGGCGCTGGGATGCGCAGTGTTCACGATGATGAAGCCCGGCGAGGCCTACACCACTGTCGAATTCAAGGTAAACCTGGTGCGGCCCTTGCTGCCCGGCATGGGCGAAGTCTTCTGCGAAGGCAAGATCGTCCACCGTGGCCGCACCATCGCCACGTCGGAGGCCTGGCTGCGTGATGCTGGTGGCAAGCTTCTGGCGCACGGGACGGAAACCTGCGTGATCTTCCCGATCGACAATCTGCGCCGATAGCAGTCGCCCTTTCCCCGACGCTGCAACGATCGTCGGCGCTCACATGGGCGCCGGCGGAAGTCGCATACGTGAGTGGGATGCCGTTGGCTGTGCCTCATAGCTGCTCGGCTGTCGCGACGCCGGCGCATCACGTGAATGAAACTTATACATTTCCGCGAAGAGATTGGGGCTCTCAACCGTCTATGCCTTTGGCGGTCGTGCAAAACTCTGTATGGTCGCGATCGGCCTGCGAATATTGCCGCCAGGGGAAAACATGATTGAAGTTATTGCCTTAGTCGCTTTTGTTCTGGCGCTCTCCGCCTTTTTCGGCGGCAGGAAGACAGCAGAACGGTTGGACAGCGAAGTCGCCGCGCTCAAGAAGGAGATCGCGCGATTGACGGCTGCGGCCGGGCTCGCAGCGCCGGAAGGCGATATCGCGTCGGAGCAGGCGGCAGCGCTTTCTGAACGCTCCGCCGATGCGGTGACCGACGATGATGAAGGCGTCGATGGGCTCTCGGCGAGCGCTCGCGAAGGCGCAAGGATCTTCGGCAATGCCGAACCGACCGAGCCCGAAACCGCATCCGACGAAGCCGTGGCCGCGAGCGTCGAGGCGACCTCCGTCGATGCAGCGCCATCCCGGCAGGTGGAAAGCCTGGAAAGCCGTCTCGGTGCCCGCTGGGCCGTCTGGGTCGGCGGCATCGCACTGGCGCTCGGTGGCGTCTTCATGGTCAAGTATTCGATCGACGCCGGTCTTCTGAGCCCTGCCGTCCGGCTGACGCTGGCCGCACTCTTCGGTTTGCTGCTGGCTGCGGCTGGCGAGGTCATTCGCCGTCGCGCCGTGCCCGTTATCGCCAACGAATTCCAGAATGCGATGATCCCCGGCATCCTCACTGCCGCCGGTGCCGTCACGTTGTTCGGGGTCGCCTATGCGGCTTATGACATCTATGGCTTCATCGGCACGGCGACGGCCTTCGTGCTGCTGGCGATGATTTCGCTCGCAACCGTCGGCCTGTCGTTGCTGCATGGGCAGGCGCTGGCCGGCCTCGGCTTGCTTGCCTCGCTGATCACACCGTTGCTGGTATCGAGCGATGAGCCGCGCCCCTGGGTTCTCTTCGGCTTCCTGTCGGTCGTGTGGCTCGCGACCTTATTGGCGTCGCGGTTGCGGCGCTGGATGGTCGTGCCGACGCTCGCCAATGTCGGCATCGGGCTCTGGGGGCTTGCCTATGTCACCGCGGTATCGCCCTTCGACGCGCTGCCGGTCGCCTTTGCGCTGCTGGTGATGATCCTGGGTGTCGGGCTGGTCTGGCCGGGTGCGATGGACACCGATGCGCCCAGTGAGCCGTTGCCTGAGCCGACGAACCGCCCGATTGCGGTTGCCGGCCCGTGGGAGAAGCTCTTCACGCCGGCCTATGCCGCCATCAGCGTTTCCGCGGCCATTGCCGCGACCGTGCTCGCTCTGATCTTCATCAGCCCGGCCGTCAGCGCCGTGGAATATCCCGTCAAGGAGTTCTTCGTCGTGGTCGCGGCCCTGGCCGCACTCGGCGCATGGCGGACGAATGCCGTCTATCCGGCCCTGCTGTCTGCCCTCGGCGCGATCGTCGGCATCGGCAGCCTGACGGCGCTGAGCGGCGTCCTTGCCTATCTCGACTCTTCGCTTGCCGGTGTTGCGCCGGAGATCGTTCTGCCCAGCCGAACCGCGACGCTGACGGCCTTGCTGCTGGCAACGCTGTTCGTGCTGTTCGGCGCATTCGTGCTCACCCGCCGCCTGCGCGAACACCCGCAGTTCGCTATCCTGTGGGCCGGCATTGCCGCCGTCGTTCCGGTTGCTCTGACCACGATGTCATTCCTGATGACCGGCAACTACACCTTCGATCTGCCGCACGGCCTTTTCGCGCTCGTTGTCGGTGGTGGTCTGCTGGCGCTTGCCGATTGGCTCTATCGCCGTGACGGCGAAGCAGAGGGCGTGGATATCGCCTCGAGCCTTCTGGTTACCGGCTCCTTTGCGCTCTTCGTGATCGCCTTGCATGCCTGGACCGATGGCCTCGTCACCACCCTGGCGATTGCGCTGCTTGGGACTGCCTATGCCGGCGCGACCCGTGTTCGGACCTGGCCAATCCTGCCCTGGATGACCGGCGCAGCGGCGATCGTCGTTCTTGGCCGTATCGCCTGGGAGCCGACGATCGTCGGCGCTGAAAACCTCGGCACCACGCCGGTGTTCAATGCGCTGTTGCCGGGCTACGGCATTCCCGCGCTCTTGCTTGTCGCCTCTGCCTATCTCGTCCGATCCTGGCCGGATGTGCGTGTGCGCAACCTGCTGCAGGCCCTGGCGAGCCTCTTCGTGCTGTTGACGCTGGCGATCCTCGTTCGCCATGCCATGAACGGTGGCGTGCTCGACAGCGCCGTACCGACGCTTGGCGAGCAGTCGATCTACACGTTGCTGGCGATCGGTGCCTCGGGTGTGTTCATGACGCTGGACATGAAGTCACCAAGCCCTGTCTTCCGCTACGGCGGCATGGGGCTTGGCGTGTTCTCGATGCTCTCGGTTCTCTCAGCGCATCTCTTCGGGCTCAATCCGTATTTCAGCGGCGAACTCTTGGGGGCCATCCCGTTCTTCGATCTGCTTTTGATCGGCTATCTCCTGCCGGGCATCGGTTATGCGGGCCTTGCCTGGTATGCGCGCGGCAAACGACCATTGCCCTACGTCATGGCGCTCGCCGTCAGTGGCGCGATCCTCGCTTTTGCATGGGCAACGCTTTCCGTCCGGCGCCTCTGGCAGGGGGAGAACATCGTGGACTGGAAAGGCTTCCTGCAGGGTGAGACCTACACCTATTCGGTCGTCTGGCTGGTGCTCGGCGTGCTGCTTTTGGTGTTCGGCTCGCGCTTCAATGCCAAGAGCATTCGCATCGCCTCGGCCGTGCTGGTCTTCATTGCCGTTCTGAAGGTCTTCCTGATCGACATGTCCAATCTCGAGGGCTTCCTGCGCGCGCTCTCCTTCATCGGGCTCGGCGGCGTTTTGATCGGCATCGGGCTGTTCTACCAGAAGATCCTTTCGGGCGTCGGCGTGACGCGGCAGTCGTCTGCTGCGCCGACACAGCCGCAATAGGTTGATGCCATGACTCGTAATTTTGCATTGGCGGCGGCATTCGCGCCGCATGCTGATCTCGCCGCCGTTCTCCTGCCGCATGCTTTTGCGGCAGATGACGGTTCGCATGATGCATCCCACCTGATCCGGGTCTGGAAGAACGCCGCCCGCATCCATGCCGAAGAGGGTGGTGACGAACGCGTGCTCTCCGCAGCCGTGTTGCTGCACGATTGCGTTTCTGTCGAAAAGAACTCGCCGCATCGCACGCAGGCCTCAAGGCTTGCGGCTGAAAAAGCCGCCGACATCCTGCGCGATCTCGGCTGGTCGGCTGAAGCCATATCGTCCGTCGCCCATGCAATTCTCACCCACAGCTTTTCGGCCAGCATCACGCCCGAGACGATCGAGGCGAAGATCCTGCAGGATGCAGACCGACTGGATGCGATCGGCATGGTCGGCGCTGCCCGCTGCTTCTACATCGCCGGGCGCATGGGCAGCGGCCTTTACGATCCGCTCGATCCGCTGGCAGAGGATCGAGAGCTCGACGACAAGGCCTTTGCCATTGACCATTTCGAGACCAAGCTGTTCAAGCTGGCCGATGGATTTCAGACGGCTACCGGTCGCAGGCTGGCGCTCGAACGCCAGCAACGGCTGCGCGATGTGCTTGCCATGATGCTGGATGAAATCTAAGCCTTTCAATCCATTACCGCCGTCCTGTGAATCAGATCGCGAACGGCCTGAATCTGTTTCTCAACGTGGAGCGTTTTCGATGAAGGTGACCGGACTGAACATTCATCCGCTGAAGAGCGGCCGGGCGATCCCGCTTGAGACGGTCACCGTCAATCTCGATGGTTTCGAGGGCGACCGCCGTTTCATGCTGGTGGAGCCGGATGGGCGTTTCATCACCCAGCGCGAGCTGCAGACGCTGGCACAGGTCGAGGCAAACCACATTGATGGCGGCGTGCAGCTGAAGATGGGCGACAAGGCACTCATCGTGCGCTTCGATCCTGACCAGCGGCTCGACGTGCGCGTCTGGGCAAGCGACGTCGATGCGGCAGTGGCCGACGATGCAACAAACGAGACGCTGTCGGGCTGGTTCGGCCGGCCCGTCAAGCTTGCCCATATGGATGCTTCGGCGGAGCGTTTCGTCGGTGCCGAGTGGGCCGGCACGGCAGCACCCGTCGGTTTTGCTGATGGCTTTCCGGTGCTGATCACCACCACAGGCTCGCTTGCCGATCTGAACCGTACACTTGCGGAGAAGGGGCAGGAGCCCGTCGGCATGGACCGGTTCCGCACCAACATCCTGCTCGATTGCGATGAGGCCTGGGACGAGGATTTCTGGGAGAGCCTGGAGATCGGCGGCATCCGCTTCGATTTCGTCAAACCCTGCGCCCGCTGCATCATGACCACCCAGGACCAGATCACCGGCGAACGCATCGGCGGCAATCCGATCCAGGGCCTCGCCGAAAAGCGCATGTCGGCCGACCGCCGCGTGGCGGGCGTGCTGTTCGGTTGGAACGTCGTGCCGCGCGGCGAAGGAACCTTGAAGCTCGGCGACGAGGCGCGGATTGTCGACCGGCGCCGGGAGCGCTGGCCGATGAAGGTGCGCGCTTCCTGAACCGGCGGAAGCCACCTACGATCTCCGCCTCAGAACCAGGGCGTTACGCCGAGCAGCTTTGCCCCGAGGTCCGAGAGGTTGGCGGGCGTGGCGTTGTGCTTTTCCCATTCGCGCGGATCGCCCGGAAAGGCGTCGCGCTTCGGATGGTCGAGCTCCCGCCAGAGCCGCACGCGTTCTTCGCGTTCGGCTCTGTTGTTCCACTTGGCTGGATGCATGGAGATGTACTGTGCCATGCGAACCCTGCCATCGGAATGGTTGGGCCGGACGCCGTGGGCAAGCAGGCTGTTGAAAATCATCAGGTCACCTGCCTCCATCTCGATATTGACGGTCGAAAGGCCTGACATGTCGGGGTGCATGGGGTCTCTGTCCGCCGGTTGGGTCTTTTCCCAGGTGGCGAAGTTTTCAAACAGCTCAGGAACACACTGAAAGCCGCCGACATCGCCATCCTGCTTCTGCAGGCTGAGCACGCCCTGGACGCCGATCGGCAGCGGACGGATCGAGGTGTCGACGTCCCAATGAATGAAACCGTTGGGATTTCCCTTGACCCTTTTCGGCGGGTTGAGGTTGGCGCGGTCGATCGTCACCCAAAGATCCTCTCGGTCCCAGATATCGACGAAGGCACCATAGATGCGCGGTTCCTGGCGATTGTCCCAGAGATATTGGTGATTGTAGATCTCCAGCATGCCGGTGTTGTTGAGTTCCTTCATCTTGTGTTCGCGGCGCTGCGGCGCGTACCAGGTCGAAGGGTCGGCTGGATCCTTCTCGTCGAAGCGCCAGAGCAGTTCGACGAGCCGCTCGACATTGGCTGCCGGCACGGCCTGCCGGACGATCACGTAACCCTTGGTGATCCAGTGCTGCCAGTCCTCCTCCGAGAGCACGCGCAACGGAAGGCGCTTCTTGATGTCCTTCAGTTGGGTTTCGGCGGCGGCTGTGGGGTGGCTGTCTCTGAGCATGCGCAAGGCCTCCTGTGCATCTGCGTCTTTCTGTCGATGCAGGCAGATTAGGCGTTCCGTGGCTGGCATGTTGCCTTCGTACGGCAAAGATTGGTACTAATCTGGCGTCATGATCCAGATGAGCGCAATATGAAGGCCGTTCTGCAGAAGATCCCAAGGCCCACGGAAGCATCCTCCATCCTTCTCGACCGACGGCTTGACGATTGCATCCCGTTTCAGTGGCATCACCATCCGGAATTCGAGCTGACCCTTACGCTGAACTCGCGCGGCCAGCGTTTCGTCGGCGACCACATCGGCACCTATGATGATGGCGATCTCGTGCTGGTCGGGTCGAACCTGCCGCACACATGGCATTCCGCGTCCAAGGTCGATGAGGGGGCGCCCCATGTGGCGCTGGTACTCTGGTTCCACCCGGAATGGGTGGAGCGGATGCAGGACGGCTTTGTCGAGCTCGGTGGCGTGCGGGCAATGTTCGATCGCTCCGCGCCCGGCCTGCAATTCTCGCAAGGAGCAGCCCGTCGCGTTCGGCCGCTGTTCGAGCGCCTGCGTACGCTCGAGCCTGAAGAGCGGTTGCCGGATGTCCTTGCGCTGCTGACGATCCTTGCGCGGGACGAGCATGTAACGCCATTGTCTAACCGGGTCGTCGCGCCCTCGGGCAGGGCCGTCGATCGTGGTCGCCTCGACCGCGTGCTCGATCACATCCACCTCACCTATGCCGAAAGCCCTTCGATGGACGAGCTTGCGGATATTGCCGCCCTCAGTCTCTCGGGCCTGCACCGCCTGTTCCTGCGCCATCTCGACATGCCGATCTCGGAGTATCTGATGCGGCTGAGGATCGGCGAGGCCTGCGCGCTTCTATCCGGCTCCGGAAAATCCATCGCTCATGTGGCCGAGGCGGTCGGCTATCGCTCGATCGCCAATTTCAACCGGCAGTTCAGGGTCCAGAAGGGTATGACGCCACGACTGTTTCGCCAGCGGTTTCAGCATGTCCGATGAGTGGCTTCCGGCCTCATCAATTCCGGTGATCGCGTCGTCAATTTAATTGGCTTTTATCTATTTTAGCGTCCGCGTAGGGTCGCGCTTCGTCATCAGGAGAAAACCCATGTCCGCCATTTCGGGAGCATCCGCGCCGTCGAGCGTTCGCCAGGAAATGCCTTGGCTGATTATTGTCGCCGGCTCGCTCGTTGCGATGCTCACCTTCGGTCCTCGCTCGGCGATGGGCTTCTTCCAACTGCCGATGCTTGCCGAGACCGGTTGGGACCGCACGACCTTCGGTCTGGCAATGGCGTTGCAGAACCTCTGCTGGGGGCTGAGCCAGCCCTTCTTCGGCGCGATCGCCGACAAGTTCGGCACCTGGCGCGTGCTGACCATGTCGGGGCTTCTCTACGCCTCCGGCCTGTTCATCATGGCCCACGCCAATGCGGCGATCTGGTTGCACATCGGTGGCGGCGTCTTGATCGGCATGGCTGTCGGCTCCGGTTCGTTCGGCATTCTGCTCTCCGCATTCGCCCGCAACGTCACGCCGCACCAGCGCTCCATGGCCTTCGGCATCTGCACGGCGGCAGGGTCCGCCGGCATGTTTCTGTTCGCGCCTCTGAGCCAGGGGCTGATCTCCGCCTATGGCTGGTCGGACAGCCTTGTCTATCTCGGGGTGTTGATGTTGCTGGTGCCGTTGTTCGCCATTCCGTTGCGTGGAAACGCTTCCTCCGGCCGGCAGACGGAAGCGCAGTACAAGCAGTCGATCGGTCAGGCGCTGAAGGAAGCGCTCGGCCACAAGAGCTACCTGCTACTGGTCTCCGGTTTCTTCGTCTGCGGCTACCAGGTGGCCTTCATCACCGCGCATTTCCCTGCTTATATCGGCGACATCGGCATCGACGCCCGCTATGCGGTAATCGCGCTGGCGCTGATCGGGTTCTTCAACATCATCGGCTCGCTGTCGGCCGGCTTCATCGGCCAACATTATTCCAAGCCCTATTTCCTGGCGCTGATCTACATTGCCCGGTCGGTCGCGGTCACCGCCTTCCTGCTGCTGCCGCAATCGCCGACCTCGGTCATTGTCTTTGCAATCGTCATGGGCTTGCTCTGGCTTTCGACCGTGCCGCCGACAAACGCGCTCGTTGCCATCATGTTCGGGACACGCCATCTCGGCCTGCTCGGCGGCATCGTCTTTCTCTCGCACCAGGTGGGTTCGTTCCTGGGCGTGTGGATGGGCGGATACCTCTATGACCGCTTCGGCTCCTATGATCCGGTATGGTGGCTAGGCGTGGCGCTCGGCCTGTTTGCGGCCGTCGTTCATTGGCCGATCGAGGAGAAAGCCGTTCCCCGGCCTGCCATGGCCTGAAGAAATCCGTGAACGGGGCGTCGCAAAATGCGACGTTCCGTTCTTGAATTCTGTCACAAAACTTTCTAAATCAATCCATGCGGCTTTGCCGCTTTTGTTTTGGTTCAATTATGCTCATTTTGAGCATAATTGAAGAGCCGCCCAGGAGAGGGGCGGAGAGGAGATCTCGATGACGCGCCTTGACACCCGCACGCAGGCCGTGGCGAACCCGGTTCTTGTAAGCGCCGCCCAGCGCTTCGGCGTCATCGAAAGACCCGAGCTTGCTTTCACACCCGCAGTCGCGCGCGAGACGGAGCATCTTTACGAGAAGGTGAAGGATTTCATTCCGGCGATCGAGTGGCCGGTCTATGCGCCTTACGTTCACGCCATCAACCGGCTGAAGAAAGAGCGCAACGCCGTCATCCTCGCGCATAACTACCAGACGCCCGATATCTTCCATTGCGTCGCCGATATCGTCGGGGACTCGCTGCAGTTGGCGCGCGACGCCAGCAAGGTCGATGCCGAGATCATCATCCAATGCGGCGTTCACTTCATGGCGGAGACCTCCAAACTGTTGAGCCCGGAAAAGACCGTGCTGATCCCTGATGGAAAGGCCGGCTGCTCGCTGTCGGAATCGATTACCGGCGCGGATGTACGGTTGCTGAAGCAGCGTTACCCCGGCGTTCCCGTCGTCACCTACGTCAACACCTCCGCCGACGTGAAGGCCGAGACGGATATCTGCTGCACCTCGTCGAACGTGCTTGCGGTCGTTGAGAGCTTCGCATCGGACACGGTGCTGTGCATCCCGGACGAATATCTGGCCATGAACGTCGCACGCCAGACCAACAAGAAGATCCTGACCTGGAAGGGCCACTGCGAGGTGCATGAGCGCTTCACCGCCGCCGAACTGCTGGCCTACAAGGAAGCCAATCCGGGCATCGAGATCATCGGCCATCCCGAATGCCATCCGGATGTGATTGCCGTTTGCGATTTCGCCGGCTCGACATCGGGCATGATCAACTACGTCAAAGACCACCGGCCGTCGAAGGTCCTGCTCGTCACCGAATGCTCGATGGCATCGAACATCCAGGCCGAGATCGAAGGCGTCGAGTTCATCAAGCCCTGCAATCTCTGTCCGCACATGAAGCGCATCACGCTGCCGAAGATTCTCGACAGCCTGCTCACCATGACGGAAGAGGTTCTGGTCGATCCGGCGATCGCCGATCGGGCGCGCCTTGCAGTCGAACGCATGGTCAACCTCAAGCAATAACACCTGCCGGGCGAAGGGCCCGGCATACAAGCATGCGCTGGAGGAGAGCCGCACCATGCTGAGAGATCATTTCCGTCCGCAATCCTTCAACGGGATTGACGATATCGTCATCGTCGGCGGCGGCCTTGCCGGCCTCTTCTGCGCGCTGAAGCTCAGCCCCCGGCCGGTAACCATTCTCGCCGCCGCACCGATCGGCCACGGCGCCTCGTCGGCCTGGGCGCAAGGGGGGATCGCTGCGGCGATGAGCCCGGGCGACACTTTCGAGAAACACGTCGCCGACACGTTGACGGCGGGGGCCGGCATCGTCGACGAGAAGATGACGCGCATGATGGTGGCCGAAGGTCCCGCGCGCATTCACGATCTGCTGGAATATGGCGTACCCTTCGACCGCGATCTCGAAGGCAAGTTGATCCTGTCGCGCGAAGCTGCCCACTCCGAACGCCGCATCGTGCGCGTCAAGGGCGACATGGCCGGCAAGGCGATCATGGAAGCGCTGATCACGGCTGTGCGCAACACCCCGTCGATCCGCATCATCGAAGGCTATGTGGTCGAAGAGCTGGTGCGCGAAGGCCGCTTCATCTCCGGCGTCATCGCCCGGCCGGATGCCGGCCAGGCGAAGAAGCGCGTTTCGTTTCCGGCGCGGGCCGTGGTTCTGTGTTCCGGTGGCATCGGCCACCTCTATGCGGTGACAACCAACCCTTGGGAAGCTTGCGGCCAGGGTCTCGGCATGGCGGCGCGGGCAGGGGCGATCATCGCCGATCCGGAATTCGTCCAGTTTCACCCGACGGCGATCAACATTGGCAAAGACCCGGCGCCGCTTGCGACCGAGGCGTTGCGTGGCGACGGCGCCCAGCTTATCAACTCGGCCGGGCATCGCTTCATGCTTGACATTCACCCGGACGGCGAGCTTGCCCCACGCGACATCGTCTCGCGCGGCGTGTTCGCCGAGGTCCAGGCCGGTCGCGGCGCCTTTCTCGATTGCACCAAGGCGGTCGGCAAGCATTTCCCGGACATGTTCCCGACAGTCTATGCCTCGTGCATCGGTGCCGGCATCGATCCGGTGACGCAGCCGATCCCGGTCGTACCGGCGGTGCACTACCACATGGGCGGCGTGCTGACGGATGCTGAGGGCCGCACCTCGATCGACGGTCTTTGGGCAGCCGGCGAAGTGACGTCGACCGGCGTGCACGGCGCCAATCGGCTGGCCTCCAATTCGCTGCTGGAAGCGGTGGTTTTTGCCGCCCGCATCGCCGAAAACATCAAGGGCACCCTGCCGACGCCGCAGCTTACCCAATGGGGCGACAATGCCGGCGAAAACGACGACCCGGTCACGGTCGAAGACAGCCCGCAGCTCACGATCCTGCGCAGCCTGATGAGCGACTGCGTCGGCGTGGTGCGCACGCGCGAAAGCCTGTTGCGGGCGATCCGCGAAATTTCGGCGCTCGAGCGCGACAACACCCGCATGCGCTTCACCAACATCATCACCACCGCCAAGCTGATCGCCGTCGGCGCCCTTCGCCGCACCGAGAGCCGTGGTGGCCACTACCGCGCCGATTGCCCGACGGAACAGCCGGAATGGCGGCGCAGAACCTACCTGACGCTTGCGGAAGCGAACCGTCTGGCGGCCGACGTCGCGGAAGCCGAAACGGCCTGAGCATGGCGCGCAATAGTCACTTGAGAATAGAGACAGGACCAACGACCAGATGACTGCAGCCCTTCGCCCCGAACTGCCCGCCCTCATGGTCGAGGATCAGGTGCGTGCCGCCTTGCTCGAAGATCTCGGTCGCGCCGGCGACATCACCACCCTGTCGACGATCGGGCCGGAACTGTCGGCAACGGCTGGCATGAACGCCCGCGATCCCGGGGTGATTGCCGGGCTTGAGCTGGCGCGGACAGCGTTCCGCTTCGTCGATCCGTCCATCGTCTTCGAGGCTCTGGTTTCGGACGGAGATCGTGTGACACCGGGAACGGCGATTGCCCGCATCTCTGGTCGCGCCCGCGGGCTTCTGTCGGCCGAGCGCGTTGGCCTGAACTTCCTCATGCATCTCTCGGGCATTGCCACCTACACCGCGAAATTTGCCGACGAGATTGCCCACACGCGCGCAAAGGTCTGCTGCACCCGCAAGACGATCCCTGGCCTGCGCGCGCTGGAGAAATACGCCGTGCGTCTCGGCGGTGGCTCCAATCATCGCTATGGCCTCGACGACGCCGTGCTGATCAAGGACAATCACATCGCCGTCTCCGGCGGCGTTGCCGGCGCCGTCCATGCGGCGCGCGCCTATTGCGGTCATCTGGTCAAGATCGAGATCGAGGTCGATGGCCTCGACCAGATGCGCGAGGCGCTGACTGCGGCACCGGACGTCATCCTGCTCGACAATATGGGACCGGTGCGCCTGCGCGAAGCCGTCGCCATCAACGCCGCCCATTGGCAGCTTGGCGACGAGGCCTATGCCGCAGACCCGCGGCGCACGCGCCTGGAAGCTTCCGGCAACGTCAGGATCGACACGGTACGTGCCATCGCCGAGACCGGCGTCGACTATATCTCGACCTCCAAGATCACCATGGCCGCTCCGACGCTCGACATCGGTCTGGACGTAGCGATCAAGCACTGAGGCGCTCCGACGCGTAAGCGCCGCGATAATGCTTGAAGCGCGCCGCATAGGGCCCTGAATCGATTCCGGTTTAAGGAGTTGTTTAGTGGCCGTCGGCGCAGTTGAGGCCGACGCTAGCGCTGCATGATGAAGGGGCAGACGACGCGTTTGTCGATGGTGATCTCCGTGCCGCAGTCATAGCGACAGATCTTGAACTGCCCTCGCATGTCCTGGCCGTTGAGGTTGCAGATCGTCACCTGGCCGCGGCCCATCTGGTTGTTCTTGAAATAGTCGGGGATCGCCTTGTTCCCCTGCGGGTTCGGCAGGAGAGGCTGGTCCGTCAGGAGGCTGGTGAGCAGCGCAAGCGCAAGCAGCATGTGTTCTTCCCTAAAGCATTTCCAGAAAAAGTGCGGAGCGATTTTCCGTTCGGAAATGCGTTAAAACAAAGAGGTAGAGTGCTTCTTTGACTCCGTTTCAACCGGAAGCGCTCTAGCCGGCCACAGAGCCGGCACCATATCCAATTGAACGAATGTAGCGCGCATTGGCCGAAGTGTTAGATGCAGTCCGCACATTAAACCCGCCGCAACGATGTCATCGCCAGCATAAATCCCCAGTCGTTTCTGCCTGCGCGTTTCATGCGGAGGATGAGCGGCCGCCCACCTTGAGGCCGGGTGCGGGCCGTTCGTCGAGGATTTGCCGGCGGAAGCGGAACAGCGCCGCAGGCCTGCCGCCGGTCGACGCCAGCGTCATGCCGGTCGGCTCGACCAGCTCCGCACCTTCGACCAGACGCCGAAAATTCTGCTTGTGCAGGTGGCGGCCGGAAATGGCCTCTACCGTTGCCTGCAGATCGGTGAGGGTGAATTCGGGCGGCATCAGTTCGAAAATGACCGGCCGATATTTGATCTTGCCGCGCAGGCGGGCGATCGCCGTTGCGACGATGCGGCGGTGGTCGTGGCGCATGGCCTGCCCGGCGGCAGCGTTGTCCTGCTCCCGGCTGCGGCCGTCAATCACCGCTTCGCGCACGAGACCGGCCTCGTAGAGCAACTCGTAACGCTCCAGCACCCGTTCCTCGTCCCAGGGGAAATCGTCGAGGCCGAAGGCAAGCCGGATGCGTGCGCGCCGCTGCGCGCTTGGCGCCATGCGCTCGTCGTCTGATGTGGCAAGCTCCCACCGCGAGAGCGCGGGCAAAATCAGCTGGTCGAGGATGGCAGGGCGGCCCTGCCGCCAATCCTCCCACGGCAGGTAGCCGTACCAGTCGCGCCAGTGCGCGCCGGCCTCGGCCAACCGCTCGGTGTTCTCGGTATCGGTTCGCGTCAGGGCGAGATAGCCGACCGAGACCATGTGCTTGCCTTCTTCGCCCGGCAGGCGCTGCCGTCCGCGGTCGCCGAAGGTGTAGAGCTGCTCGATATAGCCGAGCTTGAGCGCCGTGCGTTTTTCCACGCGGTCGCGCAGACTGGTCTCGAAGGTGCGGTGAAGAGCAGGGTCGAAGGGGCCGAAGGGCAGGCTGTCCCTCGCGTCGCCATCCGCCTCGTTGACGGCCAGGATGCGCGGGCTGCGGCTGACGACGGCAACGATGGCCGCGTTGAGACCGATTTCGACGGTGACGGCCCGCATCTCAGTCGCCAACATTGGCTCCCTCGGCTACAAGCGGCAGCACGAAGGGAACATTGCCGTCCGTGTCCGCACCGCGGCCGATCGAGCGTACGGCAGCGACCAGCCGCCCGCCGCGCGACAAGACAGTGTCGCCGATTTCGACAAGCCGCGTATTCGGCGTCGCATAGGGAGAGGCGAACCGCAGCCGCTCGACCAGTTCTCGGTCGTCCTGCTCAGGCTCCACCGCAAGGGCGGCGATAAGGGCAGCGGCCGGCGACCTCGAAACGCCCATCCAGCAATGAACGAGCATCGGCCGCGAACGGTCCCAGCCCTTGGCGAAGGCGACGATCTGCTGGACGTGCTCTTCCTGCGGAGCGATGAGCCCACCGGTACCGGCGAAGCTGATATCGTTCATTCCCAGCGTCAGGTGCCGCGCCTTGGCAATGACGGCCGGACGGTGGAAGTCCTGGCCCTTGGCGACCAGGCTCAGCATCTCGGTGCAGCCGTGGCGCACAGCCATCTCGGCGATGCGGGCAAGCGGCGATACGACGATCTGGGGCATCTCAGGCATCCACCTTCGCAGCGGCGCGTTCCGCCTCGAGCGTGGCAAAACGCTCGGTAAACAGACGCTGGGCCTCTATGGCCGGCAGGGGGGCGATCAGCAGGCTGTCGCGGGTGATGCCGCGCGGCTGCCCGAAGAACTTTCGCGCCTCCTCGGTCGAAAAGCCGGCAAGCGCAGTCGCCTCGAAATAGGCGGCAATATGATCTGCCTTCTTGATCCGGTCCTTCAGATCCTTGGCGCAATGGGCAGGCAGACCGAAGCGCAGGTGAATGGCGCTTTCCAGCCTCTTTTCGACCAGCTTGTAGCCGCCGCCGACCACGGCCTTGAAGGGGGAGATCATATCGCCGATCACATACTCCGGGGCGTCATGCAGCAGCGCCATCAGGCAGTCGTCGGCGTTGCACTTGTAGCTCCGGCGAAAGATGTCCTCGACGATGAGGCTGTGCTGGGCGACGGAGAAGGCGTGGTCCCCGGCCGTCTGGCCGTTCCACCGGGCAACGCGGGCAAGACCGTGGGCGATGTCGGTGATCTCGACATCGAGCGGTGACGGGTCGAGCAGGTCGAGCCGCCGGCCGGAGAGCATGCGCTGCCAGGCGCGTGCCGAGGTCACGCGCTTGCCTCGTCGGCGGTGGTTGGGAAGGCAAGCCCGGTCCATTCCGGCAGGGTCAACGTCACAGTCACGTCGCCCGCGAGCAGGTCGACGCCGTTGGCCATCGCTTCGCCGGCCTTATCGATGCGCACGATCGCGAGGGCCGAAGTGCCACGCACTGTGCCGAGCGTGCCGATCGACTTGCCGTCTGCCGTTATCGCTGTGCCGGTCGGCGGGAGCGCCGATGCACCGGCGACGATTACGACGCGACGGCGCTGCGTGCCGCGGTGCTGCATGCGCGAAACCACTTCCTGACCGACATAGCAGCCCTTGCGGAAGGAGAGCGCACCATTCTTGTCCATTAGCACATCATGCGGGAAGGCGTCCTGCAGCGCATAATCGGGGCCGGAAACGGCAATGCCGGAGACGATCCGGAGTTGGTCGAGGTCGGCATTAGAGGCTGAGTCCGCTTCGCTCTCACCATAGAAGCGGAAAACGGTGGCGCCGGCCTTCTCGAAGCGGTGGTCGCGAAATCCCTCGGCCAGCGGCTCGTCGAAGGCAATGACAGTGGGTGTGGAGGTGTCGAGCGACAGGGTCACCGCCGAGCGCAGCTTGTACATGGTCAGCCGCTTCAGAAGCGCTTCGGCCTGATCCGCAGTCGTTTCCAGCCTGAAGCCGTCGCCGTCGCGGGAAATCATGAAATCGAACAGGATCTTGCCCTGCGGCGTCAGCAGCGCGCCTGGCCTCGCCTCGTCAGGGGCGAGGGCATCGAGATCGGTGGTGATCAACCCCTGGAGAAGATCTTCCGCATCCTTGCCGGAAACGGAGACGATCGCGCGGTCGTCGAGGCGAACTCTGGGCATGGCTCGATTCCTGTTCACATTGCCGAACAGGTAGGATGTTCAGGGATGAACGGCAAGCGTATCGCCGGCGCTTAGAGCACTTCATCTTTAAACGGAAGCAATTCTGTTGGCTCAAAACGGCCGTTCCACACGAAGGATGGCGCTGAGCGATGCGGATCCATCGGGCAAGCCATCCGACACAGTGGGCGGCCGTTTTCAGCCAACCCTAAGGGCCGGATGAATTTCGGCCATTACCGGCGGCGGCCGTCTCGACCGCAGCTTCTGCTGCGCTCTTTGCCAGCCGCCTTGGTCCTGGCCGAAATTCCTTCCGGCAGAATGCTTCTGTTTAAAGATGAAGTGCTCTAGTCGCCGGCGATGAAAAATTTCCACTTCCCGTCGGGCATGATGCCGACACGATAGAAGTTGTAACTGCCGAATTCTTCCATGTCCGCGAAATCGCCTGCCGTCACCAGCCGGAAGAGGTCGACTTTCTCAGGGGCGGTCAGCGAGGCCAGCGGCTTTTCGGCGAAATAGGGCCAGACATAGGCTTCCTGTGGCGTACCTTTGTCGACCTGGACGAAGCTGGTCGAAAGAACGTCGAGCAGGATTGCCAGGATCTCGACGCCATCCTGGTCGCCCGACAGGCTTTTCAGGATCGCGATCGGATCTTCATCGGCGCTGACGCCAGTGACCTGGGTCTGGGTCGGGCCTTTGCCGAGCAGGGGCCGCAGCCGCTCGATATCGCCGGAGGCAGCCGCCTCGACGATCAACTCGCGCATGCGCGCCACAGGCGCCGGTATCTTGGAGACGTCGCTGAGCACTTCTACGGGTTCGACCGTCTTCGGCTCTTCGGCGGCCTGATCTTCCTTCGTTATGGTAACCGTCTTTTTGATCAGCGGGTCCGGCATCGGGATTTCGAGCGGGAGCTTTTCTTCCTGATCCGGTTCGTCGTCCACAGGTTCGGCTGGCGGAGGAGGAGTATTCTGGTCGCTTGCGACTGCGTTGGGCGCTTCCTGCAATTCGCTGAGCGCGAATGCGGGCGACATCATAACCGGAACGCAGAGAGCGACACCGGCCAGAAGCAGCGTAACAAGGCGAACCGGAGAGGTCCGGTTGGCATGGTTCCGGCTCATAAGGGCAGTCCTGATATTACTGAAGCGAGCGTTGGGGCGAAAATTCACCGGCGAGCATGCGCTCGCGAAGCGAATTGAGCATCGCTTCCGCACCTTCTTCACCATGAAGCCGAACGGTTTCCCGCATGGCTAGAGCGATGGCCGCATCGGCGATGATTTCTGGCTCGATGCCATCAGCCATGCCGTCCGCCCAGGCCTCGTTCTGGTGTTCCAGCGCTGCCTGCATTTTCTCGTGGACGATCATGTCATCGATGTCGGTCAGGCTTGGTTCCATCATTCGTTCCATGCGACTTCCATTGCTGCAAGTGGCTCACTTTAACGTCGTCCGGCTGAACCCCAACTGAACGACTGTGACCCGGTTGTCACTTCTTACCACTCTCTTAACGAACTTAGCAGCCTTTTCCCGAAACGACACGGGGTCGTGAGAAAAGAGGTTAATTTATTGCTAATTTCCAAAGCGAGCGACGATTTCTGACGCAAGTGTTGCTCCTTCGGCACGATATCGCTGTTCCGCGACGATCGCCGGCTGCGTGCAGGTCGTGTAGACAGAGGCAAAGGTGCGATACCCCCGGTTGAAGGCGGCGGTCATCCGCTCGCGCCTTTTTTCCTCGTTGGCCGTTTCCTTGTCGATCAGCTGCTGCATCGAGCGCCGCCAGACATCCTCGGGCTCTTTTACGCAGAGATTGCGCAGATAATGGACCGATCCAAGCACCTCGGCGAGGCGAATCAGCCGTTGGTCATAGGGTGTCGGCTTCTCCTCGACGACAGCAGGTGCGGGCGCTTGCGTCTGCGTCTTGTCCTGCGGAGGTGCAGCCGTCTTCTGCGACGCAGCGGCCGTCGCCGTGGCAAGCAGCAGTGTTGTCACAGTCAGGCGGATGATGGTCGGGCCGAATGTCATCATCCCTTCAAGTCCGAATCGACGGCTGTTTCAAGGCATCCGCCCGTCTTTGCGTTGGCTGCAGCCTGGGCGGCCAGTTTTTCCACGCATTCGCGAACGCTGTCGGGAATGGGAAGCGCAAAGATCTTGTCCGGCGTGAACCATCCGAGGCCGGCTGCGTCGTCGCTGGCAACAGCGACAGCCTTCGCGTCCGCCTGCGCCTTGAAGACGGAGAGGAAGAAATGCCGACCCTCGGATTCTTTGCCCGGCAGATCGTAGGTTTCAAACAGCACGGGGTTGTCGGCACAAATGCCGGTCTCTTCCTGCAATTCGCGCAGGGCCGTCTGCTCCGGCGTCTCTCCCGGCTCGGCCCGGCCGCCGGGAAAAGCGTACATGTCGGCCGACGGCGGATTGGCGCGCCGCACAAGCAAGTAGCGGCCATCGCGTTCGAGAATGACGGAGGAGGCGAGTTCGGGCTGTTTCGGCATGATGGAATCAATTTCGATCGGTATCGTTGACCCATCCTACGTGAAGTGCCACATCCATGTCATGTGCGGACGTTTTGCGCTGACGGCGACCCCGGAAGAATTGATGGAGCTGTTCGGCCTGCTGGAAAGCGACGACTTTCCGGTGCGCTTCAATATTGCGCCGACGCAGCCGATCATCGTCGTGGTCGCCGCGGATCGCGCCGGGCCGGGCAGCAATCTGCCGGAGCGCAAGGCCCTTCTCGTTCGCTGGGGCTTCACGCCCGGCTGGGTCAAGGACCCCAGGGACTTTCCGCTGCTGATCAATGCCCGTGCCGAGACGGCGATCGAAAAGGCATCGTTTCGCGCCGCGATGCGCCATCGGCGCGTTCTCGTCCCGGCATCCGGCTTCTATGAATGGCATCGCCCCGCAAAGGGCAGCGGCGAGGCGTCGCAGGCCTATTGGATCCGTCCTCGAAAAGGGGGCATCGTCGCCTTTGCCGGCCTGATGGAGACCTGGTCTTCCGCCGATGGCTCCGAAGTCGACACTGCTGCAGTGCTCACCACCAGCGCCAATCCCGCGATTGCCCCCATACATGACCGCATGCCGGTGGTGATCCAGCCGGAAGATTTCGCCCGCTGGCTGGATTGCAAGACGCAGGAGCCGCGCGACGTCCTCGATCTGATGGTGCCGGCGTCGGAGGATTATTTCGAAGCGATCCCTGTATCCGACAAGGTCAACAAGGTGGCGAATGCGGGGGCCGATATCCAGGAGGCGGTCATCCCGCAACTGGTGCCGAAAGCGCCCGTGAAGGACGACAAGAACGGGGACAAGCCCGACGACGGGCAGATGTCCCTATTCTGAATCTCATGGGTACTTAGGCCGTCTGCTTCTTCAGCTTGGCGGTGGGCTTTGCCTTCACCTGCAGGGCAGCGGCCAGCACGGCCTTGAGACCAAGCGGACGGTACTGTTGAACCAGATCGGCGGGTGTCTTGGCGATGTCGGTGGTCTTGGCAGTCTTCACGTGCATGCACTCCTTGATGCTTTTCCTGGACCGGAAACGCCTCGTTCTCGCTTGCCTACTGCATGTTTCCTTAAATCGTATCCGATTCAAGGATAAGAACATGCAGCAATTCAAAGGGCTACAGCGACCTTGGCGCGTCCGATAAGACGCGCGGCGCAGTAGGCGACAACGACGCTCCTCCTCATTTTCTCCGGAGACAGGAACCGTGGCGCAGGGCCAAGCTGCACCGCGAATCTCTTTCCCGCGTGGCGATCCCAGATAAGCCAAATCGTGACAAATCCATGACCATGCCTCAGCTTGGATAGTTGGCTGTGCTTCGCATGCGGCTCACCACTTGACCGGCGCCATGCGACGCGCGATAAGTGTGGCCATGAAAACGGTTACCTGCATTATCTGCCGGAAGATTATTCGCTAGCGCTTCGCTGGCCTGGCCGTTTTCGTCTCCCGAAATCCAAGATGACAAACGTGCGGGCCTCCCGGGCGCCGTATTTCTGACGGTCGCATGCGTATTGGAGATTTGGAATGGGCGGAGTGCCGACACTTAAGCTGTACAACACGCTGACGCGGGAGAAGGTCGATTTCCGGCCGATCGATCCTGACAATGTCCGCATGTATGTCTGCGGCCCGACCGTCTACGACTATGCCCATATCGGCAATGCGCGTCCGGTCATCGTTTTCGATATCCTGTTCCGGCTGCTGCGCCATGTCTATGGGCCGCAGAGGGTGACCTATGTTCGCAACATCACCGACGTCGACGACAAGATCAACGCGCGGGCCCTGCGCGACTATCCCGGCCTGCCGCTGAACGAGGCGATCCGGCATGTGACCGAGAAGACCGAGACGCAGTTCCTCGAAGACGCCAAGTCGCTCGGCTGCCTTGATCCTGATGTCGAGCCGCGCGCCACCGACAATATTCCGCAGATGATCGACATCATCGACAAGCTGATTGCCAAGGGCCATGCCTACAAGGCCGGTGGCGAGGTGCTGTTCGATACCAGATCGATGCCGGATTACGGGCAGCTTTCCAAGCGCAATCTCGACGAGCAGCAGGCCGGTGCCCGCGTCGCCGTCGAGGTGCACAAGAAACACCCGGGCGATTTCGTGCTCTGGAAACTCTCGGCCGACAACGAACCGGGCTGGGAAAGCCCATGGGGCAGGGGGCGTCCGGGCTGGCACATCGAGTGCTCGGCCATGAGCGGGCGTTATCTGGGCGAGGTCTTCGATATCCACGGCGGCGGGCTCGATCTCATCTTCCCGCACCACGAGAACGAGATTGCCCAGTCGCGTTGCGCTCACGGCACGGATGTGATGGCGAATGTCTGGATGCACAACGGCTTCCTGCAGGTCGAAGGCCGCAAGATGTCGAAGTCCGAAGGCAACTTCGTCACCATCTACGAATTGCTGCACACCGAAAAATTCGGCGGCCGGAAGTGGCCGGGCGACGTGCTGCGCCTTGCCATGCTGATGACCCACTACCGCGAGCCGATCGATTTCTCGATCAAGCGCCTGGAGGAGGCCGAGCATCTGCTGTCGAAATGGCCGGTGCCGGGCGACGCCAAGGGCGAGGTCGATCCGGCCATCGTTACGGCGCTGTCCGACGACCTGAACACGGTGGCGGCGGTTCAGGCGCTGCATGCGCTGGCGCAGAAGACCGCCAGCGATCCAAGCCTGAGGGGCAGCTTTGCCGCCAGCGCGTCGCTGCTCGGCATCGTGCCGCAGGCGGTCGAACTCGACGAGGCCGTCGTGCACGAAGTCGATGGCCGCGTCAGGGCACGTCTCGAATTGCTGAAGGCCAAGGATTTCGCTGCGGCCGACAGAATCCGTGACGATCTGCTCGCCCAGGGCATCCAGTTGAAAGACGGCAAGGACCCGGCGACTGGCGAGCGCCTGACGACCTGGGAAGTGAAGCGATGAAGACGGCCTGCCATCCCCTATTGCCCTTGGATGCCGACGGTGTCCGGGCAGGGGACGGCGGTCGCAGCTTGACGGCATGAGGAGAGGCGCATGAAGGAGGAGTTCGTGCAATGATCGATCATACTGGTATCTCGGTTGCGGATTTCGACAAGGCGAAGTCGTTCTACGACGGGGCGTTTGCGCCGCTTGGCGCCTCCCTCCTGATGATGGTGCCGGCCGAGCACACCGGCGGCGTTAAGGTCGGCGGTTACGGTCGCGAACGTCCGGTCTTTTGGTTGCATGAGGCGGCCGCAGGTCCGGGCAGGCACTATGCTTTTACCGCACGCAGCCGCAGCGAAGTCGATGCCTTCTACGACGCAGCTCTTTCTGCCGGCGGCCGCGACAATGGCAAGCCGGGACTGCGCCCGCACTACCACCCGGATTATTATGCCGCCTTCGTCTTCGATCCCGACGGCAACAACATCGAGGCGGTCTGTCATGTGTCGACTTGAGGAGACGTTGCGATGAGTCTCGACAACAGGCCGTATCATACCGGCGGCTGCCAATGTGGTGCCGTGCGTTTCCGCGTCGAGGGCGTTCTCGGCGACGCTTCCGTCTGCCATTGCCGCATGTGCCAGAAGGCGAGCGGAAACTTCTATCTGCCGTTGGTGTCGGTGCGTGGCGCTACCGTCAACTGGACGCGTGGCGAGCGCAAACGCTTCCAGTCGTCCAATTTTGGCTGGCGTGGATTTTGCGGTGATTGCGGCACGCCTCTAACCTATGAGGCGCCCGATGGCATGGCGCTGGCGATTGCTGCCTTCGACGAACCTCAGGGGATCGTGCCGACAATCCAGTGGGGCATCGAGGCTAAGCTGCCCTATGTCGATCAAGTGCCTGAATTGCCGGGGGAGGAGACGTTGGCCGATGCCGACGCCGTGGCATTCCTTGCCGATCTCGTTTCCTACCAGCATCCTGATCATGACACCGAAACCTGGCCCCCGGAGGACGAGAAATGACCGATACAGTGCGAACAGGCGGATGCCAGTGCGGCGCGGTCCGTTTCCGCATTCGGGGACAACTCGGCCGTCCGTCGATCTGCCATTGCCGCATGTGCCAGAAGCAGTTCGGCGCCTTCTTCTCGGCGCTGGTGACAGCGCCGAAGGATGGCGTCGAGTGGACGCGCGACGAGCCGAGCTACTTCCAATCCTCGGTCAATATCGATCGTGGTTTCTGCCCGAAATGCGGCACGCCGATGATCTACCGCCATCCCGGCGGCATGGAAATCGCCATCGGCACGTTCGATGATCGCAGCGATCTGGCCCCGCAGATACAGGTTAATTATGCCTCGCGGCTCCCCTGGGTCGAGACCATCTTCGACCAGCCGGTGCTGACGGATCCGGATTTCTATAGCAGGCAGGAGAGTGTCATTTCCTTCCAGCATCCCGATCACGACACCGAGCAGTGGCACCAACCGGGAGTGTTCCGATGACGATTTCGCGCATCTTTACCGGCGGCTGCCAGTGCGGAGCGATCCGCTACCGCGCCGAAGGCGTGCTGGCGGATGCGCATATCTGTCACTGTCGCATGTGCCAGAAGGCCGCCGGCAATTATTTCATGCCGCTCGCCAACATCGCGCGCGACAATTTCGACATCACCCGCGGGCAACCCTCATGGTTTCGCTCCTCGCATCTGGTGCGCCGCGCCTTCTGCCACGATTGCGGAACGCCGCTCTTCTATGACATGCCGGACGAGGATTTCCTCAACATCGTGCTCGGCTCGCTCGATGATCCAGACGATCTGCCACCGGTTTATCAGTCTGGGGTAGAATCGCGCATGGTTTGGTTCTCGCGGCTTGCGAAGCTTCCCGAAAGGCAGACCGACGACGGCACCGAGCTTTCCGCCACCCGGCACCTGCTCGTGCTCGAAACGAACCGCCAGCATCCCGATTACGATACGGTGCACTGGCCACCGATGAGAGACTGAAGATGACTGCTCAATTGCGTACGCTCTACCCGGAAATCGAACCCCATGCGTCGGGTCACGTCGACGTCGGCGACGGTCATTCGGTCTATTGGGAACGGGTAGGAACGCCAGGCGCAAAACCGGCGGTGTTCCTGCATGGCGGGCCGGGCGGCACGATCTCGCCCAACCATCGCCGGCTGTTCGATCCCAAGCTTTACGACGTGACGCTGTTCGACCAGCGCGGTTGCGGCATGTCGAAGCCGCATGCGGAGATCGAAGCCAACACCACCTGGCACCTCGTCGCCGATATCGAACGTCTGCGCGAGATGGCAGGGGTCGAGAAATGGCTGGTGTTCGGCGGCTCCTGGGGATCGACCCTGGCACTCGCCTATGCGGAAAAGCACCCGGGTCGGGTGACGGAACTGGTGCTGCGCGGCATCTATACCCTGACCAAGGCCGAGCTCGACTGGTACTATCAGTTCGGCGTCTCGGAGATGTTTCCGGACAAATGGGAGCGGTTCATCGCGCCGATCCCGGAGAATGAGCGGCACGAGATGATGCGTGCCTATCACCGGCGCCTGACCAGCGACGACAGGGCGACGCGTTTGGCAGCTGCCCGGAGCTGGAGCATATGGGAAGGTGAGACGATCACGCTGCTTCCGGAACTGTCGACCAGCGGCCGTTTTGAGGAGGACGAGTTTGCCGATGCCTTCGCGCGCATCGAGAACCACTTCTTCGTCAATGCCGGCTGGATGGACGACGGCCAATTGCTGCGGGATGCCCATCGTCTGCATGGCATCCCCGGCGTGATCGTCCAGGGCCGCTACGACATGCCATGCCCGGCAAAATATGCCTGGCAGTTGCACAAGGCCTGGCCCGAGGCTGAGTTCCACCTGATCGAGGGGGCAGGGCACGCCTATTCCGAACCCGGTATCCTCGACCGGTTGATCCGCGCCACTGACAAATTCGCCGGCAAGACCGAATAACGACTGAGCATTATTGGAAACGAGCCATGACCAGGGAACGCATCTACCTCTTCGACACGACGCTACGGGACGGGCAGCAGACGCCCGGCATCGACTTTTCCGTCGAGGACAAGATCGCGATTACCACCCTGCTCGACGATTTCGGCATGGACTATGTCGAAGGCGGCTATCCCGGGGCAAACCCGACCGATACGGAGTTCTTCAAGCGCAAGCGCACGAAGAAGGCCTCCTTCGTCGCCTTCGGCATGACCAAGCGCGCTGGCGTTTCCGCCTCGAACGACCCGGGCCTTGCCGCCCTGCTCGAAGCAAACACCGACGCGATCTGTCTCGTGGCCAAGAGCTGGGATTACCACGTGGCGGTGGCGCTCGGCTGTTCCAACGAGGAAAACCTCGACAACATCCGGGCTTCCGTCGCAGCCGTTGTCGGCGCCGGCCGCGAGGCCATGGTCGACTGCGAGCATTTCTTCGACGGCTACAAGGCGAACCGCGCCTATGCGCTTGCCTGTGCGCAGACTGCCTTCGAAGCGGGCGCACGCTGGATCGTGCTTTGTGATACCAATGGCGGCACCCAGCCGCACGAGGTGCGCGAGATCGTTTCGGCTGTTATCGCCGCCGGTGTGCCCGGCGCCAGTCTCGGCATCCACGCCCATAACGACACGGGGCAGGCGATAGCCAATTCGCTTGCAGCCGTCGAGGCCGGCGTCCGCCAGATACAGGGAACGCTGAACGGCATCGGCGAGCGGTGCGGCAACGCCAATCTGGTGACGCTTATCCCCACCCTCGCGCTGAAAGAGATCTATTCCAGCAGGTTCGAAACGGCGATCGATTCCGACCGCCTGCAGGAACTGACGAAGCTCTCGCATGCTTTCGACGAACTATTGAACCGCTCGCCGGACATGCAGGCGCCCTATGTCGGTGCCTCGGCCTTTGCCACCAAGGCCGGCATTCACGCCTCGGCGCTTCTGAAGGATCCACGCACCTACGAGCACATCGCCCCTGAAAGTGTCGGCAATCTGCGCAAGGTCATGGTGTCCGACCAGGGCGGCAAGGCGAACTTCATCAACGCGCTGAAGCGGCGGGGGATCGTGGTTGGCAAAGACGATCCCAAGCTCGACAAGCTGATCGCGATCGTCAAGGAGCGCGAGGCGACCGGTTATGCCTATGAGGGCGCCGATGCGAGTTTCGCGCTGCTGGCCAGCCGCATCCTCGGGACGGTGCCGGATTTCTTCCACGTCGAAAGCTTCCGGGTGATGGTCGAACGTCGGTTCGACGCCAACGGTCATCTGAAAACCGTGTCGGAAGCGGTCGTCAGGGTCGTCGTCGATGGCGAAACCATGATGTCGGTGGCCGAAGGCCACGGGCCGGTCAATGCGCTCGATCTGGCCCTGCGCAAGGACCTCGGCAAATACCAGTCGGAGATCGAAGACCTGGAGCTTGCGGACTACAAGGTCCGTATCCTCAACGGCGGGACCGAGGCGATCACGCGCGTTCTGATCGAATCGACCGATGGCACGGGCGCGCGCTGGTGGACGGTCGGCGTCTCCGACAACATCATAGATGCCTCGTTCCAGGCGTTGATGGACAGTATCATTTTCAAGCTGTTGAAGAATCGCGACCATGTCGGACTGATCGCCGCCGAGTAAGCGCCTGCTTCAGGTGAGGGAGAGCATAGGCACCCCGCTGGGCGTCGTTGCTCTTGCCTAAAGTATGAGCAAAATTCACCATCCGTTCACGGAAATGAATTGGTGCATTGATGGTCATTGGAGTACGACGCCCCATGGAAGGGTTCGTCGGCCGGTAAGGCTGCACCTTCGATTGCGACCGGAGCGGGCGTCATCGCCAAGACAGCCTCCGGCGACTACATCAGGAAAAATGTCATGGCCGAGCCGAACGCGAAAGTACCCGCAGAAAACACCGATTCCGCCAAGGGCTTCGCCTTTGCGCTCACGGCCTATCTGCTCTGGGGATTCCTGCCTTTCTTCATGAAGGCGATCGCCCATATCCCGGCGCCGGAAGTGGTTGCGCACCGCATCGTCTGGTCGGTTCCGCTCGCGGGCCTCGTGCTGGTGTGGCTTGGGCGCACGGAAGACGTCAAGGTCGCCCTTCGTTCACCGCGCATGTTGCGCATGGCGGCTCTCACTGCCGTGCTCATCACCATCAACTGGGGTATCTATGTCTGGGCGATCGGTGCTGGTCGCGCGATCGAGACGGCGCTCGGCTATTACATCAATCCGCTTTTCTCGATTTTCCTCGGCGCTCTGTTGCTGAAGGAAAAGCCAAGCCCGGCGCAGATGGTGGCGATCGCGCTGGCCGCTGCCGCCGTTGGCGTACTCGCCTTCGATGCCGGCGGTCTGCCCTGGGTGTCGATCGGGCTCTGCCTCTCCTGGGGCTTCTACGCCTTTTTCCGCAAGACGCTGCCGATCGGGCCGAACCAGGGCTTCTTCCTCGAAGTGCTGCTGCTCAGCGTTCCAGCGATCGGCTACATCATCTGGCTCGAGGCGACCGGCCAAGGGCACTTCGGCGACACGGGCATGACTGACGTGCTGTGGCTGATGTCCTGCGGCATTGTCACCGCGATCCCGCTGATGATCTATGCCAATGGCGCCAAGCTGCTGCGGCTGTCGACCATCGGCATCATGCAGTATATCGCGCCGACGATGATCTTCCTGATTGCCGTCTTCGTCTTCCACGAGCCTTTCGGCACCGCAAAGCTGATCGCCTTCGCACTGATCTGGGCCGCATTGGTTATTTATTCCGGCGCCATGCTGGCACAGAGCCGCGCCCGTCGCGCCGAACAGGTCAGCCCGGCCGAATAAGACACTACAGCGCCGCGCGTCGTGTTAGACGCGCAAAGGCCGCTGTAGCACTTTGAATTGCTGCATGTTTTTATCCTTAAATCGAATGTGATTTAAGGAAACATGCAGTAGGCAAGAATGGAAAAAGGCGCGTCCGTCAGGCGCGCCTTTTCTGATTTTGGGGGTGTAACACAGGCCTAAAGGCGGGAGATGATCTCGGCTTCGCCTTCGCGGCCGTTTGCGCCGCTAGCGGCCGCAAGGATCGCCGGCACGATGTCCTCGGCCTTGTCGACGACAAGCGGCTGGACGAGGTGGGCCGTGTGAACGAAGCCTTCAGCGCGCATGTGCTGCAGCAGGTCCAGCATCGGCTTCCAGAAATCGTTCATGTTGCCGAAGACCATCGGCTTGCGGTGACGACCGAGCTGCGCCCAGGTCATGATCTCGACGATCTCTTCCAGCGTGCCGATGCCGCCCGGCAGGGCGACAAAGGCGTCCGCCCGCTCGAACATGGTGTGCTTGCGCTCATGCATGTCGGCGGTGACGATCAGTTCGTTGAGCTGGCCGAGCGAATGGCGCGTCGCTTCCTTGTCCATCAGGAATTCCGGGATGATGCCGGTGACCTCGCCGCCATTGGAAAGCACGCCGCTGGCGACCGCTCCCATGATGCCGCGCGTGCCGCCGCCATAGACCAGACGCAGGCCATGGTCGGCGATCGAGCGGCCGAGCGCGCGGCCGGCTTCCATGTAAATCGGGTCGCGCCCGGGCTGCGAACCACAGTAGACGCAGATGGATCGAATCGTGCTGGTTTCAGTGCTCATCCGGTCAAAAAGCATTGCAGCGCAGCAAGGGTCAAGAAAAATGAGGGGAAAGCTTGGTTCGCGGCGCCTGCAGCAGGGGCGGCTGCTTGTCTGCTACACTAGGAAACGCTAGCAATTTCAGGGATCGATTGAAGAAATTGGGCGGGTAGCTCGCAGTTGCGCTATAATGACCGCGCAAGCCCCGCGCCTTAGGCCGATGAGAGGGCATGCGCGGAGCGTCGCTCCGCTCCTGTGGAGAGTGGCATGATCAAGAACAAGGCCGGCTGGGTGGCCCTTACTGTCCTTGCGGCAGCAACAGCGTTGATGGTTTTTGTAGTTCAACCGAATTTGCGTGACGGCAAGGAAGCCTCGGCCGATGGCACGGCAAACGCTCCGGCCCAAACCGGTGACGCGGCATCGTCGACCGGCGGGCCTCAGCCCACTTCGGACTCGGCGAAGTCCGATGACGCCAGCAAAATGGCGGAGCCGCAACAGGCGGCAAGCGCCGCTGACGCGAAATCACCGGTCGAGGATGCATCTATTCCCGGTTTTGACGTGCTGCGCGTCGAGCCCGATGGTTCGACCGTTGTTGCCGGCCACGCCGCACCCGGTTCCAAGCTGGAAATCCTCAACGGCGCGACGATCGTCGGAACGGCTGATGTCGGCGTGACCGGCGATTTCGCCGCCGTCTTCGACAAGCCGCTTCCGGCCGGGGACTACCAGCTGACCCTGCGCGCGGTCGGCGAAGACGGCGTTGCCAAGAATTCGCAAGAAGTCGCAACGGTTTCCGTTCCAAAGGACCCGACCGGCCAATTGCTTGCCATGGTCTCTAAGCCCGGCACTGCCAGCCGGCTGCTCACCACGCCTGACGCGCTGGCGGGCGTTGCGCAGACGGCTGACGCGCCTGCTTCGCAGCCGGCCGCGGCGACATCCGCCGATGTGGCGTCTGCAACGCCGCAGACGACGAGCGACGCAACGGCGGCAAAGCCAAACGGCGCTGCAGGGCTGCAGGTCACCGCCGTCGAGATCGAGGGCGCCAAGATGTTCGTCGCCGGTAGCGCAAAGCCCGGTGCCGTCGTTCGCATCTACGCGGACGACAAGCTGCTCGGCGAAATGAAGGCGGATGACAAGGGCCACTTTGTCGTAGACGGTCAGATCGACCTTGCGGTCGGCAGCCACATCATCCGTGCAGACATGTTGAGCGAGGACGCAAGCAAGGTCGTCATGCGCGCATCGGTGCCGTTCGACCGCCCGGCCGGTAGCCAGGTCGCAGCTGTTGCCGGCCCGGTTTCGGCCGCCGCGACAGCCGGCCTCGACGGGCTGCGTGCCGAAGCCGGCAAGGCGCTCGCGCTGCTGAAGGGGCTTTTCTCCAATGGCAAGGTGCCGACGGGCGAGCAACTCGCGGCAGCACGCTCAGCAAGCGAATTCGCACTGAAGTCGCTGGCCGATTTCAGGCTCGCCGACAATTCCGATCAGGCGCTCGCAGGCGAGGTCGCCCGGACAGCAAAGGCTGCTGCCGATGCGCTGGCCGTGCTGAAGGAGGCCCCGCAGGATGCCTCAAGTGTCGCTGCGGCCCTAACCAAGGTCGAAGCCTCGGTCGGTGCAATCCTTGCTGAACGCGGCAGTGTCACGCCGGCGGTTGCCAACACCATCGCATCGGGCGAGATCGCCGAGGCTTCCGGCGCGTCGAAGGTCAAGGGTGCCGGCAGCTCGATCACCAATGACGTCGCCGCTGCGCAGCCTTCCATGGCCTCGACTGAAACCCAGGCTCAGCCGGCAACGGTGGAGCAGGCGCCGCTGAAGGAAAGCAAGAGTTCCGTGATCATCCGTCGCGGTGATACGCTCTGGCAGATCTCACGGCGTGTCTATGGCGCGGGTGTTCGCTACACCACGATCTACCTCGCCAACCAGGCACAGATCGAAAACCCCGATCGCATCCGCCCTGGCCAGGTCTTCGGCGTTCCCGATCAGGCACTTTCCGATGAAGAATCGCGCGAAATTCACAAGAAGCACATGAAACACGAGCAATAGGCTGTTCATCGACATCATCGCATTGCGGCAGTGTCGACGGAGACCTATTTGTCAAAGAAGGCGGCGTCTTCAACGAGACGCCGCTTTTCATTGGATGGCGATGATGTGCCCCGATGTCCTTGCCCAAAGGTTCGAGGCGCGGAGCCGCAACTGCGCGACGCCGGTGGATTGGCATGACCGTCCGCCCGGGCGTGCGAAAGAGTGAAGGCGGATCAAGACGTGGCACCTCAGAACCAGACGAAGACGATTTCCGCCGATACGAGCAACCCGTTTCGAACCATCGTCAACCTGTGGCCCTACATGTGGCCTTCAGATCGGGCTGATCTGAAGCTTCGAGTCGTCTGGGCGACGATCATCCTGGTGATTGCCAAGGTCGTCCTCATCCTCGTTCCTTATTTCTTCAAGTGGGCGACGGATGCGCTGAACAACAAGCCGGATGCACTGGGCTTCCTGCCGCAGTTCCTGGGCGGCGCAGTCATGCTGGTGCTTGCCTATAACCTCGCGCGTTTGCTGCAGGCGGGGCTCAACCAGTTGCGCGACGCGCTGTTTGCCAGCGTCGGGCAGCATGCGGTCCGGCAACTCGCCTACAAGACCTTCGTGCATATGCACCAGTTGTCGCTGCGCTTTCATCTCGAGCGACGCACCGGCGGCCTGTCGCGCGTGATCGAGCGCGGCACCAAGGGCATCGAGACCATCGTTCGCTTCACCATTCTGAACAGTGTACCGACGCTGATCGAATTTTTGCTGACCGCCGTGATCTTCTGGTGGGGCTACGGTTTCAGCTACCTGCTGGTCACGGCCATCACCGTCTGGCTCTATATCTGGTTTACGGTCAAGGCGAGCGACTGGCGCATCGCCATCCGCCGCTCCATGAACGACAGCGACACCGACGCCAACACCAAGGCGATCGACTCGCTCTTGAACTTCGAGACCGTCAAGTATTTCGGCAACGAAGAAATGGAAGCCAAGCGCTTCGACAGATCCATGGAGCGCTATGAGAAGGCGGCGACCCAGGTCTGGACCTCGCTCGGCTGGCTCAACTTCGGCCAGGCGATGATCTTTGGCGCTGGCACGGCAGTCATGATGGTCATGTCCGCGCTCGCGGTGCAGCGCGGCGAGCAGACGCTCGGGGACTTCGTCTTCATCAACGCCATGCTGATCCAGCTGGCCATTCCGCTCAATTTCATCGGCTTCGTCTATCGCGAAATCCGCCAGGGGCTGACCGACATCGAACACATGTTCGATCTGCTCGACGTCGAAGCCGAAGTGGTCGACCGCCCGGATGCGCGGCAGCTCGCCATTGCAAACGGCGCCATCGCCTTCAAGGACGTGCACTTTGCCTATGATGCAGCGCGACCGATCCTGAAAGGCATCAGCTTCGAGGTGCCTGCCGGCAAGACCGTTGCCGTCGTCGGCCCGTCGGGGGCCGGCAAGTCGACGCTGTCGCGGCTTCTTTATCGCTTCTACGACGTGCAACAGGGCACGATCACTATCGACGGGCAGGACGTGCGCGGTGTGACACAGAAGAGCCTGCGCGCCGTGATCGGCATGGTGCCGCAGGACACCGTGCTGTTCAACGATACCATCGCCTACAACATCCGCTACGGACGCGTTTCGGCAACCGAGGAGGAGGTTGTCGCTGCGGCTGAGGCGGCACAGATCGCGACCTTCATCCAGTCGCTTC
Organism: Ensifer sp. ENS11; assembly: GCF_014851895.1. Lineage (NCBI taxonomy): Bacteria > Pseudomonadati > Pseudomonadota > Alphaproteobacteria > Hyphomicrobiales > Rhizobiaceae > Ensifer > Ensifer sp. ENS11. The sequence goes on along the minus strand of NZ_JACVAN010000002.1, from coordinate 294,137 downwards.
CCGAAGGGTTTCAGGCAATGGTCGGCGAGCGCGGCCTCAAGCTTTCGGGCGGCGAGAAGCAGCGTGTCGCCATCGCCCGTACGATCCTGAAGGCACCGCCGATCCTCATCCTCGATGAGGCAACTTCCGCGCTCGACACGCGCACGGAACAGGAAATCCAGTCGGCGCTCGACGTGGTTTCCCGCAACCGCACGACACTGGTTATCGCCCACCGGCTTTCGACGGTCATCAATGCCGATGAGATCATCGTGCTCAAGGATGGCGTCATCGCCGAGCGCGGCACGCACGGGGAACTGATCGATCGCGACGGACTTTATGCTTCCATGTGGAGCCGCCAGCGCGAGGCGACCCAGGCGGAAGAACAATTGAAGCGTGTGCGCGAGAGCGACGACCTCGGTATCGTCACGCGTGGCGAGCCGGCCCTATGACGGCCATGTCTTGTCGCTGATCGCGACGCGTTTTGTCGCTGTCGGGCGGGCAGCGTTGCCGCGGGCGGCATTTCGCGCTAGGTCACGTTCCACAGCAAATTTGGAGTAGAGTTCATGAGCTTGGTCAATACGGTGCGCAACACGCTGGTCCCGGTGCACAAGGAAGGCTATCGCTTCATCGCGATCTTCTTCGTCGCGTCGCTGGTGCTGGGCTTGCTGTGGGAGCCGCTGATGTGGATCGGCTTCCTGCTCACCGCCTGGTGCGCCTATTTCTTCCGTGACCCCGAGCGCATGACGCCGATCGACGACGATCTGGTGATCAGCCCGGCCGATGGCCGCGTTTCGTCGATTGCCATGGTGACGCCGCCGGAAGAGCTGGGTCTTGGTTCCGAACCGATGCTGCGCATCTCGGTCTTCATGAACGTCTTCAACTGCCACGTGAACCGTGCGCCGATGACCGGCACCATCAGCCGCATCGCCTACCGCGCCGGCAAGTTCGTCAACGCCGAACTCGACAAGGCCAGCCACGAGAACGAACGCAACGGCCTCGTCATCCAGACGAAGCATGGTGAAATCGGCGTCGTACAGATCGCCGGTCTGGTTGCCCGCCGCATCATCTGCTGGAAGTATGAAAACGGCTCGCTCGACGCCGGTGAGCGTTTCGGCCTCATCCGGTTCGGCTCGCGCCTCGACGTTTTCCTGCCTGATGGTGTCGAGCCCCGCGTCAGCCTCGGCCAGACCGCGATTGCCGGTGAAACCGTGCTTGCCGAATTCGGCTCGGCCAAGGGCCCGGTCATCAGCCGTCGCGCATAAGGAGCCCCTATGGAAGGTCCTCAACAGGAAAACCCAGCCGAACCGCCGAAAGTCGCGGGCGAGGCGAACGGTTCAAGCGATACCGGTCGCGGCCCTCGACTGCGCGAGATACCGCTGCGCCTGATGATCCCGAACATGATCACCGTGCTGGCGATCTGCGCAGGTCTCTCCGGCATTCGGCTCGCCTTCGAAAACCGCATCGAGCTCGCCGTTGCCATGGTGTTGCTTGCGGCCTTTCTCGACGGTATCGACGGTCGCGTCGCGCGCCTGCTGAAGGCGACGTCGAACTTCGGCGGCCAGATGGACTCCCTCGCCGATATCATCAACTTCGGCGTGGCGCCGGCGCTCGTTCTCTACGTCTTCATCCTGGATCAGGCCCGCTCGATCGGCTGGATTGCGGCGTTGATCTACGCGATCGCCTGCGGCCTGCGATTGGCCCGCTTCAACGTCATGGCCGAGCGCCAGTCCAAGGCAGCGTGGCAGTCGGAGTATTTCGTCGGCGTGCCTGCGCCGGCGGGTGCCATGCTGGTGCTGCTGCCGGTCTATCTCGGCCTGCTGGGCTTGGCACCTGAGCGCACCTTCGCGCTGATCGCATCGGGCTACACCGTGCTGATTGCCTTCCTGCTGGTCAGCCGTCTGCCGGTCTGGTCGGGCAAGTCGGAAAACAGCCGCGTTCGCCGCGATCTCGTCCTGCCGGTCATTCTCGTCGTCGTCTTTTATGTCGCGACGCTGATGACCTACACCTGGGAGACAATGGCGGTGACGGCGCTTGGCTACCTGATCACGCTGCCGTTCGGCGCGCGCTCGTGGCAGCGCAAGTATGGCGGCGACTGGCCCGCCCATCCCGCCCATGGCGGCGACGGCCTGCCGGGCGACAAGGTCGACTGAAGCATGTCGCAAAAGTGCGCGGCGGTTTTGCGATAACAACATGCGCAAAACGAGAGCTTAAAGCGCGGTAAGCGAATCCTACAGCGCCGCGCATCTTATTAGACGCGCGGCGCTGTAGCGCTTTGAATTGCTGCACATGCAGTAGAGATCGCGGCGCGCATTAACGCTGAATGTCAGCGCAAAATAAAAAGGCCACCGTGGAAACACGGTGGCCTTTTTGATCTCGGCTTTGTGGTGACGTCACTCCGGCAGGCGGTAGTCGACGATCTTCTTTTCGCGAACGATGTAAAGCTTGCCGGTCTCGGTCTGGTCCGGGCCGACCAGTGGCAGAAGCTCCGCCGCGACCTCGGAGGGGTGCGGCACGGTCTCCGGATCTTCACCGGGCATCGCCTGGGCGCGCATCGCGGTGCGGGTTGCGCCCGGATCGACGCTGAGGATGCGCAGCGGTAGTCGCTGTGTCTCTCCGGCCCATGTGCGGGCGAGCGCTTCGACGGCGGCCTTGGAGGCAGAGTAGGGGCCCCAGAACGGCTTGCACTTGTGGGCAGCGCTAGAGGAGAGAATGAGCGCACGTCCGGCATCGGACTTGATGAGCAACGGCTCGAGCGTGCGGATCAGGCGCCAGGTGGCATTGACGTTGATGTTCATCACCTTCTCGAACACCTTGGCCTCGACATGGCCGATCGGCGAGATGGTGCCGAGCACGCCGGCATTGGCGACCATGATGTCGAGTTTGCCCCAGCGCTCGTTGATCGCGCCGCCGAGCTTGTCGATCGCAGCCATGTCGGCGAGATCGAACGGAACGAGCGTTGCCGAGCCGCCGACCGCCTTGATCGCGTCATCCAGCTCTTCGAGGCCACCGACGGTGCGGGCGCAGGCGACGACGTGGGCGCCAGCCTTGGCGAGTTCGAGGGCCGTGAAATAGCCGATACCGCGCGATGCGCCGGTGACGACGGCGACCCGGTCTTTCAAATTGATCGTCATTTTATTGTCTGATTATCCGTTGCTGGCGAGAACCGAGAGTTTGCGGACATTGCTGGCGCCTTCCTGGTCGAGAAGGCGGGTCGGATAGTCCCCGGTGAAATAGTGATCGGTGAACTGCGGCGACTTGAGATCGCGCTTGATGCCGCCCACAGCCTCGTAGAGGCCGTCGATCGACAGGAACTCGAGCGAGTCCGCGCCAATGAAGCGGCACATGGACGCAAGGTCGGCATGCTGGTTGGCGAGCAGCTTGTCGCGGTCCGGCGTGTCGATGCCGTAGAAGTCCGGATGGAAGATCATCGGGCTGGCAACACGCACATGCACTTCGCGTGCACCGGCATCGCGGATCATCTGCACGATCTTGACCGAGGTGGTGCCGCGAACGATCGAATCGTCGACGAGCACGACGCGCTTGCCCTCGATCATCGCGCGGTTCGCCGAGTGCTTCAGCTTGACGCCGAAGGCGCGGATCTGCTGCGTCGGCTCGATGAAGGTCCGGCCGACATAATGGTTGCGGATGATGCCGAGCTCGAAGGGAATGCCGCTCTGCTGTGCGTAGCCGATTGCGGCGGGCGTACCGCCATCGGGAACCGGGACGACGACATCGGCCTCGACAGGGGCTTCCTTGGCCAGGTTCTGGCCCATGTTCTTGCGCGCCACATAGACGTTGCGGCCGCCGACGACCGAATCCGGACGGGCGAAATAGACGTATTCGAACAGGCAGAGCCGCTCCGGTTGCGGAGCCAGCGGCTTGCGCGAATCGATCGAGATCGAGCCGTCGGGCTGGATCTCGCAGATGATGATTTCGCCATTCTCCACGTCGCGCACGAACTTGGCGCCGATGATGTCGAGTGCGCAGGTTTCCGAGCAGAAGATCGGCTTGCCGTCGAGGTCGCCCATGACGAGCGGGCGGATGCCGTGCGGGTCGCGGGCGGCGATCAGCTTGGTGCGTGTCAGCGCCAGCATCGAGTAGCCGCCCTCGACCTGCGCGATCGCATCGGCGAAGCGGTCGGTGGTCGAAGCGTGCTTGGAGCGGGCGATGAGGTGGAGGACAACTTCGGTGTCGGAGGTCGACTGACAGATGGCGCCGTCCGAGATGATCTGGCGGCGCAGCGTCAGGCCGTTGGTGAAGTTGCCGTTATGGGCAATCGCGATGCCGCCTTCATGCAGCTCGGCAAAGAGCGGCTGGACGTTGCGCAGCGCCACTTCGCCTGTCGTCGAGTAGCGCGTGTGGCCGATGGACATGAAGCCCGGGAGCTTCGCGAGCGTTGCGGGATCGGTGTAGTGATCGCCGACGAGACCCATGCGCTTTTCGGTGCAGAACTGCTTGCCGTCGAAGGTGACGATACCGGCGGCCTCCTGGCCGCGATGCTGGAGCGCATGCAGGCCGAGCGCCGTCAGCGCCGCCGCATCCGGGTGCCCCAGGATGCCGAAGACGCCGCACTCTTCGTGCAGGGTATCGCCATCGAGTTCGTCATGGATTTCCGTGGATCTCAGATCGGTCATCACAGTCGCCTTTGCTCCGTGCCGGTGCGCATATCGTGATCAGGCCCGCCGTCTTCAAGCGATCTTAGCTGAAAACGGACACAAGCGTTATTCCCAAAAGGACAAAGCCCGCGCAGCGGGCTTTGTCGGCAGTTCTTCCATGTCTCAGCCGTTGGTGGCCGGGGCGTCGTCAACGGGCGCCTGGTCGGGCGAACCCGACGGTGCCTGTCCGGGCGTGCCGGCCGGGGTCTCGCCTTCGCCTTCGCCGGTCGTGTCCTTGCCGCGCAGGCGGTCGAGGATGGTGGCGTCGGCTTCCTCGGGCAGAAGCGCGATCAGCTTGTTGCCGAGATTGTCGAGAAGCGGCTTGGACTTCGCCTGCGTGACCCAACCCGGCTGCTGCTGCGGAGCGACCAGCCAGTTGAAGAACAGCATGGCGACGACCACGAGCAGGATGCCGCGCGCGGCGCCGAAGAGAAAGCCCAGCGTGCGGTCGAGCGCGCCGATGCGGCTGTCGATGATGAAATCGGCGACGCGCATGGTGATGAAGGAAATGATGATCAGCGCAACCAGGAAGATCACTGCCGCCGAGCCGATCAGCGCGACCGTGTCGCTGCTGGTATACTGCTTGGCATAGGGCAGGAGGTGCGGGTAGAGGAAGTAGGCCGCCGCCGCCGCGCCAACCCAGCTGGCAACCGACAGGACTTCGCGTGAGAAGCCTCGGACCATTGCCAGGATTGCTGAAAACAGCGCGACGCCGAGAACGATACCGTCGAGAATTGTAATGGGCATTTTGTCCTTACTCCGAACCCGGTTCGTCCGGGTCTCCTCAAGCCTATCCGCCGTCGGCCCTGCCTGATGTTCAGGGCATTGTTATGAGCCTGCTCAGAAGGCGTCCCGTGGAGCCGCTTGCAGCACCCGCACCTTCAATCTGCATCCTCTGCCGGTCTCAAGGCGTTTCGCGATCCCGCGATGCGCGCCACCAGATCCGGCAGGCTTTCCAACTCGCTCCACCGGCCATTGCCGTTCTTCGGCAATTCGGTCGAGGCAGCTGGCAGAACAGCCTGCGAGAAACCGAGCTTCTCGGCTTCCTTGAGGCGTTGAGCGGTATGCGCAACCGGCCGGATGGCGCCCGACAAGCTGACTTCGCCGAAATAGACGCAATCAGCCGGAAGGGCAAGCCCGGCAAGCGACGAAACCAGTGCGGAAGCCACAGCCAAGTCGGCGGCAGGCTCGGAAATTCGGTAGCCGCCGGCGATGTTGAGGTAGACGTCGTGCTGCCCGAGCCGCACGCCGCAATGGGCTTCAAGCACCGCAAGGATCATCGAGAGGCGGGCGGAGTCCCAGCCGACGATGGCACGGCGCGGCGTGCCGAGCGAGGTCGGCGCCACCAGCGCCTGCACCTCAACCAGGATCGGCCGTGTTCCCTCCATGCCGGCAAAGACGGCGGCCCCCGGCGATTTTTCGTTGCGCTCGCCGAGGAACAGTTCCGATGGATTGGCGACCTCGCGCAGACCCTTGTCCGACATCTCGAAGACGCCGATCTCGTCCGTCGGCCCGAAGCGGTTCTTCACTGTTCTCAAGATGCGGTAGTGATGGCCGCGGTCGCCTTCGAAATAGAGCACGGCATCGACCATGTGCTCGACCACGCGGGGACCGGCGATCTGGCCTTCCTTGGTGACGTGGCCGACGAGCACGACGGCGGTTCCCGTCTGCTTAGCAAAGCGGATCATCGCCTGCACGCCGGTCCGCACCTGGGTCACCGTGCCGGGCGCCGAATCGACGATGTCGCTCCAGAGTGTCTGGATCGAGTCGATGATGACGAGATCGGGGCGCTTGCCCTCGGCAAGCGTCGCGAGAATGTCCTCGACGTTGGTTTCAGCTGCCAGCAGCACGTCGCTGTCGGCAGCACCCAGCCGTTGGGCGCGAAGGCGCACCTGGGCCACGGCCTCTTCACCCGAGACATAGATGACACGGTGTTTCTGGCGCGCAAGGGCCGCTGCCGCCTGCATCAGCACTGTCGATTTACCGATGCCGGGATCGCCGCCGATGAGGAGGGCAGAGCCGCGAACGAAGCCGCCGCCGGTGGCGCGGTCGAGCTCGGATATCCCGGTCTGGATGCGCGGGGCGTCCTCGATTTCACCCGATAGCGTGGTGAGCGCAACCGGGCGCCCCTTCTTCGGCGCGCGGGACGGGCCGCCGCCGATGCCGGCTGTCGGGTCGTCCTCGATGATCGTGTTCCATTCGCCGCAGCCCTCGCACTTACCGGCCCAGCGGGTATGGATGGTGCCGCAGTTCTGGCAGACGAATTGTGTGCGGGCTTTCGCCATCGGCAACGACTTTCACAGTGCGGAGACTTTCGACGTGCCGTCTGTGGCGGCACTGCCGGTGATCGGAGAATCACTTTTGCCTTCACATAATGCCGCGAAACGCGGAACAAAAGGTGATTTTCGACGACGGACTGTAAAGTATCGGTGCGAAAGCCGGCTCAGACCGCGCCGATATAGTGGCGGTCGTAGCGATGGCCGAGGCTGGTCAGCATCTCATAGCCGATCGTGCCGCCGGCGCGCGCCACGTCGTCCAGTGCGACATGCCGGCCGAACAGCTCGATATAGTCGCCGGCGCGCACCGCGTTTTCCGGCAGGTCGGTGACGTCGAAGAGGCTGAGGTCCATCGTCACCCGGCCGACATGCGGCACCTTCTCGCCGTGCAGAAAGCCGAAGGCGCCCGAAGGCGTCGCCTGGCGCAAGGTCACGCCACCGCCCGAGACGGAGCGGTGATAGCCATCGGCATAACCGACGGCGACGGTGGCGATGCGGCTGTCGCGGTTGAAGCGGGCAGACGCTCCGTAGCTTGCGTGCCCGCCGGCGGCGACGTTGCGTACCTGAATGATGCGGGCTTCTGCCGTCACGACCGGCTTCATCGGATTGGCGACGTCATTGACCGCTTCGCCGCCATAGACGGCGATGCCCGGGCGCGTCAGGTTGAAATGGTAGTCGTCGCCCAGGAACACGCCGCCGGAGTTTGCCAGGCTGGCATCAACGCCTTCGAATGCAGCAGAGGCTTCGCGGAAGCGTTGCAACTGATAACTATTGAGCGGGTTGCCCGGATCGTCGGCGCAGGCGAGGTGGCTCATGATCAGGACCGGCGAGAAGCTCGCCGGGCGGGCCGGATCGTTGGCAAGAGCGACGGCTTCTTCGACCGACAGCCCCAGGCGGTTCATGCCGGTATCGACATGCAACACGCAAGGGTGGTCGCCGCGCTCGGACAGCGCCGCCATGAAAACGGCAAGCTGCTCCTCCGAGTTGATCACCGGCACGAGATCATTGTCGAAGAACAGCACCTCATTGCCGGGCCACATGCCGGCCAGAATGTAGATCCGGCCTTCCGGCACCAGCGGCCGCAGGTCAGCACCTTCTTCCGCATTGGCGACGAAGAAATCGCGGGCACCGGCGGCGTAAAGCGCTGGCGCCGCCTCGTCGATGCCGAGGCCGTAGGCATCCGCCTTCAGCACCGCAGCGGCACGGGCCTTGCCCGAGCGGGCATTCATCGAGCGCCAGTTGTCTGCCAATGCGTTGAGGTCGATCGTGAGCCGGTTGGAGGCGGAGAGGAATTCTGGACTGAGCATGCCTGGCACTCTGCGTGGACGATGAAGGACCAATACAGCCAACCACGCTTGCCCGCAAATGCCGTCCTGTCGGATGGCGGCATTCGGTTGGGCGGCGAGGGCGAAGAGCACTTTTATGCAAGACGCTGGTCGTGGCGGACGTTAGGATCGCCACATGCACACGATTTCGCAGGAACAGGCCATCGATGTCATGCCGCTGGAAGGCGCGGAGCGGACCCGATTCTGGCGGGACCTCCGGTTCGATGGCATGGAATGCCTGACCGCGACTTTCATTACGCACGAATTTGCGCCGCACGCGCACGACACCTTCAGCATCGGCGCGATCGAGGCCGGCTCGCAGATCAGCAAGATCAGGGGCGAACGATCGCAAGCGGGGCCCGGCGACTTCTATCTCATCAATCCAGACGAGATCCATGACGGTCACCCAGGTGGTAGCGGTTACCGCTATCGCATGGTCTATCCGAGTACCGAATTGCTGGTGAACATTCTGGAAGATGTCACCGGGCGGCCGTTCAAGGGAACGCCGTCCTTTTCCAAGCGCATGCTGTGCGATCCGGATCTGGCCCACTCCTTCTATCACGCCCACAAGGCGCTGGAGCACGCGACTGGCGCGCTCGAAGCCGAGGAACGCATGTTCGGCGTGCTCGCCACCATGTTCGAGCGGCACGGCAGCACGATCATCGTGCCGGTCGAAACGAAGGAGCAGTCCGCGGTCCAGCGGGCGCGCGACTATCTGACCGAGAACTACGCGCAGGATATCGGCCTGGAGGAGCTGGCCAAGGTCGCGGGCCTCAGCCGGGCGCATCTGATCCGCGCCTTCCGGCGCCAGTTTCACATCACACCGCATGCCTTCCTGACTGACAAGCGCGTGCGGGCGGCAAAGACACTGCTGCGGCACGGCTGGTCGGCGGTCGATACCGCCTATCAGTGCGGGTTTGCCGATCAGGCGCATTTCAGCCGACACTTCAAGGCTCGAACCGGCGTCACGCCCGGCGCCTTCCGCGCCGGTTGATCACTTTCGTTCAATACGCCCCGCTCGGGCCGGTTTAGGTGTGCTCCGTTCGTTATCGATCGGGAGGCATGAACATTGAGCGACACGGGATTCGGTCCAGACTTTCGAGCCGGAGCCATGGCGATGGCGCCGCTCATCGTGGCGGTCATGCCGATTGGGCTCGTCTTCGGCGCAGTTGCCGCCGGCAAGGGGCTTTCGGGCGCGGAGGTGACATTGATGAGCGCGCTGGTTTTTGCCGGCGGCTCGCAATTCGTGGCCATGGACATCTGGACGCATCCGGCCTCTTGGGCGGCACTCGCTTTCTCCGCCTTGCTGGTCAATGTCAGGCACGTGCTGATGAGCGCGTCGCTCGGCGCCAAGCTCCAGGGGTTCTCAGGCCCGACGAAATACGCCTCGATGCTGCTGCTTGCCGACGAGATATGGGCAATGGCGGAGATGCGCGCGAAAGAGGGCAGGCTGACGCCCGCCTGGTTCGCGGGAATCGCCGTGCCGTTCTACTTCGTCTGGGTGACGACAAGCCTTGCCGGCGCGTTGCTGGGGGCCTTCCTTGGCGATCCGAAGGTGACGGGGCTCGACTTCGCCTTTCCCGCGGTTTTCATCGTGCTGGTGATGGGTTTCTGGAAAGGCCGTGAGACCGGGGTTGTGCTTGCCGCAAGCGCCGCTGCCGCGGTGCTGACGCATCAGTTTCTGCCGGGTGTCTGGTACATCGCCGCTGGTGCTGCTGCCGGGGTTGCGGTCGCGCTTCTTGCCGGCCGTAGCCAGGAGGTGCACGCATGACCGTCGATCCGAACACGCTTCTGGCCATCGTCGCCATGGCAATCGCAACCATTGCCACCCGCATCGGCGGCCTGGTGCTCATTCGGTTTGTGACGATCGGAGAAACGCAGAAGCGGGCCCTGGAGGCGATCCCGCCGGCCGTGTTGATGGCGGTGATCGCGCCGACGGCGCTGGTCACCGGGCCGGCGGAAACGATCGCTACGGTGGTAACGGCACTCGTCGCCATGCGGTTGCCGTTGCTCGCCGCTGTCGCGGCCGGCGTCGTGACCGTGGCGATCTTCAGAATGTTGCTGGGGGCGTAAAGACGCCCCCCGACTTTCTCAGTGTTCTTCGTATTGGGTGAAGGACGGATCGGCCAGATCGGTAAAGCGGGTGAATTCCGACTGGAAGGCGAGCTTGACGGTGCCGGTCGGTCCGTGACGCTGCTTGGCGATGATCACGTCGGCCGTGCCCTTCACCTGTTCCATCTTCATCTTCCACTCGTCGTACTTCGGATCGAATTCGTCGCGAGGCTCGAGGTTCTTCACGTAGTATTCCTCACGGAACACGAAGAGCACGACGTCGGCGTCCTGCTCGATCGAGCCCGATTCGCGAAGGTCGGAGAGCTGGGGGCGCTTGTCTTCGCGGCTTTCCACCTGACGGGAGAGCTGCGACAGCGCGATGATCGGCACGTTCAGCTCCTTGCCGAGTGCCTTCAGGCCGGTGGTGATCTGGGTGATTTCCTGCACGCGGTTGTCGCTCGATTTGCCCGAGCCGGTCATCAGCTGAATATAGTCGACGACCAGGCAATCGAGGCCGCGCTGGCGCTTGAGGCGGCGCGCACGGGCGGAGAGCTGGGCGATCGAGATACCACCGGTCTGGTCGATGAACAGCGGAACTTTCTGCATCATCTGCGAGCAGGCGACGAGCTTTTCGAAGTCGGCTTCGGAGATGTCGCCGCGGCGGATCTTCGAGGAGGAGACTTCGGTCTGCTCGGAGATGATACGCGTTGCCAGCTGTTCGGACGACATTTCGAGCGAGTAGAAGCCGACGACGCCGCCGTTCTTGGCCTTGAACGAACCGTCCGCCTGAACCTCCGGGTCGTAGGCGGCGGCAATGTTGTAGGCGATGTTGGTGGCAAGCGAGGTCTTGCCCATGCCGGGACGTCCCGCAAGTACGATCAAGTCCGAGCGCTGCAGGCCGCCCATGCGGGCGTCGAGCGACAGGATGCCCGTCGAAATACCCGACAGGCTGCCGTCGCGCTCGAACGCCGCGCCGGCCATGTCGATGGCAAGCGCGACCGCATCGTTGAAGGACTGGAAACCGCCGTCGTAGCGGCCGGTTTCGGCGAGCTCGAACAGGCGCCGTTCCGCGTCCTCGATCTGGCCCTGCGGCGGCATGTCGAGCGGTGCGTCAAAGGCGATATTGACCATGTCCTCGCCGATGGTGATCAGCGAACGGCGCAGCGCCAAATCGTAGATTGCGCGGCCGTAGTCTTCGGCGTTGATGATCGAGACGGCGCCGGCGGCAAGGCGGGCAAGATACTGCGCGACCGTCAGGTCGCCGACCTTTTCGTCGGCCTTGAGGAAGGTCTTGATCGTCACCGGGTTGGCGGTCTTGCCCATGCGGATGATGTCGCCGGCAACCTCGTAGATGCGGCGATGCAGGGGTTCGAACAGGTGGACCGGCTTCAGGAAGTCCGAGACGCGATAGAACGCATCATTGTTGACGAGGATCGCGCCGAGCAGCGCCTGTTCGGCTTCAAGGTTGTTCGGCGCCTCGCGGTAATGCTGGTCCGATTGGTCCTTGCCGATAGGGGCGAGCTTTCGCGCTGCGTCGTTCATGGTCGTTCGTCTCTGCCTCTTCTGGTGTGCACCCGGTTTGCTGTCTGCGTCTCTGCGGGTCAAGTGCAGCAGTGCCACAGTCGCAGACCATGTGGCGCGGCCCATCGCATTTGCCCGTTGTTCGACTGATCCACAGGCCGACATCACGAAAGTGCAAAAAATAAAGTCCGCATGAAGAACGACGTTGACGCCGCGAATCGCTGCAATCGGCGACTGCGCCAATTCTAGCGCCGTTTGCCCCCTCTCAAAACGCCGTCTTGAAAATTGCCTTGGGATGGATTAGATAGGAGCAGAATAATTAGCATGCTACTAATATGGAAAAGGTACTATGTATCAGCCCATCGTCAATCGCGAACTGTTCGACGCCTTGTCGATGGTCAATCGTAAGCTGCGGGCTGTCTTCGATGCCAGGGTGAAGGAGCGTGGCCTGACCCTGGCTCGGGCGAGGGCGCTGTTTGCGCTAACCAAGAAGGATGGCTTGAACCAGCGCGAACTGGCCGACGAACTGGATATCGAGACGCCGACGATCGTGCGCCTGCTGGACGGAATGGAAAAGCAGGGTTTCATCGAGCGCAGGGTCGAGGTGTCGGATCGCAGGGCCAAGCAGATCCACATGACCGAACTTGGGCGCACCATCGCCGACGAGATCCTGAAGCTTGCCGACGAGATCCGGGCAGAAGTGCTGCAGGGCGTCGGTGAAGACGAGGTCGCGGCGGTGCTGAAGGTCGTGCGCACCATCGCCGATAACGTTCAATCGCTGGCGAAGGAATGACATCGATGAGTGCCGCCGCAAGGCCCGCAGCAAACGACAACAGGACAGCCCTTGGCGACGACGAGGCGGAGGCGCCCTCTGGCGAGCCAGCACAACAGCAAGTCACGGCCACCGCAACGATGCCCGTGCCACGGCCGATGAGCGTTGCCAGGTCCGCGACCTACGTCGTCTGCTCGGCGCTACTGTTCCTCACCCAGGGCCTCGGCATGAATCTGGCGCTCGCCAATCTTACCCAGCTGCAGGGATCACTTTCCGCCACCTCGATCGAGGCCGCCTGGCTTTCGGCAGCCTACATGGCGCCGAATGTCTCTCTCTCGATCGCGCTCGTCAAAATCCGGGCGCAATACGGACTGCGCCGGTTCGCAGAAATCGGCATTGTCGGCTTTGTTATCGTTTCGCTGATGAACGTCTTTGTTTCCGATCTGCAGTCGGCGATCGTCGTTCGCTTCATCAGTGGCATCGCGGCGGCCCCCATGTCGACGCTCGGTTTCCTCTACATGCTGGAGGCCTTCCTGCCGGCGCGCAAGCTGACGGTCGGTCTTGCCCTGGCGCTGACCTGCACGACCATTTCGGCACCGATCACCCGGCTGATCTCGCCGAAGCTGATCGAATACGGCCAATGGCATGGGCTCTATACGCTCGAGATGGCCCTGGCGCTGATGGCGCTGCCGATCATCTACCTGCTGCCGCTGACGCCGGTGCCGCACGCCAAAGTGATCCAGCGCACCGATATTCTGAGCTACCTGCTGGTGGCTGTCGGCTTCGGCTGTATCGCCATCGTGCTGACCATGGGGCGGCTCTACTGGTGGTTCGAAGCGCCGTGGCTGGGTGTGCTCCTGGCTGTGGCGATCGTGGCGCTGACCAGCGTGGTGCTGATCGAACTCAATCGTGAACTGCCGTTGATCGACGTTCGCTGGCTCGCCTCCAGGGAGATCCTGCATTTTACCGCGGTGCTGCTGGTCTTTCGCCTTGTCGCCTCGGAGCAGTCGGCGATCGCGGCAAACTTCTATCAGCTGCTCGGATTGCAGTTCGAGCAGGTCGCGACGCTTTATTGGGTCATTCTCGGCGCATCGATCGCCGGCGGCCTTTTGTGCGCCGCACTAATGAATCCTGACCACGCCGAGTTCGTGCATGTTCTGGCGCTGAGCCTGCTGGCTGGCGGTGCCTATATCGACAGCCAGGCGACCAATCTGACACGACCCGAGCAGATGTATATCAGCCAGGCCATGATCGCCGCCGGAACCGCTCTGTTCCTGCCGCCGGCCATGGCCAGCGGCTTCAAGGCGGCGCTGATGAAGGGGCCGAGCTACATTCTCAGCTTCATCGTCATCTTCCTGTTCACCCAAAGCATCGGTGGCCTGATCGGCACCGCGACCTTCGGAAGCTTCGTCACCCTGCGGGAGAAGTTCCATTCCAATGTGCTGGCCGAGCAGATCGTGATGTCGAACCCGCTCATCGCCCAGCGCCTCAGCCAGCTGGCCGCAAGCTATGGCCGGGTGATCGGCGACAGGACCTTGCTGAACGGCGAGGGCGTGGCGTTGTTGGGGCAGCAGGTTACCCGCGAGGCCAACATTCTCGCCTACAACGATGCCTTTCTGCTGGCGTCCGGCATTGCCCTTTGCGCGTTGGCCGGTCTGCTGGTGCATATCCTTTACAAGCGGATCGCGGCGCGCCTTGCGCCTCCCGCACCCGCCTTCTCTTCTTGACGAACAGAGTTGACGACCATGCTGAAATCCTTGCGCTCACCCACCACGATCATCGTCTTGCTCGCCGGCCTCTCGGGCCTCGCCCTGGTTCTCTATGCCTGGCGACTGCCGCCGTTCCCCAGTTCCGTCGAGATGACGGAGAACGCCTATGTCAGGGGTTACCTGACGGTCATGAGCCCGCAACTGTCAGGTTATGTCGCCGAGGTGCCGGTGCACGACTACGAGGAGGTCAAGGCCGGGCAATTGCTCGTCAGGATCGACGACCGGATCTACGCCCAGAAACTGGCCCAGTCAGAGGCGACACTTGCCGCCCAGAAGGCATCGCATGCCAATTCGCGTCAGCAGGAACTGTCGGCCAAGGCCGGTATTGCTGCCAGCGCAGCACAGCTGGACAGCGCGAAGGCTGCGTTCAACAGAGCGAGCGCATCTTGGGACCGAATCCGGCCGTTGGCGGAGAAGGGCATCTCGACACGCAGCGAAGCCGATCAATCGCGCGCAGCGTTCGAACAGGCACAGGCCGCCGTCAACCAGGCCGAAGCGGGGCTGGAGGTTTCGCGCCAAGCACTGGCCACCACGCTTGGCGCCCGTGCCGGTCTGCAGGCTGCCGTTGCCGGCGCCGAGGCCGCCGTCGAACTGGCCCGGATCGATCTGGAAAACACCCGGATCGTCGCTCCCCGTGACGGAAAGCTCGGCGAGATCGGTGCGCGCCTCGGCCAATATGTCACCGCCGGCTCGCAATTGCTCGCCGTCGTGCCGCATGATGTTTGGGTGCTTGCGAATTTCAAGGAAACGCAGCTCGACGGCATGAAGGCCGGCCAGCCGGTGACCATTTCGGTCGATGCGCTGCAAAGGAACACGCTGACCGGGCACATCGAGCGCTTTGCGCCTGCCGCCGGCTCCGAGTTCAGCATCATCCGCCCGGACAACGCCACCGGCAATTTTACCAAGGTCGCCCAGCGCGTGGGCGTCCGGATCGCCGTCGATCCCGGCCAGCCGCTTGCCGATCTCTTGTCGCCCGGCCTGTCGGTCGTCGTACGTGTGGACAAGGATGCAGCACCTGTGGCCGAGCTTGCCCACAGCTGAAGTCAAGCCGACAGCAAAGAAAAAGCCCGGGTCCAAGGATCCGGGCTTTCGCATTCAGAATGGCCTGTAAGGCTTATTCTTCTTCGCCTTCGAATTCGGCTTCCGGGTTGAAGAAGTCTTCCGGCTTCAGGGCATCTTCGTCAACGCCGTAGATGGCGTCGGCCGAGGTCAGGCTTTCGCCCTTTGACTGGCGCTCAGCTTCTTCAGCCGAACGGGCAACGTTGACTTCAACCGCGATTTCGACTTCCGAATGCAGGTGCAGCGTGACGTTGTGCAGGCCGATCGACTTGATCGGGTGGTTCAGGTCGACCTGGTTGCGGCCGATGTTGAAGCCTTCTGCAGCCAGCACTTCGATGACGTCGCGAGCGGCAACCGAACCGTAGAGCTGGCCGGTTTCGCCAGCGGAACGGACGATGATGAAGGACTTGCCGTCGAGGTTCTCGGCAACCTTCTGGGCTTCCGACTTGCGCTCGAGGTTACGGGCTTCGAGCGTCGAACGCTCGGATTCGAAACGGGCCTTGTTAGCAGCGTTGGCGCGCAGTGCCTTGCCGAGTGGCAGCAGGTAGTTGCGTGCGAAGCCGTCGCGAACCTTTACGGTTTCGCCCATCTGGCCGAGCTTTGCGATACGTTCGAGAAGAATGACTTGCATGTTCGTTTCCTTTCAGAGTTCAGTTTTCGTTGGTCAGTTTTTTTCCACCGGGGTGACTGCGATGGTGCGTCGCGTATCGGTCAGGCCCGTGAGGAGGAAGAAGATTGCCGGGATCGTGAACACGAGCACCGACAGGTATGCGATCCACAGCACGGGAAGCCGCCAGGACTTGCCGCGCGTGCGGAAATGGAAGGATGCGAAGCCGGCGAGCAGGAAGCCTGCACCGAAGGTTCCGCAGACCAGCGCGCCGATCGTGGCAGGCGCGCCACCCAAGAAGGTCAGGACAAGGCCGCCGAGAAAGATGAAGATCGCATTGCGGTGCATGCGCAGCGTCGACGGAATGTCTTCGCGGGGGCGCAGCGACCGGCCCGACATCTGCACGATGCGGGTGGCGACATAATAGGCGGAAAACAGCATCACCACCCAGACGGCGCCCTGGATGAGCGGCAGCGCCAGCGTGAAGATCGACTTGATCTGGGAGATCGCCGCAGCATCGGGGTTGTAGAGCGGTTCCTGCGCCTTCACCGCCTGAATGACGATGTCGACCATACGGTCGGACACATCAGAATCATATCCGACGATGAAGCCGACGATGATCATGCCCGCGGTCACCAGGCCGGCGAGGTGGCTGAGAATGTCGGAAAGCGGGTACCAGGCAAGCGCGCCATCAGGTCCGCCGAGCTCAGTGGCCGGGCGCGCCAGATTGGCGAGATGGCTGAGCCAGCCGGCCGGAATGAGCGTCACGACGAGAATCAGCAGCGCGAAATAGGGCGAGACCAGAGCGGCGGCAGTAGCGCCGGCGCTGACGATGGCCGTGATGGCGGCCGCATTGCCCCAGCCAAGACCGGCAATGAGAATGGGAAGCGCCGAAGCGGCATAAAGAACGATCGCAAGCGACGACTGCGTATTCGCGCCCATCGACAGAAGGGCAGCGGTAAAGCCGGCGAGAACGCCGGTCAGCAGCGATGTCTTGTTCAACTTGTTCACGTTCGCTGTCCTGCTTCGTGCAGTTAGGGGATGGCCAAAGGCTCAACCCCAACATGGGATTTCCGAGTGTTTCCACACGGGTTCCGATCCGCGCCCAACGCGGAAGGGAGAGGGCAAGGCGATCACCCAAGGGGAGCGCCTTGCCCTAGAGTCGGTTTCCGTTGAGTCAGGCGACCAACGGAACGTCAGCCGTTCTTACGAAACGACGTAGGGCAGCAGGCCGAGGAAGCGGGCGCGCTTGATCGCCTGGGCGAGTTCGCGCTGCTTCTTCTGGGAAACGGCCGTGATGCGGGAAGGAACGATCTTGCCGCGCTCGGAAATGTAGCGCTGCAGAAGACGGATGTCCTTGTAGTCGATCCGCGGAGCGTTTGCGCCCGAGAAGGGGCAGGTCTTGCGGCGACGGTGGAACGGGCGGCGAACCGGAGCGGAAGAAACTTCAGCCATTGTCTTTAATCTCCTAAAGCTTCTTGATTAAGCGCGGTCTTCGCGCGGACGACGCGGGCGGTCTTCGCGGTCGCCACGGTCCGGACGCGGACCACGGTCACCGAAGCCACGCTCCGGACGGTCGCCATCGCGGCGCGGACGGTCGTCGCGGTCGCGCTTCTGCATCATGGCAGACGGGCCTTCTTCGTGCTTCTCGACGGCAATCGTCATGTAGCGCAGGACGTCTTCGTTGATGCGCATCTGGCGCTCGATTTCATGAACGGCCGCTGCCGGAGCATCGATGTCCATGAGAACGTAGTGAGCCTTGCGGTTCTTCTTGATGCGGTAGGTGAGGGACTTGAGGCCCCAGTTCTCGACGCGACCGACCTTGCCGCCGTTTGCTTCGAGCACGCCCTTGTACTGCTCGACGAGACCGTCGACCTGCTGCGGCGTGATGTCCTGGCGGGCCAGGAATACGTGTTCATAAAGAGCCATTGTGGCTTACCTTTCTTGCGTTAATCAGCCCGGACATCGGCGGCTAAGCCTCAACGACTGTTCTTATTGGCTGACAGGCAGCCGGCAAGAAAGTGTTGTATCGAGACGGTCGAGAGCGGAGACACGGGAGGCCGGAAAGACTTGCAATCCTAACGGCTCCCCTCGAGGAAGCCGGCCCTCCGTTCAGCCACCAGCCAGAAGACCGGGCATTTCGAACAGCGCGCTTATACGCATATTTCATCGAAAGGCAAGGCTTGCGCGGTCTTTTCGCCACGCTTTGCCCTTTAAGCGGCTCCCTTGAGCTTCTTCCACTGGCGCAAACGACCTCGCGCATTGGCATAGGGCGAGGACGTGTTGAACTGGATCATCCGGCCGAGCGGCCATTTGCCGTACCACGCCTGTCCGTAGAGGGTCTGATCGTCACGCGCCTCGATCAGTGCGACCAATGCGTCCTTGCTGGCCGCGAGGCGAGACAGGAGTTCCGAAGGCGGGAGCGCTCGGTAGTCGCCGTAGAATTTCTGCGCGAGACGACCGAGCTCGTTCCACTTGTACCCCGTTTCCGGAAAGTCGACCGGCAGACCTTGCTCGTCCCATTCGATCCATTTGACCACCAGTTCGCCCCAACCGGTGAGGTAGGCGACGAGGTCGCCGACGCTCATCATCGTGCCCTTGGCGTGTCCATCGAGCGATGGTTCGGCGAATCCCGCCGGCGGAATGCCATCGAGTTCGCGCTCGAGCTTGGCGAATTCGGTCTCGATGGCGTTCAGCAATTCCGCTTTCGTCTGGGGCACGGCCATCTGCTGTTTCGCGCTCAGATCGGCATCGGATAGAGCCGGTGCAGGCGACGAATGCCGTTCATGACATCCTGCGACAGCGTCATTCCGGCAGCGCCGAGATCCGTCTTCAACTGATCCATCGAGGTTGCGCCGATGATGACGGACGCCATGAACGGGCGGGCGAGGCAGAAGGCGATCGCCAGTTGCGACGGGTCGATCCCGTGTTCGCGGGCAAGCGCCACGTAGCCGGCGACGGCCGGTTCCTGGTGTGGCGTGAAGCGACCGCCGAGATCGCCGTTGATCGCAAGGCGCGACCCAGTCGGCCTGGCGCCGTCAAGATACTTGCCGGTCAACAGGCCGGCGGCGAGCGGCGAATAGGCGAGCAGCCCGACGTCCTCGTGGTGTGAGAGTTCGGCAAGGTCGAGGTCGTAGGCCCTATAGAGAAGATTGTATTCGTTCTGGATCGAGGCAACGCGCGGCAGCCCGTGCCGCTCCGCCATGTCGATCAGCTTCATCGTGCCCCAGGCGGTGTCGTTGGACAGGCCGATCGCGCGTACCTTGCCTGCCTTCACCACGTCGCCGAGCTTTTCGAGGATAGCCTTCAGGTCGGCGGCCACATGGGCCTTGTTCTGCTTGGCGGGCTCATAAGACCAGGCGTTGCGGAAATGGTAGTGGCCGCGGTTCGGCCAGTGGATCTGGTAGAGATCGATGTATTCGGTCTTCAGCCGCTTGAGGCTGGCGTCGACCGCCTCGCCGATGCCCTCAGGGGTGATCGGGCCGCCGTTGCGGATGTAGGGGCGGCCGGAGCCAGCGACCTTGGTGGCGACAACGACGTCGTCACGGCGGCCGCGCTCGCCCAGCCACTCGCCGATGATGCGCTCGGTATTGCCGTAGGTTTTGGCGGAAAGCGGGGTCGTCGGGTAGAGTTCGGCGGTGTCGATGAAGTTCACGCCTTTGTCGAACGCATAGTCGAGTTGTTCGTGCGCCTCAGCCTCGGAATTCTGAGAGCCCCAGGTCATTGTGCCCAGGCAGATTTCGGAAACCTTGATGCCGGTCCGGCCAAGCGTGTTGTAACGCATGCAGTGATGGTCCTTGTGAAAGGCGAGCCTCGACCCGGGAGGAAAGGGGTGCCCGCGGCAGAATTGGGTGAAGGCCGCAAGCCCAGGGGACGGTCGATCGGGCAGGGCGGCGATGCGCGGCAAACTTACGCCTTGATTGGCGAAGATCAAGGGCAAAAGGCCGGCTGAAGCCCGCAAAGCCGGGCCCGCGCGCTTGACTCGCCGGTCAGGAATGTGAATGGAGAGGAAAACCAGGGAAGGGACAATCCCATGAGTATTGCATTCACGTTTCCGGGCCAGGGCAGCCAGGCTGTCGGCATGGGCAAGGATCTGGCGGACGCGTTTCCGGAAGCAGCGGCAGTGTTTGCCGAGGTCGACGACGCGCTCGGCGAAAAACTCTCCGAGATCATGTGGAACGGCCCCGAGGAAACGCTGACGCTGACGGCGAACGCCCAGCCGGCGCTGATGGCGGTATCGATGGCGGTGATCCGTGTGCTCGAAGCCAAAGGCCTCGATCTGAAGAGCAAAGTCTCGTTCGTGGCCGGACATTCGCTCGGCGAATATTCGGCGCTCTGTGCCGCCGGAACCTTCTCGATCGCCGACACCGCGCGCCTGCTGCGCATCCGTGGCAACGCCATGCAGGCGGCCGTGCCCGTTGGCAAGGGCGCGATGGCGGCCATCATCGGTCTTGAGCATGCGGACGTCGACGCGATCTGCCGCGAAGCTTCTGCTCTCGGCTCCTGCCAGATCGCCAACGACAATGGCGGCGGTCAGCTGGTGATCTCCGGCGAGAAGGCGGCCGTCGAAAAGGCTGCGGCACTTGCATCCGAAAAAGGCGCCAAGCGCGCGCTGATGCTGCCGGTCTCTGCGCCCTTCCATTCGAGCCTGATGGCGCCTGCCGCCGAGGCAATGCGTGAAGCGCTTGCCAAGGTCGAAAAGCACAATCCGTCCGTGCCCGTTATCGCCAACGTCCTGGCCGCTCCCGTCAGCAACGCCGAAGAGATTGCGCGCCTTCTCGTCGAGCAGGTCACCGGCCAGGTTCGCTGGCGCGAGACGGTGGAATGGTTCGCCGCCAACAACGTCACGACGCTTTATGAAGTGGGCTCCGGCAAGGTTCTTACCGGGCTTGCCCGCCGGATCGACAAGTCAGTCACCGGTATTACTGTCAACACGCCTGCCGATATCGACACCGCGCTCTCGGCGCTTCTGGCCTGAGTGCTCCAGTTATAAGGAATCAATCCGATGTTCGATCTTTCCGGCCGTAAGGCTCTTGTAACCGGTGCATCCGGTGGTATCGGCGAAGAAATCGCCCGCATGCTGCACGCTCAGGGCGCAATCGTCGGCCTTCACGGCACGCGCGTCGAAAAGCTCGAGGCGCTTGCCAACGAACTCGGCGAGCGTGTCCAGCTGTTCCCGGCCAATCTTTCCGATCGCGCCGAAGTCAAGGCGCTCGGCGAAAAGGCCGAGGCTGAACTGGGCGGCGTCGACATTCTCGTCAACAATGCCGGCATCACCAAGGACGGCCTTTTTGTTCGTATGAGCGACGTCGACTGGGACAATGTTCTGGAGGTCAACCTGACCGCCGTGTTCCGCCTGACCCGCGAGCTGACCCATCCGATGATGCGCCGCCGCTTCGGCCGTATCGTCAACATCACGTCGATCGTCGGCGTCACCGGCAATCCCGGCCAGGCCAACTACTGCGCCTCGAAGGCCGGCATGATCGGCTTTTCGAAGTCGCTCGCCCAGGAAATCGCCACCCGCAATGTCACGGTCAACTGCGTTGCGCCCGGCTTCATCGAGAGCGCCATGACCGGCAAGCTGAACGACAAGCAGAAGGAAGGCATCATGGGAGCGATCCCGATGAGGCGCATGGGCACCGGTGCCGAGATTGCATCTGCCGTCGTTTATCTCGCTTCGAACGAGGCAGGCTATGTCACCGGCCAGACCATACACGTCAACGGCGGCATGGCAATGATCTGACGAGGTGTCCGGGGCCTGCATGCCACGCACGCGAAACGGGCGTGATCTTGGCCTGCAATGCTCCGGCACACCACCGGCCAAATGCCTGAAATTCAATGTTGAGCAAGCGATTGTCAGGCATTTTCGCACTTTGCGGCAGACTTAAACCGTGTTAATCGGGCCATGACTGTTAGCAGTCGACCGGCCCCGCCAGGTGTCCGGCAGCCTTGGCTGCCTTGGGTTTGCCGCGGTTCTGGTTGGATGGATTGCCCGTTGGACCGTCTTGGTCTATCAGGCTTATTGAGAGTACCGGTGCCAGAAAGGCGCCCAGAGAAACGAAGGTCGAGGAACTCCGACATGAGCGATATCGCAGAACGCGTAAAGAAAATTGTTATTGATCATCTTGGCGTCGACGCCGAAAAGGTCAGCGAAGGCGCAAGCTTTATCGATGACCTCGGCGCGGACTCGCTCGACACCGTCGAACTGGTCATGGCATTCGAAGAAGAATTCGGCGTCGAAATCCCGGATGATGCCGCGGATTCGATCCTGACTGTCGGCGACGCCGTCAAGTTCATCGAAAAAGCTCAGGCCTGATCTTTTGCGATCAAGCCATTGGCGGGCCGCGTTCAGCGGCCCGTAATCAGCCCAGGGGAAGTGGGCTGTCTCGCGCTGGGCGCGGGTTTTCGATCAGCAAAGCGGTCCCGCATTTCCCTCTGATCGTTGCTACAAGAACTTAAAATGGATGCACGGATCGGGTTCGTCACGCGTGGTCCGATCCGGCTCTGAAATTGAACAGTCAGGGTGGGTCGCGGACTATGAGACGTGTCGTTATCACCGGTACCGGCATGGTATCTCCCTTGGGTTGCGGAACCGAGGCAACTTGGGCGCGCCTGATCGCGGGCGACAATGCTGCGCGCAAGGTCACGGAATTCGAAGTCGAAGATCTGCCCGCGAAGATCGCGTGCCGCATTCCGTTCGGCGATGGCTCGAACAACACCTTCAATGCCGACGACTGGATGGAGCCGAAGGAGCAACGCAAGGTTGACCCCTTCATCGTCTATGCGATGGCCGCTGCCGACATGGCGCTGGCCGATGCCGGCTGGAAGCCCGAAAACGACGAAGACCAGATTGCAACCGGCGTCCTGATCGGTTCGGGCATCGGCGGTCTCGAAGGCATTGTCGAAGGCGGCTATACGCTGCGCGACAAGGGGCCTCGGCGCATTTCGCCCTTCTTCATTCCCGGCCGTCTGATCAACCTTGCCTCGGGTCAGGTCTCGATCCGCCACAAGCTGCGTGGTCCCAATCACTCTGTGGTCACCGCCTGTTCGACCGGCGCCCACGCCATCGGCGACGCAGGCCGCCTGATCGCGCTCGGCGATGCCGACGTCATGGTTGCCGGTGGCGCCGAATCGCCGATCTGCCGTATCTCTTTGGCCGGCTTTGCCGCCTGCAAGGCGCTATCCACGCAGCACAATGATGATCCGCAGAAGGCATCGCGTCCCTATGATGTCGACCGCGACGGCTTCGTCATGGGCGAGGGTGCCGGCATTGTGATCCTTGAAGAGCTGGAACACGCCAAGGCGCGCGGCGCCAAGATCTATGCTGAAGTCGCCGGCTACGGTCTCTCTGGCGATGCTTACCACATTACCGCGCCGTCCGAGGATGGCGACGGTGCCTACCGCTGCATGCAGATGGCGCTGAAGCGCGCCGGCCTGACGGCGGCAGACGTCGACTACATCAACGCCCATGGCACATCGACGATGGCCGACACGATCGAGCTTGGCGCCGTCGAGCGGCTGGTCGGCGAGCATGCCTCGAAGATCTCCATGTCGTCGACCAAATCGGCGATCGGCCACCTGCTGGGCGCCGCCGGCGCTGTGGAAGCGATCTTCTCGGCGCTGGCGATTCGCGACGGCGTCGCACCGCCGACGCTGAACCTCGACAATCCCTCCGTCGAGACCAAGATCGATCTCGTACCGCATGTTGCGCGCCAGCGCGAAATCAACGTCGCGCTGTCGAATTCCTTCGGCTTCGGCGGCACGAACGCTTCGCTGGTTCTGCGCCGCTACACCGGCGTTTGATATTGCCGAATTATCAACGGGGCGATGCATGTCACTGGCCCGTTGATCCTGCTTTTGCCGCATTGCTCGCTACAAGCATGTAGCAGGAGGACGTGTCGGCCCTTTTCAGGGATTGGCGCTGCCTGACGGCTATGTTCGCGCAAGGCACATCTGACAGTTTGTTGTATCGCTATTGCCGGGCGCATGCTGGCTGTCTTCGAGCGAAAACGCCGTTGACCGGCGGGTGCGCCGAGACCATTTATTCCACTGCCAATCCAAGGGGATGGCTGCGGCTCAAACGTTTTGTTTTATACCTGCCACGGTCCAGGCCGAAATTCGCACCGCGGCAGCTAGAATGAGGATGCGAATTTCGGGTTCGGGACAATCGTGAGCGACTCAAACGAGAACGGCGCGGCGCAATTCGGCCGCAGCGACACCGGGAACAACGGGCCGATCATTCCGAAATCGGCCAGCGAAGCCTTGCGCCCCGAGAAGGCGCCGCAGCCGCCTACGAAGCGTTCGCGCAAGGCGCGCAGCCAGGTCGTGATCTTCCTGAATTTCGTCATGACCGTTATCGTCTTCGTCGCGCTCGCAGCGGCCGGTACCGTCTATTATGCGATGCATCAGTACGAAAAAGCAGGCCCGCTCGAAGCCAACAAGAACTTCATCGTCAGAAGCGGCGCCGGTATCAGCGAGATCGCCAGCGGCCTCGAGCGTGGCAACATCATCACCGATGGCCGCGTCTTCCGGTTCGTCTCGGAGGCTTATCTGGACAACGACACACTGAAGGCCGGCGAGTACGAGATCAAGGCTGGATCATCGATGCAGGAGATCATGCAGCTCCTGAAATCCGGCAAGTCCATTCTCTATTCCGTGTCGCTGCCGGAAGGTCTGACCGTCAAGCAGATGTTCCATCGCTTGTCCGATGACGAAGTCCTCGTCGGCGACCTGCCGCAGGAGCTGCCTGCCGAAGGTTCGCTGAAGCCTGACACCTACAAGTTTACGCGCGGCACCAAGCGCGTCGAAATCGTCCAGCAGATGGCGGCTGCCCAGAAGGCGCTTGTCGACCAGATCTGGGAAAAGCGCGATCCGAACCTCCCGGTCTCGACTGTCGAGGAGTTCGTGACGCTTGCGTCGATCGTGGAGAAGGAAACCGGACGCGCCGACGAGCGCCCGCGTGTTGCCTCGGTCTTCATCAACCGGCTCGACAAGGGCATGCGCCTTCAGTCCGATCCGACGATCATCTACGGCATTTTCGGCGGTGACGGGAAACCGGCGGACCGGCCGATCCTGAAGTCGGACCTCGATAAGGATACGCCCTACAATACCTATATCATCAAGGGCCTGCCGCCGACGGCGATCGCCAACCCGGGCCGCGCCGCACTTGAAGCCGTTGCCAATCCGTCGCGCACACCGGAACTCTACTTCGTGGCCGACGGCACGGGCGGCCACGTCTTTGCCGTGACATTGGATGAACACAACGCCAATGTTCGCCGCTGGCGCAAGGTCGAAGCCGAAAAGGCAGCCGAAGCGGCAAAGGCCGCCCAGGACGCGGCAACGACGGCACAGCCTCAGTAACAACGGCCTGCATTGTGGACGGACTTGTCACGGCGCGGATATCCCTTGCGGGATACCGCGCCGTCGCCTTATTGCTTTTCCAGAAAATGCCACGGAGGTGAGGATGCCACTCCAATCGATGACCGGCTTTGCCCGGAGAGAAGGCAGCAGCGGCCGGCATCGCTGGGCCTGGGAATTGCGCTCCGTCAACGGCAAGGGCCTCGATGTCAGGCTTCGCCTGCCGCAGGGACTTGAGCGGTTCGAGCCGGATGTGCGCCGGCTCACTGCAGAATTTTTCTCAAGAGGCAATCTGCAGATCAGCCTGTCCGTCAGTGGAGCGGAGAGCGCTGTCGAAGCGGTGGTGAACCAGGCGGCGCTGACGGCTGTCCTGACCTTGCGCGAACAGCTCGGAGACCTCGTCGATCCCGCACCGCTCAAGTTCGACACGCTGCTGGCGATCCGAGGCATTGTCGACTTCCGTGAGCCCGAGGAGAGTGAAGCGCAACGCGCGTCCCTCGACGACGATATCATGACGGGCCTCAAGCTTGCTCTCAGCGATCTGCGCAGCATGCGCGCCGAAGAGGGCGGGGCGCTCTGTCAGATCCTGCTGGCGCAGGTCGGCAGCATCGAAGCACTGACGGCAACAGTCGAGAATGATCCCTCGCGCAGCCCGGGGGCAATTGCCGAAAGGCTGGCGCAGCAGGTGGCGCTGGTGATGGGCAGCGGCTCTTCGCTCGATCGCGACCGGCTGCATGCCGAAGTGGCACTGCTTGCGACCAAGGCCGATTTGAGAGAGGAGCTGGACAGGCTTGGCTCTCATATTGTCGCTGCCCGCGACCTCTTGTCGAAAGGCGGGCCGGTCGGCCGCAAGCTTGATTTCCTGGCACAGGAATTTAACCGCGAATCGAATACGATCTGTTCCAAATCGAATGCGGCAGTGGTCTCCGCCGCCGGCATCGAGTTGAAAGTGGTGATCGATCAGTTCCGCGAACAGGTTCAAAATCTGGAGTAACGCATGAAACCGGCGACCCCTTCGCCCATCAAGATCGCCCGCCGCGGGCTGATGCTGGTCATTTCCTCACCCTCGGGTGCGGGAAAGTCGACGATCGCGCGCAATCTGCTGGAAGCCGATCCCGATATGAGCATTTCGGTAAGCGTGACCACGCGTCAGCGCCGTCCGAGCGAAATTGATGGACGGCACTATCACTTCAAGTCTATCCGCGAGTTCGAAGCATTGCGGGCGACCGACTCGCTGCTGGAATGGGCTGAGGTTCACGGCAATTTCTACGGCACACCGCGCGACGCCGTCGAAGCGGCGATGGCTGCAGGCCGCGACATGCTTTTCGATATCGACTGGCAGGGCGCACAGCAGCTTCAGGAGAAGATGGCCGGCGACGTCGTCTCGATCTTCATCCTGCCGCCGTCGATGGCCGAGCTGCAATCGCGGCTGCATCGTCGCGCCGAGGACAGCGAGGAAGTGATCGCCACGCGTCTGGCCAATTCACGTGCAGAAATCGAGCACTGGCGCGAGTACGACTATATCGTTCTCAACGACGATCTCGACCGCGCCTTCTCGGCGGTACGCGCCATCGTCGAGGCCGAGCGCCTGCGCCGAGATCGCCGCCCGGGCCTGTTCGAATTCGTCAATGGACTTCTGACGGAAAACCCGTTCTGACCGGAGGCATGGCCGGCAATGCCGGCCATCCGTAGATATTGCTATCGCGGGTACGTTTGCCGCTCCCGCAAAGCCGCAGCGCCCTTTCGGGCGACATGCGCTAGAGCGTTTCCGGTTTAAGCGGAGTCGCAGAAACGCTCTATCTCCTTGTTTTTATGCATTTCCTGACGGAAAACCGCTTCGCACTTTTCCTGGAAATGCTCTAGAGGCAGTTTGCCAGCCGACAGAATTCTTCCACGGAGAGCGTTTCGGCGCGCCGCTGTGGATTGATGTCGGCTTTTGCCAGCAGCGTTTCGCCACCAAGCGGCTTCAGGCTCTGGCGGAGCATCTTGCGGCGCTGGCCGAAGGCGGCGTGCGTCACTTTCTCCAAAGACGACACCGCGCAGGGGATCGGATTGGCGACCGGCTCCAGATGCACGACCGAGGATGTCACCTTGGGCGGGGGCGTGAAGGCCTGCGGCGGCACGTCGAAGGCCATGCGGGCGTTCGTTCGCCAGCCACACAGAACCCCCAGACGCCCGTAATGATCGTCGTCAGCGTCGGCCACGATCCTCAAGCCTACCTCGCGCTGAAACATCAGTGTCAGCGACTGCCAGAAGGGCGGCCATGTCTTTGGCAGCAGCCAATTGACCAGAAGCTGCGTGCCGACATTATAGGGCAGGTTGGCGATGATCTTGACCGGGCCACCACCGGTGATCTCCTCAAAGTCAATCTTGAGCGCGTCACCCTCGATGACATCGAGACGGTTCGGATAGTGGCCGGAGATTTCGGCAAGCGCCGGCAGGCAGCGCGCGTCCCTTTCGATCGCCACTACCTTCTTTGCGCCAAGTGCTAGGATTGCTCGCGTCAGGCCGCCCGGGCCTGGGCCGACTTCGATGACTGTCACGTCCTCGAGCGGGCCGGCCGTCCGGGCAATCTTCTGTGTGAGATTGAGATCGAGCAGGAAGTTCTGCCCGAGCGCCTTCTTGGCGTCGAGGCCATGGCGTTGGATGACATCCCGAAGCGGCGGGAGCCCGTCGAGAGCGGCCATCAGACGATAACTCCTGCGGTATTGTTGGAAAGTTCTGCCGCGAGCTTCAAGGCTGCGAGCAGGCTGTCGTCCCTGGCAATGCCCTTTCCGGCGAGGCTGAAGGCGGTGCCATGATCGGGCGACGTGCGGATGAAGGGGAGGCCGAGCGTGACATTGACGCTATCGTCGAAACCAAGTGCCTTGGCGGGGATGAGCGCCTGGTCGTGATACATGCAGATCGCCACGTCATAGGTCGCACGCGCGCGGTCGTGAAACATCGTATCGGCGGGCAGAGGCCCGGTTGCATCGATGCCTTCGGCGCGCAGCCGTTCGACGACCGGACGGATAATGGCATCGTCTTCGGCGCCCAGCGCTCCACCTTCGCCGGCGTGGGGATTGAGCCCGGCGAGTGCCAGCTTCGGCCTGTCGAGGCCGAAGCGCGTGCGAAGATCCGCCGCGGTAATGGTGCAGGTTCGATAGATCAGATCTGCCGTGAGCTGGGCGGGCACGTCTTTCAGCGGGATGTGGATGGTCACCGGCACGGCACGAAGCTTGGGGCCGGCCAACATCATCACCGGCAACAGGGGCTCGCCGGTGGCCTTCTCCGCGAGATCAGCAAGGTATTCGGTATGGCCGGGGAAGCGGAAGCCGGCTTCGTAGAGCACGGCCTTGGCGATCGGGTTCGTGACGACGGCTGAAGCCTCGCCATCCATGACCAGCTGTACCGCTGTGTCAATCGACCCCGTTACGGCCGGAGCGTTGGCAGAATCGGCCTCGCCAGCAATGACGGGAGAAGGGCAGCGCACCGGCAGAACGGGCAAGGCGTCGGCAAAAATGGAGACGGCATCCCGGCAATCGGTCTCGCGGATCGCAACCGTATGCCCGAGCAATGCTGCCCGCGCCGCGAGAACTGTGGGGTCACCGATGAAAAGGAATGGCGGGGTCGCGCGTTCACGGCGGCCAAGCCAGGTGGTCAGGCTAAGGTCGAGTCCGATCCCGGCAGGATCGCCCATGGTCAGGGCAAGGGGCCCGCCGGTCGTGTCACGCATTTTTGCCCGCTGATCTTACTTGTTGACGATCTGCGCCTTCTTGCGCAGTTCTTCGAGGTACTTTTCGCTGTTCGGGTCTTCACCGCCGGCCTTCTTCTTGCCGATGTCCTCGGCGCGGAAGACGATTTCGGCTGCGGTGTCGTCATTGACCTGGCGCTTCTTGCAGATCGCCAGGAATTCGACGCCCTTTTCGGTCACGCGTGTTCCCGTCGTGTTGCCGTCGCCGGCCTTCTCGACGAGCGGCTTCCACTCGTCCGGCAACTGCTGGACAAGCATGCGGCCGAGATCGCGGATAGAAACGTCACGGTAGTTTGCCGCGAAAACCTTGGCGGTATCGCATCCCGGGAACTGACCACGCGCTGCGTTGGCTTCCGCCTGACGCTTGCCGGTGATGGCGCCGCGCTTCTTCTCCGGAATGACGAAGATGACCTGCTTGAGATAGTATTCCGTTGTGACCGGCTTGGTGCCTCCGCCTTCCATCATGCGCTTGACGAGATCAGCGCCTTGCAGGCGACTTGAGTTGCCGAAACGGAAGTTGACGGCGCGAGGCCAGCTCATCTGCACCGCGATGAACTGCTTGAAATGGTCGGAACCAACGCCGGCTTGATCGAGAATCTTGCCGAGCTGCTCCGGCGAGAGCTTGTTGCCGGCTGCAAAGCGCGCATAGGCCGCGTCCACGTCCTGCGTACTGACCGACTGGCCGATCCGCGCGATCTCGCCACGCTTAAGCACCTCGTCGACGAGCTGCTTCTTGGCTTCTTCTGCGCCACCAGCCTGGCGTTGCAGGCGAAGGAAGGCGACGCGCTTGGCAACGTCGCCGGAGGTGATCACGGTGTTGTTGACCGTTACCGTCACCTGGCTTGCAGCTTGCGCGCTGGCGCAAACGGCAATGCTCAGGCTGCCGGCCAAAGCCAGTGCCGAAAGCGTCCTCAAGATCGACATTTTCCCGCCCATCATCTTTTCCTGTCCTTCGCGCGGGCGAAGCCTGGTGCTTCGATCCGCAGCCCGGCTCACGCCGTTGTTCTATCTTGTCGGAGGGAATGCATAATACATGCGGCCAAACGATGACAAGACCGTTTGGCCGGCCCGACAGCGGGCAGAGGGGCAAACATGTGGCGAATGCCCCTCGGATCGAAGCGTATCAATAGTAGTCCAGCTCTTCGAACTTCGTGTCGCCGACATTGACGTCGCCAAGCGTACGGAAGCTGATGCGGGCGCCGATCGACCAGTCGTTCGCAATCGTGTTGTCGGTATCGCGTTCCTGCTTGTAGACGAGCGAGAACAGCGTGTCTTGATCGTCATAGGTGATGCCGAAGCCATTGCGCGAGATGACATCGTTGTTGATGTCGTAGGTTATCGCGCCGAAGACGGACCAGTAATCGTGGAACCTGTAGGCCGCCGCGGTCTGGATTTCGTCCTGGTTGTCGAGCGAGCCGTAAAGCGGCTGCGCCTCGATGCGCGTATAGGTCATTGCCGCCTGCCAGGTAAGGCCAAGATACCCCACGGTGGCATCGGCGCGACGCAGCGCCAGGTCCTCTTCATCGAGACGGCCGGAAAGGCTGGCCATAAGGCCAGACGGCGCATCGACACCGAACATGGCGACGTAGTCGGACCGTGTGCTCTCGAGGCCCGAATTCGCTCCCGCCTGGACCAAGTCTTCCGTTGCGAACGAGTTCAAACCGCCAAGCTGGTAGGATTGGCCGACGATGCCGCGCAAGCCGTAGCCGCTGTCGAATGTCCCGGTATAGCGAAGACCGACGTTGGCGCGCGTGCCGCCTTCGATGCGGTCGAAGCCGGAGTACTTGTCGCGATCAAACAGGTTCGTCGCGTCGAAGACAAAGCTCTGCGCATCTTCGTTTGGCAGGCCACCGGGATGCTGCTCGTCGGGACGGGCATAGATCTGGGCGATCGGCTCAAGTACGTGGCTGCTGTTGTCGCCGACGAAGAGGATCGGATAGCGCGCTTCGAGGCCCGCCGTCAGCATCCGCCGCGTCGCGGCGTCGCTGTTGTCATAATCCCCGGCATAACCAGGCCCCGGATCCGTCATGTTCAGGCCGAGCGCATCACCGCGCGCGGCAAGCAACGGCGTCAGCACGAACCCGCCCGGAGCAATGTAGGTACGCTTCCATTCGAGTTCGGCCGTGAGGCGGTGCGACGTGCCCTCGAGACCTAGGTACCTGTTGACGTCTGGAACGGCGTCAAGGTCAAGCCGGTTTCGCTTGATGTTGGTGAGGTTCACCGTCGCCGAAAGTTCGCCTCCCAATACCGGCTCTGGCGCCTTGTAGGAATAATCCAGAACCTGCGCGGTAGGCTGCTGGTTTTCAGCGATGCTGTTCGGATCTGCGTCCTGGATATCGAAATAGAAGGCGCGCAGGTCGAAGAAGTTCCGCTTGCCAAGCCCGGTCAGATACGCCTGGTTGACGTAGGTCGTTCCGTCGAAAGTCGACAGTTCGTAGGTCTTGGCGAAGTTGTTGTCGGATTGGACGAGGACGTTCCAGCCGAAGCTCCAGCGCGGATTGATCTCGAATACGCCCCTGGAAGCGACCATGCCGCGGTTCGTTTCAAGCGCGTCGACCGTACCAGGCGTGAAGCGGCTCTTGTCGAGCTGGCTGATGCCGGCGAAGCGCAAGGTGTGAAGGCCGTTGTGGAAGCTCTGGCGAAACTCGCCTTCGAGCAGGAAGCCTTGGCGGCTCAGGCCCGTCACGGTGGCGGTCGCGTCCATATAGGGCGAGATCGCCCAATAGTAGGGGACGCCCACGCCTGCGCCGAGCTTCTGTGTGTACTGAAACTGCGGGAACAGGAAGCCGCTCTTGCGCTTGACCGTATGATCAGGCAGTTCCATCACCGGAATATAGGCGATGGGCTTGCCAAAAAGCTCGAAACGGGCGTTTTCCAGCCGTACCGTCCGCGTACGTCCATTCTGGACGACGCGCTGGGCCTTGATGTGCCACAGCGAACGGTGATCGGGCTTCGTCGTGCAGGGCGTGCACGCGGTGTAAACGGCCTCGTTGAGGATGAATTCTTCGCCGTTCCGCCGTTCGCCGCTGGTCGCAGCAAGCCGTGTCAGATCGGTCGTCTCTATCCGCAAGGCATCAATGAAGCCGTTGCCGAAGTCATCGGTGACGTCCATCTTTTCGGCATAGACGACATTGCCGCCCGGCTCGATCAACTGGATTTCACCGGTGGCATGAATGCGGCCCGATTTCTGGTCGTATTCGACCTGTCGGGCCACCATCTTGTAGCCGCCGTAATCGATCTGCACGTTGCCGCGCAAGATGACCTTTTCGGCGTCCTTGTTATAGACAAGCTCATTGGCGGACAGAAGCAGCTTGGCATCTTCCGGCATGTTCGGGCGCAGCGAATCAAGGCGCTCCGACGTCTGCTGCGCGAGCGCGGGTGCACTCATTCCCATGGCAAGTGTCTGCAGCGCCACTCCTGCGAGCAGGGCAGCGTTGATCAGCTTTGTACGTTTGCGGTTGCCTACCGCCACTAGCCATCCTCCTGATTTAAAAGAATCGTCGAGCCCAGCGCCATCGCTACAACAACTGGCAACCAGGCTGCAACGAAGGGAGGTACAATACCGCTGCTCCCGAATGCTTTGACAAGCACGGTGACGACATAAAGCACGAAGCCCGACAGGATTCCACCGAGAATCACCGAGCGCGATTGGTTGAACCGGCTAAATTTCAGCGACACGCACGCAGCGATCAGCGTCATGGCGACAAGCAGCAGCGGCAGTGACAACAGGGAGTGGAATTGGGTTTCCATGCCGTTTGTGGAAAAGCCGAAGGAGCGCGCCACCTCGATCTTCCGCGGAAGGTCGAAAAACTGAATGGAATCAGCCTTTGCAAGCCTTTCCTGAACAAACTCTGGCTTCAGATTCGTGCGGAGTTGTGCCGTTTGCAGACGGCGAGGCAGCTGTCCGCTGCTTGTTTCCGTTACGCCATTAAGAAGCCAGTAACCATCTTCGAGTTTAGCGGAGGCGGCATCCTGTCTCAGAATGATCGAACCCTGTGGATCAAAGTGGATGACGGTGACGTTCAGAAGTGTGGTGCCGCCATCCTGAACCGAGCGTGCGCCGATGATCGTATCGGTGCCTTCATAGATCTGTCGCAGCCAGGGAATCGAGCCGGCATCCGAGGTGCGCGATGACCCGAGGGCAGCAAGCAGGGTCTCTTCCTTCTTCGTGCCCCAGGCTGCGAGCGGGTTTAGCGCAAGCACGGCGAGTACGCCGAACAGGAAGGCGCCAAGCACGAACGGGCGCAGGAACTGCCACACCGAAATGCCCGCGGCGCGGGTAACCACGAGCTCGTAGCGGCGGTTGAGCGAGATCAGAGCCGCCATCGCCGAGAAGAGTGCCACGAAGGGCACGGTTTGTTGCAGGATGGTCGGGATCCGGAACGCGCTGATCAGCAACGCGCCGGTGACCGAATAATGCGGAAGGTTGGACAGGCGGCTCGCCTGTTCGCTGAAGTCGATGATGAAGACCAGCGAAAAAATGCCGACCAGAAACCAGAAGGTCGTGACAGCATAACGGGTCAGAAAGTAGCGGCCGAGTGTGGTGAAAATCATGATGCGTTGCTCCCGTCAGATGAGGGGCGCACGAGGCGAAGGCGAACCATCAGCTCGGACAGCTTTTCCTGCCAGGTCATCGGAATGTCGAGACGCCGGTTGCTGGCGAGTTGGTGAATGGCGAGCGCTCCGGTCGCAAGGGGCACGATATACATCAACGGAACGAACCAGACGGAATCCTCGGCGCTGTTGCCCGCATAGAACGTCATCCATCGGATGACGAGGGCAGAGCCGAGTGCGCTGACCATCGGATGGACGCGCGCCTCGCGGTGCGAGCGTGCATCACTGCAGAAGACAAGCGCGATCAGGCCGAACACCAGCGGGAACGTCCATTCCGTCAGGCGGCGGTGCAGTTCGGCGGTGAAGGCAAGCGGGTTGCCCTGGTAGACAGAATCATTGGGATCCGGATTGAAAAGATTGGGAAGGTCGCGATCCTTGGCGCGTATCGTCGCTTCGCGGGTCGCCTTCGTCATGTCGGCCAGATCGAAGGCGTAGGAATCGAATTTGATGATCGACACGCCGCCGTCCGGCAGTTTGCGTTGGACTTCGCCGTCCTTCATGACCAGCGCCGAGCTTTTCTCGTCCACGGCACCTTCGCGCGCATAATAGACGAGCTCGAAAGCCGGGTTGCGCGAATCGGCAACGAAAATCCCCTCAAGCACACCACCGCCGCGCCGGCCGCCAACCTGGACATAGAGGCCGTCAGTAATCTTGCGGAAGGCGTTCTCCTGGACGACCGAGGAAAGCAGGTCGGCGTTGGCCGTTGCTAGCATCTTGCGCACAGCGACGCGCGAATAGGGCTCGACAAAATTGTCGACCACGAACGACAGGACGCTAAGGCCAGCGGCGAGATAGATGATCGGCCGGATGATGGTCATGCGCGAGCTTCCGGCCGCGTTCAGCACCGTCAGCTCCGAATCGGTATTCATCGTCGTGAGCGTCTGGGTTACGCCGATCACCAGGGCGAAAGGCAGAATGATCGGCACGACCGACGGCAGAATGAGCGTTGCCAGCTTCAGGAAGGCGAAGACGGACTGCCCGCTATCGGTAACCAGGTTGACGTTGGTCAGGGCCTGCGTCGTCCACACGATGCCGAGCAACGGCAAAAGCGTAGCGAGGAACATGGTCAGGGCACGCCGGAAAATGTAGCGTTCGATCAGCTTCATGTCCGTTTCCGGTCCAAATCCATGCTCATGTTTCTGTGCCGCACCGCCGCATCGAAACGCCTGTTGCTGCCGCCGCCATCAGCGGGAACCGAGCTTCCGTCTCACGTCCGGCGCTGCTCAAATCGTAAAGCAACTGGGATAATTTAAGACGAAGAACCTCGGTTAACCGCATGTAAACATCTGCGGGCATCTTGCCAAGCCGTTGAAAAGCGAGAAGGGTGCCGACCACAGCTTTGACGGTGGTAGACGCAGCGAATGTTTGTCACTGTCACCCCCCGGTAACAGGGCGGGTCGTGTAAGACCGAAAAATGCCCGGAGTTTTGTAATGTCTATGAAATTTGAGTTCACCTTCGCCAAGTCCCATCGCCCGGCGGGTGGTGTTGCGGTCCTCCTGAAAGCCGCCGCAGGACAGGCGGCGGGCGCCGATGTCGCCGATCCGGAAGGCGTGCTGGCCAAGGCGGCGAAGGTCAAGAAGTTCAGCGGCAAGGCATTCTCCACCCTCGATATCATTGCCCCGCATGGCTCGCCCGCGGACCGGATCGTGGTTCTTGGTCTTGGTGACACCGATGCATTGACCGATCACGATTGGCTGAAGGCAGGCGGCGCGGCAGCCGCAAAATTGCGTGGAGCCGACAAGGCCACGATCTTCATCGACGTCCCCGACCTCGATGTCACCGGCAAGGCGGCGGCCGACTTTGCGCTCGGCATGGAAATGAACGCCTACAGCTTCGACGGTTACAAGACGAAGAAAGCGGACGACGATGCCAAGCCGGCAGGCAAGCCGGTCAAGGTGACGATCGTTACCGGCGCGGTGATTGCAGCGAAGAAGGCTTTTGCGACGGCGCAGGCGGTCGGCGAGGGCGTATTTCTCGCCCGCGACCTGGTCAACGAGCCGGCAAACGTCCTCGGTCCGCTGGAGTTCGCCGCCAAGGCGAAGGAGCTGGAAAAGCTCGGCGTCGAGGTGGAAATCCTCACCGAAAAGGAAATGAAGAAGCTTGGAATGGGTGCGTTGCTCGGCGTTGCCCAGGGCTCGACGCGTCCGCCGCGGCTGGTCGTGATGCAGTGGAAGGGCGGCAAGTCCAAGGATCGCCCGGTCGCCTTCGTCGGCAAGGGCGTCGTGTTCGACAGCGGCGGCATTTCGATCAAGCCCGCGGCCGGCATGGAAGAGATGAAGGGCGACATGGGTGGTGCTGCCGCCGTCACCGGCTTGATGCACGTGTTCGCTGCCCGTCACGCCAAGGTCAACGTCGTCGGCATCATCGGGCTTGTGGAAAACATGCCGGATGGCAGCGCACAACGCCCAGGCGACATCGTCACCTCGATGTCAGGGCAGACGATCGAGGTCATCAACACCGATGCCGAGGGACGTCTCGTTCTGTGCGATGCACTTTGGTATTGCAACGACCGCTTCAAGCCGCAGGCCATGATCGACCTTGCGACGCTGACAGGCGCCATCATGGTTGCGCTCGCGACCCATCACGCCGGCCTGTTTTCGAATGATGACCGCCTGGCCGGCCAGCTGTTGGCCGCCGGCATTGCCACGCAGGAGCGCCTCTGGCGCATGCCGCTCGGCAAGGAATACGACAAGATGATCGACAGCAAGTTTGCCGACATGAAAAACACCGGCGGACGTCATGGCGGCGCGATTACGGCGGCGCAGTTTCTGCAGCGTTTCGTCAAGGATACGCCCTGGGCGCATCTCGATGTCGCCGGAACCGCCATGGGCTCGCCGACCGACGAAGTCAATCAATCCTGGGGCTCCGGCTTCGGCGTTCGCCTGCTCGATGAGCTGGTCCGCGCGAGCTATGAGTCCTGAGCGGCATCGTGAGCCGCGGTGAAGGTCGTGGAGAGATCGGTGTGATCGAGGTCCTTTTCTATCACCTGACGGAATCGAAGCTCGAGGACGCACTTCCACCGCTGCTCGATAAAAGCGTCGAGCGCGGCTGGAGGGTGGTGGTGCAGACGGTCGATGCCGAGAGGCGCGATGCGCTCGATACGCATCTCTGGGTTTACAGGGACGAAAGTTTCCTGCCGCACGGGACAGATGCCGGGGAACTCGCTGCCGAGCAGCCGGTTCTCCTGGTGGCGGACGATGGCAATCACAATGCCGCAACCGTTCGCTTCGTCGTCGACGGTGCCAACCCGCCACCGGTCGATACTTACGAGCGGATCGTCTTCATGTTCGACGGCTACGACCAGGAACAGCTCGAAGCCGCTCGCGGTCACTGGAAGCGGCTGAAGGGTGAGGGCCACAACCTCACCTATTGGCAACAGAACCGTGACGGACGCTGGGAAAAGAAGGCCTGAGCGACGCAAGAACGGCTTCAAGAAGACAAAGCCCGCGGCAAACCGCGGGTTTTGTTTTTCGATCCTGTCCGGACGCCTAGTCGTGGAAGGCTTCGACGAATTTGCGTCGGCCGAGCATGAAGGCATCGGCGACATGGCGCAGCGGCGCCAGATCGACGTCCGACGTCTTGGCCCTGATGATTTCGGCGAAGCGCTTGTAGAGCATCGGATATTCCTGCTCCGGCTCCTCATGCACAATCTTGCCGTCGACCGAGAGCTTTGCGCCACCTTCCGAAAGCACCATTTCGCCTGATGCGGTCTGCGCGACGATGTCCCAACTCTGTTTACCGGTCTGGCGCCAGTCGAACTCTGCCGAAACCGCCAGCTTGTTCGCGTCGGTGAAGGCGATCGTGGCGGCGATCGGGGCGTCGCGGTTCTCCGGGAATTCCAGCGTGGCTGCGGTTATGAACAGCGGCCGTGGCAGGATATGCGTTACGATCGACAGCGCATTGATACCCGGATCGAAGATACCGAGGCCACCGGCCGCCCAGATCCATTCCTGATTCGGATGCCAGTGCCGCACGTCCTCCTTCCAGATGATCTTCACATCGTGGATTGCGGTCGCGGTGAGAAACGACTTCGCTGCCTCTACTGCCGGTGCATAGCGCGAATGCCAGCTTGCAAACAGTGACAGCCCCTTAGATGCAGCCAGAGCCTCCAGATCCGCGACTTCGCTCAATGTGGCGCCTGGCGGTTTTTCGAGGAAGACATGTTTGCCGGCCTCAAGGGCCGTGCGCGCGGCCTCATACCGGTATTGCGGTGGCATGCAGAGCGATACCGCGTCGATTGCGGGAACGGCCTCCAGCATCGCTTCGATCGACTTGAAATTATCGATGCCATCGACGGTGCCGTGGCGGCTCGCCGCAGCAATCAGGTGGTAGTCGTCGTTCTTGGCAATGGCCGGCAGGTGCTGGTCACGAACGATCTTGCCGACGCCGACAAGCGCGATTTGAATTGGAGGCATGGTGTTTCGCTCATATTAGTATGATTTATTGTCGGTTCTTGTAGCAGATTGCGCGGCGCGGGCAAGCACTGCCGAAGAGACGCGAGCCCGGTTTGCTGAACGCCAAACAAACGGCAACGGACCCATTCTTTCTGGCCTCCTGTGCCCTACAGCGCCGCGCGTCTTATCAGACGCGCAAAGGTCGCTGTAGCACTTTGAATTGCTGCATGTTTTTATCCTTAAATCGAATAGGATTTAAGGAGCATGCAGTAGCTTCTACAATCCATGATGCCAATCCACATGTGCAGCAAACGCGACACGCGCGGTGACCGGCAGAACGAGGAGAGATTATGCACCACGAAATCCGCCATGCCAGCCGCCACGAACTCGATGCCATCATCGATTGGGCGGCCCGCGAAGGCTGGAACCCGGGGCTCGACGATGCGGCGGCATTCTGGGCGGCGGATCCGGAAGGATACTGGGTGACGGAGCGCGAGGACAAGCTCGCAGCCGCCATATCGCTGGTGCGCTACGACGAGAACTATGCCTTCCTTGGCTTCTACATAACGGCACCGGATTTCCGCCGGCAGGGTATCGGCGGCCAGATGTGGCAGCACGCCTTGGCGGCGGCGGGACAACGCATTGTCGGTCTCGACGGTGTCGTTGCCGAGCAGGAGAACTACCGGCGGTCTGGCTTCGTTCTCGCCCACGCCAATATCCGCTATGGCGGCATCGTCGACGCGGTCGAGCCTCCGGGTACGGACCTGGTGGAGGTTGCGCCGATCCACATGCCGATGCTGATCGACTACGACCGTCGCTTCATGCCAGCCCGGCGCGACACTTTTCTCACCGAATGGCTGAGACCGGGCCGTACGCGACGAAGCGTCGTGCTGCTCCGGGACGGTGCGATTGCCGGCTACGGCACCTTGCGCGCCTGCCGGCAGGGCTACAGGATCGGTCCGCTCTTTTCCGAAAGCGAGACGGCAGCCGACCTGGTGTTTCGAAAGCTGGCTGCGACGGTGAAGGGCGAGGAGATCCACCTGGACATTCCCGAGCCGAATGCCTCGGCGCGTGCGCTCTGCGAGCGCTACAACATGAAACCGGTTTTCGAAACGGCGCGGATGTATCGAGGCGTCGTGCCCGATCTGCCGCTCGCCCGCATCTACGGCATCACCACCTTCGAACTCGGCTGACCGGCGACGTGCCGGGACAGCCATTTCGAAAGTGTCGGATCAGATGGCCATCGCCTCTTCGTACTCGGACGAGAGCTCGAGCCATTGTTCCTCGGCATGCGCAAGTTTGTCGACTGCGTCGGAGCGTTCCTTGGCCTTCTGCGCGGCCTTCGCCGGCGACTTTTCGTAAAGCGTTGGGTCGGCGAGTTCAGCGTCGAGCGCTTGAATCACTTTCTCCAGCTTTCCCGTCAGCGATTCGATTTCGTTGATCTTTTTTCTGAGAGGTGCCAGCGATGCGCGCTTGTCCGCGTTGGCCTTGCGCTGGTCCGCCTTTGACAGGGAATCGTCCGCTCCGGCTGCCTTGGGTTTGTCCTCCTTGGCCTTAGGGCCGCCGACGATCAGGCTCCGATAGTCTTCCAGGTCGCCGTCGTAGCTCGTCACCGTTCCGTCCCGCACGAGCCACAGCCGGTCGGCGGTCGCCTCGATCAGGTGGCGGTCGTGCGAGATCAGGATCACGGCGCCGGAATAGTCGTTGAGCGCGGTGATCAACGCATTGCGGCTGTCGATATCCAGATGGTTGGTCGGCTCGTCGAGGATCAGCAGGTTGGGCGCGTCGAAGGCAGCCAGCCCCATCAGCAGGCGTGCTTTCTCGCCGCCCGAGAGGTCCTTGGCAGGCGTTTCCATCTTCTCGGTCGCCAGGCCCATCTGCGCCACGCGGGCGCGCACCTTGGCTTCCGGTGTTTCCGGCATGCGACGACGCACATGTTCGACGGCGCTTTGGGTCGGGATCAGATCATCCAGCTGGTGCTGCGCGAAGAAGCCGACCTTGAGGTTCGGCGCGATCTTCAACTCGCCGAATTCTGGCGCCAGCCGCCCGGAGATGAACTTGGCGAAGGTCGACTTGCCGTTGCCGTTCGAGCCGAGCAGCGCGATGCGATCATCGGTGTCAATCCGCAGGTTGAGGCGCTTGAGGATCGGGTTGCCGGGCTCGTATCCGACGGTTCCGCCGGTGACGGCGATAATCGGCGATGCGGCCTCTTTCTCCGGCTCTGGGAAGGAGAAGCCCTGAACGTGATCCTCGATCACGGCCGCAATCGTACCCATGCGCTCCAGTGCCTTGACGCGGCTCTGCGCCTGGCGGGCCTTGGTGGCCTTGGCCTTGAAGCGGTCGATGAAGCTCTGGAGGTGCTTTCGCGCCGCGTCGTTCTTGGCCTTCGCCTTCATCTGCAACTCGTCGGCTTCCGCCTTCTGTCGCTCGAACTGGTCGTAAGGCCCGCGATAGTAGGCGAGCTTCTTCTGGTCGAGATGCACGATGGCGTTGACCGCCGTGTTCAACAGATCGCGGTCGTGGCTGATGATGATGACGGTGTGCGGATAGCGGCGAATGTAATCTTCGAGCCAGAGCGTACCTTCGAGGTCGAGATAGTTGGTCGGCTCGTCGAGCAGCAGCAGGTCCGGCTCGGAGAAGAGAACGCCTGCGAGCGCCACGCGCATCCGCCAACCGCCGGAGAAGGAGGAGGCAGGGCGCAGCTGCGCTTCGTGATCGAAGCCGAGGCCGGCGAGAATGCTCGCCGCACGCGCCTCCGCCGAGTGGGCGCCGATATCGGCGAGCCGGGTCTGGATTTCTGCAATACGGTGCGGGTCGGTCGCGGTCTCCGCCTCGGCGACCAGCGCCGTGCGTTCCTTGTCCGCCTTGAGCACGATCTCGATCAGCGGTTCCTCGGTGCCGGGCGCTTCCTGTGCGACCTGGCCGATCCGCGCATTCTTGGGCAGCGAAATTGTGCCGGCTTCCGAAGCGAACTCACCGGTAATGATACGGAACAGCGTCGACTTGCCGGCACCGTTTCGTCCGACTAGCCCGGCCTTCGTGCCCGCCGGAAGCGTCACGGATGCGTTTTCGATGAGGAGACGGCCCGCGATGCGGGCGGAAAGGCCGGAAATCTGGATCATTGCGGCCTTTTGCCCGGACTTGAGCCGGAAGGCAAGAGGTGCGTCGCGACTGCAGTTTCGGCCCGGCGCGTGGATGTCTGGTTCGCGGATTTCAAGGGGCCATTGTTATCAATTCATGAACAACGCGTTCCGACAATCGATACTACACATCCTCATCGTGAGGGACCATCTGTTTAAGCGAAGGGCAGCGAAAGCTCTTCCGACCGCCTCGATCGACTGAACGCCATCGGCAAGGCCACCGCGTTCCAGGAAAGACCGATCCGGCCAAACGTAGTTTTGATGAAACCCTCGTTCAAGCGAACGAGCCTCCCAGGAGCAAAGACGATGAAAACCACGATCCACACCGCACTCGCCGCAGCTCTCGTTGCAACAGCCGTTCTCGGCGGCGCCTCCGCCGCCTTTGCCGGCGGCAGCTATTACGAAGGCATCAGCCCGACCCCGCTGTTTACCGAACGCGCTCCCAAGGCCGCCGGTAGCTCCGCCTTGAACATCCGCGGTTCGGAAGCCGGATATGTCGACCGTACGTCCACCGGCTCGGTCCACAATTACGATGCCAGGCCGCAGGTTGTTCAGGGCGGCGAAGGCGAATACTACCAGGGCATCTCCCGCTAAGGCGCATTCCGTCTCCGGTCATGGGGCTTCCAGCCCCATGACGCTCCATCCCCATCAAGGAAAACTCCCATGAAAAAGTCCATCGCAACGCTTCTCGTTGCAGCGGCAACGTTGGCCGGCGCATCCACCGCCTTTGCCGGCGGCAGCTACTATGAAGGCGTCAGCCCGAAGCCGCTCTTTACCGGTCGTGCAGACGCTTCGGCAGGTGCCGGCGTGTCCGCAAACACCGTCGACGGTGGTGATTACTATGCCGGTATCGAGAACAAGGCGGTTGACGCCGCGGCGACAGGCGCGATTGCCAACGGCAATGCGAAGGCCTTCGGCAAGACCGGTCAGGACAGTCAATAACCCACGCCAAACGGACGACCAGATAACCCGGTCCCGCCAAGCGGGGCCGGGTTATCTCGTTTTGGCGTTGCCAATGAGGTGATTTGCCATGACAGAAAAAATTCACGTCGCTGAGCGGCTCTTCGAACTCTACCACTGCGTCCACCGCCTGGTGAACGCGTCCATGAGTGAAGAAGGCGTCTCGCTCGCGCGCAGCAAGTTCCTGTTCTATCTCAGCGAACTCGGTCCATGTCGCTGCGCCGACATCGCTTCGGCACTCAGCTTTGCCCCGCGAACCGTCACTGAGGCGATCGACGGACTTGAGCGCGACGGGATGGTCGTCCGCGAGCCGGATCCCGAGGACCGGCGAGCAAAGATCATCTCGATTACCGACCTCGGCCGGGCCGGCCTCGAAGCGGCGCTCCGGCCACGTCGTCAGATGATCGAAGAGCTTTTCTCGGCGCTCGATGACAATGAGCGCACGGATCTTCATCGCCTGCTCGGTCGGCTGGGTGACAAGGCTTGCGAAATCGGCACGAGCCGGATGGCCGTGCATGAGCGGCAGTCAGAAGCGGCATGAACCCTGGAGATCGCGACGCGCTTTAGGCAGCGTGCGGCGAATAGATCTTCGCCCGTTTGCCGCCAAGCTCCGGCGTATAGGCAAGAATTCCCGAGCGCGATCCCGTTCGGGCGGCCGCAAGCGCCAGTTCGGCCTGCTGCATGACGTCGGCTGGCGTCGCCATCGGCTGGGCCGTCGCGATGCCGGCCGAGAGCGAAAGGGTTTCGGTCGTGAAAGCACGGCCGGGCAGGGCGACGCGCAGCGCCTCCACCGATTGCTGGATGCGCTGCGCAATTGCTTCGGCGTTCTCCTCTGTGACGTCGCTGCAGAGGAACGCAAATTCCTGGCCGCCGACGCGTGCGACGAAGTCACTCTTCTTGATCGACTTGCGAAACAGCGTCGAAAGTTTGCCGAGCGCCTTTTCTGCCGCGCTGCCGCCGTGCTGCTCGGCGATACCGCGCAACCCCTCGACTGACACGACAAGCAGGGCAACCGGCTCGGTTATGCCTTCGGCTTCCAGCATTGTTCTCAAACGCGCCGCCAGGGCCAGGCGATTGGGCAGGCCGGTGGCGGGGTCGCGGGTCAACGGTTTGCGGCTTTCGGCGAACTCGCCTTCCAGCGCTGCAAAGCGCTCGGCGCTTACCTGCAAGGCTGTTTGAAAAGCCTGTTCTTCATTCATCAGCAGGCCGGCCGCATCCCGCAACCTCGCTGCGTCGTCGGCAAACTCCGACAGGCCGGCAACCGGGTCGGCGACCAGGCGGTCTTTGAAGCGGTCGAGCTGGCTTCTGAAGGCGTGTTTCTGCGCCAGGCTGTGCCTCAGCTGCAGAGCAAGTTCGCTCAGGGCCTCCTGTGCTGCTGCCCTTGCCCTGTCGGCGGCAAGTGCCCCGTGAGCCACCAGATGATGCTTGAGGCCGAGTTCGTCGAGGGCGTC
This sequence comes from Ensifer sp. ENS11, assembly GCF_014851895.1. Lineage (NCBI taxonomy): Bacteria > Pseudomonadati > Pseudomonadota > Alphaproteobacteria > Hyphomicrobiales > Rhizobiaceae > Ensifer > Ensifer sp. ENS11. Next base: position 250,472 of record NZ_JACVAN010000002.1, on the reverse strand, counting down.
CTGCTGCGGCGTGGCGCCGAGCGCCGCCAGATCGCGCGAAAGCTGCGGTAGCCGGCCGGACAAGGCTTCATAGACAAGTTCATAGTTGCGTGGCAGTGCCGCGATGCCAAGCTGAGACATGGATTGCGCCACCTTCAAAATGATGGTGGTGCTTTTCGTCTGCGATCGGCCGGTGTTCGCGGCAACTTGCCTGGTCATTCCGTGGTCGTCCTCGATGCCTGTATGGGATCCGAAAACACTATGGCGGCGCTGCGTTTAAGGGAGTCTGAAGATACCAGGCGCGATACCAGATCTGCCCGGTATGGTTGTCGAAATCCCACCGCAGGAGGGACTGGCGCAACCGATTGGAGCGGAAAGTCGAAAGTTGCTGTTTTAGTTCATGTTTATAGTTGACGGAGCTTGTCAACAATTATATCCCGCCTTGCTAAATCGGGCGGGAGGCTCGAATGCAGAGTGATGGTTTGACAATGCCCCCTTCATTCATCGCGGATCTTGCGGCGTGGGGCGAGCGTCCCGCTCTGGTTCTTCCCGGTCGGCGTTTCGTCAGCTACCGCGACCTGCACGAAAGGGTCGACCGTCAGGTCGCACTTTTTCCGCGCACCCGCGCGCTGATAAAGCTTGAGCCCGAACTCTCCGAACATGCCATCATTGCCTATCTCGCAGCGCTTAAGGCCGGACATGTGGTTGCCATGCAGGCGCCGCGCGCCGCCGGCACTGCGGCCTGGACGGACATGTTCGAACCGGACTGTGCCTATTGCCGGATCGACGGCCGTTGGCGAACCGAACATCTGGGGGGCAGTGACAAGCCGTTGCATCCGGACCTCGGCCTCCTGCTGTCGACCTCTGGCAGTACCGGGTGCGGCAAGGCGGTGCGGCTTTCGGCTGGCAATGTTTCGGTCAATGCCCGCTCGATTGCCGAATATCTGGAGCTTGGCGCCGACGATCGCAGCTGCTTGATCCTGCCGCTGCATTACTCCTATGGCCTTTCGGTGCTGAACGCCCATCTGACTGTCGGCGCCAGCCTTTACGTTCCCAGCGGCTCGATCCTTGATCCAGGATTCCTTGACGGTCTTGCGGCCAGCGGCTGCACCAATCTTTCCGGCGTGCCCTATTCCTATGAACTCCTGGAAAAGGTCGGCTTTCGCGACCGTGCGTTCCCGCAACTGCGTTTCATGACGGTTGCCGGCGGACGTATGGCGCCGGAGCGCGTTCGTGCCTATGACGAGCATCTTCGCGCCCAAGGCGCCGCTTTATTCGTCATGTACGGTCAGACCGAAGCGACGGCCCGCATCGCCTATGTTCCCCCCGCGCGGCTCAAGGGCAATGAAGACCGGATCGGCGTCGCCATTCCCGGTGGCATGCTATCGATCGCGGATGATGAGGGGCGAGCGATTGCCGGTGCCGGTGTCGCCGGCGAACTTGTCTATCGCGGCCCCAATGTGATGATGGGCTACGCCTCGTCGCGGCAGGACCTGGCCCGCGGCGCAGACCTTGACGAACTGCATACGGGCGACCTGGCGGTCCGCGAAACCGATGGCCTTTTCCGCATCGTTGGACGCATGAAACGCATGTCCAAGATCGCTGGCCTGCGCATCGGCCACGATACCCTCGAGCACGCGCTCGAGCGGCGCGGTGTTGTGGCGGCAATCGTCGGCGATGACGAAGGGCTGCATGCCTTCTTTCAGGGCGAAGGCCGACTCGAGGACGTGCGCCGCCTGCTCGTTGCCGCGAGCGGCCTGACACTTGCCCACATCATGGCCACGCACGTGCCGGAAATCCCGAGGTTGCCATCGGGCAAAGTCGACTATGGTGCCCTGAGCCTTGCAGCAAAGCAGGCGATCGCCGCCGGCCACGGCGATCGCGAAGGTATCGAAAGCCTCTTCCAGCAAGTGTTCTATCCTGCACGGGTGAAGCCGGAGGATAGCTTCCTCTCGCTCGGCGGAGATTCGCTGCGTTTCGTGCAGCTCTCGATTGGTCTCGAAAAGGCGCTTGGACAGGCTCCGGAGATGTGGGAGGCCATGCCGATCGCAACACTTGCGGCGCTGGAAAAGCGAGAAACGGCGACGGCAAGGATCGGAATGGATCTGATCATCCGTGCCTTGGCTATATTGCTCGTCGTTCTTCACCACGAAACCCTGTGGCCGCTGCCGGGCGGATCGGCTGCCATGGTTATCCTTGCCGGTTTCAGCCTCGCCCGATTCCAGATGGGGCCGCTTCTGGCCGGTGGTGGCTTGGCTATTCTGCGACCACTCACGCAGATCCTCGTGCCCTATTATCTCATTGTCGGCGCCTATGCCGCCGTTTGGGGCGAAGTCCCCTGGGCATCGATCTTCCTTGTCGGCAATTTCGGTTTCGCCGATCCGGAGACCCGTGGCATGGTGCCCTACCTCTATTGGTTCATCGAAGCCTATTGCCAGATGATGCTGGTCTTCGTGGCGCTGTTCGCGATCCAGCGCTTCCGGCGGCTTGCTGCTCGGCAGCCCTTTGCGATGGGCATGCTGTTGCTCGGCGTGGCGCTGATCGCCAGGCTGGCCTTGCCGATACTCTGGCCGATCGGCAACCGGCAGATCTTCACCTTGCCATGGATCTTCTATCTCGCTGTGATCGGCTGGTGCGCCGCGATCGCCGAAACGCATCTGCAGCGACTGCTTCTGGTGGTCGCGGGAGCTGGCGCCTTCCTGTTTTTCGGCCTTTACGAGGGCGTCTGGATCGGCACGAAGATCAAGTATCTGCTGTTGATCGCCGTGCTCGTTGCTCTGGTCTATGCGCCGCGCGTCAGCGTTCCGCGCTGGGCAGCGCAGCTGGTGCTGCCGCTATCGGCTGCCGGCTTCCATATCTACATCCTGCACCGTTTCGTGCCGGAGCTGTTGATGACGCCGCTGCAGCCGCATCTCCCAACGGTGCTCTTTTCCACAGTCTCGATCGCAGGCGGCATCGCGCTTGGCCTCGCCGCCTGGCTCTTGCAACGCCAATTGCTCAAGGCGGCTGTGAACGGAAGGCCCAAGCCCGGACTGTCGCTTAATCATCTGCGGCCGAGTGCCAGATGGGCTGTTTTAGTTCGCCCACTTTTCGCCTTCGGTCCACAAAAAGAACGCGAGATCCAGCACAATTGATGGACGCCCAAGCGCTGTCAGCGTCGCGTGCACCTGGCCGCGGTGATGGGTCTGGTGATTGAAGACGTGGGCGAGCGTTGGCCCGAGCTTCTGCGTGACGATCACTGGTGAGCTCAGCGTCGTGTAATTGAAGGTGGCGGCAAACCGCGCCTCATCGAGCCCGTAGATCCAGGCAATCATTCGCGCATCTTCCCGTTCGCGTGCGCTGGTAAGGCTGGCGAGATCTTCATGGAGCATCGTATCCAGCGCTGTCGGCGCGTCGCCTTCGCCGGTGAAACGTTTCATCCAGATCCGATCCGCGGCAAGGATATGATTGAGCGTCGCAAGCGCTGACCCGAAGAATGCACCCTTGCTCTGCCTCAGTTCGCTGTCCGGAAGTTCTGCGGCCGCTGCGTAGAGCCGGCGGTTGGCCCAGATGTTGTAGTCGGCGAACATGCGAAAATGATCGAGCATCTGTTTCTCCTTCGTGGTCGCGAAGTTAGCGCAGATCCGCATTCCTGTGGCGAATGCCACCCATGAAATTTAATCATTTGATCGTTCGATCCGTCTGGCGTCGAATGAGGTGAGACGATCCAATTTTCGCCGGGAGATCACGTGAGCAGGAAACTCTATTCGCTTTGCGGTGCCGACAGGGCCCGACCTTTTTCACCGCATGTCTGGAAGACCAAGCTGTCGCTTGCGCATAAGGGGCTCGACTTCGACGTCGTTCCGATCGGCTTTACCGAGATCCCCAAGGTAGAGGAAGGCGCCACCAAGCTCGTGCCGCTTCTGCGCGACGGCGACCGGCTGGTACAGGACAGTTTTGAGATTGCCGTCTATCTCGACGAGAACTACCCGGATCGGCCGTCGCTGTTTGGCGGACCGGGCGGCATGGCCATGGCCCGCTTCATCGAGGGCTGGTCGCAGACGACGCTGCATCCGGCAATCGCTCGCATCATCATCAAGGATATTCACGACAGGCTCGATCCGGTCGATCGGGTCTATTTCCGCGAAAGTCGCGAGGCGCGCTTCGGCACTTCGCTCGAAGCGGTGGCTGAAACCGGAGGCGCGGCCCTTGCGACCTTCTCCGACAAGCTTGAGCCGCTGCGCCATATGCTGAAGTTTCAGCCCTATCTCGGCGGCGAGCGGCCACTCTTTGCCGACTACATCGTCTTCGGTGCGCTGCAATGGGCGCGTATCGTTTCGCCGCAACGCCTGCTTTCCCAAGGCGATCCGGTCACAGACTGGTTCGAGCGTTGCCTCGACCTGCACGATGGCATCGGCCGCTCTGTGACAGCGGCGTGAAACCCGCAAGGCTCGCGGCGAATCGTGAGTGAACCCCCTTGTTTTGCGCGGAATTGGCGGCTAATGAACCGCCACTTCTCAAGAAAACAAGGGAATTGAGCCAATGGCGATTGAACGTACCTTTTCGATGATCAAGCCGGACGCAACGAAGCGTAACCTGACCGGCGCCATCACCAAGATGCTCGAAGACGCCGGCCTGCGCGTCGTTGCTTCCAAGCGCGTCTGGATGAGCCGCCGCGAAGCTGAAGGCTTCTACGCCGTTCACAAGGAACGTCCGTTCTTCGGCGAACTCGTCGAGTCCATGTCTTCGGGCCCGACCATCGTTCAGGTTCTCGAAGGCGAAAACGCCATCGCCAAGAACCGCGAAATCATGGGCGCCACCAACCCGGCAAACGCTGATGAAGGCACGATCCGCAAGGTTCACGCCCTTTCGATCGGCGAAAACTCGGTTCACGGTTCGGACGCTCCGGCAACGGCTGCTGAAGAAATCGCATACTGGTTCTCCGGCACCGAAATCGTCGGCTGAATTCAATATCTGCATTTCCGGCCATAACGGCTTGAAATCACTCGATTGAACCGGAGCGGAAACGCTCCGGTTTTTTCATATCGGGCACTTTGCCGTTTCAAAATGCTCCGGCGCCTTGCCGTCCCGGAAGACCGCCGGATTCTTGTCGTATGCCGGACCCTCGACCAGTGGCTTCGCCGGCAAGATATCTTGGTCGACATCGGAGGTGACGGTGGTCTCCAGTTTCTGCAGCGTTTCGCCCGCAGGTCCTTTCACCTCGATCGTCACCGCATAGGGCCTTTCCTTTTTCACACAAGTCAGATCGGGACTTTCCAGCACCACTCTGTCGAGCTTTGGAAAGAGCTTGCGCGTCACCTTGAGCGACTCGCCGCCCACCGGGTTCTCGAATGTCGCGATGACAATGCTACCCTCGGGCACGGGCTCCGTCTTCTGGAGCGTGATCGTGTAGACGGCATAGGCGAGGCGGTAGTTGAAGATGAACATCTTGCCAGTCAGCTTTAGCGGATCGGGGCCGGTCTCCCGTTGGCAGCCGGCGATCAGCATCACCGTCATCATGGCCGCAAGCGTTGCAATCGTCCGTATTATCATTGTGCCTCCTCCTTGCTGCGGCGATAGTGACGCTTGGCCTTGCTGCGGTTGCCGCAGACGGCCATGTCGCACCAGGTCCGGCTGCGGTTGCGGCTCCTGTCCAGAAATAGCCAGCCGCAATTGGGGCAGATCTTCAGCCGATCGGGTTCGGGATTGGCGACGAGGCTGAGTGCGGAATGGGCCGTAGCGGTGTCGAGCGCGACGGCGTCTCCACCGTTGCCGGCACCACGCAACACCGCGGCGATCGCCTCGAGCAGGTCGGCCATCAAGTCTACCCGCTGCTCGGCCTCCGCCTGCGCCCGAAAATGCCGATCCGTTGCCTCGCGCAACGTCAAGAGCCTGGTGCGGTTCGGCTCGGCAACGGGCAACAGCGTGCCAAAGCGTTGGCTCTCGGCGCAGAACCGGTTGGCGGCTCCGGCGAAGCCGTCGAGCGCCGGGACGTCGGCAAAGCGATCGATCCGCCTCGCGGGATCAAAGCGCAGGATGACGGAGTTGGCGACATCCAGCGCCAGCGCGCCGCCGGCAAATCGGTGTGCGGTCCAGGTGAAGGTCATGAACAAATCCTAACTGGTAAATGTGATTTTACCAGTTATATTGATGTTGTCACGCTCCCGGATGCGCCATGCTCTATTTCCTGCAGCAGATCGCCAATGCCGTCCCTATCGCCGCGCTCTATGCTGCGCTGGCATTCGGCTATGCCATCGCCTTTGCCGTGACCCGCCGGGCCGATCTCACCTACGGTGCTCTCTTTGCCTTCGCCGGCCAGATGTTCGTGCTGTTTGCCAATTTCGGCTGGAACCAACTGTGGCTGGTGCTGCCGGTAGCGCTCGGCCTCGGCGCCGCAGCGGGCCTCACACTCGGCGTCGGGGCAGGGCTTGTCGCCGGGCGCTATGTGATGCGCCCGCTTGCATTCTCGTCGGCCAACACTGTCGTCGTCGCGTCGCTTGGCTGTCTTCTGGTGCTGATGGAGACCGCGCGGCTGGCGTCGGAAACGAAGAGCCTGTGGCTGCCACCGTTTCTGAACGGCAACATCGTCTTCTGGTCCGATGCCAAGTTCCCGGTGACGCTGACGGTGATCCAGTTGCTCAACACGCTGTTGATGGTGGCGCTGGTCGCGAGCGGTCACTGGTTTCTGGCGCATAGTCGCGCCGGGCGGTCGTGGCGAGCGGTGTCAGAGGATCGTGGCGCTGCTGCCCTGTGCGGCATCGATGCGGCGCGTGTCTATATCGCCGCCTATGGCGCCGCGTCGCTGATCGCCGCCTGCTGTGGCATCCTGGCCGCGTCCTACTATGGCAACATGGATTTCGGCACCGGGCTAACCTTCGGGGTCAAGGTGCTGTTCATCGCGGCGATCGGCGGCCAGACCTCGCCGCTTTGTGCCGCGCTCGGTGCAGCAGCGATCGGCCTGCTCGAAACGCTCTGGGGCGCGTATGGCCCGATCCTCTGGCGGGATTTCGCGATCTTCGGCTTCCTCGTCATCGTGCTCGCGGTGACGCGGCAGGAGAAAATCATCCCCTGATGTCAGCGTTTCCAGCGATCACGCGCCGTGTCGTCGGCATCCTTGGCGCTGACCCAACCGCCGGCCGTTCCGTCGCTCGAGTGCTCCTTCTTCCAGAAGGGAGCGGAGGTCTTGAGGAAATCCATGATGAAGTTGGCGCCATCGAAAGCCGCCTGCCGGTGCGGCGAGGCGGTGATCACCAGCACGATGTTTTCGCCGGGATTGATCTTGCCGTAGCGATGGATCGCCGTTGCCGCTTGCAGCCCGAAGCGTTCGACCGCCAGCCTGCAGATGCGTTCGATTTCGGCTTCGGCCATTCCAGGATAATGCTCTAACTCGAGAGCGGTCAGCGTGCCCGCTTCGTCGCGGCAGAGGCCCGAAAACGTCACAACCGCCCCGATGTCAGGGCGGCCGGAAGAGAGCTTGGAAACCTCGGCCGAAAGATCGAAGTCCTCGCGCTGCACGCGCACGGTGACGGCCGCGCCCATGGCGTCAGCCACCGGTCATCGGCGGGAAGAGAGCGATCTCGCGCGCGCCGGCGATCGGTTCGCCATGCTCGACATGCTCCTGGTTGATCGCTGCGCGGATGACGTTCTGGTGCTCGAGCGCCGTCTCGTATTCTTCCCCAAGGGTTTTCAGATGCGCAAGCAAATCGGCAATGGTGACGACGTCGGCCGGGACTTCCAGCGTTTCCTCACCCTTGCCAATGCGTTCGCGCACCCAAGAGAAGTAGATGAGATTGACGGTGCTCATTCGTTGACCACATGTTTCAGGCCGGCGCGGAAATAGTCGTAACCGCTGTAGAGCGTGATCGCCGCGGCAATCCACAGCAGAACGATACCGGCCTCGGTCGTATAGGGCAGGATCTTGTCGCCAGCGGGGCCGGCCAGCAGGAAGACGATCGCCACCATCTGGATCGTCGTCTTCCACTTGGCGATGCGGGTAACCGGGACGCTGACCTTCAGCGCTGCCAGATACTCGCGCAGACCCGAAACGAGGATCTCGCGGCACAGAATGATGATGGCGGCCCAGATCGACCAGCCGGCAATCGTGCCGTCGGCGGCAACGAGCAGCAGGATCGAGGCGACCAGCAGCTTGTCGGCGATCGGATCGAGCATCTTGCCGATGTTCGAGGTCTGCTTCCAGATGCGGGCGAGATAACCGTCGAAGAAGTCGGTGATCGAGGCGATGGCAAAGAGAGTGACCGCCGTCCAGCGCGCAAAATCCGAACTGTGCAGCCGGCCTTCGACGAAGAAGCAGAGCACGATCAGCGGCACGATCAGGATTCGGAAATAGGTGAGCAGGTTGGGGATGCTGTAGGCGACGGGCGTGGGCATGGATTCGGGTTCTCTGTCTTCCTCGGAGGTACAGAATGACTTTGCGACCCTCAGGTCAACAAATCATTGTGCGAAGGTTGTCATAATTGGCGCATCTCACCTGAACGCCCGGTGAATTGCCACTGCATAATTCCTTAAATCGGTATCGATCGGGGGGCGAAACGATGCGGCAAGGTTGAACCATTACAGCGTCTTCCGCGTGTCCTCTTCGACATGCTGCGCTGCAACGGTCATTTTGCCGCGTCCTCATGGAAATGCTCGTAGACCAGCCGGGCGACCGCTTCGGAAATGCCGTTGACCGCCATCAGGTCGTTCATGCCGGCGCGGGAAACGGCCTTGGCGGTACCGAAATGGGTGAGCAATGCTCGCTTGCGCGTCGGCCCGATACCGGCAATCTCGTCGAGCGGGTTCTTGACCATCTCCTTCTTGCGCCGCGCGCGGTGGGAGCCGATGGCAAAACGGTGCGCCTCGTCCCGTAGGCGCTGGATGAAATAGAGCACCGGATCTCGCGGCGGCAGGGTGAAGCTGTCGCGCCCGAGCGCGAAGAAACGCTCGCGCCCGGCGTCGCGGTCGACACCCTTGGCGACGCCGATCGCCGTCACGCAGTCTTCGACATCCAATTCCCTCAGGATCGTGCGGACAGCCGTCATCTGTCCCTGGCCGCCGTCGATCAGGATGACGTCCGGCCAGGCCGGGAAGGCTGCATCTTCGGCGACCTCGGCAGTCCGGTCCGGTTTGCCTTCTTCCTTGAGCAGGCGCGAGAAGCGGCGGGTCATCACCTCGCGCATCATGCCGAAGTCGTCGCCGGGCGTGATGTCGGTCGATTTGATGTTGAACTTGCGATACTGGCCTTTGACGAAACCTTCAGGGCCGGCGACCACCATGCCGCCGACGGCATTGGTGCCCATGATGTGGGAGTTGTCGTAGATCTCGATCCGCCGTGGGGCGCGTTCGAGCTTGAACGTTTCGGCAAAACCTTCGAGCAGTCGCGACTGCGACGCGGTTTCAGCCAACTTGCGGCCATGCGCCTCGCGGGCGTTGGCAAGCGCGTGATCAACAAGATCCTTCTTTTCGCCGCGTTGAGGCACCTGGATCGACACCTTGTAGCCCGACTTTTCGCTGAGCGCCTGGCCGAGCAGTTCCTGCTCCTCGACTGCCTCGCACAGCAGGATCTGCCGCGGACAGGGCTTGTCGTCGTAGAACTGCGCGAGGAAGGCCGAAAGCACCTCTGCCGTCGGCAGCGATGGGTCCGCCTTCGGGAAATAGGCGCGGTTGCCCCAGTTCTGCCCGGTGCGGAAGAAGAACACCTGGATGCAGGAGGTTCCGCCCTCGTGGTGGATCGCAAAGACGTCCGCCTCTTCGACGCCGGCCGGGTTGATGCCCTGGTGGCTTTGAACGTGGCTGAGTGCTGCGAGCCGGTCGCGATAAAGTGCGGCACGTTCGAAGTCGAGGTTTTCCGCAGCCTCGCCCATCGCCGCCGCAATCGTCGCTTTCACCGCCTGGCTCTTGCCGGAGAGGAAGTCCTTGGCCTCGCGCACAAGTTCGGCATAACCCTCATTGCTGATTTCGCCCGTGCAGGGCGCCGAACAGCGCTTGATCTGGTGCAGAAGACAAGGACGCGTGCGTGTCTCGAACACACTGTCGGTGCAAGTTCTCAACAGAAAGGCGCGCTGCAGCGAGTTGATCGTGCGTCCGACGGCGCCCGCCGATGCGAAGGGGCCGAAATAATCGCCCTTTCGGCTGCGTGCGCCGCGATGTTTGTAAAGGGCGGGCGCACGGCTGTCGCCGGTGACCAGAATATAGGGAAAGGACTTGTCGTCGCGCAGAAGCACGTTGAAACGCGGCCGGAGCCGCTTGATCAGGTTGGCTTCAAGCAGAAGCGCCTCGATCTCCGTGCGGGTGGTGACGAACTCCATGTTCGCCGTTTCGCGAATCATCCGCGAAATACGGTTGGAGTGGCCGCGCCCCTGGGCGTAGTTGCCGACGCGCTTCTTCAGGCTGCGTGCCTTGCCGACATAAAGGACGTCGCCGGCCTCATTGAACATGCGATAGACGCCAGGGCCGTTCGGCAGCCGCTTGACGAAGGCCTGGATCAGTTCGGCGCCCTTGAGGCCCACGACCTCGTTGCGATTCTCCGCCCACTCGATCGCCGGGCCTGCGGGCACGCCTTCAGGCGCCTCGATCAGGTCGTCGTCGTCTTCGATGTCATTGCCGTCATAAAGGATGCCGCCGTCAGTCGGCACGCGTCCGTTCATTCCACTATCTCCCTGATATCAGGCGTTTCCCAGGCGAGGTGCTGGCCGCCATCCAGCGCGATCATCTGTCCGGTAATCGACGGCGTGTCGAAAAGGAATCGGATCGTCCGCCCGAATTCGCCGAGCGCCGGACCGCGCTTGAGGATCACCGCATCGACCTGAGCCTGGAAATCGCGAGGATCCTGCCGCTCGTTCGGCAGTGTCGGCCCGGGGCCGATGCCGTTGACGCGAATATCCGGCGCAAGTGCCTGAGCCATCGTTTGTGTTGCCGTCCACAGTGCGGACTTGGACAACATATAGGAATAAAAACGCGGGTTTGGAGACCAGACGCGCTGGTCGATCACATTGACGACGAGGCCGGAGACGCCGCGTGGCAGCTGGCGGGCAAAATCGCGGGCGAGCAGGGAGGGTGCTTTTACATGCAGGGCGAAATGCCGGTCCCAGACGGCTTCGTCGAAAGCGTCGAGGCTATCCTTCTTGAACAGCGAGGCATTGTTGACGATCAGGTCGATCGGTCCGAGCGCTTCGTTGGCTTGCGCCATCAGCGCCAAGGTTTCCTGTGTGTCGGTAAGGTCCGCCTTCACGGCAACGGCTGCGACCCCGGTTTTGACAAGCGAAGCCGCAAGCGCCTCCGCCTCATCGAGCGAGCCATTGGCGTGGATTGCGACCGCGAAGCCGTGCGCCGCGAGGTCTTCAACTATAGCCTTGCCGATCCGTTTGGCGCCACCGGTTACGAGTGCCGCCTTCAGTGATTTCTTCACGTTTCATCCCGCTTTTCGAATCTTCGCGCCAGCGGACGAAGATATAGGCAAGAAACGCCGCCCTGAAACTCTCCCTGACGATTCATTTCGCAAAAATTAATGGAATTCGCGTAAATTGTATTATTTTGAAGCCATATAGTATATCTTTCGTTAATCTTGAAAGATGGTTAATAAAACTCCTGTGGCGTGAAAGCAACATCAAACTTTGGGCGTGATTGTGCCACCAAAATTTCACATTTTGGCTCTTGTGAATCCTCATTTGCTGGCCAATTTCAGCTCAACCGGGCGGGTTAATTGAAAGTTGTCCGATGTTTCATTGCGGGATCCCAACCCTCGAGGCATCGGTTCGTAAAGGAGAATATTTATGCGTACGTTCACCACCACCCTCATGGCTTCGGCCGTATCCCTCATCGCCTTCCAGGCCGCCCACGCTGCAGACGCGATCGACGAAGTTCCGGCGGCTCCGGCGGCTGAATACACCGAGCCGGCTGCGAAGAACTGGTCGGGCGCTTATGTCGGTGGTACCGTTGATTGGCGCCATGGCGAAGCCGACGCGACCGGCAACAACCCCGCGGTTGGATTTGGCGGCGGCCTCTATGGCGGCTACAACGTTCAGAGCGGCCAAATGGTTTACGGTGGTGAAGCCGATATCGGCTACGCCGGCAACGATTCTCATTCCAGCAACCGCAGCGTTACGCAAGGTGTGAACGGCTCGATCCGCGGCCGCGTCGGTGTCGATCTGAACCCGGTCCTGGTTTACGGCACGGCCGGTCTCGCCGTCGGTAACGCCAAAGTTAGAACTCAGGCTGGCGCCGACGACAAGACCATGGTCGGATGGACGGCTGGTGCTGGTGCCGAAACCTTCGTGACGGACAACATCACCGCCCGCGTTGAGTATCGCTACACGGACTACGGCTCGAAGGACTTCCATATGGGCGGTACGAGCGTCTCGACCGGTTACGATGAGCAGAGCGTTCGCGTCGGTATGGGTGTGAAGTTCTGATCGGCTTCTGCCGGATCAAAGAAAGAAGGCCGGGGTGACCCGGCCTTTTTTTATGCTTTGAATTTGGAATAATCCGGAAAGTGCTTTTCGAACTTCGCCGGCCAGTTCTTGAGCTTGGCGCGACCCCGCTGCCATTCGCCGCTGAAGCGCAGCTCAATGTAGCGCAGCAGTGCCGCGAGCGCGAAATGCCCCGCATGCAGCTTGGCTCCGGTCTTGGGTAGGTTTTCGTTCAGATGGTCGAGGCCGCGTTCGATCTTCGTCCATTGCATGTCGATCCAGGGCTGATGGACCTTTTCCGGCGGGTGGATGCGCTTCTCGTAGACGATCGCCAGCAGGCAGTCACAAATGCCGTCACACAGCGCCTCGAGGATTTCGATATCCAAGCGCTTGCCGGCATTCTTCGGGTAGAGCTTGCCTTTCGTTCCCCGGTCGATGAAGTGCATGATCGTGCGGCTGTCGTAGATAGACTTGCCATCGCCGGTAATCAGCGTCGGAATCTTGCCGAGCGGATTGCTGCCGATAAGCTCTGGCGAGTTGGCATTGGTATCGGTCAGCACGCTTTCAACCGCAAACCCGGCATAATGCGCGGCCATGCGGACCTTGTTGGAGTAGGGGGATGTGGGCGAGTAGAGTATTCTCATCGAGCATCTTTCACTTTCGCGCGCACCGCCCGAAATCGAGTACGGAAGGCCACACGCAGTTTCAAAACATAGGAGCGGCTCCCGCACCCATTGGCAAGGTATCGGCCTAGGATGCTGGAGGCAGTGTCACGGTGTCTCTTCGGCAGGCCTGGCGATCCACTTCGGGGCAGGGCCGGAAGCTCAGCGCCTTGTCGAAGCAGATCCTGATTTCCTCCAGCCGCTTGCCCTCGCAGGTAACAGCGACGGCGTTTGTCGTCATGCCCGGATTTCTGGCCACGAACGCGGCCTCGATGGCGCTGACGGACATCGAATTTTCGCGACGCGCAGCACCGAGTTCCGCCGGCAATGCAACGCGCTCGCGCGCTGCACGTGTCACGGCGAAATAGTCCTGCTGGCTGAGGCCCGAGCAGGTGCCATGTTTGCGCCATTGATGGCCGATCAGCCCCATCGAAGGAATGAGATCGAGATACTGGCGGCCGAGCGCTTCCGGCACACGATCGGATTGGCGCCTCGGGCAGAAATCGGGGTACCCTCGCTCATCCTGCGGCCACAGCCCATGTACGATCAGCCCGCGGTTGCTGCCGATCTTGCACTGTCCGATTTTGCCTGATGGGTCGTTGTCATCGCACCAAGTCGGCGACCAAGAGAGTGAGAGGACGTAGAAATCAAAGCCCTGGCCGACGGGGAGGGCGACATCCGTTTTTGTGTGGCCTGCAGTTTGCAATGGCGGCTTCTTCTCGGCGCTGTCTTCGCTGCAGCCGACAAGTGCCAACACAACGAAAAGCGCCGGCAGGAGCCGGCGCTGTCGGCAATACCTCGGCATGGTCAGCGAAGCGAAGCGCAATGTGCGCCGTAGACATACCAGGGATCGAGGCCGCCGACGCAGAACTCGATGCTCCGGCCGATGCCGGCAAAGCCCCAGTTGCGCTCGATGAGATAATAGAGCGGCCGCTGGTCGCCATCCGTCATGACGGCAGTCGCGCGGCAATACTCGCGCTCGACGCGGTGCGTGTAGTCGCGTAGTTCCAGCCGGTTCTGGCCCATGTTGCGGATCTCGGCGATCGAGAGATTGGCGTGCAGATAGTTCGCCGCCTTGTATTCGAACCGCGAGGTGATGAAGCCGAGAACCGAGGCGTCGCCACAGACGCCCGCGCTATAGGACGTCGGCTGGTCGCGGTAGGTCCCGAGATAGTCGGCCGCCGAAGCGGCGGGCGCTGTCGTGGCGGCGAAGGAAAGCGAGGCCAGAAGCGTTGCGGCGAGCTTGCGAGTCATGGGCGTCTCCCTGGATCGTCTCGCAAGATTGCGGCTTTAAGAGCCTTTCAGTCAAGGCCCCGAGTTGCTGCTTCTTCCCCACGCAGCCAGAAGCAGCGTGCCGAAGCGAAACGGTCTTGTCCGAGCCGGGTTTTCAAGAAGGGCAACAGCACGTCGAGTTCACTCTTGAGCGTGAAGGGTGGGTTGACGATGATCAGGCCCGAACCCGACAATCCCGTGGTGTCGCGGTCGCTGCGCACGGCAAGCTCGGCGCAGAGCATTTTCGGGATGTTGAGCGCCTTGAGTGCCTCATGGAAGGCCTTGATCGGCGCATTCTTCTTCAGGGGGTACCACAGGCAGAAGGTGCCGCCGGCAAAGCGTCGATAACCCCTGGCGAGGCCGTCGGCGAGCCGTTCGTATTCTCCCTCGATCTCGAAGGGCGGGTCGACCAGGATGAGGCCGCGCTTTTCCTTGGGCGGCAGGTGAGCGCCAAGCGCCAGCCAGCCGTCAAGCTCGGTGATCCGGCTCTGGAAGTCGCCGTCGAAGAGCCGGTGCAGCGTCTCGTAGTCATCAGGGTGCAATTCCATCGCCGACAGACGGTCCTGCGGGCGAAAAAGCATGCGAACCAGCTTCGGAGAGCCGGGATAACGCGTCAGCTCCGAACCGGTGTTGAGCTCGCGAACGGTCGCCAGATAGGGTTCGAGAATAGCTGCGACCGGCGCTGGCAGATCACCCTCGAGCAGCCGGCCGATGCCGTCGCGCCACTCGCCGGTCTTCTGCGCTTCTTCGCTCGACAGATCGTAGAGACCGATGCCGGCATGGGTGTCGAGAACCCGGAACGCCTTCTCCTTTTGCTGGAGATAGGTGACGAGCCGTGCCAGCACCGCATGCTTGAGAACATCGGCGAAATTGCCCGCGTGATAGATATGCCGATAGTTCATGAGGGCCGCCGATGGCTGTGATCAATTGTTTCGATGGATGCGCGTTTGGCTCTTTGAGCCCGATTGTCGATGCCATATAGAAAAGCCATGAACGTTGCGACCCCCATCAAAGCAGAAAAGTCGATCGGCCACTCCGTCTGTCCGCACGACTGTCCCTCGGCTTGCGCGCTGGAAGTGGACCTGACGGCCGAAGGCCGCATCGGCCGCGTGCGCGGTGCCGCCGCCAACACATACACCGCTGGCGTCATCTGCGCCAAGGTCGCGCGCTATTCCGAGCGCATCTATCATCCTGACCGGCTGATGGTGCCACAGCGGCGCGCCGGAGCGAAGGGCAGCGGCAACTGGCAGGAGATTTCCTGGGAGGCGGCACTCGACGAGATCGCCGACCAGTTCGTCAGGGCCGAGCAGAAGCATGGGGCCGAAGCCATCTGGCCCTATTTCTACGCCGGTACCATGGGGCAAGTGCAACGCGATTCCATCGACAGGTTGCGCCACGCCAAGCGCTATTCCGGCTTCTTCGGCTCGATCTGCACCAATATGGCCTGGACCGGTTTCTCGATGGCAACCGGCTCGCTGCGCGGCCCCGACCCGCGCGAGATGGCGAAGTCCGACTGCGTGGTGATCTGGGGGACAAACGCGGTCGCCACCCAGGTCAACGTCATGACCCACGCGGTGAAGGCCCGCAAGGATCGCGGCGCCAAGATCGTCGTCATCGACATCTACGACAATCCCACGGTCAAGCAGGCCGATATGGGCCTGGTGCTGAGACCGGGCACGGATGCGGCGCTCGCCTGCGCGGTGATGCATGTCGCCTTCCGCGACGGTTATGCCGACCGCGCCTACATGGCCGAATTCGCCGATGACCCGACCGGGCTCGAAACGCATCTGAAGTCGCGCAGCCCCGAATGGGCGTCGGCGATCACCGGTCTGTCCGTCCAGGAGATCGAGGCGTTCGCGAAACTCGTCGGCACGACGCCGAAGAGCTTTTTCCGCCTCGGTTACGGCTTTACCCGCCAGCGCAACGGATCGGTGGCGATCCATGCAGCCGCCTCCGTTGCCACGGTTCTTGGATCGTGGAAGCACGAAGGCGGCGGGGCGTTTCATTCCAACAACGACATCTTCAAGCTCGACAAGCGTGAGCTTGTCGGCACCGCATTCCACGATCCTGATGTGCGCATGCTCGACCAGTCGCAGATCGGGCGGGTGCTGACCGGCGATGCCGAGGCGCTGCGCCATGGCGGCCCGGTGACGGCGATGTTGATCCAGAACACCAATCCGGTGAACGTCGCCCCGGAACAAAGGCTGGTGAAACGCGGGTTCCTGCGGGACGACCTGTTTGTCGCGGTGCACGAACAGTTCATGACCGACACGGCGCAGCTTGCGGATGTCGTGCTGCCGGCGACGATGTTCCTGGAACATGACGACCTTTATCGCGGCGGCGGCCATCAACACATCCTGATTGGGCCGAAGGTGGTGGAGCCGCCATCGACCGTGCGCACCAATCTCTTCGTCATTGAGGAACTGGCGAGGCGCCTCGGCGTCGCCGATCATGCCGGCTTTGGGTTGAGCGAGCGCCAGCATATCGACCGGCTGCTTGCCAACTACGGCATCGGCTATGACGAGATGAAGCGCGAGAAGTGGCTCGACTGTCAGCCGGCGTTCGAGGACGCGCATTATCTCAAGGGCTTCGGTCATCCCGACGGCAAATTCCGCTTCAAGGCGGACTGGACCGGCACGCCGGCGCCGAACCGTCCCCCGAAGTCGATGGGTCTGCAGGGGCCGCATGCGGCACTGCCTGAGTTCCCTGATCATGTCGACCTGATCGAGGTCACGGATGCGAAACACCCCTTCCGTCTCGCTACCTCGCCGGCGCGCTCTTTCCTCAATTCGACCTTCGCCGAGACCCCGTCGTCGATCCAGAAGGAAGTCCGCCCGATGGTAATGATGCATGCGGATGACGCCGCCTCACTTGGCGTCGGCGACGGTGATATCGTCAAGCTCGGCAACCAACGCGGCGAAGTGCGCCTGCATGTGGTGGTCGGCGGCGGCGCGCGGCGCGGTGTGGTGATCGCTGAAGGCCTGTGGCCGAACGGCGCCCATCTCGACGGGGAGGGCATCAATGTGCTTACTGGCGCCGATGCAGTTGCGCCCTATGGCGGCGCGGCTTTCCATGACAACAGGGTCTGGGTGAAACCGGCACCCTGACTCTAGCCACCGGATGCCTTCATGAGCGGCGACCATCAACATGCGGATGTCAGCAACACGCCAGTCTCGCGTCTCTGGGGTGCGCTCGGGCTGACGGGCGGCTTCATGCTGGCCGAGGTCGTCGGCGGCATTCTGACCGGCAGCCTGGCGCTGATCTCGGATGCGATGCATATGCTGACCGACGCGGCGGCATTGGCCATCGCGCTGGTCGCCATCCATGTCGGCCGCCGGCCGTCGGATCTGCTGCGCACCTACGGCTATGCCCGCTTCGAGATTCTCGCGGCGGCCTTCAACGCCCTGCTGCTGCTCGCCGTCGCCTTTTACATTCTCTACGAGGCCTGGCAGCGCCTGTCGCTGCCGCAGGAAATCCAGTCGGGCGGCATGCTGCTGATTGCCGTCATCGGTCTTGTCGTCAACCTGATCTCCATGCGGCTTCTGACCAGCCACAAGGACGAGAGCCTCAACGTCAAGGGCGCCTATCTCGAGGTCTGGTCGGACATGCTCGGGTCGCTGGCGGTGATAACAGGCGCGGCGATCATCTGGTTTACCGGCTGGCAATGGGTCGATTCGTTGCTCGCCGTTGGTATCGGCTTCATGGTTTTTCCGCGCACCTGGGTGCTGCTGAAGGACTGCGTCAACATTCTGCTGGAAGGCGTGCCGCCTGGCATGCGCCTGGCCGATATCCATGCGGCAATCACGACCGTGCCCGACGTTGCCTCGGTGCATGATCTGCATCTCTGGGCGATCACCCAGAGCCAGCCGTCGCTGACGGCGCATGTCGTTCTGGCGGAAGAGGCCGACGGCGAGACGGTGCGGCGTGCGATCGAACAACGGTTGCGCGACGAGTTCGACCTGCACCACACGACCTTGCAGATGGAACGCGAAAGCTGCGCCCCTTCGGAACACATTCACTGACGGTCGACTGCGACCACATCCTTTCCTCTCCCGACCAAGGACCCCGCCATGACGAACCACCACGATCCCCGTGTCAGGATCATCGAGCGGCGCACGCTCTCGGACGGTTTCATTCATCTGGAAGAAATCACCCTTGAGCAGGACATGTCAGGCGGCGGCACG
Source organism: Ensifer sp. ENS11 (assembly GCF_014851895.1). NCBI lineage: Bacteria > Pseudomonadati > Pseudomonadota > Alphaproteobacteria > Hyphomicrobiales > Rhizobiaceae > Ensifer > Ensifer sp. ENS11. Next base: position 231,992 of record NZ_JACVAN010000002.1, on the reverse strand, counting down.
GCGACGCTCACGCGTGAAGTGCATGATCACGGCAGCGCCGCGACCATCCTGCTGTTCGATCCGAGGCGTGAGAGCGTCGTGCTCGTCCGCCAGCTGCGCGTGCCGGTGCTGCTGCAGGGCGATCCCGCCTATATGATCGAAGCGCCGGCCGGCCTGCTCGACGACGATACGCCTGAAGTCGCGATCTGCCGTGAGGTGCTGGAGGAGACCGGCTACCATGTCGACAAGGCCACTCACCTCTTCGATGCCTATATGAGCCCCGGCGCGCTCACCGAGCGCACCAGCTTCTTCGTTGGGCTTGTTGATGTCACAGAAAAGGCCGGTGATGGCGGCGGCCTGGCGCATGAGGGCGAGGATATCGAGGTTCTCGAAATTCCCTTTGATGAAGCGGTCGCCATGATCGCGACCGGCGAGATCTGCGATGCCAAAACCATCATGCTGCTGCAGTGGGCCCAGCTGAACCGCGGCAAGCTCACGGCATAAGACCTTGTTTTATAAGAGAACAATACATTACGGATATTTCACTTTTTGATCGTTCTCGGGTAGGCTACAGCGCTGATGTCTTCATCAATGACATGGGCAACCCATGACGTCCTCCCTTACGGAACGTGCAGCCAACGACGATCAGCAGATCGAGGTAGGATGGAGACCCTTTCTGCGCCGTAACCGGCGCTATCTGCAGGCACTTGCGACATTGCTGGTGATCGCCCTCTTCGGGTTGGCGATCTTTCATCTGACCTCCGAAGTGCAGTACGGCGACGTGGTCCAGGCGCTTGCAGATACCAGCTGGACCTCTGTCGCCGCGGCGGTGTTCTTCACCGCCTTGAGCTTTTTCGCGCTCACCTTCTACGATGTCGGCGCGCTTGATTACGTCAGGCGCAAGCTGCCCTATGCCGATGTCGCGTTGACGGCGGCCTGCGCCTATGCGGTCGGCAACACGGCCGGCTTTGGCGCCTTGAGTGGCGGCGCCATCCGCTACCGGTCCTATTCGCGGCTGGGCATCGAGCCGGAAAACATCGCCCGGATCATCGCCTTCGTGACGCTCGCCTTCGGCCTTGGGCTTTTGACGGTCACGTGCCTGAGCCTGCTCGGCGTCGGCGAATATGTGGCGCCCTTGACGGGTCTTAACCCCTTCTGGCTGCGGATGATCGCGGTTGCCATTCTCGGCGTCGTGCTCGCTGTCTTCGTCAAGGCGCGTGACGGTCATGAGGTCAGCCTCGGGCGCTTCACACTGCGCCTGCCGGATTCGCGCACCTCCTCGCGCCAGTTCCTCGTCACGGCGCTGGATCTGGCGGCATCGGCGACGGTGCTCTACGTGCTGCTTCCGGCGGGCACAATCGGTTGGCCCGCCTTCCTGGCGATCTATTCGCTTGCCGTCGGTATCGGCGTTCTCAGCCATGTTCCGGCCGGGCTCGGCGTCTTCGAGACGATCATCATCGCCACGCTCGGTCACAGCGCCGATGTCGACACGATCCTCGGTGCGCTGGTTCTCTACCGTGTCATTTATCACGTGCTGCCGCTGCTGATCGCGATCGCGGTTGTCATCGGCACCGAGCTTCGTCAGCTTTCCGGCCATCCCGTCGCCTCCAGCGTGCGCCGTATCGGCGGCCGTATCACGCCGCTTCTCCTGGCAACACTCGGCATCGTGCTGGCGATCATGCTGGTGCTGTCGAGCGTCACGCCGACGCCGGATGAGAATCTCGCCTTCCTCGAGGGTCTGCTGCCGCTGCCGATCGTCGAGGGCGCGCACTTTCTGGCAAGCTTGCTCGGCCTTGCGCTCGTCATCGTCTCGCGCGGGCTCGCACAGCGGCTCGATGGCGCCTGGTGGGCGTCGGTCGCAATCGCCGTTGCCGCACTGCTGCTTTCGCTGATCAAGGCGATCGCGCTGGTCGAGGCCGGCATGCTTGCCTTCTTTCTCGTCGGTCTCCTCGCCAGCCGCCGTCTGTTTGTTCGGCCGGCTTCGCTCTTCGGCCAGGCGCTGACGCTGCCGTGGTTGACGGCACTCGGGGTGATCTGCCTGGGTGGGCTGGTCGTCCTGCTGTTCGTCTATCGCGACGTCGAATACAGCCATGAACTCTGGTGGCAGTTCGAATTCTCTGCCGAGGCGCCGCGCGGCCTGCGTGCGCTTCTGGGTGTGACGATCGGCGCCAGCGCTGTTGCCATCTGGAGCCTGATGCGCCCGGCGGCCTCAGGCGCGGAGCCGGCAACCGACGATGCCATGGAGCGGGCATTGGCGATCGTCGAGGCGCAGGACATGTCCGATGCCAATCTGGTGCGCATGGGAGACAAGAGCCTGATGTTTTCCGCCGATGGTCGCGCCTTCATCATGTATGGCCAGCGCGCCCGCTCGTGGATCGCGCTGTTCGACCCGGTGGGGCCGGTCGATGCCTGGCCGGAACTGATCTGGCAGTTCTTCGAGAGGGCCCGCGCCAGCGGCTGCCGCGCGGTGTTCTATCAGGTTTCGCCACTTGGGCTCGCCTACTATGCCGATGCGGGACTTCGCGCCTTCAGGCTCGGCGAGCTCGCCCATGTCGATCTCGCCCGTTTCGAGATGAAGGGCGGCAAGTGGGCCAATCTGCGCCAGCAGGTCAGCCGCGCCCAGCGCGACGGGCTGGAGTTCAAAATGGTGGCTCCAGCAGACGTTCCGGCGATCATGGGCGAATTGACGGCGATTTCCGATGCATGGCTTGCCCATCACAATGCCAAGGAAAAGGGTTTTTCGCTTGGGGCTTTCGATCCTGAGTATCTGGCCGAACAGCCGGTCGCGATCCTCACCTACGAGGGACGGATCGTCGCCTTCGCCAATATCCTGGTGACGGCAACCAAGCAGGAAGGCACCGTCGATCTCATGCGCTTCTCGCCGGATGCCCCCAAGGGATCGATGGATTTCCTGTTCGCGAAGGTGATGGAATATCTGAAGGCCGAGGGGTACCGGACCTTCAATCTTGGCATGGCGCCGCTGTCTGGTATGTCCTCGCGCCAGATCGCGCCGGTCTGGGATCGGGCAGGGCGAACCTTCTTCGAGCACGGCGAACGCTTCTACAATTTCAAGGGACTTCGCGCCTTCAAGTCGAAGTTCCACCCCCATTGGCAGCCGCGCTATCTCGTGGCGAGCGGCGGCATCAATCCGATCCTTGCCTTGATGGATGTAACATTCCTGATCGGCGGCGGCCTCAAGGGAGTGATGAAGAAATGATGCGGATCCCGATGATCTGGAAGCCTCTGGCAGGTGCCGCCCTTCTCGCCATCGCGACGGTTGCACCGGCTTTAGGGCAGGAGACGGCGGCGACCTACGACACCGGCATGATCCCGGCACCCCATATCCTCGTCCCGAAGGACAAGGCATCCGCCCTTGTTGTTCTGCTGTCCAATGCGGATGGCTGGAGCGACAAGGAAGATGCGGTCGCTCGCGCCCTTGTCGACGACAAGGCGGTCGTCATCGGTATCGACCTCAAGGCCTATCTTGCCTCGCTCGCCAAGGACGACGGCGACTGCATCTACACGGTGTCGGATATCGAAGCGTTGAGCCAGCAGGTCCAGCGCGTCCTCAAGAGCGATGCCTACCTCCCGCCGATTGTGGCCGGGGTCGGAGCGGGCGGGGCCATGGCGCTGGCCATCGCCGCACAGACGCCGGCTGCGACCATCGGCCAGACGCTTGCGGTCGATCCGGAGGAAGGCGTTGCGCTGACGAAGCAGCTCTGCACGCCGGCGGAGAAGACCTTGAAGGCCGATCGCATGGTGTACGGCCTGACGGACGGTGCCCTGCCGGACCCGATCTCCGTCGTCTTTACGCCGACGGCATCCGACGACGGCCGAAGCCATGTGGCTAAACTCATCGAAAAACACCCTGATATCACGCAGGAAGACAGCGACGACGAAGCCTATGCGGCGCTATCAGGTCATCTGACGGATCTGATCGACAGCGAGAGCGCGGCAGACAATCCATTCGGCTTGCCCCTGACGGTGCTCGATACCAAGCCGACACGCGACACCATGGCGGTGATCTATTCCGGCGATGGCGGCTGGCGCGATATCGACAAGCAGGTCGGAGACGTCCTGCAGCAGCAAGGTGTCCCTGTCGTCGGCATCGATTCTCTGCGTTATTTCTGGTCCGAGCGCGAACCGCAGGCGACGGCCGACGATCTCGCCAAGGTGATGAGCTACTATCGCAAGCGCTGGAACGTCCGCAATGTTCTCTTGATCGGTTACTCCTTCGGTGCCGATATCCTGCCACGCACTTTCAATCTGCTCCCGCCCGCAGAGCGCGCCCATGTGCGGCAGGTCACGCTGATGGCGCTATCGCATCAGGTCGACTACAAGATTTCGGTGCTTGGCTGGCTCGGCGCGGCCGGGCAGGGCGATGGCGGCGATCCGCTCGACGATATCAAGCACATCGACCCCTCTTTGGTGCAGTGCATTCACGGCACCGAGGAAGAAGACGACGCCTGCCCTGACCTGAAGGGCGCGGGCGTCGATGTCGTCGCGATCGAAGGCGGTCACCATTTCGACGAGGACTATCCCGCCTTGACCCGGCGTGTGCTCGACGCGCTCGACCGGCGGTTGGCTTCGGCAAAGTAGTGGTGGTTTATACGGCCGGCGAAATCAGAGTTGAAGACGCGGGCACGGGACTGATGCCCTGCGTGACGACCCGTCCGTCTTCCATCCAGGCTTTGCCTTCCGCCAGCAGCCTGAGCGCCATCGGATAGGTGCGGTGCTCGACCGTCAGCACGCGAGCGGCAAGGGTGTCGGCCGTGTCGCCGTCGACAACCGGTACGACCGCCTGCGCGACGATCGGACCCTCATCCATGCCCTCGGTGACGAAATGCACCGTACATCCCGCCACTTTCACGCCGGCGTCAATGGCGCGCTGATGGGTGTGGAGACCCGGAAAGAGCGGCAGAAGCGACGGATGAATGTTGATGATCCGGCCTTCGTGGCGCTGGATGAAGTTCGCCGACAACAGCCGCATATAGCCGGCAAGGCAGATAATATCGGGAGACAGCCGCTCGAGTTCGGCAAGGACCGCCGCCTCGTGCGCATCCTTGCTGTCGAAATCCTTGCGAAGGAACGCATAGGTTGGGATGCCGAGCGCTGCAGCCTTGGCAAGGCCTCCGGCATCGGCCTTGTCGGCAATCACTGCGACGATCTCGGCCGGAAAACCAGGCTCGGCGGCAGCTTTGGCCAGCGAAAGCATGTTGGAGCCGCCGCCCGAGATCAAGACGACGACTTTTTTCCTGCCTGCCGTCACGTCGTTCATCATAGGGCGAGGCTGCCCTTGTAGATCGTGCCATGCGCGCCTTCGGCGCGGGCAACCATGCGGCCGAGCGTGAAGACGGTTTCGCCCTCGGCTTCCAGCACGGCTGCAACGTCCTGCGCCTTTTCCGCCGGAACGACGGCGATCATGCCGACGCCGCAGTTGAACGTGCGCAGCATTTCGTTGGCCGCGACGCCGCCGGTCTGGGCAAGCCAGGAGAAGACCTTCGGCGCCTTGATGGCGTCGAGATCGATCTCGGCTGCAAGATGCTTCGGCAGCACGCGCGGAATGTTCTCGGGGAACCCGCCGCCGGTGATATGCGCCAGCGCCTTGATCGAGCCGGTTTCGCGGATCGCCTTCAGGAGCGGCTTCACATAGATGCGCGTCGGCGTCATCAGGAGATCGGCAAGCGTGCCTTCACCAAACGGGGCAGGTGCATCCCAGGCAAGACCCGACAGCGCGACGATCTTGCGAACGAGAGAGTAACCGTTGGAGTGAACGCCTGACGATGCAAGGCCGAGGATGACGTCGCCTTCACCAATGTCACCCGCTGGAAGCAGCTGGCCGCGTTCGGCCGCACCGACAGCGAAGCCGGCAAGGTCATAGTCGCCTCCGGAATACATGCCCGGCATTTCCGCGGTCTCGCCACCGATCAATGCGCAACCGGATTGGCGGCACCCGGCGGCAATGCCGGCAACGATTGCGGCACCCTGATCGGGATCGAGCTTGCCCGTGGCGAAATAGTCGAGGAAGAACAGCGGCTCGGCACCCTGGACCACCAGGTCGTTGACGCACATGGCAACGAGGTCGATGCCAACGGTGTCGTGCTTGTTGGCGTCGATGGCAATCTTGAGCTTGGTGCCGACACCGTCATTGGCGGCAACGAGCACCGGGTCGGTGAAACCGGCGGCCTTCAGGTCGAACAGGCCGCCGAAGCCGCCGATCTCGCCGTCGGCACCCGGGCGCCGGGTCGAGCGCACATGCGGCTTGATTTTCTCCACCATCAGATTGCCGGCATCGATATCCACGCCTGCGTCACTGTAGGTGAGGCCGTTCTTTCCCGACTGGCTCATGCTGGTTCTCCAAGGCTGGTCGCGCGACAGGTATTTTGCGGATGCGATTGGCACGATGGGCAAGGGAGTGCAAGCCGACAGCCTGCCTTCTCGGCCTTTTTTCAACATTTTGCCCATATCCCACCGGCAAGAACGGTATGGAGGGTTCAATTTACCGGGCTGAGAAGCACGCGGACTTGACCGGTGCGCGCCACGCCACCTATCTCCTCATACAGAATATGATGCGGTAAAGGCATGCTTGGCGTGTTACGGGGAACACCATGGACATAAAAGTCAGCGGTTCGGGACTACAGCGCCAGGTTATCTTCTGGCTGCTGGTGCTCGCCGCCTTCATCGCCTTCCTGATGGTTTTCAGCTCGATCCTGCTGCCGTTCCTCGCGGGCATGGCACTGGCCTATTTCCTCGACCCGGTCGCCGACCGCCTTGAGCGCCTCGGCCTCAGTCGGCTGATGGCGACGGTGGTGATCCTCATCGGCTTCGTGGTGATCTTCGCCCTGTCGCTGATGATCATCATCCCGGTGATCTTCACCCAGGCCGCCGACTTCATTCAGAAGATGCCCGGTTACATCTCCAAGCTGCAGGCGCTGTTGACCGACAGCCAGTCGACGCTGCTGCCACAATGGCTGGCGGACCAGATGACGGCGATCAAGCAGAATTCAGCCAAGCTTTTGGAGCAGGGCGCGAGCTTCCTCGGCACGTTGTTCCAGCAGCTCTGGAACTCTGGCATGGCGCTGCTCGACATTCTGTCGCTGTTCGTGATCACGCCGGTCGTCGCCTTCTATCTGCTGCTCGACTGGGACCGGATGGTCAACCGGGTCGATAGCTGGGTTCCGCGCGACTATGTCAGCGTCGTCCGCCAGATCGCCCGGGACATGAACACGACGATCGCCGGCTTCGTTCGCGGCCAGGGCTCGCTCTGCATCATCCTCGGCCTTTACTATGGCATCGGCCTGTCGCTCGTCGGTCTCAATTTCGGCCTGCTGATCGGCCTCTTTGCCGGCATGATCAGCTTTATCCCCTATGTCGGATCGATGGTCGGTCTGGTGCTGGCCGTCGGCGTCGCGCTTGTACAGTTCTGGCCCGATTATCTCTGGATCGGGCTTGTCGCTGCCATCTTCTTCAGCGGCCAGTTCCTCGAAGGCAACATCCTGCAGCCCAAGCTGGTGGGCAAGAGCGTCGGCCTGCATCCGGTCTGGCTGATGTTCGCGCTTCTTGCCTTCGGTGCCCTCTTCGGTTTCGTCGGGCTTCTGGTTGCGGTTCCCGCGGCCGCCGCCATCGGCGTGCTTGTTCGCTTCGGCATCCAGCGATACCTTGATAGCGATCTCTACCATGGGCATGGAAAGGTCGCGGCGAAGAAGGCAAAGGGCAGTCAGCCCGGCTGATAGTCCCATCCTTGTCCCGAGTACAGCATGACAAAACGTCCCTTCGAACAACTGCCTCTGGCATTCGACCACGACCCGGCAACGGGTCGTGAGGATCTGCTCGTTTCCGATCGGTTGAGCGCGGCGATCGCGATCGTCGATCACTGGCCAGACTGGCCGTCGCCGGTTGTCATCATCGCCGGCCCGATCGGTTCCGGAAAATCGCATCTCGCCAGCATCTGGAAGGAGAGGGCGGGCGCGCGGGCGATCCACCCGGTTGCGGACTCGGATGTGGCGTTGATCGCCGCCAACGGTCCTGTGCTGTTCGAGGATGCCGACCGTCAGGGGTTCGACGACACCACCCTGTTTCATGTCATCAACAGCGTTCGCCAGCATGGCACGGGCCTCTTGATGACCTCGCGCCTGTGGCCGATGTCCTGGCCGGTCGTTCTTCCGGACCTGCGCTCGCGCCTGAAAGCAGCAACCGTCGTCGAGATCGGCGAGCCCGACGATGAGTTGTTGACGCAGGTATTGATCAAGCTCTTTGCCGATCGCCAGCTTTTCATCGACGAAAGGCTCGTCGGCTATATCGTCCAGCGCATGGAACGCTCGCTCGAGGCTGCCCAGACGATCGTCGAACGCATCGACAGGCTGGCACTCGCCCGCGGCGTCAAGCTGACCCGATCGCTTGCCGCCGAAGTCCTGGAAGAGCTTGGAAATCAACGCCATTCCGATTGATTGTCACAGTTCCGTCGTCAAACTGTTATAGTTCCTGCATGCGAAGAAATGGGGTCTGACCGGTAATGGATAATGCGACGTCTGCGGTGAATGAGAACAAACAGGCCGCGGAGGAGCTAGACCTGCTCTCCAGCCCGGAACGGTTCATCAATCGCGAATTTTCGTGGCTGCAATTCAATCGCCGCGTGCTTGAGGAGACCCTGAACACGGCGCATCCGCTCCTGGAGCGTGTCCGCTTTCTGTCGATTTCGGCCGCCAACCTTGATGAGTTCTTCATGGTGCGCGTCGCCGGCCTCGAGGGCCAGGTGCGGCAGGGGCTCGCCATGCGGTCGCCTGATGGCAAGACGCCGGCCGAACAGCTCGAAGACATCCTCAAGGAAATCGACAACCTGCAGATGGAGCAGCAGGCGTCGCTCGCCGTCCTGCAGCAGTATCTGGCCAAGGAGGATATCCTCATCGTCCGCCCGGCGTCCTTGTCGGCGCAGGACAAAAGCTGGCTTGCCAACGAATTCGACCAGGCGATCTTTCCGGTGCTGACGCCGCTGTCGATCGACCCGGCGCATCCGTTCCCGTTCATCCCGAACCTCGGGTTCTCGATGGGCCTGCAGCTCGTCAGCAAGACCGGCCGTGAGCCAATGACGGCGCTCTTGCGCCTGCCGGTGGCGCTCGACCGCTTCATCCGCCTGCCCGATTTCAAGAACGTCATCCGCTACATCACGCTCGAAGACATGGTCAGTCAGTTCATCGAACGGCTGTTCCCAGGCTACGAGGTCAAGGGCTCGGGCACGTTCCGCATCATCAGAGACAGCGATATCGAAGTCGAAGAAGAGGCCGAAGATCTGGTGCGCTTCTTCGAAACGGCGCTGAAGCGTCGTCGTCGCGGATCGGTGATCCGCATCGAGCTCGATTCGGAAATGCCCGCTTCGCTGCGCCAATTCGTCGTTCAAGAACTCAGCGTTCCGGAAAACCGCGTCGCCGTTTTGCCGGGGCTTCTGGCGCTGAACACGCTGTCGGAAATCACCAAGGCGCCGCGCGACGATCTGCGCTTTGAACCTTACAATCCGCGCTTCCCCGAGCGCGTGCGCGAACACGCCGGCGATTGTTTTGCCGCGATCCGCGAAAAGGACATGGTGGTCCACCACCCCTATGAGTCCTTCGACGTCGTGGTGCAGTTCCTGCTGCAAGCGGCGCGCGATCCGGAAGTGGTCGCCATCAAGCAGACGCTCTACCGTACCTCGAACGACAGTCCGATTGTGCGCGCGCTTGTCGACGCTGCCGAAGCCGGAAAGTCCGTGACGGCGCTGGTCGAACTGAAGGCCCGCTTCGATGAGGAAGCCAACATCCGCTGGGCGCGCGACCTGGAGCGCGCCGGCGTGCAGGTGGTCTTCGGGTTCATCGAACTCAAGACCCATGCCAAGATGTCGATGGTGGTGCGTCGCGAAGAGGGCCGGTTGCGCACCTATTGCCACCTCGGCACCGGCAACTACCATCCGGTCACGGCGAAGATCTACACTGACCTGTCATTCTTCACCTGCAACCCGGTCATCGCCCATGACATGGCGAACATCTTCAACTTCATCACCGGTTACGGCGAGCCGGAAGCCGGCATGAAGCTGGCGGTTTCGCCGCACACGCTTCGCCCCCGCATCCTCAAGCATATCGAGGAGGAGATCGAGCACGCCAAGGCCGGCCGGCCTGCGGCGATCTGGATGAAGATGAACTCGCTCGTCGATCCGGAAATCATAGACGCGCTCTACAAGGCAAGCCGTGCCGGGGCTGAAGTCGACCTGGTGGTACGCGGCATCTGCTGCCTGAGGCCGCAGGTGCCGGGGCTGTCCGACAATATTCGTGTCAAGTCCATCGTCGGCAGATTCCTTGAACATTCCCGCATATTCTGCTTCGGCAACGGTCACGGCCTTCCATCGGAGAATGCGCTTGTCTATATCGGCTCGGCGGATATGATGCCGCGAAATCTGGACCGGCGGGTTGAGACGCTTGTGCCTCTTATCAACCGGACTGTGCACGAACAGGTACTTTCGCAGATCATGCTGGGCAATCTCATCGATAACCAGCAGAGCTACGAAATTCTTCCCGACGGTACGTCTCGCCGGATGGAAGTCGGCAAGGACGCCGAACCTTTCAACGCGCAGCACTATTTCATGACCAATCCCAGCCTCTCCGGCCGGGGTGAAGCCCTGAAGTCCAGTGCACCGAAGCTGATTGCCGGCTGGAAGAGCAGCTGGCACAAGTAAAACGGAATTGCATGGTCGAATCTGAAGCGCAGGGGCGTCTGCCCGGCATCCGCCCGGTTTCCGTTGTGGATATCGGCTCCAACTCCATTCGCCTTGTCGTCTACGAAGGCCTGAGCCGCGCTCCGGCCATGCTGTTCAACGAGAAGGTCATGTGCGGTCTGGGCAAGGGCATCGATGCCACCGGACGCATGGACGAGGAGAGCGTCGAGCGCGCTCTCCGGGCGCTGCATCGCTTTCATGCGCTGTCGCAGCAGGCGCGTGCGACCTCCATGTATGTTCTGGCCACCGCAGCCGCTCGCGAGGCGAGCAACGGACCTGCCTTCATCGAGAAGGCCGAGGCGATCCTCGGCCACAAGGTGCGCATCCTCACCGGCGAAGAGGAAGCCTATTTCTCCGCCATGGGCATCGTCAGCGGCTATCACGACCCTGATGGAGTGGTCGGTGACCTTGGCGGTGGCTCGCTGGAACTTGTCGAGGTCAGCGGCACAAAGATCGGCAAGGGCATCACCCTGCCGCTCGGGGGTATCCGCCTCTTCGAGCATAGCGGCGGCTCGCTGCCGAAGGCTCGCACCTGGGTGCGCAAATTCATGAAAAGCTCGCCGGTGCTGAAGACCGGCACCGGCCGCACCTTTTATGCCGTCGGCGGCACCTGGCGCTCGATCGCCAAGCTGCACATGGAAATCCGAAACTATCCGCTGCATATGATGCAAGGCTACGAGATCTCCTACGACGAGGCGATGGCGCTGCTGCCGGAGGTGATCGAGCCGAGGAACATCAAGCCATCGGCCTATGCGACGATCTCCAAAAGCCGCCGCAGCCTGCTTCCCTTTGGCGCGATCGCGATGCAGGAAGCACTGTCGATCATGAAGCCGGAGCGGATTTCGTTCTCGGCGCTCGGCGTGCGCGAAGGCTATCTCTTCTCTCTGCTGAACGAGAGCGAGCGTGCGCAGGATCCGCTGCTGACCGCCGCCGGCGAAATCGCCATCCTGCGGGCGCGTTCCCCCGAGCATGCCCGCGAACTTGCCGACTGGACCGGCCGCATGGTGCCGTTCTTCGGCGTCGAGGAAACCGAAGAGGAAAGCCGCTATCGCCAGGCTGCCTGCCTGCTCGCCGATATCAGCTGGCGCGCCCATCCGGACTATCGCGGTCTGCAGGCGCTGAACATCATCGCCCACTCGACCTTCTCCGGCATCACCCATGCGGGGCGGGCCTATATCGCGCTCGCCAACTACTATCGCTTCGAAGGCCTGAACGACGATGGCGCGACCGGCGCACTGACCGGCATTACCACGCCGCGACTGCTGGAACTGGCGAAACTGCTCGGCGGCCTGCTGCGCGTCGCCTATCTGTTCTCGGCGTCGATGCCGGGCGTGGCGAGGAATTTGACCTTCCGCAAATCGTCCCTGCCGGATGTCGATCTGGAGATCGTCGTGCCTGCGGCCTATTCGGAATTTGCCGGCGAGCGCCTCGACGGACGGCTGCAGCAGCTCGGCAAGCTGACCGGCAGAAGATTGGCGTTCCAGTTCGAGAGCTGAACGCACTCAGATCTTTGACGAAGGGGCGCGCGGACGCAAATCCGCGCGCCCTTTTTTGATTATTCGGCTTTCAAGAATTCGCCGACTTCGAGCAGAACGAACTCGTTGTCGTCGGCCTTATCAAGCGCCCGGCCGGCCGAGAACGGCAGGTTGTTGTCATTGCCGACGATGATGTGCGTGTCATCGACGCGATCGACGTTTTCGATCGTCACGAACGGCATGTCGTAATAGCCGTCACCACCGCCCTGGCGCTTCTTGTTGTCGGGGTCGGCGATCTTCAGGAGGTCGATGTAACCGATCTTGCGGACGGCCTTGCCGACATTGCTGTCATCGAAGGCAATCTTGTAGACACGTTTCACCTTCGAGCCGACGGCAAAGCAATCCGGCTTCGGATCCTTCGGATCGGCGCAGGCCTTGTCGAGCGTGCCCGCGCCGTTGTCGCGTTCGATCACCAGTGCCGTCTTGTCGTCGAGCATGTTGAAGTCGCCGATTGCCTCGCCGCCTTCGGCCAGCGGATAGAGCCAGCTGCGGCCCGTCCAGGCCTTGGCTGCGACATCGAGTTCGATGACGCGTAGTGTCGGACGGCCATCGGCCTGTTCCACGGTTTCGCTGTCGGTCCAGATCGGCCCTTCGAGCAGACCGTAGAGCTTGGAGCCGTCCTTCGACAGTGCCATGCCTTCATAGCCGCCGGAGCGCTTCAGGTTGAAGGCGGGTGTCTTCTTCGACGGATCGCCCTGCAGTGTCAGGGTCGGATTGTCGGGCGACATAACCGGCTTGCCGTCAACTGTTGTCGCGATGACGTCGGTCAGCTTGCCGTCGACATCGAATTTCAGGATATAGGGACCGAATTCTTCCCCGACCCAGAAGCCGTCGGCGACCGGCTGGATCGACTCAACGTCGAAGTCAGCGCCGGTCAGGTAGCGCTTGTCGGAACCTTCCATGACGATCGGGAAGGGGGCCTTGCGGTCCGGGTCGGTGAGGAACAGTGTTTTCAGCGCCTCGACCTTGCCGGCGTCCCAGTCCATCTTCACGTGGTGCAGCATCAGCATGGCATCGGTTGAGTTCAGCTTGTTGCCGAAGCCGTTGTCGGAAAGGCTCCAGAAGGTGCCGTCTTCCATGGCCCTGATGCCGGAGAAGCCCTGCATCGGCTGGCCGTTGAACGGCAGTGAAAGGCCGGTCGGGCGCACGCCATCCTTGCCGGGCACGGTGCCGAGCGCGTCAGCGCGCTTGCGGTCCGCCGTGGTGAATTTGCCCGATGTCTTCAGGTATTCCGGTGCGTCGGACGGTGCTGCCAGGATCGTGTTTGCCGGTAGGATCGCATGTGCCTTCAGGGTTGCGGGAAAGGCCTTTTCCTCGGCCAGGACGGTCGTCGTCATCAAAAGTGTGAGCGCCGCAGCGGCGAGAAGCGTTTTGGTCATGAAAGTCACCGTGGGTTGGATGCCAAAGTACGGGAACCCGATAGGCGGCTTTGATGACGGTTGGGTGATGCTTGGCTTACAGGCTGGTGAAGCTTTGATGACAGACGAAAGGCGCTGCGCCCGAGGGGAGAAACTCGCCGAGTTCGAATTGTTGCGCGTGACCGGACACTGGTTCCGGGCCGCAACGACCCAGCGGCGCCGGTGCTTCAGCCGGCGAGCGCCAGGCTCGCCCAGCGCCCGGGCGTTACACCGTAGGCACGTTTGAAATGGCGGGTGAAATGGGCCTGGTCGGCAAAGCCGGTTTCGAGCGCGGCACCTGCCAGGCTGTGACCGGCGGCAATCATCCGGCGCGCCTGCTCCAGCCGCCGCATCAGAAGGTAGCGGTGCGGGCTGGTGCCGAGAACCTTGCGGAACTGGCGGGCGAGGGTGAAGCGATCAAGGCCGCTGACGGCCTCGAGTTCCTGCGAGCCGACCGGGCGATCGAGGTTGGCTTTGAGATAGTCCGTCGCCTCGAAACCGCCCGCTTGGCCGACCTGCCGGCAGCCTTGCTTGTCGTGCCGGCATGGCGGCACAAGCCTTCTGCAATGCGTGTAAGAATGTCGTCGAGCGCGAGTTCGTCAATACCGCCGTCGAGATCCATGACGGCCTCGCCGATCGCCTGGCGCAGGGCCACGTCACCAACAACCGGGGCGGCTATGATGGGCAAGGCGCCGCCACTGTCGCCAAGCGCCGCGATCAATCGCTCCGGCTGCAGATACATCATCCTGTAGCGAAGCGTCGCTTCCGTGCCCGCGCCGCCATCGTGCAGTTCGTCGGGGTGAATGATGATGATGCTTCCAGGCGTGCTGTAGCGGCTCTCGCCACGATACTGGAAGGTCTGGATGCCGCCAAGCGTCACGCCAAGCGCATAGGTGTCGTGGCGATGCGGCTCGAAGACCTTGCCGTGCAGCCGGGCCTCGATGCGCTCTATGCCGTCCACCGGTGCCGCGACGCGGATGCCATCGCCCGGCGATCCGCACAATCGTTCAAGATTGATCGCTGCGTCCTCGGTTAAGGCCTCCTTGGGCACGCCCTGATGTCCTGAAATGGAGATACCCGTCATGTTCGACACCAAGTTTGCGATCGTTTTGCGCGACGATCTGGCCACCTGGCAGAAGCTGAACGTCACCGCGTTTCTGGCAACCGGCATCGCCGGGCAGAAACCGGCGATTATCGGCGAACCCTATCGCGACGGCGCCGGCCACATCTACAACGCTCTGAGCGTTCAGCCGATCATCGTGTTATCGGCAGATGGTGCGACGCTTGGCAATATTCAACGCCGTGCGATCGAAAGGGAAATACAAACCTCTGTTTATGTCGATGCGATGTTTTCGACCGGCCACGACAGCGCCAACCGCGCGGTCTTCGCCGAAACGCGACCCGACGGCGCGAAGGTCGCCGGCATCGCCATTCATGCCGACAAGAAGCTGGCCGACAAGATCACCAAGGGTGCAAAACTGCACGGTTGACGGCTAATTGACAGCCACTGGCGGTGCAGGCGTGCCCCCGGCCCGAAGCGCCAGGACGCCGAGCTTCTGCCCGCGTCCCTTCACGGCGTGCTCGCCAAGATCTTCCACGCGGACATAGTGCGGCAGCCGCATCTTGCGGGCGAGGTCGGTGGAAATCAGCACCTGATGGTTCAGTGACTTGCACAGGCCTTCGAGGCGAGCGGTGGTGTTCACCGTGTCGCCGAAATAGGTGATCTTGTGTTTGTCGACGCCAATTTCCGCGGCGACGATGGTGCCGCCATGAAGCGCTGCCCGTAGGCGCGGAACCTCGCCGAACTCCTTGCGCCAACGGTGGGCGCCGGCTTCGATCTCTTCGAGAATGTCGAAAACGCAGTGCACGCAGGCGGCGTTTTTGACAGCACGGTCGAAGGGCCAGGTAATCACGGCCGCGTCGCCGACATAGTCGTCGATCGCGCCGCGATAGCGCAGTACGGGGTCGGCAAGTGTTGCAAACAGCTTGCTGAGATATTCCTGCATCCTGAGATCGCCGTATCGCTCGGCATAGGCGGTGGAGCCGGCAAGATCGATGAAGAGGAAGACGCGCTCCTCCTGCATCGGCTTGCGATAGCGCCCGGTCAAAAGGCTCAGAAACACGTCACGGCCCAACAGTTCGCGCACGCGAAGCGCGAAAACGATCGAGCCCGAGACCGCCAGGGCGAACAGAAGCGCCGTGCTTGAGGGGACGACCGCGTCCTTCCAATCCGCGTCTATTTGCCCGCTCATCTGCATCAGGAAGCCGGCGACGCCGTAGCCCAGCTCGATAAACACCAGATAGACGGCGATCGAAGCGAGGAAGAAAGCGGGCGTCGAATAGGAATGGATCTTGCGGTTGAGACGCCGGAGAATGATGCGCCGTTCAAAGGCGAGGATCGGGACGCAGACGCACAATGCGTACGTGGCGCCGATCAATCCGCCGCCACCGTCGAAGGCGATCGTCGCATAGATGGCGCCGGCGCTACTGACGATCAACAGCAGCAAAATTCCCTCGAACATGGAGAAACGCCAGCGCATGCGGAAGAGCCTCGAACCCGGACAACGAAGAAAAAACGCGTCGGACACCCTGGTTGTCGCGTCACGCGTCAGCGCTCTGATGTCTGCTCGACGCGATTGCGAATCAGTCCCGCTGCAGGGCCTTGGCTAGAGCCGGATTCGGGCGGAAAGTTGTTGTCCGCCCGTCCGTTTTTCAGTCACCGATTTCCATCGCTTCGATCTTCTTGTCGACGAAGCGCAGAGCCACTTCACCATTGATCAATTTCAGTGCCGTATCGCCGAACAGCTCGCGCCGCCACCCCTTGAGCGCGCCGACATCGGCGTTCTCGCCCTCGGCGGCGATCTTGTCGAGATCCTCGCTGTTGGCGATGATCTTGGCAGCCACGCCCTGCTTCTCGGCGATCAGCTTCAACAGCACCTTCAGCATTTCGGTGGCGGCGGCTGCGCCTTCAGGTGTATGGCTCTGCCGCGGCAGCCGTGGCAGGTCGGTCTTGGGGATGGCGAGCGCTTCGTTGACCGCCTCGATCAGCGCAGCCCCGGCGCTCGATCGTTCCCAGCCCTTCGGAATGGTTCGCAGCCGCGCCAGCGCCTCGGTGTCCTTCGGCTGCTGCTGCGCGACTTCATAGATCGCATCGTCCTTGATGATACGCCCGCGCGGAACGTTGCGGTTGCGTGCCTCGCGTTCACGCCAGGCTGCGACCTTCTGCAGCACGGCAAGCTCGATCGGCTTCTTGACGCGCATTTTCAGGCGCTGCCAGGCATCGTCCGGGTGCAGGTCGTAGGTATCGCGGGCTTCGAGGATCGCCATTTCCTCGGAAAGCCATAGCGAGCGGCTTTCGCGCTCGAGCTGCGCATTCAGGTACTGATAGATGTCGCGCAGATGCGTGACATCGGCCAGCGCGTAATCGAGCTGTTTCTCGGTCAGCGGCCGCCGGCTCCAATCGGTGAAGCGCGAGGACTTGTCGATCTGCTCGCCCTTGATGCGGTTGACGAGCTGGTCATAGGAGACGCTGTCGCCGAAGCCGCAGACCATGGCCGCAACCTGGGTGTCGAAGATCGGATGCGGAATCAGATTGCCGAGATGGAAAATGATCTCGATATCCTGGCGCGCGGCATGGAAGACCTTGATCACGTCGGGGTTGGCCATCAACGCGAAGAACGGCGTGAGATCGATGCCCTTGGCCATCGGGTCGACGATGACGGCCATATCCGGGTTTGCCATCTGGATCAGGCAAAGCTCTGGCCAGAAGGTGGTCTCACGCAGGAATTCCGTGTCTATCGTAATATAACTTGAGCGGGCCAGCTGCTGGCAGGCGGCCTCTAGATCTGCGGTTGTTTCAATCATCGGATTTAAATCACTGTGGCAAAAATGCGGCTAGGTTTTTCGTGTAGCCCTTCATGCCATCCGTCACAATCGAAAATCTCAAACCACCTTGAAATAACCGGTCATGCCGGTCTTCTGGTGCTCGATGATGTGGCAATGGAACACCCAATCGCCAAGATTGTCGGCGACGAGCGCGATTTCCGCCTGTTCGTCGGGCAAAAGCAGGATGGTGTCCGTCGGTGGTGGCAGGAAGGTCCGCTTGTTCGAATTGAGAATTCGGAAGCTCATGCCATGCAGGTGGATCGGATGGGCATGCGGCGTCCGATTGGCGATCTGCAGGACATAGCTCTTGCCGAGCTTCATCTCCTCGATCGGCGCGATCGGATCGGGCGTGTCGCCCGGCCACGGTACCTTGTTGATTGCCCAGAAGGTGTAGCCGAGCGAGCCGCAGATCGACGGCGTCGCCTTGTGTTCTGCCGTGGCCGTCAGATCGATCGGAACGCGAGTGGCAACCGACAGGTCCGCCTCGGCGATCGGATTGGCGGGAAGGGCAGCCACATCGCGGATATCGCGCTTCAAGGATTGGCCCGTTGCGCGGAAATTGGCGATCGTCCAGGGATGCGAGCCACGCAGATTGCCGAGCTTCACCGTCGCACCTTCGTTGTCGGGCATCCTGACGACGAGGTCGATGCGCTGGCCCGGGCCGACGTCGTAGCGGTCGAGCGGGAAGGGCTTGTCGACCGGATTTGCATCTAGCGCGACGACCATGGCCTCCGCCCCCTCCAGGCCGACCGTATATATCCGCGTGACATCCGTCGCCGCGATACGGACCCGCACGAGGCCGCCGGCCGGCGCGTCGTAGCTCGGCTCCTGCTGCCAGTTTGCGGTGCGAACCGTGCCGTAGGTGCCGCCGCGCGCAGCGTCCCTCGGTTTGAACGGGTCGATGAAAACGCCGCCTTTGCCGAGCCGCCAGTCGCGCAGGTTCAAGACGATCTCGGCGTCGAATACTGGATCATCCGGGTTCTCGACGACGATGACGCCGGTCAGCCCGCTTCCCATCTGCGTCAGCGTATTGCAGTGGGGGTGATACCAGAAGGTGCCGGCATCCGGCGGCGTGAAGATGTAGTCGAAGGGATCGCCCGGATAGACATAGGGCTGGGTCATCTCGGGCACGCCGTCCATGGCATTGGGTATGCGAAGTCCGTGCCAGTGGACAGTCGTCGGTTCGTCGAGCTTGTTGATCAGTCTTGCGGCATAGGGCTCGCCCATGCGCATCCGCAAGACAGGCGGCATGCCGTTAGTGGTCGCATCGCCCAGCCCGTAGGTCATCACCTTGGGTGTCACGCCATCTGAGGCGATCTGTGCCTGCGTCAGCTGTGCCGTCAGGACCTGCGGATCCGGTGCCGCACCGGCGCGTGCCGCCATGCCGGCTCCGAATGCGAAGGCGCCTCCCAAAGCGGCAGAGCCCTGGAGGAACGTACGGCGGCTGATCAGGGACATTTTGGCAATCTCGGCAACTGGATAGGACGACTGCTCGGTTTTTAAACCTGATCGCCGCAATCAGCAATTCTTTGCCGCAGGCACATCTTGCCGCAGGTTGGTATCAGTCGTCTTTGCGGGCGTGGTTGCCGCCGGCGAGCTTGTTGAAGAACGATGAGGTCCGCAGCAGGTTGCGGAAAGGCATGACGCGCGCTTCCGCGGGAACGCCGCTGCGCGCTGTCATGCGCCTGACCGTGTAGAGCATGAAGAGGAAGAGGATCGCGGCGGTATAGATGAACAGCGCCTGCGGACCGAAAATTTCGAGCAGGAAAGAGGCAAACAGCGGGCCGATGATGGCGCCGAGCGACCAGAAGAACAGCATGCCCGCCGATACCAGCGCATGCTGACCTTCCGCCGCATGGTCGTTGGCATGGGCCGAACAGAGCGAATAGAGCGGCATGGCGAAGGCGCCGAAGAGGAAGATACCGGCGAAATTGAGCCACTCATCATTGCCGGCGCCAAACGCAAGGAAAAGTCCGGCGAGCAATGATCCGAGGGTGGCGATCAGGATGATCAGGCGCCGATCGATCTGGTCCGAGTAATGGCCGAGCGGATATTGCAGCACCACGCCGCCGATGATGCCGGCGCTCATGAAAGTGGCGATTGCCGTCACCGAGAGGCCGATCCCCTGCGCGTAGATGGGGCCTAGCGAGCGGAAGGCGGCGTTGGTGAGGCCGACGACGATGCAGCCGACGGTCGCGAGCGGCGAGATGTTCCAGAGCGCCTTGACGTCGAAGCGGATCGCTTCCGGCGCCACCGGGCTCGACCGGTCGGCAAAGGAAATCGGCACGAGCGACAAAGTCAATGCCATCGAGATGATCGCGAAGAGTTCGAAGCCGCCGATACCGACGCCGGGAATGATATATTGGGCCGCGGTGACCGAGCCGAGATCGACCAGACGATAGACGGAAAGCGTGCGCGCGCGGTTAGTATTGGTGACGCTGGCATTCAGCCAGCTTTCGACGGTCGCAAAAAGACAGGCGAAAGCGATACCGGCGACGAGCCGCATCAGGAACCACATGAACGGATTGATGATCAGCACCATGGCGATCGCCGCCGCCGACGCGATCGCTGCCATCGCCGAGAACGTGCGGATATGGCCGATCGAGCGCAGGATGCGCGTGACATAGACGCAGCCGAGCGCGAAGCCGATGTTGTAGCCGGCGCCGATGACACCGATCAGCGAGGTCGAAAAGCCTTCTTCCAGCGCCCGCAGCGAAATGAAGGTGCCTTGTAGTCCGTTGCCACCGATGAGGATGCCTGCGGTGACGAGAAGCGGAATGAGCGGACGAATTTGCGACATGGGGCAGGCGACTTCCGAATGGTGCTCGCGAGTCGGATAAGGCGGACCCATTATGTGTAGCGGCGCATTCCCGTGGCGCACAGTCGCGAATTGTGACGATATCCGTTCTTTTCGCGCCGTTTGGGCGAATGCACTTGTCTCAAGCCCATGAATAGGGTCGAACTTGTCCCGGTTGAGCGGCGCTTCCCTCGGGGAGCGCGGAGGTCTCGGCTTGACAAAGCCGGCGCATCATGCGCTTTTCCGCCCGATTTTGATCATGTTGCCGCGCGCCGTTCCGGCGAGCCTGCGCGGCGCTTTGCAATTCCGGGATAACACCATGCACCGCTACCGCAGCCACACCTGTGCCGCCCTCCGCAAGTCGGATGTCGGCTCCACCGTTCGCCTTTCCGGCTGGGTCCACCGCGTCCGCGACCATGGCGGCCTGCTCTTCATCGACCTGCGCGATCATTACGGCATCACCCAGGTCGTCGCCGATCCCGATAGCCCTGCCTTCAAGGCCGCCGAGACCGTCCGCGGCGAATGGGTTGTCCGTATTGATGGCCTCGTCAAGGCCCGTATGGACGACACCGTCAACAAGGGCATGCCAACAGGTGAAATCGAGCTCTACGCCCAGGAGATCGAGGTTCTCTCGGCCGCCAAGGAACTGCCGCTGCCGGTGTTCGGCGAGCCGGACTATCCGGAAGACGTGCGCCTGAAGTACCGCTTCCTCGACCTGCGCCGCGACACGCTGCACAAGAACATCGTCAAGCGCACCCAGATCATCTCGTCGATGCGCCGCCACATGGGCGACGTCGGCTTCACCGAATACACGACCCCGATCCTGACGGCGTCGTCGCCGGAAGGCGCACGCGACTTCCTCGTGCCGTCGCGCATCCATCCCGGCAGCTTCTACGCGCTGCCGCAGGCGCCGCAGCAGTACAAGCAGCTGCTGATGGTCGCCGGTTTCGACCGCTACTTCCAGATCGCGCCGTGCTTCCGCGATGAAGACCCGCGCGCCGACCGCCTGCCGGGCGAATTCTACCAGCTCGACCTCGAAATGAGCTTCGTCGAGCAGGAAGACGTCTGGACGACGATGGAGCCGGTGATCCGCGACATCTTCGTCGAGTTTGCCGACGGCAAGCCGGTGACGGAAAAGTTCCCGCGCATTCCTTACGACACGGCGATCCGCAAATACGGTTCCGACAAGCCGGACCTGCGCAACCCGATCGAGATGCAGGCCGTTACCGAGCACTTTGCCGGTTCAGGCTTCAAGGTCTTCGCCAACATGATCGCCTCGAACCCGAAGGTCGAAGTCTGGGCCATCCCGGCCAAGACCGGTGGTTCGCGCGCGTTTTGCGACCGCATGAACGCCTGGGCCCAGAGCCAGGGCCAGCCGGGTCTCGGCTACATCTTCTGGCGCAAGGAAGGCGAGAAGCTCGAAGGCGCCGGTCCGCTTGCCAAGAACATCGGCGAGGAGCGCACCGATTCGATCCGCACCCAACTCGGCCTCGATGATGGCGATGCCTGCTTCTTCGTCGCCGGCGACCCGTCGAAATTCTACAAGTTTGCAGGCGAAGCCCGCACGCGGGCAGGCGAGGAACTGAACCTCGTAGACCGTGACCGCTTTGAATTCTGCTGGATCGTCGACTTTCCGTTCTACGAATGGCTGGAAGACGAAAAGAAGATCGACTTCGCCCACAACCCCTTCTCGATGCCGCAGGGTGGCCTCGAGGCGCTGAACAGCGAAGATCCGCTGTCGCTCAAGGCCTACCAGTACGACATGGTCTGCAACGGCTTCGAGATCGCGTCCGGCTCGATCCGTAACCAGCTGCCGGAAGTCATGGTCAAGGCGTTCGAGCTGACCGGCAAGTCGCAGCAGGAAGTGGAAGAGCAGTTCGGTGGTCTCTACCGAGCGTTCCAGTACGGCGCGCCTCCGCATGGTGGCATGGCCTTCGGCATCGACCGCGTCGTCATGCTGCTGGTCGGCGCCAAGAACCTGCGCGAGATCTCGATCTTCCCGATGAACCAGCAGGCTGTCGATCTGCTGATGGGCGCGCCGTCCGAGGCGACATCAGCCCAACTGCGCGAACTGGCGCTTCGCCCGATCCCGCAGAAGAAGGACTAAGGTCCGAAGCGATCAAAGAAGCAACGGACCCGGCAGCGCTCGCTGCCGGGTTTTTTCATTTCGGCAATCCAAGGGCTTACGGCTGGGCATAGAGCGCGTCGCGAACGCCCCGGGTGAACTCGGTGCCGTCCGATTCCTCGGTCTGACCCACGCCAACTCGCAGCCGATGGCGCTAGCCCGTTGATCCTAGAAATCCATTCCGGGTCCGCCCGGCAGTTGCGCGACGCCATCCTTTTTCGGCTTTTCGGCGATCATCGCCTCGGTTGTGACCAGGAGCCCGGCGACTGACGCTGCGTCCTGCAGAGCGGCGCGCACGACCTTGGCCGGATCGATGACGCCCATTTTGAACAGATCGCCGTATTCGCCGGTCTGAGCATTCCAGCCGTAAGCGAAATCGGTTTTCTCACGCAGCTTGCCGACGATGATAGAGCCTTCGGCGCCGGCATTCTCGGCAATCTGGCGCACGGGCGTCTCGATTGCACGCCTGACGATCTCGACGCCGACGCGCTGTTCCGCATTGGCAGTCTTGATATTGTCGAGCGCGTTGACGACCCGAAGCAGGGCGACGCCGCCGCCCGGCAAGATGCCTTCCTCGACGGCCGCGCGCGTCGCATGCAGCGCGTCATCGACACGGTCCTTCTTTTCCTTCACTTCGACCTCGGTCGAGCCGCCGACGCGGATCACGGCAACACCGCCCGAGAGCTTAGCAAGCCGTTCCTGCAGCTTCTCCCGGTCGTAGTCGGAGGTACTCTCCTCGATCTGCGCCTTGAGCTGGCTGATGCGGCCACCGATGTCGGCCTTGGTGCCGGCGCCATCGACGATGGTGGTGTTTTCCTTCTCGATCATCACGCGTTTGGCGCGGCCGAGCGTTTCCAGCGTGACATTCTCAAGCTTGATGCCGACGTCGTCGGAAACCACCGTCCCGCCCGTCAGCACCGCGATATCCTCAAGGATCGCCTTGCGCCGGTCGCCGAAACCCGGTGCCTTGACGGCGGCGATCTTGAGCCCGCCACGCAGCTTGTTGACGACCAGCGTCGCCAATGCCTCGCCTTCGACGTCTTCGGCGATAATGAGCAGCGGGCGGCTCGCCTGGATGACCGATTCGAGGATCGGGATCATCGCCTGCAGGTTGGAGAGCTTCTTTTCGTGGATGAGGATGTAGGGATCTTCGAACTCGACCCGCATCTTCTCCTGGTCGGTGATGAAGTAGGGCGAAAGGTAGCCCCGGTCGAATTGCATGCCCTCTACGACTTCGAGTTCGATCTCGGCGGTCTTGGCTTCCTCAACGGTGATCACGCCTTCGTTGCCGACTTTGGCCATCGCCTCGGCGAGATATCGGCCGATCTCCGTATCGCCGTTGGCGGAGATGGTGCCGACCTGGGCGATCTCCTCATTATTGGCGATCTTGCGGGCGCGGACCTTAAGTTCGGCGACGATGGCGTCGACGGCGAGATCTATGCCGCGCTTGAGGTCCATGGGGTTCATGCCGGAGGCAATCGCCTTGACGCCTTCTTTCACGATCGCCTGCGCGAGCACGGTTGCCGTCGTTGTCCCATCGCCGGCAACATCGCTGGTGCGTGACGCCACCATGCGCAGCATTTGCGCGCCCATGTTCTCGAACTTGTCTTCGAGCTCGATCTCCTTGGCGACGGACACGCCGTCCTTGGTGATGCGCGGGGCGCCAAAGGACTTTTCGATGACGACATTTCGTCCCTTTGGCCCGAGCGTCACTTTCACGGCATTGGCAAGAATATCGACACCGCGCAGCATGCGATCGCGGGCATCGCTACTGAACTTGACTTCCTTGGCTGTCATAGTCGGCCTCCCTCAACACGAAACTCGCAGTCACGTGGCCAGCCATCACGAGATGGCTCCTGACGTCTTGGTCATTACATCTGCCTCGTCGGGCGTCTCCTCAGCGCCCCAAAGTTCATTCCTCGCCGTCATCCGGCGTCAGGATGTCGATCAAAGCCGCAACGCGCCCGGCCGGCAGATGTCGTCCTTCGCCGATCAGCGCTTCGTCGTTGTTGACCCAGGCGATCGCTTCGGCGAGTTCGGCCGCACTGGCCCCGGTAGCCAGCAGCTCTGCCATCAGCGTTTCGTCGACCGGGCCAAGAATGGCGGTGATATCCGCGTGTTTCAGTCCCATGGCGTTCTCCTTCCGTGTGATCGGTCAGGAATGCGGGATGGAGTCTTGTCTTCAGACAGATGTAGATAGGCGACTGCTCGCGGGCATCAAGCAGATACGATCATAACATGGAACGCACGCGCGCGAAAAAGCCCGGCGGAAGTCGCTATACTTGCCATGGCCCGGTTCGGGTCACTCCGGTCGGAGCGAATTGTCGAGAAAGTACCACTGGTCGAGATTTGCCCGGATAACCGGCTCGATGGCGTTGTTCAGCATCAGGATATCGTCAAGCTGGCGTGCCCCGGGGCGCTCTTCGGGCGGGAGCCGGATAGGCGCCAGCGCGCGGCATTCGAAGCGGAAACCCTCGGTGCGCAGATTGTACCACGGGCAAATGGTGGCGCCGGTCATGCGTGCCAGACGAATGGCAATGGCAAAGTTTCCTTCGAGATGCGGCTTGCGGTCGAAGAATGGTCCGCGAATGAAGCCGCCAAAACCTTCGTCGCAGAACGTGCTGACGACGCCGCCATTCTTCAGGATCTTGATCGCCGGCCGAATGCCCTCGGCGCCCGGCGGCAGGAACCGCAAGCCCGCCTTGCTGCGGACGCGCTCGGCGATCCAGGCTTTGGCGCGGCCCTTGGGCGGGAGGTAGAAGGCATGGGGGTGGACATTGATGCTCTGCAGTACAGTCGGACCAACTTCCCAGTTGCCAAGATGCATACCGACGATGATGACCGGGCCGGCCTTGGCCGCTTCGCCGATAATGTCGAGGCCGTGCAATGTCAGGCGGTCACGGTTGTTTTGCAACCGGTTCACGACGGAGAATTCGGTCATCAGCCGACCCTGTGCCCGGCAGTTCTCGCGAAAGAGCGCCGCCTGCTCGGCCTCGTTGAGATCGGGTCGCAGTGCGCGGATCGTTTCTTGCGCACGCCGTGATGCCACCTTGTGGAAACGCGGCACGGCAAACAGACCAAGGGCTGCACCAAGGTTGGAGCAGGCGTCCATCGGCAGGAGTTTCATCCCGAAATGCCCGGAGAGGTGCGCGAGGTTCCAGAGATTGTCCGTCACCCAATAGCGCCAGAAGGCGCGGAAGCCTTCGCGGCCGGAAAGGGCATCCACAAAGGAGGGCCGCCCTTCGCTGGCGAATGTCCACGCCTTTCGCTTGGCGATTCTTTCGGCCTGGCTCGGCTCTTCAGTGGTCATGGGATGCTTTCTGCCGTCGATGAAGGGTCACCGGAAGCCCGCCCTTTGGCCGCAGCGTCAGGCGGCAGATGGGCTCGACCTTGTGGCCGTCGACGACGGTCACCCGGAACTGCTGTGCAATGATCGCCAGGCACAGGATTGCTTCGGTCAGGCCGAAATGCAAGCCCGGGCACACGCGTGGTCCGCTTGCAAACGGAATGTAACTATAGGGCGTCGGGCGACGTCCGCCCATGAAGCGGTCCGGGCGGAAATGGTGCGGGTCCTCAAACAGGCTTTCCGTTCGGTGGAGAAGCCACGGGACGATCAGAACGAGCGATCCGCGTTCAGCGGCGATATCGCCGATCATTTCGGCTTGGCGCGTTTGGCGCGCGAGAATGGGGACGGGCGGATAGAGGCGAAGGGTCTCTTCAATGATGGCCTTGCACCATTCGAGTTGCGGTACGTCGTCGATCGTCGGAACGCGATCGCCGCAGACACGGCCAATCTCTTCATGGAGCGCCTTTTCCACCCATTTGGCGCGAGACAGCAGATACCAGGCCCAGGTCAGCGTGGCGGCTGTCGTTTCATGGCCCGCCATGAAGATGGTCGCCGCTTCGTTGCGCAGGGCAACCAGGTCGAGTTTCAACTCCGGGTTTCGTTGTTGTCGACGGATCAGCAGCTCAACCATCGAATTGTGATCGCCGCGACCTTCCAGGTGATCCTCGACCACCTTGTCGATGATCTGATGGATACGCTTGACCGAGCGGCGAAGCGTCGGCGTTCGCAAGATCGGTAGCCCGTCGTCGAAACCGAGGAAGTAGCCGAGGTTGATCGAATCGACCAGCGATTGGTAGCTCGTGAAGCTGTCGGTGACCGCCGCAGCACTGTCGTCGCCGAGCTGGTTTCCAAAAACGCTGCGGGCAATGATTTCGGCGGTCAGTCCAGCCATTTCGTGCAGGGCGTTGACTTGCGTGCCGTCCGGCATCCCGTTCCAGCGCTCGACCAATTCGGTGGTCGTGCGCTCCATCACCGGACCGAAGGCCGGCACTCTTTTGGCATGCACGATGTCGGCGACCAGGGGACGCCGCTGTTTCCAGGTTTCGCCGTCCGAGATGAAGAGGCCGTCGCCCAAAAGGAACTCGAGCGCCCGGCGCATCTGCGGGCTCTTGCGCTCGAAGTTCTCATGACGCTTGACGACGACCTGACGGATGAGGTCGGGCGAGTTGACCAGAATGACCTGCCGGCCGATCAGCCGGATCTGGGAAACCTTCTCGGTAAAGTCGTTGTTTCGCCAGATGGATAGGAAATCTGTTCTCGCCTGAAGCAGAAGTCTGAGGGGCTTGCCTGGTGGGCCTGCATAATATTCGGCGCGCGCAGGCTCAAATTTTTCTTCCGACAGCTCTTCCCTGAACTTTACCGGTTGATGGAACCACCCAGCCATTGACGTCCGATCTGTCGAAAAAAGAGAGATGATTACTTCTGCGTTCGGCGTTCAGTTCAGCTGGTTGTTCGCAAGAAAACGGCTCTCCAAACAGGAAATCCGCCGCTTGTATTCTTAGCTGTTCTTCCTTGGATCGAAGTCGTCAGCGTGGATTTGTTTGGCTGTCGGTATCGGTATGCGGTCGAAAAAGTCGCGCAGAAAGAGGTGTCAGGCAAAGCGCCATTCAGGTCTTACGCTTGCAAGTCATGCTGAAAAAAGATGCAGTCGCCCGCGAGAGGCGCGCCAGTAATAGTGGCTGCGCGGACATGGGGAAGCAAGGCAGGCGAAATAAAACGGCGCACGGAAATGCGGGTTTTCAACCGAAAAGCGCGGGGCAACAGCTATTCCAGTACGCGCCGGCCGGCTTGATCGTCCGTTTAACCGGCAGCGCCGGCACCGGGCGCCGATGCTAAAACGCCGGCGACTTCGATGACAACAGTGTCTTGCGAAGTCGCCGGCGGCGATTGTCAGACTATGACTTTAGCGATCAATCGTTCGCCGTCACCTTGACGCCCAGCACCGAAGGGATGGTGTTCGGCGCGCCCACTGCCGCACCCATGATCATGGGGAACGGCACCGGCTTTTCCGGTGCGGCGGTGATCGTCAGGCTCTTCGGGCCGTCGAGATAGGTGTTGACCGCGGACGATACCTGATTCTGCAGTTCCGGCACGTTGAGCTGCGCCATCATCAATGGAACGAGGCCCTTCAGCGATTGGGCCAGCTGATCGCCGGTAACGCCCTGCTGCGAACCCGCATAGTCGAGCGCCTTCTTGGTGATGGAGGCGTCGTCGAAGCGGACCTCGGCGCTGTTGAAGGTCAACTGCTGCATCAGCCCCATCATAGCAAGGCCCATGGCCTGATTGGCCTCTTCCTTGTTCGGGTTGGCTTCTGCGGTCTTCATGGCTTCCTGGAGCGACTTCATGAAGGCAAGCGTGTAGCCCGAGATGTCGACGGCGAGGTTCAGCCGCCCGACATTCTTGAAGTCGAAGGCATATTCTTCCAGCGCGACGTTGCCGCTTTCGATTTCCCAGCTGCCCTTCATGGTCACGGCGCCATCAAGCTTGGTCAGGCCGAGCTTCTCGATGGCGTCCTTGGTCTTGGGGTCTTCGACTTCGGAAAGGTCGGCCTTGAGGCCGGCAGCCGTTGCGTCGAAGTCAAAGCCGGCATCGTTTTCCTGGCGGGCGAGGTTTGCTTCGCTGCTTTCGAGCGAGAAAACTTCCTTGCCTTTGGCGCTGACCGTGATCGGGCCGGTGCTGGCGCTCTCGTAGAGCAGGATATCGTTGATCGTGCCGCCGGCCGGGTTGGCGGGGATCGACAGACCCGAAACGAGAATATCCTTGACGGCGAAGCTGCCCGCGTCCTGCGTGACATTGACGTCGGGGAAGGAGACGGTCTCGGCATAGTAGCCGCCGCCTTCGGTTTCTTCGACGCCTTCAAAAGTGATGTCGCCGATCTTCAGCGCGTCGCCGGGCTGGCCCGCGAGTTTGACCTGGACGCCCGAGGCCGTGACGGTGTCGCCGCTGACTTCGGCCTTGTCGAAGGTGAGCGTGGTGCCGTTCGAGTTCGTCGCCGCATCGAGCTTCTTCATCATGTCCGCACCATCAAGCGCGAAGGCCGGGCCGGTCAGGGTCAGGAGTGCGGCGCTGGCCATCATCAGGCGGATCTTGCGCGTATGCATCATTGTGGAGTTCCTTCGTGAAAATATTTGATTGTTTAGCTGTGTTGAAGAAGCGGTGTCGCTAATCTGGTTCATATCGGCAAGCTGCGTCAACTGAGGTGGACAGCCGTGTCGGCCGACGAAATATGCCGTGCCTATGGCTCCATCTCCCCTCAGTTCGCGTCCCGCAATGTCCCCCTCGCAAATCATCCAAATCAACAGCAGCCGAACCTAATACGAAACAGGGCGAAATTATATTCGCTTGATGAAATCACACAGCTTCCGCGCCCGGATGCTTTCCAGGGCGTTACTGGTGGCGATCGCTCATCCATGGCATAACCGTCTAAGCGTTGCATGAACATTGCAGCGCCCGGTCTGCGCCGTTCAATAGCGCGCCGGCGGCGACTTGTGGTTCTCCACAGCGCGATCCCCTGAAATCCTTGATGTTCCGGGTTTGTTGCGCTAGCAAGAACATATGGGACAAAGCCTTACTCCCCCGTCTGGCGGGGATGATCATATTCAGCCGGTTGACCTGAAGGCGGCGCTGGAAGAGCGTTACCTCGCCTATGCCTTGTCGACCATCATGCATCGCGCGCTTCCTGATGTCCGCGACGGCTTGAAGCCGGTGCATCGACGCATCGTTCATGCCATGAGCGAGATGGGGCTCAGGCCGAACACCTCGTTCAAGAAATGCGCCCGCATCGTCGGCGACGTCATGGGTAAGTTCCACCCCCATGGCGACGCCTCGATCTACGACGCACTGGTGCGCCTGTCCCAGGAATTCGCGATCCGGTATCCGCTGGTGGACGGGCAGGGCAACTTCGGCAATATCGACGGCGATAACGCCGCTGCCATGCGTTACACCGAAGCGAAGATGACCGACGTCGCCTCGCTTCTGCTTGAGGGCATCGATCAGGACGCGGTGGATTTTCGTCCCACCTACAACGAGGAAGACCAGGAGCCGGCGGTGCTTCCCGGCGCCTTCCCGAACCTGCTTGCCAATGGTGCGACCGGCATTGCCGTCGGCATGGCGACATCGATCCCGCCGCACAACGCCCATGAACTGTGCGACGCAGCGCTGCATCTGATCCGCCATCCCGAGGCGACCGTCGAGGATCTGCTCTACGATCCTGCCAATCCGCAGCGGGGCGGGATCGAAGGGCCGGATTTCCCGACCGGCGGCATCATCGTCGAAAGCCGTGCGAGCATGGCGGAGTCCTATCGCACCGGTCGCGGTGGCTTTCGCGTGCGGGCGCGCTGGGTTTCGGAAGAGCTCGGTCGCGGCGGCTACCAGATCGTCATCACCGAGATCCCCTATCAGGTCCAGAAGTCGCGGCTGATCGAGAAGATCGCCGAACTGCTCGTTGCGCGCAAACTGCCGCTGCTGGAGGATATCCGGGACGAATCGGCGGAAGATATCCGCATTGTGCTGGTGCCGAAGAGCCGTTCCGTCGATGCCGGCATCCTGATGGAATCGCTCTTCAAGCTGACAGAGCTTGAAAGCCGCATCCCGCTCAACATGAACGTGCTGTCGATGGGACGCGTGCCGCGCGTCATGGCGCTCAACGAAGTGTTGACGGAGTGGCTTGCTCACCGCCGCGACGTCCTGCAGCGTCGTTCGCGCCACCGCCTGGCTGCGATCGAGCGGCGCCTCGAGATTCTTGGCGGTTATCTCGTCGCCTATCTCAATATCGACGAGGTTATTCGCATCATCCGCGAGGAGGATGAGCCGAAGGCCGTGATGATGGAGCGGTTTTCGCTCACCGACCTCCAGGCCGAGTCGATCCTCAACATGCGGCTGCGCTCTTTGCGCAAGCTGGAAGAATTCGAGATTCGCACGGAGTTCGACGCGTTGTCGAACGAAAAGGCCGAGATCGAGGCGCTGCTCGCTTCCGAGGAGAAGCAGTGGCAGACTGTCGCCTGGGAAATCGGCGAGGTGAAGAAAAAGTTTGCCAAGGCGACCGAGATCGGCAAGCGGCGCAGCACCTTTGCGGATGCGCCGGACGCCGACATCGAAGCCATCCAGCAGGCGATGATCGAGAAGGAACCGATCACCGTCGTCATCTCTGAAAAGGGCTGGATCAGGGCGCTGAAGGGCCACATCTCCGATACCTCGACGTTGCAATTCAAGGAGGGGGATGCGCTCAAGGTGGCGTTCCCAGCGCAGACGACCGACAAGATCCTCGTCTTCACCACGGGCGGCAAGGTTTATACGCTCGGCGGCGACAAGCTGCCCGGCGGTCGCGGTCATGGCGAACCCTTGCGCATCATCGTCGATATGGAAAATGACCAGGACGTGCTGACGGCATTCGTGCACGACCCGGCGAGAAAGCTCATCGTGGCCTCTGTTGCCGGTAACGGCTTTGTCGTGACGGAAAGCGATATCGTCGCCAATACCCGCAAGGGCAAGCAGGTGATGAATGTCGCCAACAACGATGAGGCGAAGTTGGTTGTTTCCGTCAAGGGCGACCATGTCGCCGTTGTCGGCGAAAACCGCAAGATGCTCGTTTTCCCGCTGGCGCAGATTCCGGAAATGGCGCGGGGCAAGGGCGTCCGGCTGCAGCGCTACAAGGATGGCGGCATCTCCGATATCCGCTGCTTTGCAATCGCAGACGGCCTCGTCTGGGAAGACAGCGCCGGCCGCGTCTTCACCAAGGGCAAGGACGAACTGATTGAGTGGCTGGCCGATCGCGCCTCTGCCGGTCGCGTCGTGCCCAAGGGCTTCCCGCGCAGCGGCAAGTTCAGCGGCTGATCCATCGCTGCCTGCGCGGCTTGGCTGCGCAGGCCGATACCCATCTGCTTCTAAAGCAATCTGAAATTTAGTAGAATGCCCCGTTTTCGGCGCTTGAAAGCAACGTGCGGTCGTGGATCAATAATCGTCCAACAGGATGAAGACCATGCCAAATTCTGCTGCCCTTGACGACATTCTGCTCGCACTCGCGAATCCGGTTCGCCGGCGGATATTCGAGATATTGCTCGGCGGAGAAACGCGGGTTGTCGAGGTGGCCGCCGCCGTCGCCGTGACGCCGGATGCACTCGAGCAGCACCTGCGCATCCTTGAGGAAGCCAGCCTGGTTTCGCGTCTACCTGCCCGTGATGGCGAGGCCGTGTGCGGCAATCCCGCACCTCTTGATGTCGCTGCCGCCTGGATCGACATGAACCGTGCGCTTTGGTCGATGCACAGCCAAGTGGCGTACTCTTTGGAGGGCGGTAGAACGTCAGCCTGACGAACCTTCGCTGACAATCGTTATTTCGCCGCCTTGCGGACGGCCGCTACCTATTCGGGGCAGGGCAGAGCCGCGCGGACGGGGCGGCTGCGCATCTGCCAGAGAGAGTGGCCGATAAGCGCAAGGATAAGGACGGCGCCGCCGGCAAGCGTCTGCGTCGTCGGGCTTTCGGCGAAGACAAGCCAGACCCAGATCGGTGCCAGGATGGTTTCGAGCAGATAGAACATACCCACTTCCGGTGCCGACAGGAACCGCGGCCCTGTTGCCAGACAGAAGAAGGCAAGCGGGATCATCACCAGGCCGTTGAACAGGATGTATTGCGGAGCCGCGATCGCGAAGCCGCCGGCAGGCAAGAGCAGAAGCGCGACTGCGGCCGGAAAGATGGCGGTCACCAGCGGCACCAAAGCCATGTCGCGGCCGCTTGCCCGGCTGATGGTGATGGCGCTGGCGAGCAGGAAGGCGGAACTTGCCGCCATCGCGTCGCCGAAGATATGGCCACTTTCAAGCCCGTCCTGCACGATCAGCCCCACGCCGATCACCATGGCTGCCATCGTCACGAGCGTTGCGTTGGAAGGGCGTTCCTTCAGGAAGATCCAGGAAAGCAGTGCCGCGAACATCGACGTGAAGGCAAGAATGAAGACGACGTTTGCCGTTGACGTGTTGAAGACGGCCAGCAGGAACGTGCACGAGTTGATGCCGTAAAACAGACCGACGACCAGCCCGGTCTTGCCCGGAATGAGTGAGATCTTGCGGCGAAGCAGCCGATTGAGCACGAACCATGCCAGGAGGCCGATGAAGAAAGTCGAAAGGCTGCGCACCGCGAGCAGCGACCAGACCTCGCCGCCGGCGGATCGGATGAGCGGAATGTCGAAGGAGAGAGCAAGGCCGCCAAGGCCGGTGATCGCAAGTCCGCGCCGGTGCAGCGCGGCATCAGTGGAAGGGTTCAATTTTCAATCCGTTTCCGTCGAGGGCATTTCTGAAGGAGCGTCAGGACCATCGTAGCGCTCCCAGCCGCGCGGCATAAGATGCTCCTGCGGCAAAAATTTCGTCTTGTATCCCATCTTGCGCGACCCCTTGACCCAATAGCCGAGATAGACATGCGGGAGGCCGCGCTCCTTGGCGCGCCGGATATGATCGAGAATCATGAAGGTGCCGAGCGAGCGCTCCTCATGCGCAGGGTCGAAGAAGGAATAGACCATCGAAAGCCCGTCACCCATGCGGTCGGTCAGCGCTGTCGCGATCAGCGGTCCGCGCGCTCTCTCGCTGATGCCGTCGCCTTCGGTCCTTAAGCGATACTCGATGATCTTGGTGTGCACATGGGTGTCTTCGACCATCATCGCATAGTCGAGAACCGACATGTCGGACATGCCACCCTTCTGGTGTCGTCGGTCGAGATAGCGGCGGAAGAGGTTGTACTGTTCGCTCGACGGCTCGGCCGGATATTCCGATGAGATCACGTCGCTGTTGGTCGCGAGCACGCGGCGCATCGACCGGCTCGGCGAAAATTCGTTGGCGAGAATTCGAACGGAAATGCAGGCGCGACAGGTTTCGCAGGCGGGCCGATAGGCGATGTTCTGCGAGCGGCGGAAGCCGCCCTGGGTCAGGAGGTCGTTGAGCTCCGGTGCGCGCTCGCCCACCATGTGGGTAAACACCTTTCGCTCCATCTCATTCGGCAGATAAGGGCAGGCTGCCGGTGCAGTGAGATAGAATTGCGGAGACGGTGTGGTCTGTGTGTTCATCGAGTGCGGCGGTCACTCTTCGCGCGGTTGTTCATGACAGTAGCATGGCGGAAGAATGGAAAACGTCAACTCACACGTTTGGGGCGGTCGCCCCTTGCGCGCGGATTGTTCGTCGTCGATTGCTTCGGCAGGGTTCAGTAGGTGTCGCGACGGACCGTTACGGTGCCAATCAGCAGATCGTGCAGCAGGCGGCTGCGATCTGTAAACAGTCCGATCAGCAGAATCAGCGGCGTCAACAGCGCGTTGGCGATCCAGAAGATGACGAGATGCACGATCGCCGTCAGGAAGTCCATTGGTCGTCCGTCAGTGCGCGCAATCGCCAGTCCCATCATCCGCATGCCGGGCGATGCCTGCTCGCGGCCGCCCACGGTCACGCCAAAATAGAGCATCGCTACCAGCGCAAAAAGCACGGGATAGAGCAGGAAGCCGAGGCCGAGCGTCAGGATGCCGAGGAAGAACACAACGACGGCGGCCGGGATCCACAAGAGCGCGATGATGACATAGTCGAGAATGAAGGCGAACACCCGCCGCGACAGCACACCCTGATAGGCGCGCCAGTCATTGCTCGGCAGCCGCAGTTCTTCGTTGTGCATCGTCATCTCTATAGGCCCCGCATAGTTGTAAGCTCGATATGGGTTGGCATTGCGTGCAAAACAAGGATTGCCCGCCACGCGCCGCCTGCAGTTTGCAAAGGTGAGGGCGTTACCGCCCCTTGGCCAGGATCCTTGCGACCTCGATGGCGAAGTAGCTGAGGATGCCGTCGCAGCCGGCGCGCTTGAAGGCGAGCAGCGTTTCGAGCATCACCTTCTCGCCGTCGATCCAGCCATTGGCGGCCGCCGCCTTGACTTGAGAGTATTCGCCCGACACCTGGTAGGCGAAAACCGGAAGGCCGAAGGCCTCCTTCATGCGCCAGCAGATGTCGAGGTAGGGCAGGCCGGGCTTGACCATCAGCATGTCGGCGCCTTCCTCGACGTCGAGTGCGGCGTCGCGGATCGCCTCGGTGCCGTTGGCCGGGTCGATATAATAGGTCTTCTTGTCGCCCTTGAGCAGACCGCCGGTGCCGATCGCCTCGCGATAGGGACCGTAGAAGCCGGAAGCGAATTTCGTCGCATAGGCCATGATGCCGACATTCTGGTGGCCCGCCGCGTCGAGCGCCTGGCGGATCGCACCGATGCGACCGTCCATCATGTCGGAAGGCGCGATGATATCGGCGCCGGCGTCGGCCTGGCCGACAGCGGCCCTGGCGATCGTCTCCACCGTCTCGTCGTTGACGATTTCGCCATCGCGCAGGATGCCGTCGTGGCCGTGGCTGGTGAACGGGTCGAGCGCCACGTCGGTTATGACGCCGATCTCGGGCACGGCCTTCTTGAAGGCGCGCGTCGCCTGGTTGATGAGATTGTCGGCGGCAAGGCTGTTGGAGCCGGTCTCGTCGCGCAGCGACAGATCTATATTGGGAAAGGTGGCGATTGCCGGGATGCCGAGATCGGCGGCTTCTTTCACCGCTTCCACCGCCGTGTCGATGCTCATGCGGTTGACGCCAGGCATGGCATCGATCGGCTGCACGATGTTGCTGCCCGGCACGATGAAGATCGGCCAGATCAGGTCGTCGACCGTCAGGCGGTTTTCCTGCACCAGCCGGCGCGTCCAATCGGCCTTGCGGTTGCGGCGCATGCGGCGGTGTCCGGTAATCCTGTCCACAAGATTCGTCCTGTCGTTCATCGCGCCGCGCCTTTCCTTGGAAACTGTGAGGTGGCATGCGCTTTATCATGTGGGGGCCACGCTTGGAAACCGCGCCGCGCACGACCGGCCTGCGGCATTTCTTCCCCGTCGCCAATCGACAAAGGGGGGGAGGGGCTTCCTTCGTGCTGGCGGATGGCGTCGACCCGCCCTATCTTGCCGCCCATGCTTCATGATTCTGCCCATGTGCCGAAACCATCGCTGACCGAGATCCTTTTCGGTCTGTTCCTGCGGCTGGTGTCGGCCTCGTGCTTCTGGTTCGCGCTGAACTATTGGGCCATGCTGATCGGCTTCTCCCATGGCGGTGCCGGCCGTTTCGATCTATTGACGCCGGAGTGGCGGGCAGCGGCTACCGCGCTTGCCGTGGTCTACCCCGTGGCTGCCCTCGGGCTGTGGCTGCTGGTCTCCTGGGGACCGGTGGTCTGGGTGGTAGCGGCAGCGATCGAAATCGCGATGTACGAGTTCTATCCCGTCAGTTTCGGCGCCCGTCCGTTGCTGATTGCGCTGCACGGGGCCGTCGCCGTTACCTTCATCCTTTTCAGGGCCGCGCTGTTCTATCAACGCTACCGGCAGGCGAGACAGGTAAGAGTTGATTCACCCTGAGACAGACTCGCCGAATGGTAAGCTCATGTTAAGGCTGCGGTTTAAGTAGAATTTTAGACGTATTCGATAGGGTCTCACTCAAGGCGGGAAGACAAACAGACACCGCCAAACAAAACAGTGAGGCAGTCAAATGAACACGAAGATGAAGCCGCAGGTCGCTGCGCCCCGAGACCCTCAGGAAGAAACCATCCGCGGTCTCTACATGGAATCCCTCCACCTCGTCGAGCGTCTGCACCGCCGTCTGCTCGACGTTATCAAGGACGAGTTCGACCGTCAGGGTCGCGACGATGTCAACGCCGTCCAGGCTCTGTTGCTGTTCAACATCGGCAACTCCGAGCTGACCGCCGGCGAGCTTCGCTCCCGCGGCTACTACCTCGGCTCGAACGTCTCCTACAACGTCAAGAAGCTCGTCGACCTCGGTCTCATCAACCACCAGCGCTCACGGGTCGACCGTCGTTCGGTCCGCATCAGCCTGACGGAAGACGGTCAGGAAATCGCCGAAACCGTCGCCAAGCTCTACGAGCGTCACATCGGCTCGATCCAGAAGGTTGGCGGCATCGGTTCAGATGAGTTCACCCAGATGAACAAGCTGCTGCAGCGCCTCGATCGCTTCTGGAACGACTCGATCATGTACCGCCTGTAATCGGCGTCGCTTACCTCCAGTTCAATGGCCGGACGCAATCCTTGCGTGTCCGGCCTTTGCCGTTTTTCGGTCCCGGCGATGTTGCCGAAAGGCCGCAGTGGGCCCAAGCAAGAGGCGTGCCACATGCCTTCGGCCGCCGCCCGAGACACGAATTGGCCATATTGGTGTGACAGCGACGAGAGCATGCGGTAGGTGCGCCCACGTGTTTTCATCGATGTGGTTTCGTTTCGCGTACGCCTGCCGGATGAGGGACCTCGCTCGCGGTATCGTGAAATGCGAGGGCAGGGTGGCTCGTTGGTTGACCTTTGTTAACCACGATCGTGTTAGGGCTCCGGCAACATGCGTGCCTGCGCATAGGGCGCGTGCCAACGCATTGGGATGGTAGGAATATGTCGAAAAAGAATG
The DNA here is from genome assembly GCF_014851895.1 of Ensifer sp. ENS11. Taxonomy (NCBI): domain Bacteria; kingdom Pseudomonadati; phylum Pseudomonadota; class Alphaproteobacteria; order Hyphomicrobiales; family Rhizobiaceae; genus Ensifer; species Ensifer sp. ENS11. The sequence continues at coordinate 194,756 of NZ_JACVAN010000002.1, read as the reverse complement.
GAATTGATGCATTCTCGCGCCGTGCATTTCTGCGCTCGGCCGCAACCTTCGGTGCCGTCGCTTGCGCGGGAGCCGCGGGCGCACAGGACGCCCTGAACGAGATCATCAATTCGCCACGCCGCGGCTCCTGGGACGACCAGTACGACGCCAAGGCATCGCGCACGGCGACCACGGTCGTGTCCAATACGCCGGTCTTCGGCCCGGAGACGATCAGCCATGTCCAGCAGGCGATCTTCGACTATCAGAACATCGTTTCGTCAGGCGGTTGGCCGATGGTGGCAACCAGCCTCAAGCTCGAGATCGGCGTTACCGATCCTTCGGTGCAGCAACTGCGCCAGCGCCTGATGGTTTCCGGCGACCTGCCGCGTTCGGCCGGCATTTCGTCGCAGTTCGATTCCTACGTCGACGGCGCCGTAAAGCGCTTCCAGGCCCGCCACGGCCTCCCGGCGGACGGCGTCATTGGCGAATACACGCTGAAGGCCATCAACGTTCCGGCGACCACCCGTCTCGGCCAGTTGCAGACCAATCTCGTGCGCCTGCAGTCGATGTCCGGTGACCTCGGCCGCCGCTACGTGATGGTCAACATCCCGGCTGCCTACATCGAAGCTGTGGAGAACGGCCGCGTCGCGCTGCGCCACACCGCCATCGTCGGCAAGATCGACCGCCAGTCGCCGATCCTCAATTCCAAGATCTACGAGGTCATTCTCAACCCCTATTGGACCGCGCCGCGCTCGATCATCCAGAAGGATATCATGCCGCTGATGCGCAAGGATCCGACCTACCTGAAGCGCAATGCCATCCGCCTGTTCGATGGCAGCGGTGGCGAAGTGTCGCCAGAAACGGTCGACTGGAATGCCGAGAAGGCGCCGAACCTGATGTTCCGTCAGGATCCGGGCAAGATCAACGCGATGTCGTCGACGAAGATCAACTTCCACAACGAGCATCAGGTCTACATGCACGATACGCCGCAGCAGGGCCTGTTCAACAAGCTGATGCGTTTCGAATCGTCCGGCTGCGTTCGCGTCCAGAACGTTCGCGACCTTTCGAGCTGGCTGTTGAAGGAAACACCCGGCTGGTCGCGCCAGCAGATGGAAGCCACGATCAAGACCGGCGTCAACACTCCGATCACGTTGGCCGAAGAAGTTCCGGTCTTTTTCACCTACATCACCGCCTGGTCGGCGACAGATGGCGTCGTCCAGTTCCGCGACGACATCTATCAGCGCGATGGCGCGACAGAACTTGCACTGCAGACGCCCTATGGCGTCGAGCAGTCCTCCGGCTCGGTCGAGCAGGACGCTCTGCCGCAATAAGCAAAGTCGGGACAATAATTTGAAAAAGCCGCGCTTGCCTTGGCAGTGCGGCTTTTTCGTTGGTCCATGGCTGCGATGTTTAGGCGCGGCAGATGGGGGAAATGACGCAAACCGCACAGCGGATATTGCTCTCGCCGTGCGAGGAAGCTAAAGAACTGCCACCTTTGAGAGGAGCCTCGCCCGATGCTTGCACAGAACAATGATGCCTTCTTCACCCGCTCTCTCGCCGACAGCGATCCGGAAATCTTCGGTGCGATCGAAAAGGAGCTGGGTCGCCAGCGCCACGAGATCGAACTGATCGCCTCCGAGAACATCGTTTCGCGCGCCGTGCTCGAGGCCCAGGGCTCGATCATGACCAACAAATATGCCGAGGGCTATCCGGGCAAGCGCTATTACGGCGGCTGCCAGTTCGTTGATATCGCCGAGGAATTGGCGATCGAGCGTGCCAAGAAGCTCTTCGGTGCCAAGTTCGTCAACGTGCAGCCGAACTCCGGCTCGCAGATGAATCAGGCCGTGTTCCTGGCACTCCTGCAGCCAGGCGACACCTTCATGGGTCTCGACCTCAATTCGGGCGGTCACCTGACGCACGGCTCGCCGGTCAACATGTCCGGCAAGTGGTTCAACGTGGTTTCCTACGGCGTTCGCGAGAGCGATCACCTGCTTGACATGGACGCCGTCGCCGAGAAAGCGCGCCAGCATAAGCCGAAGCTGATCATCGCCGGCGGCACCGCCTATTCCCGCATCTGGGACTGGAAGCGTTTCCGCGAGATCGCCGACGAAATCGGCGCCTATCTGATGGTCGACATGGCGCACATTGCCGGCCTCGTTGCCGGTGACCAGCATCCGTCGCCGGTTCCGCATTGCCACGTTGCAACGACGACCACACACAAGTCGCTGCGCGGCCCGCGCGGTGGCATGATCCTGACCAATGACGAGGATATCGCCAAGAAGATCAACTCGGCGGTCTTCCCGGGTCTCCAGGGTGGCCCGCTGATGCACGTCATCGCCGCCAAGGCCGTTGCCTTCGGCGAAGCGCTGCAGCCGTCCTTCAAGGACTATGCGGCCCAGGTCGTCAACAACGCCCGCACGCTTGCAGAGACGCTCAAGGCGAACGGCCTCGACATCGTTTCCGGCGGCACCGACAACCACCTGATGTTGGTTGACCTGCGCAAGAAGAACGCGACCGGCAAGCGCGCCGAGGCAGCCCTTGGCCGCGCCTATGTCACCTGCAACAAGAACGGCATCCCGTTCGATCCCGAAAAGCCGTTCGTCACGTCGGGTGTCCGTCTCGGCACTCCGGCCGGCACGACGCGTGGCTTCAAGGAAGCCGAATTCAAGGAAATCGGTGAACTGATCGTCGAAGTGCTCGACGGCCTCAAGGTCGCCAACTCCGACGAAGGCAATGCTGCCGTCGAAGCGGGTGTGCGCGAGAAGGTGATGAAGCTCACCGAACGCTTCCCGATGTACGGCTACATGTGATCGGCTCATCATGCGCTGCCCCTATTGCGGTTCCGAAGACAGCCAGGTGAAGGACAGCCGTCCGGCAGAGGACGGCAACGCCATTCGTCGTCGCCGTATCTGCCCGGATTGCGGTGGTCGCTTCACGACCTTCGAACGGGTGCAGCTGCGTGAGCTGATGATCATCAAGAAGACCGGTCGGAAGGTGCCTTTCGACCGGGACAAACTACTGCGGTCTTTCGAGATCGCACTGAGAAAGCGCCCTGTAGATCGCGACCGCATCGAGCGGGCAGTTTCCGGCATCGTGCGACGGCTCGAAAGCTCCGGCGAGACCGAGATCCCTTCGGAAGAGATCGGCCTGCAGGTGCTGGAAGCGCTGAAGAGCCTCGACGATGTCGCTTTCGTCCGCTACGCATCGGTCTATCGGGATTTCTCCCACGCCGAAGATTTCGAGAAGGTCATCGCCGAGATCAGCGCCAAGATTGCGCGCGACCCCGGCGAATAGGAAAGCGCCCGGATCGCCATGGCCAATCCCACCCGTGAGGACGAGAGGTTTATGGCGGCGGCGCTGCGGCTGGCACGCCATCATCTCGGACAGACATCCACAAACCCATCGGTCGCCTGCCTGATCGTGAAGGATGGCATTGTCGTCGGACGGGCGGTAACCGCCAGCAGCGGTCGTCCGCATGCGGAAGCCCAGGCGCTTGCCGAAGCCAGAGAACGGGCGCGGCGCGCGACCGCCTATGTCACCCTCGAACCGTGCTCGCATCACGGCAAGACGCCGCCCTGCGCCGATGCGCTTGTCGCCGCCGGCGTTGCCCGTGTCGTCATCTCGATCCTCGACCCCGATGAACGCGTTGCCGGCCGCGGCGTCGTGCGTTTGCGCGATGCTGGAATCACGGTCGATATCGGCCTACTGCCGGAGGAGGGGCATCGCGCGCTCGAAGCCTATCTCATGCGGCAGGTCAGCAAACGTCCGCATGTGACTCTCAAGCTTGCCATTTCTGCCGACGGCATGATCGGCCGCAAAGGGGCTGGACAGGTCCGTATTACCGGTCCGATTTCCAGGGCGCAGGTTCAGATCCTCAGGGCGCAAAGCGACGCGATCCTGGTGGGCATCGGTACGGCGACCGCCGACGATCCGGAATTGACCGTGCGTCTTCCCGGACTTGAAGACCGCTCGCCCGTCCGCATCGTTCTCGATCGACGCTTGGACCTTTCTCCCGGATCGAAGCTCGTGCGCTCAGCACGCGATGTCCCGCTGATTGTCGTCTCCGGCGAGCCGTCGGGGCAACCGGAACTGGAGCCGGCTGGCGACCGGGCTGGCCGCCGCGCGGCGTTGGAGGCCGCCGGTGTCGAGGTGCTGGAAACCGGATCGGTCGCCGATCTGCTGACAGCGCTCGGTTCTCGCGGCATTTCCTCGCTGCTCGTCGAGGGTGGTGCCGTTGCCGCTCGTGCTTTCCTGGAGAGTGGCCTCGTCGATCGCATCCAGATCTATACCGGTCCGCAACAGATTGGCGAAAACGGTATCGCGTCCCCATTTGATCGGAAGTCCGTTCCTGCCGGCTTCACGCTCGTCAATTCCGCACGATACGGCGACGACCTTTTCGAAGAATACGAAAGAGAGAACTGATGTTCACAGGCATTGTCACTGATATCGGTACCGTTGACGCCGTTACGCCGCTGAAGGAAGGCGTGAAGCTGCGCGTCGCCACCAATTACGATCCGAAGACCATCGACATGGGGGCGTCCATCGCCCATTCCGGCGTTTGCCTGACGGTCACGGCTTTGCCTGATGGTGGCAGCAACGAGCGCTGGTTCGAGGTCGAGGCATGGGAGGAGGCGTTGCGGCTGACGACCATAGCCGGCTGGAAGAAGGGCACACGCATCAATCTCGAGCGGTCACTGAAGATCGGCGATGAACTCGGCGGCCATCTCGTTTCCGGTCATATCGACGACAAGGCCGAGATTCTCTCGATCGAATCTGAAGGTGATGCTGTCCGGTTCCGGTTGCGTGCACCAGCGCATCTGGCCAAGTTCGTTGCGCCCAAGGGGTCCGTCGCACTGGACGGCACGTCGCTTACAGTCAACAAGGTCGATGGCGCCGAGTTCGACGTGCTGCTGATCCGGCATTCGCTTGAGGTGACGACCTGGGGCGAACGCCAGGCTGGCGATTTCGTCAATTTCGAAGTCGATACGATGGCGCGCTACGCCGCCCGCCTTGCGGAGTTTCCCGCGCCGAAGGCTGAATAGGCGATCGCAGCCGCCGAGACCCGACAAGGTGCACCACCTCGAATGTGGAGATGGTGCACCTTTTTAGGTTGACCGCGCGCGGTTCAACGCACGTATAGGGTGAGGCTTCCGTTGGCACTCTGCACAGCGCCCGCTATATTGCCCATTTCGACGTTCTTGGCCTTCAGCGCGGCGGCTAATCCAGCGTTGCTGTTGACCGCCGCTTGCAAGGCGGCGCGCTGTTCTGGCGTCGCATGCTCGATCCACATGCGTGTCTGATCTTGTTCGCTCAGCGTACCGACATCGACGATGGTGAAGTTGTCTCCCTTGAACTCTTGCACCGTCTTCTCGATTTCAGCCGGCCATTCCATTTTGGCGTCTTGAGCGTGGGGGATAGCTGCGAAGGCGAGGGAAGAGAAAGCAGCAATGATTGATAGCTTGGCAATGCGATTCATGGTCATGCTCCCTGGTTGTTTGCGGCGCAGTAACCGGTAACCTGATACCCGAACATATTACCCAGTGCGGGTTTCTGGCGGGCCTGCTGGGGATGCGCATGGCAGTCGCCAGCGGGCTGTATTACGGGTGACTTACCCGCAGCGAAATTTGTTGGACGTCGACTGATCAGGTGGTGTTGCCTAAGGTTATAATTCGCCTCCACCCGAGGCCCAGCAACCTTACTTGCGATCTAGGCGTTTGGCAATTCAGGATTGTTTACGTTGCCAAATTCGCAGGCATTTGCCCCAAATGGGCCGTGGCACCAGCAAGCGGTCGTTGCCGTTCAAACATGATCACATGGGTTCCGTGATAGGACGTGCGCCAGAATTCCTTAAAGCCATGCTTTTCTGCGACGCGGATCGAAGCATTGTTGCCGACATCGATGATGCAGGTCTTCCGCAACTTCGGAAACTGTCGGTCGGCCCATTCGAGCGCGGCGGTAACAGCCTCGGTTGCAAGCCCCTGGCCATGTGCCTTGGGCGAAAGCGCCCATCCGGTTTCCATGGTTCCTTCGAGCGATGGCGTGATCAGCCGATGAACGTCATGAAAACCCGCTTCTCCGAGAAAGGTGCCGGTCGCTCGATCCTGGATGGCGAAGAAGCCGAAGCCGAAATAGTGCCACATGCCGACCTGGCGCAGGAACCGCGTCCAGGACTGCTCTCGCGTGTAGGGAACGCCGCCGACGAAACGCGTTACCTCACTGTCGGCAAACAGGGCGGCATAGGCCGTGAAGTCGTCACGTCGATAGGGACGCAGGACCAGGCGTTCGGTCTCGATGATAGGAACACTGTGCATGTTTTATCCACTGCTATTGGTTTGGAAAGGGGATCAGATGCCGGGCTCGCCGTCCCAGTAGTCGACGGCACTTTCAGGCCTGCCGGTGAACTGGAACCGGCGTTCGCCGCCGGCCGTGCGCGTCCTGGCGTGAAACTTTCCGGAATCCGGGTATTCGCAGATCTCGGTTGCGGCCATCGTCGAGATGGAGAGATATTTGAGCGGCACGGTTCCGGTGTTGATCAGGTGGTGTGCCGTCTCGGGGCCGCCGGCAGGTGCGCCCAGGATGTCCCCAGGCCCGACAGCGTAGCGCTCGGCGCCGAACCGATAGGTGCCTTCGCCTTCGAGGATGACGAACAGTTCCTCTTCCACATGATGGTTGTGGAACGGGCAACCGGATTTGCCCGGTGGCACTTCGCCATAGCCGATGCCTAGGTCTTTCAGCCCCAGCCGGCCGCCGAAAGACGCGTCGCGTGACTCGAAAAACGTGCCTTCCGACCAATGGTCGAGGGCAAGATCCCTCGGGTTGATGATGGGTTTGTTGGTGTCCGCCATGTATTCCTCCCTGGCGCTATCGGCGTCGCACGGGGCGACCTTAGTGGCTCCTCCGTGTCGCGCTTGATTTTTGGTCTGCCGACAATCGGTCAGGTGTCCGGCGGCGGCCATTCGTTCTTACGGGAAAATTTGCATTCGAAACGTGAAGAAAGGCGCGTGGCAATTCTGTCTTCAGGCAGGGGCATGGGCGCCTCGCGAATGGTTGAGGAGCGCGTGGTGAACCTGGCCGAGGTGGGCGGCGACATTGACGCAAAGGCTGCGGATCTCTTCCGTTGCCGCCAGCAGATCCGGCACCATGATCGTCATCATGCCGGCCGATGATGCCGAGCGCACGCCGTTATGGCTGTCCTCAAGCGCAAGGCAAAGCTCGGGCGGGACATCGAGCCGCCGAGCAGCCGTCAGGAAAGGTTCGGGATGCGGCTTGCCCAGTTGGTAGTCGCCGTGAGCGACGACGACAGGGAAGCGGTCGAACAATCCATGAAGGCCGAGGTTTCGCTCGACATCGTGATGCTCTGACGATGTGGCGATCGCAAAGGGAATGCCGAGGTCTTCCAATAGGTCGATGAGTTCGACCACACCCGGCTTCAACCGCAGTTCGGTCGTTGTCAGGGTATGGAAGGTGGCGGACGCCTGCCGCCAAAACCCGTCGAGATCGAAGTCTGCTCCGAAATGTCTGCTGAGTGATTGTCGCGTCGCTTCGCCGGAAAGCCCTATGGTCGCGAGATAAAGCGACAGCGGCATGATCTGCCCGAGCGCCTGCGCAGTCGTAAGCATCGCGTCGCGATAGAGTGCCTCGGTATCGAAGAGCAGGCCGTCCATGTCGAAGACGACGGCCTGAGGCATACTGGGCAGACGAATAGATATCGACGGATCGACATCATGCATTAGGGACAACCTTCGCTCGACTTCCATTGTCCGGGCCGGCTTTCTCTCCGGCCAGGCGTTGTGTAAGGTTTGATTATTGTCATTGTCGGCAACGCCTGGCTACCCCCTCAAGCGTGACACAAGCGTACCGCCCCATCTGGAGCGGGCAGGGCGCTACCGGCGTGCGACGCGGCAAAAGGGCGCCGAGAGCGGAATTTGCTTGCCATTCGACGCCGGTCATGGTTTGACCGCCGCCTCAGCCGGTCGCACCGGCGCAGAAATCTCAAGACAGGTGACCCATGGCGAAGACCAAGGCTGCCCACATCCTGATTGTGGAAGCACGCTTCTATGACGATATGGCCGACGCGTTGCTCGATGGCGCCAAACATGCGCTGGATGCAGCCGGCGCGACCTATGATATCGTGACAGTTCCCGGCGCACTCGAAATCCCGCCGGCAATCGCCATGGCGCTCGATGGCGCGGACGACGGCGGCACGGGCTACGACGGCTTCGTCGCGCTCGGCATGGTCATTCGCGGCGAGACCTATCATTTCGATATCGTCGCGAACGAATCCTCGCGTGCGATCATGGACCTCGCCGTCAGCGAAAGCCTTGCCATCGGCAACGGCATCCTGACGGTCGAAAATGATGATCAGGCCTGGGCGCGGGCGCGCCGGTCGGAAGGCGACAAGGGCGGCTTTGCAGCGCGCGCTGCGTTGACGATGATTGAACTGAAGAACAAATTGGGCACGGAACAGTGACGAACACCCCCTCGGATCAGCCTTTGAAACAGGCTAACCAACGCGGCGCGGCGCGTCTCGCGGCCGTGCAGGCGCTCTACCAGATGGATATCGGCGGCACCGGCGTGCTCGAAGTCGTCGCTGAATACGAAATGCACCGCCTCGGCCAGGAACTGGACGGCGATACCTATCTGAAGGCTGATGCGTCCTGGTTCCGCTCGATCGTTGCAGGCGTCGTGCGCGATCAGCGCAAGCTCGACCCGCTGATCGGCTCGGCATTGCAGGACGACTGGGCGCTGTCGCGGCTCGATTCCACCGTTCGTGCCATCTTGCGCGCCGGGACATTCGAGATGCTGGAGCGCAAGGACGTGCCTGTTGCGGTGATCGTCACCGAATATGTCGAAATTGCCAAGGCTTTCTTCGGAGACGACGAGCCGAAGCTGGTGAACGCCGTTCTTGACCGAATTGCCCGGCAGGTTCGCGGCGAACCCAAGAAGTAGCGCGGCCATGGTTGCGGCTGCCGTCGATGATATGGGCTCTGCCCTTCGCGAAGCGCGCCGCAACGTTTTCCTTCTAACGGCGGCGCAGGCGATCCTTGGCGTCGTCGGCCCGATCTGTTTTGCCGTCGGCGGCGTTGCCGGCTATCAATTGCTGGCAGACGACAAGTCGCTGGCGACAGCACCTCTGACTGCCTACAACGTCGGCATGGCGCTCGGTGTCATTCTCGTGGCAACGCTCTCGCGCCTCATCGGCCGACGCTTCGCCTTCATGGTCGGCACCGGGATTGCGTCGGTAGGCGCCGCAATCGCCGCGGTTGCGCTGTTCCGCGAGAGCTTCTGGCTCTTTGCCTTCGGTCTTGCCATTCTCGGCTCCTCCAACGGGTTTACACAAAAGCTGCGCTTCGCGGCCGCCGATGCTGCGCCGTCCTTCTACAAACCGAAGGCGATATCGTGGATCCTGGGCGGCGGCATCGTTTCCGCGATTCTCGGCCCACAGATCGTCATTTTCGCCGGTGATCTCTTCGCGCCCGTTGCCTTTGTCGGGGCCTTCATCGCCTTGCTGCCGGTCTGCCTGCTGGCCGCATTCTTCTTCGCGCCATTGCGTCTGCCGGAGCAGGGGACCGTGGCTAGCGAGCATCATGGCCAGGCCGCCCGCTCGCTCAGTGAGATCGTTCGCAACCAACGCTTCATCACCGGCATGGTCTGCGGCATATCCAGCTACGCGCTGATGACATTCATGATGACCGGTGCACCGGTCGCCATGGTCGTCGGCTGCGGCTTTTCCACCGAGCTTGCCACGCTCGGCATCCAGTGGCACGTGCTCGCAATGTTTGCGCCCAGCTTCTTTACGGGGTGGCTGATCACACGCTTCGGCGCCGAGCGCATCGTCGCCTGCGGGCTGCTGCTGCTCATGGCCTGCGCGGCCGTCGCCCACATGGGTCTGGAACTCTGGAACTTCTGGGGCGCTCTGGTGCTTCTCGGTCTGGGCTGGAATTTCGGTTTCATCGGCTCGACCGCCATTGTTGCCGGCAGTTATCGCCCACAAGAGGCCGACAAGGTGCAGGCCTTCCACGACATCATCCTCTTTACCACCGTCGCGCTCTCGTCCTTTGCCTCTGGCAAGGTTCTCTCGGTCTATGGCTGGGATATGCTGAACGCCGTCGTCTGGCCGGTGACATCAGTCTGCCTTCTTCTGCTCTTCTTGCTGATGCGTACTCGTCCCAGCGTTGCGGCCTGAGCCACCGCTTTTCTCCAAAATCTTCCGTTCGCAAAGGTCCGCCGGTAGTTAGTTTTCCGGGGCTTGACGATCTTTCGTTGCAACCGCACTCTGGCCGCGCCGTGAGGGGTGCTGCTTGAGGAGGTGGTGCGTGATTCGCGGATTTGAGGGGCCTGCGGCCGGGAGTGAGTCCGCGGGTTGAAACGGAGGGTAATGCGAAATGACCATTTTGTTGGGCGTTATCGCATGCGGGTTGCTCGCGGTGGCTTATGCCATCTGGGCAACACGGTCGGTGCTTGCCGCCGACCAGGGGAACGCCCGCATGCAAGAAATCGCAGGCTACATTCGTGAGGGGGCGCAGGCCTATCTCACACGTCAGTACAGAACCATTGCCATCGTCGGCGTCGTCGTTTTCATCGGCGCCTGGGTTCTACTTTCTTCCGCAGCCGCGTTCGGCTTTCTCGTTGGGGCAGTGCTTTCGGGCGCTGCCGGTTTCATCGGCATGCACATTTCCGTTCGCGCAAACGTGCGCACCGCGCAGGCGGCTTCGGTCAGCCTCGCATCCGGCCTCGATATTGCCTTCAAATCCGGCGCGATCACCGGCCTTCTCGTCGCAGGCCTCGCCCTGCTCGGCGTATCGGTCTATTACCTCATCCTGACAGCAGGTCTGGGTCACGAGCCCGGTTCGCGTGAAGTGATCGACGCGCTGGTGGCGCTCGGCTTCGGCGCATCGCTGATCTCGATCTTTGCCCGTCTCGGCGGCGGCATCTTTACCAAGGGTGCTGATGTCGGCGGCGACCTCGTCGGTAAGGTGGAAGCCGGAATCCCGGAAGATGATCCGCGCAACCCTGCGACGATTGCCGACAACGTCGGCGATAATGTCGGCGACTGCGCGGGCATGGCGGCCGACCTGTTCGAAACCTACGCTGTCTCGGTGGTCGCAACCATGGTGCTGGCTTCAATCTTCTTTGCCGGCACGCCAGTGCTCTCGACCGTGATGGCTTACCCCCTGGCGATTTGCGCGACCTGCATCATCACCTCGATCATCGGCACCTTCTTCGTCAAGCTCGGCAGCAACAACTCGATCATGGGCGCTCTCTACCGCGGCCTGATCGTGACGGGTGCGCTGTCGATCGTCGGCCTGGGTGCGGCCACATCGCTGACGATCGGCTGGGGTTCGATCGGCACCGTCGCGGGCCAGGATATTACCGGCTGGAACCTGTTCCTGTGCGGTATCCTCGGCCTCGTGGTCACCGCATTAATCGTGGTCATCACCGAATACTACACTGGCACCAACAAGCGCCCGGTGAACTCCATCGCGCAGGCGTCGGTCACCGGTCACGGCACGAACGTCATCCAGGGCCTTGCAGTCTCGCTGGAATCGACGGCATTGCCGGCGATTGTCATTGTCGGGGGCATCATTTCGACCTACCAACTGGCCGGCCTGTTCGGCACCGGGATTGCCGTAACCGCGATGCTTGGCATTGCCGGTATGATCGTTGCACTCGACGCCTTCGGTCCGGTGACGGACAATGCGGGCGGCATCGCGGAGATGTCGCATCTGCCACCGGAAGTGCGCAAGTCTACCGACGCGCTCGATGCCGTCGGCAATACGACGAAGGCCGTAACCAAGGGCTATGCCATTGGCTCGGCCGGGCTCGGCGCGCTGGTTCTGTTTGCGGCCTACGCCAACGACCTCAGCTACTTTGCCGCCAATGGCGACAAATATCCGTACTTCGCTGATGTCGGTCAGATCTCCTTCGATCTCTCGAACCCCTATGTCGTTGCCGGACTGATCTTCGGCGGCCTCATTCCCTATCTCTTCGGCGGCATCGCGATGACGGCCGTCGGGCGTGCGGCAGGTTCGATCGTCGAGGAAGTGCGCCGCCAGTTCCGCGAAAAGCCGGGTATCATGGCCGGCACGGAAAAGCCGGACTATGGTCGCGCGGTCGACCTGCTCACCAAGGCGGCGATCCGCGAAATGATCGTTCCGTCGCTGCTGCCGGTTCTGGCGCCGCTCGTCGTCTATTTCGGCGTGCTGTTGCTGTCCGGCTCGAAGGCATCCGCTTTCGCGGCACTTGGCGCGTCGTTGCTTGGCGTGATCGTCAATGGCCTGTTCGTGGCGATCTCGATGACCTCGGGCGGCGGCGCCTGGGACAACGCCAAGAAGAGCTTTGAGGACGGTTTCGTCGACAAGAACGGCACTCGGCACCTCAAGGGCTCCGAAGCGCACAAGGCGTCGGTGACCGGTGATACTGTCGGCGATCCCTACAAGGATACGGCAGGCCCCGCGGTGAACCCGGCAATCAAGATCACCAACATCGTGGCGTTGCTGCTTCTGGCAGTCCTTGCCTGATCCTATCCCCAAAACGCAAAAGGCCCGCGGAACATCGTTCCGCGGGCCTTTTCTTTGCGATCGGGTGAACTTAGTTGCCGAAGTCCTTGAACAGGCTTCGCGCTGCAGCCTGTCCGGCGCCGGGGCCGGTCAGCAACTGGCCGAGGAAGCTCGTTTCCTTGCCGCCGGTCGGCGTCGTACGCGTCAGCATGTCGAAGACCTTGCCGTCCTTGAGCGTGTAGTGCGCGAGCTGGCTGACCGTGCCTTCCTTGTCGAAATAGACGGCAAGAATCGACTGGTCGACGAGCTGCGGCTTCATGAACGCGACAGGCCGTTTGCGGGTCTGCGAGATGTAGTAGAATACCTCGTTGTCGAAGGTCGCGGTCGTCGACGGTGTGCCGAGCGAAAGCATGACCTGTTCACGGCTGGAACCGACCGGAACGAGATTTAGCGTTTCCTGGTCAACCACATAACCCTGGTGGAGAACTTCACCGACATTAGCGGACTGGCAGGCGGAGAGAGCAATGGTGCTAACAGTCGCTACGGCCGCAACTCGGCCTAGGACCTTCAAATTTGTTCTGAAAAACCGCTTCGTCAACGACAGCTCCCTTTGGAGTAACGATGGCATATCCGCCATTGCAATTCGTGCATGCTTCGGTAAACCAGCTTCGGCTATCATGCAACAACGTCATGGGCGCTTGCGCGCATTTCGAGAAAGCCAAAGCTGGGCTTTGTGATGATTTTTGGACTGTTCAAAAGAAAAAGCGGCAATATTGCGATTGTCGAACGGCAATATGCATTGTTGACCGCGGCGGCACGTCAGCCGCACCTCTATACGGACCTCGACGTGCCCGACACGGTGATGGGGCGTTTCGAGATGCTGTCGGCCGTGCTGATCCTTTATTTCCGGCGCACGCGCGGGTCGGCGCGCGCCGGCCAGGAGATCGCTCAGGAGATCGTCGACGCCTTCTTCGAGGATGTCGACCATTCGATCCGCGAGCTTGGCGTCGGTGATGCCGGCGTGCCGAAGAAGATGAAGAAGCTGGCCGGAATGTTCTATGGCCGGCTCGAATCCTATGCGGCGGCACTCGAAGGTCGAGATGCGTCCTCGCTTGCTGCGGCGCTGAAGCGTAACTTCTATCCGAAGGGCGATCAGGGTGAGCCGGGGATGGATGGCCTGGCTGCCTATCTCCTCTCTGTCGAGGAGCGGCTCGCGACTGAACCGGAAGAGCGCGTCGAAACCGGCCAGTTGCGCATCCCCACCGCCGGAGAGTAAGAGACGCCATCGATGCCCGTGCGCCCTTGAACCTGGCGTGCGGCACTATCCGCGAAGAGCGTGCCGGCAACGGCGCCCGCGCGAGGAAGGATCTGATCATGAAAGACGATAGCCGACCGGCATTCTCCTACCCGGTGAAGGTCGGGCATATCTCGGCCAATGCCGTGACCGTGCGGCTCTCGGCAAACGAGAGCGAACGGCAAGCGCTTGCCGAACTCTGGGATGTGCGCGAAGTCCTGTCGCTTTCAGCGGATCTGCAGATCGCGCGCTGGAAGAAGGACGGTGTCAAGATCAAGGGTGACGTTACCGCTCGGATCGTGCAGTCCTGCGTCGTGACCCTCGAGCCAGTCGAGGCCGATATCAAGGAATCCATCGATTCTATCCTCGTACCGGAAGGATCGAGGCTCGCCCGCCAGGCCAGCAATGATGGCGGTGAGATGATCCTCAGCCCCGACGGCCCCGATATCCCCGATACCTTTACCGGCGACACGATCGATGCCGGCGTCGTCGTCAGCGAGCATGTGGCGCTGGCGATCGAACCTTATCCGCGCAAACCGGGCGTGACTTTCGGTGCGCGCATCGAAAGCACGGCGGCCGACGACGAGAAGCCGAACCCGTTTGCAGCGCTGAAGGACTGGAAAAAGGACTGAGGCCGCCAAAGCCTCCCCTACAATTCGGTTGTCACGCGGGCGAAAAGCAGTATTTTGGCCCGACTCCGGCCAAATGAGCCGCCGCAGCGACCTGCCGCGTGCCTGGCTCAAGCGTCAGAAGCAATATGTATCGTCGTTGCGTTCGAAAGCGTGCGCCACGGCAGCACGTGTTGTGTGGCAGGAAAAAAGGATAAGACACGCGTGGTCAGAATTTCTCTTGACGTGATGGGCGGCGACTATGGTCCTGAAGTCGTCATCCCGGGCGCCGCACGGGCGCTTGAACGTCATCCGGACATAAGGTTTGTCCTGTTCGGCATAGAAGCGCAATGCGCTGATATCTTGGCCAAACACCCCAAGCTCAAGGCCAATAGCACCTTCCACGATTGCGAGATCGCAGTCGCCATGGATGAGAAGCCGAGCCAGGCGCTGAGGCGCGGCCGCGGCAAGTCGAGCATGTGGCGGGCGATCGATGCGATCAACGCCGGTGAGGCCGACGTCGTCGTCTCGGCCGGCAATACCGGCGCGCTGATGGCCATGTCGGTCTTCTGCCTGCGCACGATGCGGGGCATCCAGCGCCCGGCGATCGCCGCGATCTGGCCGACGCTCAAGGGCGAGAGCATCGTGCTCGACGTCGGCGCCACCATCGGTGCCGATGCGCAGCAGCTCATGGATTTCGCGCTGATGGGCGGCGCCATGGCACGAGCGTTGTTCGAGATAGAACGCCCGACCGTCGGCCTGCTCAATGTCGGCGTCGAAGAAATCAAGGGCCAGGAAGAAGTCAAGGAAGCCGGGCGCCTCATCCGTGACGCCAATATCGAAGGCTTCGATTATTACGGTTTCGTCGAAGGCGACGATATCGGACGCGGCACCGTCGACGTAGTTGTCACCGAGGGCTTCTCCGGCAATATCGCGCTCAAGGCCGCCGAAGGAACGGCGCGACAGATCGCCGAATATCTCCGCGCGGCCATGTCGCGCACGCTGATGGCCAAGATCGGCTACATCCTGGCCAAAGGTGCCTTCGACCGCCTGCGCGAAAAAATGGACCCGCGCAAGGTTAATGGCGGCGTCTTTCTCGGCCTCAATGGTGTCGTGATCAAGAGCCATGGTGGCGCCGATGGCGAGGGCTTTGCGGCCGCTATCGACGTCGGCTATGACATGGTGAAAAATGGCCTGAAGGCGAAGATCGAGATCGATCTGGCGAAGTACCATGGCGCCGAGCCGCCGAGCGCGCTTCCCGCCGGCATGAATGATGAGGTTTGAATAAATGATCCGTTCCGTCGTTCGCGGCTTCGGTGCAGCGTTGCCGAAGCGCATTGTCACCAATCAGGAGCTGGAATCCAAGGTCGATACGTCAGACGAGTGGATCGTGCAGCGCACCGGCATCCGCCAGCGCTACATCGCCGGCGAAGGCGAAACCACGGCGTCGCTTGGCGAGGCCGCTGCACGCGCAGCACTGGACAATGCCGGGCTGACGGCGGCTGATCTCGACCTGATCATTCTGGCGACGTCAACGCCAGACAACACCTTTCCGGCAACTGCGGTCAACATTCAGAACCGGCTCGGCATGCACCATGGCGCGGCCTTCGATCTGCAGGCGGTCTGTTCGGGCTTCATCTACGCGGTAACGACGGCGGACGCCTATATCCGTGGTGGGCTGGCAAGGCGTGTTCTGGTGATCGGTGCCGAGACGTTCTCACGCATTCTCGATTGGTCCGATCGCACGACCTGCGTGCTCTTCGGCGATGGCGCTGGCGCGATCATCCTGGAAGCCCAGAAAGGCGAGGGCACGATTGCCGATCGCGGCGTGCTCACTGCCAAGTTGCGCTCCGATGGTGCGCATCGCGAAAAGCTTTATGTCGATGGCGGACCATCGACAACGGGTACCGTCGGCCATCTCAAGATGGAAGGCCGCGAAGTCTTCAAGCATGCCGTCGGCATGATCACCGACGTGATCGAGGCCGCCTTCGAGGCCACGGGAACGACGGCGGAAGACATCGATTGGCTCGTGCCGCACCAGGCCAACCGCCGTATCATCGATGGTTCGGCCAAGAAGCTCGGCATCCCGCTCGATAAGGTTGTGGTAACAGTCGATCTCCATGGCAACACCTCTGCCGCGTCCATTCCGCTGGCTCTGAACACCGCGGCGGCGGACGGCCGGATCAAGAAGGGCGATCTCGTTCTGCTTGAAGCCATGGGGGGTGGCTTCACATGGGGCTCCGTTCTGATACGCTGGTAAAAAATGCTGAGGCAACGCAGGCGCTTGACCGCAAAAGGCAAGGGCAATAGTCTTCGGTCGCTGATCGGCGTGCCAGACATCGGTGGGGGAAGATGAGCGGAAAAACAGTAACACGAGCAGACTTGGCTGAGTCGGTTTTTCGCAAGGTGGGTCTGTCTCGTACAGAGTCTGCCGAGTTGGTGGAAACCGTCATTGACGAAATATGCAACGCAATCGTGCGTGGCGAGAGTGTGAAACTATCCTCCTTCGCGACCTTTCAAGTTCGCGATAAGAACGAGCGCATCGGCCGCAACCCGAAGACCGGTGAGGAAGTGCCGATTTCGCCGCGGCGGGTGATGACCTTCAAGGCGTCTAACGTCCTGAAGCAGCGGGTGTTGAAATCGCATCTGAGCCGCAAGGCCAAGCTGAAGCCGGCCTCTCCCGTATCGTAAGCGGAGGTCGGCAACCACAATGTGGTTGAAAACCCATCCATAAGCCGTTGAAATGGAGCCGATTCGTGCGATCATCGCACGACATCGGTTCATTGCGCTTAGGCTTGCCCTGAGTCGCATGACATGGAATGGGAACGAAATGGAAAAAAGCCCCGACGCTTTTCGCACCATCAGCGAGGTCGCCGACGATCTCGATCTGCCGCAGCACGTCCTGCGCTTCTGGGAAACACGCTTCCAGCAGATCAAGCCGATGAAGCGTGGTGGCGGCCGGCGTTATTATCGCCCTGAAGATGTCGACCTGCTGAAGGGCATCCGTCACCTGCTCTATGATCATGGCTACACGATCAAAGGCGTGCAGAAGCTGCTGAAGGCCAACGGCAACAAATTCGTGGCGGCGATCGCCAGCGGCGATCTGGCGACGGTTGAGGCCCTGGCCGCCTCGAGCAACGAGGAGCCGCTACCGCCGAAGGCCGGCTTGTCCGACGAGGATCAGATCGTCGGTCGCGCCAAGGCGCCAGCCAGCCGCCGCTTTTTCTCCTTCGGCGGCGGCAATGACGACGTTCCGGAAATCTCTCTCGGCAAGTCCTCCTCCGTCGGCAAGGAAGATCGGGCGCTGCTTCAAGAGGCGCTTTACGATCTCCTGGAATGCAAGCGTTTGCTTGATCAGGCGCGGTAACTGGCGCCTGCTGATTCGGCAGCGAAGGTTGCGCGTCGGCGAGGCAGAGGCGCAGGCCGCGAAAGTAGAGGGGCTGTGCAGGTCACGCCGGAGGATTGCGGCAACTACGCCGGTCCCGAGCTGATGAAGCACGCCTCGATCCTGTCGCATAGTCGAATCACTTCACCGATGCAGGTGCGCGCTAAGGGTGTTCTTTGGGTGTCCTTTGATGGACTGCACAACTCCTTAAATTGACGGTGATTCAAGGGGGCTGCGGCGGGCCTTTAGCCGTGACTCATTCGACGTACACCCGTCGGCGTTCGCCTGAGAGCGAGAGCTGATCGCAAAGGGACCCCAGGGCCTGAGCTATTTTGCGCGAGGTCCTGATGGTTCTGGAAGATCGCGGATAGGCGGAAAGCGGTCCTGCATGTCAGGCAGCGTTCAGATCCGCAATCTCGCCGAACTGGACCAATAGGCGAGGGCTACTCATGTCGCCGCTTTCTTCGTCCACCTGGACAGCATAGGCGGCGACGCCGACATGCCTCGGCGCCATAGCCGCCGCAACCTTCTCTGCCCCAGCCGCGGTCGTGGCGGCACGCATCTCGCCGGGCGCGAGCCCACCGCGAACGCGTTTAAAGGGCATGATGATAAATTTCTCTGACATGGCAAAGCCTCCAATTTGTTCTACAAATGTTCTGATGCTGGTCAGAAGTCAACGGCTTAATTCTGCGGGAGACCAATCGCTCGTTTGCGCTGCAGAAAGACGGGCCTAGCTGGGTTGCCAGCCCTGTGAAGGGAGGGGCGAAGCGGCGGTGTGGCGACAACCGTTGCCGGCAGTGACCGCCGCGTTCACATGGAGTGTATTCTAGACCGACAATCGCAAAGTTTTGACCTGTGGGACTTCTCGTCCCATTTTCCACTTATCCACGCCGTTTGTTCCTTTTTCCTGCCGGGCCCGAAATTCCCGCTTGCGCTCTAAGCGTTGAGAATATAGGGATTTCCTCGGTCCGGAGCGTAGCGCAGCCCGGTAGCGCACTTGACTGGGGGTCAAGGGGTCGTGGGTTCGAATCCCGCCGCTCCGACCATTTCAATCACCAAGCCCCCAAGGGGTGATTGATAAATTCCTTCGTTTGTTGATTTTCCGTTGTCGCCAACTAGGCGGCTATACGGCGCCGCCAACTCACCCGTCTGAGCGTCAGAGGCCGAAAATCCGATACCTGGTCTTACGCCTGGCATCGTTCCAGCACATGCGGAATAGCATCAATCGGCTGTAGAGGGATGCGGGAGGAAGCTTGTCTTTGAGCTTGTAGCAGCCGATCGTGTATTGCCAGCGAGCTCGAATTTTTGCTGTGATGGATGTCACCATGTATTTTTTGTCCGAACCGGATCCCTCGGTGAATTCGTAGACAGGGCCGTCGGTGTAGGCGACGAGGTCGCGAACGACGAACTCCGTGACGACATAGGAGCTGAGCGCCCAGACCGCGCCTTCGTGCCACCGCTTGAGAACGATCTCGTCGGCTGCAGCAGACCGGAAGACGCCGTAGATCCACTCGGACGGATACATGAGATTCCGCGGGGCTCGGCCGCGTACGTAGCGTTCCTTGAAACGGAAAATGTCCTGGTTCGGCTTGGCGTGTTTTACTTTTGTGCCGTCGACGCGCTCGACGTTGCCCACGGCCAGCATTTTACTTGGATCCGCATCCAGCGATGCGACGAGTTCCTGCAGGAAGTCGGGTGTTGACGTGTCGTCGCACGCGCGAAGGCAGAAGTATTCGCCTTCGCATGCGCCTATTCTGAACGCCTTGGCAAATTGCTCGAGCGCGCTCAGAAAATTGGCGTTCTGAATAACGGAAAATCGCGGATCCCTTGCGCAAAATGCTCTGGCGATCTCTAAGGTGTCGTCGGTCGAGCCATTTTCCAGGATAAGTGCCCTGAAATCGGACAGGGATTGGTCCGCAATGCTCTGCAGACTTCGCTCAAGCGTTTTTGCGCCGTTGTGGACCGGAAAGACGACGACGATCTTGGATTTTTCAGGCATGGCTACACGTGTTACCGTCTGGGCTCAGTTGGAGCAATTGGCGTAATGAAGCCAAGGTCGAGCAACTGCTGCGAGCCGGTAAACTTCAATGAGTCGTCGGACTGTAGCTGCAGCGTCCCTTTTTTCGCGATGACATCCGTCATCTTCGAATACGCAGCCGCATTGTCGAAATATTGCCCGTCGCGTGCAGCCTCCGTTATTTCCTTCTCGTAGTCTGAGAAAAACTTGAAGTGGAGCAGGGCGCCCATCATGCTCGCGAAGTTTCTCCGATATGGAAGCGGTTGATGTATGCTGGGGCCGAAGCGACAGTCATCGTCCCAGTATATCAGGGGGTACTTGATGAGTTCGAGGTCTGCGTCGAATTCTCGTTTGCGCGCTCCGCCCTTGATTGAAATCGCCCGTTTGGTTGTAGACAGCGTGTACCCGGAGCTATCGAGGTGGTCCGCGATTTCCCAAGGCGCGCGCGAGCTCAGCAGATTGGCGTCCGCTTTAGATAGGTCGATGGGATACATATCGAGCATGGGCGCCGGCAGTCTCAGCGCGCCTGCCTTTTCAAGACAGTGTATAACAGACCAGAGTGTCCTGGTTTCGAACCCGTCATAGACGAGGAATTCATCGGAATCGACATTGACGTACCACCTTGGGCCGCCATAGAGGCCCAAAAGTGTCTCGCGCCATGCTCGGCCGCGGCGTGCGTCCTTGTAGCGGACAGGCGAAACCCACAGGTCCACATCGTCCTGTTTGAGGAGGAATTCTCTTGTTCCGTCCGTGGAGACGTCGTCCACGCAAATGAAGCGCGTTACACCTAGCTGCCGATAGTGCGAAAGGAATGCGGGAACCAGCTTTGCGTCGTTGTGCGTCAGGAAAACAAGCGGAAGTTCGTCGGGATATAGTGACGTTTGGCCGTGATGACTGACGCAACGCAGGCTAACGGATGTCGCTTTGCGCCGTTCGCGCCGTTCGACCTTCAGCGTTTCATACCAAGTGGAGAGACGCTCCAGTACCCCCCTGTCAGCGATCGAAGTCGCGTCGGCTTGAGCCCTGAAGGGATAGTTGATTTCGGCCATTCCCGCCCCAGTATAGCTTCCAGATATTATTTCGACTTAGATGAAAAGCTACGGTTTCGCAATGTTTGCGGTATGCCTACATGTCGTCATGCAGGTCGTCGTCCCAAAACCGTGTTATGTAATCAGGCGGTTACCCTGATACGTCGTCGTTCCGCCAGCTTCCAATAGAGCATCTCGGTTTGGTCGAGCATCGCGTCGAGCGTGAAGCGCTCCTTGAGGCTGTCGGCTGCCGCCGCGAGCTTCCTGAAGGTGGCTGGCGTAGCGGACGCAGCCATAGTCTTGGCAAGTTCCGAGATATCGTCGGTATTCTGCACGATGAAGCCGTTGTGACCATCCTCGATCACGGTTCGTGCGCCGCCGATATCGCTGGCAATGATCGGCTTTCCGGCCGCCGCCCCCTCCAGCATGACGTAGGACATCGCCTCGTAGCGGCTCGGCATGACCAGCACATCGAAGGCAGGGGCCGCTTGCGGACCTGTGAATGCGGATGTCAGATGCATCCGGTTCTGTAGGCCGCTCTCGGAAATGGCGGTGCGAACCGTGCCTTCGAGCTCGCCGGCGCCAACCATGACGAGATGACTGTCTTTCACCGTCGCGGCGATGTTCTTAAAGGCGGCAACGAGCCGTTCGGGTGCCTTCTGCGCGGTCAGCCGGCCGATGAACCCGAAGACAAATGCGTTCGGCGCAATGCCGAAACTAGCCCTTATGGTCGTTGCCATATCCCGTGAGGGCGGAGCAACGCCATTGACGATCACCGACATCCGCTCCTCCGGCATGTATAGCGAAACGGCGTGGGAGCGCTCGTCGTCGGACACACAGATGAGATGGTCGGTATAGAACCAGGCGAGACCCCATTCGATCGCGCCATAGATCAGCCTGCCGCCGCGTCCCAGTGTCGGATCCAGCGTACGGAAAGCGTGCGGCGTGTAGATGCGCGGCAAATGGCGACCGGGCAAGCGCAGGCGCGTCAACGCTCCGGCCTTGGAGCTGTGGCCGTGAACGATATCGAAAGGGCCATGATCGCGCATAATACGACGCAGCGTCAGGAAGGCTGGGATGTCGGTGGGCCCTGGGGCACGCTTCATGTCGACGGCGTGAACAGCGGGAAGGCCAATAGCCTTCAGCTCGCGCACGAAACTTTCCTCGGCTCGCACCGGTGAGTAGACCGCCTCGACGTGATGCCCGCGGAGATGCATGCCGCGGCAGAGATCGATGAAATGCCGGCCCGATCCGCCACCGCTCGGCTCGAGGACTTCGAGCAGGCGCAGCGGCGCGGCGGCGGGGCGATTTGGCAAAGGATATTCCATGTTCATTGCTGCCATCCGGCCCGCATTGTTCGACGATGGCGGTATTCGAGGGCGGCACATCCCCAGATGATGCCGAGAAGCATGTAGAAATGACGCCAGTGATCGGTATCGATGACATTGCCGACGCCCACATGACCGATCAGCGCGACCCAGGCGATCATCAGATAAACCTGCCAGGGGCGCTCGAGCAGCAGGAAGCGGAAACCGAGCGACAGCGTCCAGATGATAAGCGTGACGTAGCTGACGAAACCGAGCCAGCCGTAGGATGTCAGCGACTTCAGCCAGACGTTATGTTCGTCCTCGGGAAAGATCGTGCTGAAGACCATCGGACCGATGCCGAGCGGTTTCTCCATCGACATCAGGAAACCGATGCGGTGACGGTCGAAGCGGCCGAGGTGGCCGCCGTCATAGTCCTGCACGAGCTGCGAGCGGCTGGAAAAGAGCGTTGCCACCTGCTCCGATTGCAGCGCGGCCAGCAGGGCGCCGACAACAAAGACACCGCCGACCAGGGCGACGACGAGGATGCGCAGGCGGAAGAGGCCGTTGCGCTCCTTGAGCAGCATCACGAAGACGAAGGCAACCACGCAGAAAAGGTTGAGCGCCCATGCAGCACGCGAGAACGACAGGAACACGCCGAGCGCCAGCACCAGAAGCGCGGCGATCTTGGGCGGGGCCTTGTGGATCGGCTGCGTCAACAACCCGTGGATTAGATAGAGTGCGGGAACCGACAGGAATGGGCCGAACACGTTCGGGTCCTGGAAGGCGCCTTTGGCCCGGTCGTAGAGTGTGAAGTTTTCAGCGCCCGGGATTGCGCCGAAGTAGCCGAGAATACCAAGCAGGGCGGTCAGGACGGCAGCCGTGACCCAGGCGTTGAAGATCAGCCGGAGCCGCTGATAGCGATCCTCGATGATGGCGGCGTAAAAGACCGCCGACAGCGCCAGAAATCCGGAGACCGCCATGTACATCGGCCCCTTGGTCAGGTCGACCATCGTCATCAGCGACAGGATCCCGCCGATCATGAACAGGGTGAGCAGAGTAAGAAGCGGCGCGACATAGCGCGAGATTTTCAGGCCGAAGAGCGCCCAGAGCCCAATGAGGACCACCAGGAATAGCTCGTAGGGCGCTGGTTCGGCAATCACGAAACCCGACAGAAACACCACAAGCGCAACCAGCCATGAGCCGAAGAGCGAAAGCGCGGCGAGCTGGGGTCTAAAGACGATCGGCGGTGGTGTGTCGACGGTGCTCAATAGGCATTTTCCGTGTTGAGCAGCCGGAACGGTGTCAGGAACAGGATCTTCAGGTCGAAGAGCAGCGACCAGTTCTCGATGTAGTGGAGGTCGAAGGCCGTGCGCAGGCGGATCTTGTCGTCACTGTCGATCTCGCCGCGCCAGCCGTTGATCTGCGCCCAGCCGGTGACCCCGGGCTTGACGCGGTGACGGGCGAAATAGCCTTCGACGACGTCGGAATAGGTGCGGTTCTGCGTCTGCGCTAGCACGGCATGCGGGCGCGGGCCGACGAGCGAGAGCTCGCCCTTGAGCACGTTGAAGATCTGCGGCAGTTCGTCGATCGAGGACTTGCGGATGAAACGCCCAACCGGCGTGACGCGGGGGTCGCCCTTCGTCACAGCGTTGCGGGCGCTCGGGTCGCTCAAATGCGTGTACATCGAGCGGAACTTGTAGACCTCGATGGTCTCGTTGTTGAAACCGTGGCGCTTCTGCTTGAAGATGATGGGGCCGGGCGAGGTGGCTTTGACCGCGATCGCAGCCCCCAGCATCACCGGCCACAACAACACCAGGGCGACGATGCTGAAGAAGATGTCGAAGCCACGCTTGGCGACGGAATCCCAGTCTGCGATGGGTTTGTCGAAGATATCCAGCATCGGCACTTCACCGACGTGGGAATAACTGCGCGGCCGGAAGCGCAGGTTGTTGGCGTGCGCTGCAAGACGGATGTCGACCGGCAGTATCCAGAGCTTCTTCAGGAGCTGCAGGATGCGTTTCTCCGCCGTCAACGGCAGCGAGATGATCAACATGTCGATGCGCGCCAGGCGCGCGAATTCCACCAGCTCGTCGACCGTTCCGAGCTTGGGGTAGCCGGCGATGACATTCGGAGACCGACGTTCGTCGCGATCGTCGAAGATGCCACAGATCCTGATGTCGTTGTCGGTCTGATGTTCGAGTGTGCGGATCAGATCCTTGGCCGGCTGGCCGCCGCCGACGACGACGGCACGACGCTCCATCGTTCCGTTGCGGGCCCAATGCCGGATGGAATAGGCAATGAATGCGCGTTCTGCCACGAGGAAGAGCGCACCGGCGACGAACCAGCCGCCGAACCACACACGCGAATATTGATGACCGGACTTTAGAAAGAAAAGCGCGATGGCAATGCCGCCGAATGCGATCGCCCAAGAGGCGAGGATACGCGGAGTAAAGCGCAACCAGGCGCGAAGAGCAGGGACCTGGTAGGTGTCGGCGATCTGCATCGCGGCAACGGCTAGTGCGGAGCCACCAACGAGGATCGTCAGGTAAAGCGGCAGCTGATCGAAGCCGGGCTGCACATAAAGCGCATTGATGACATAGCCGATGGCGAACAGTGCGCAGAACTCGAAAAGACGCATCAGGCCCATGATCATGGCGGGCGAATAGGTGTCTGCGCGGAATTGTTCGGCAATCTGTCGGGCGAGGGGGTTGAGTTCCGTCGACGGTTCGTCACCGGCTTTTTCGTCCGGCGCACGGGTACGGATCTCCGAAATCTTCTTGCGAAGCGCTTCGGGGTCGAAGGCTTCCGACCGCTTAAACTCGTTCATGGCTTCCTTCCGGCACTGAAGTCCGCACGGGATAGCAGAAAGCCACTAAGAAACGCTTACGTTGCAACCTGAGGCCTTATCGGAGCCGATTGGTCCCGGCACAAATCCCGGTAGAGCCGCAGCACCTCCGCCGTCATGACCGAGGCCGCGAAGCGGGACTTGAATGTCTTCGGGTCGGGCATCACGCGCGCCGACCAGTCCTTCTCGACGATTGCAGAAGCCATGATCGTGGCAAGTGACTGCGCGTCTGCCGCTTCGGCAAGAGCTGCGCTGTGCTTGCCGAGGATTTCCGGTATGCCGCCGACGCGGCTGGCAATCACCGGCTTTTGCGCCGCGAGCGCCTCGAGCACGATATAGGGCATGGATTCTGCCCGGGATGGAATGACGATGTTTCGTGCCAGCGCAAAGGCTTCGCGGGCGTTCATGGCAGGGCGCATGGTGATCCGTCGCCCGAGGCCCTGCTCGAACGTGAGGTCGCGGTATTCTTGCTGCTGTGGGCCGTCGCCGACCATCAACGCCGAGAGCGGCCGCCCGACAAGCCGTTCCGTGCGGGCAAAGGCATCCACAAAAAGATCGGGACCCTTCAGGTCCCGCATCATGCCGATATAGAGGAAGTCGACCGCATCCGGCCGCGCCTCTACGGCCTCGAACTCGCGATCGTCGATGCCGTTGTAGATCAGCTCGTAGTGCTCGCGCGGCTCGCCGACCTTGGAAAAATAAGTCTGGCGCTCGAAGTCGCAGACGAAGACGAGCGCGTCGGTCAGGCGTTCCTGAAGCCGCTCCAGCGGGAAGACGATCCGCCCGACAAACGACTTCGGGCTGTAGTGGAGACTGCCACCGTGCGGGGAATAGAGGCGGGCTACGCGATACCTGTTGACCCGCAAGGCTGAACCGATGAGGCGGGCTATGGCGCCACCTTTGGCGCCGTGCCCATGCAGCACATCCGGTTGCAAACTTCTGATTTCCTTGTAACAGCGCCAGAGCGCGGCAAAATCCCTTGGGCCGATCGAGCGATGGATCGGCATGCGGACGAGGCCCAGCGCCAGATAGGGCCGGATTCCGTCGAAGAGCGAATCCTCATAGGATCCGCCAGTGGTACTGTCGCAGAGGATGCCGACCTCATGACCCGCCGCCGCGTGCGCCTCCGCCAGCTCGCGCACATGGCGGAAAATACCACCGACGGGCGATCTGAAGCAGTGAATGATGCGCAAGGGACGCTGCGGCTGCATCGAGATCAGAACAGCCGTTCGCGAATGTAAATCGTATCGCCAGCCAGTACGGCATCGGTAATCGGCACGCGACCGGTGATGATCCGGCCGTTGATTTTACGCGTGACGTCGGCGCTGGCCTGGTTGGCCCGCGGCGAGAAGCCGCCGGCAACCGCAATCGCGTTCTGTATCGTCATTCCCGGCACATAGGCATATTGTCCTGCCTGGCCGACTTCGCCCATGATGAAGACCGAGCGATAGCGATCGACTTCGATGGTGACATCCGGATCGCGCAGATAGCCCTGTTTCAACTTTGCGGCGATCATGCCTTCGAGTTCGGGCAGCGTGTGGCCGCGCGAGGCGACGGTGCCGATCAGCGGAAAGGCAACATAGCCTGCCTGATCGACCGTGTAGGTACCACTTAGGCCTGCCTGCTCGAATACGTTGATGCGCAGCCGGTCGCCGCTGTCCAGCCGATAGGGCTGGATCGTTGCTTCGCTGAACGCTTTGGGTGCCGGCTGATAGCTTGTGCAGCCGCCGAGCAACATCGACAGTGCTGCCACCGTAATAGCGAGACCCGTCTTCATACCTGCGGTTGACATGCTGCTCTTCGGCTCCGGAAACGACCACCTCTCTCGCCGTTATCGATCCGTTAGGGTTAATAGCTGGTAAACTCGCGGTAGAATTTTCAACGGGGGACCTGCGGCAGAGGAGGGGCGAAATCGCCCAGAGGTTGAGCAGCCATTAACCCTTGCGTTACCATGTTCATTTACCTTCCAGCGAGATTTTAAGGTTCGGAGCCAGAAGCATGTCGGGAAACGGCAGCGGACAACAGGATGTGGATATCGATCTCGGCGGGCTGTTCCGCGCCGTGTGGGATCGACGCGTCAAGGTATTGCTCGCCACTGCGTGTGTTGCAGCGCTCGCTTTCGGCGCCGCGAAGATGATCGCACCGGACTATCAGAGCGAGACGCGCGTCCTCATCGAATCGCGGGAGCCTGAATTCAGCGGCTCCAACCAGAACGCGCAGACAGGGTCCGACCGCGTCTTCGACGAATCCGGCATTCTGAGCCAGGTTCAGGTGCTGCGTTCGGCCGACCTGATCAAGCAGGTCGCGCGCAACATGAAGCTACACGAGCAGAAGGAGTTTGATCCTTCGGCCGCACCTTCGGCGGTTTCCGACCTGATGGTCATGCTGGGCCTGAAGAAGAACCCACTGGAAATGCCGCCCGAAGAGCGGGTGCTGAAGGAGTTCACATCGAAACTGCAGGTCTATCAGGTCGAGAAGTCGCGCGTGATCGCGATCGCCTTTACCTCGAAGGATCGACAGTTGGCGGCTGCGATCCCGAACGAGATGGCAAAGGTATTCCTTTCGCTGCAAAGCGGCGCGAAGCTCGACACCAATTCTGAAGCCAGCCGTTGGCTTGAGCCGGAGATCGCCAATCTGCGCGAGAAGGTGCGGGATGCCGAAGCCAAGGTGGCGGCCTATCGTTCGTCGTCCGATCTGTTGCCAACCGGCGAGACCACGAATTTCGCAACCCGGCAACTCACGGATATCTCGACCGAGCTGACCCGCGTGCGTGGCGAGCGGGCTAATGCCGAGGCGCGCGCCGAAGGTGTGCGGGCGGCGCTGGCGAGCGGCCGCGAGGCTGATACCATCGCCGACGTCGTTGGTTCGCCGATGATACAGCGCCTCAAGGAGACGGAAGCAAACCTGCAAGGGCAGGTGGCTGACCTTTCGACCACGCTTCTGGACGGCCATCCGCGGCTGAAGGCCCTGAAATCGCAGGTCGAAGGTATCAGGGCGCAGATCCGCTCAGAAACCCGCAAGATCCTCAGCAGTCTGGAAAACGAGGCGAAGGTCGGCGAGTTGCGCGAGCAACAGCTGACGCAGCAGCTCAACGCGCTCAAGGCCAAATCGGCCCAGGCCGGCGAGGAAGAGGTGGGCCTGCGTGCACTCGAGCGCGAGGCGACCGCCCAACGGCAACTGCTCGAGACCTATCTGGCGCGCTATCGCGAAGCGACGTCGCGCACGGTCGAGAATGCAACGCCCGCCGATGCGCGTGTCATTTCAAGCGCGGTCGTCCCCACCGGCGCCAGCTTCCCGAAGGTGATGCCGATCACCATCGTTGCGGCACTTGCGACCTTTCTTCTGAGCTGCATCATCATCATGCTCGGGGAGTTGTTCAGCGGTCGTGCACTGCGGCCGGTGTCAGTCGGTGCCGAGCGGCCGCCGGCACGTTCGCGGCCGGCCATTGCCGCCGTCGCTGCTGCTGCTGATGGTTTCGATGAGAAGAAGCTCAACATCTCGCCTGCATTGAACGACGCCATCGATCTGCCACCGTTGGCGCCACTGGCCGAGGACGAGACGGACGATGTTGTCGACGACCCGAGCGGCGAGACGGCCGAACCGGATTTCTCGATCGAGGCGGTTGCCGATCACCTGCGTGAAAACGCAGTGCGGATCGCAATCTCTGTTTCGCCCGGTGGCGACGAGGGGTCGACGGCGACGGTGATGCTGGCGCGTCTGATCGCGGAGGAAGATCGCAAGGTCGTGTTGATCGACCTCACAGGTTCGGCCTGCCCGACCCGCCTGATGGCGCGTTCGGCGCAACTGCCTGGCATCACCAACTTGCTGGCCGGCGAGGTGGCGTTCACCGAAACCATTCATGCCGATCGGTTCTCCGACGCGCACATCATTCCGCAAGGCGATGCCGATCCGCGGCTCGCAATGCGCGGCATCGAGCGCCTGCAGATGATCATCGATGCGTTGACCAATGCCTATGATCTGGTGCTGGTCGAATGCGGACCGGCCGACGAGGGAGCCGTCGACAAGATTGCCCGCCGCGACGGCGCGGAAATCATCCTGTCGGCGCCGGCGGTTAGCGAAGAGAGAATCATTGAAGTCCTGACCGGCTTCGGCGAGGCCGGCTACCGGGACATCGTGTTGATGACTGGGCGGGGTGAACCCGGCCCGGATTATCCCGACCGCCACGCGGCCTGAGCCGAGGCGCGCTAACGGCGCTGCTTATTCGCTATCGATCTCGCCGGTCTGTCGATCGGTCTTCCGCTTGCGGCTCCGCACCCGCTGGAAGAATGAATAGGCGGCCCTGTTGGCCTTGATCGCCACTTTCGCCTGCACCAATGCCCGGTGGTAGCCGGCTGCAAACCGGCCGCGCACCGTCAGCGGCAGGACGATGTCCCTGAGCGGCGTCTCGACTGTACACCACGAGCGTTTGTAGGGCTGGTCTCCGACGCCGAAGTCGAAGAGCGCCGCGCCCTCGCCGCAAAGCCTTTGGATCATTCTGTAGAACAAGAGCTCGCCCGGGCTGGCGTCGCCTGCCAATTCCTGGTCGATGGAGCCGAATTGACAGATGACATGATCGGCCTTTCGCGACAGACTGGCGACGGCCACAATCCGCCCGCCATGTTCGCCTTTAAGGCGGATGGCATTGAGTTCGAGCAGTCGTTCGTCAGCTGCGCCGCAACTGCCCGCGACTGCGTGAAAGAACGTTCTGGTCGGGGCGCCCTGAAAGACATCGGGAAGTCCGAGAGCTGCAAAACGAGTGGCCTTCTGGCGAAAAAAGACGTCGAGCAACGACCGCGCTTCGCAGGGATCCTGCGCAATGACGTAGTCGTACCCCCCGAGAGCCTCGAGCCGCCGCTCGGAGATCCGCATCTTCTTGCGCCGCCGTTTGGCATTGACCTGTGCCAGCGTGCGTTCGAAGCTCGAAAACAGCGGCAGCTGAAACGAGGAATTCTGGTTCTTGATGCCGGGTAGGTTCGCAAACGGGCTTGCGGTTCCGCGCCAGGCAAGCGGCGTCTTTTCGAGCGCCACGAGATCGACTTTATGGCGCAGCCGATGAGTGAGTTCGCGCGCCAGTCGGTCAGCGAAGTCGTTTCGGGGAAGGGTCAGCGCATCTGCCGCGAAAAGTCCGGTATTGAGATTGCTGTGGGGCGCACCGACAAACCGCGCCGTGTTGAACAGGCGACCGGGCACGAATTCAAGAGGCAGGATGAACAGCAATTCGCCATCAAGGGCGCCGCGAACGACCTGCAACTCGCTGTCATGAGCCTGCGCCCATGCCGCGCACCAGTCGTAGCCTTGATGCAGGGAGTTGAAAGACAGCGCTTCCAGCGACCGCCATTCCTGCTCCAGCGGCGCCATCGTATCATGGATGGAGATCTCGAATCGGCTCATGGCGGCATCAGACCGGGACGCAGCGTGTGCGTCTCGATGGCCCGGCCGGCCGATGGTCAGATCTGTGTTCGTCATCGGCAAGGCCGTCCGGATGCTGGTTGCGGCTGCCATTCAACGGCAACTCCGCTACAATCCGTTTAATTCCTGAAATATGACTGCGACCTCCGGGCAACAACCGGCGAATGCAGTTAGCAAAGCATGAAGCCCGGATTGCTACCCACCGAGAAAACCTGTTGCAAGAGCTTGCGCCCATTGCAGGCGGTTTCGCTGCGCGGCAAGCCTTGCCATCGTCTCGTGCTGGTAGGGAACTGTGCGGAACGTGACACTCCAATCATTGCCAACGCTTTCGACGATGGCGTAGCGCGCATCCGGCGAGCCGACTTCAACCTTGTGGGCGACCGGGCTGTCGGCGTCATATCCAGGGCAACCAACGCTGCCGGGGTTGACTA
Source organism: Ensifer sp. ENS11 (assembly GCF_014851895.1). Lineage (NCBI taxonomy): Bacteria > Pseudomonadati > Pseudomonadota > Alphaproteobacteria > Hyphomicrobiales > Rhizobiaceae > Ensifer > Ensifer sp. ENS11. Next base: position 163,953 of record NZ_JACVAN010000002.1, on the reverse strand, counting down.
CGAGCCGGCCGTCCGCAAGGCGGATCGCTCGGGGAGTGTGCGTGTGTCCGCAGAGAATGACTGGTTGCTTGATGCCTGTAGCGAGGACTTCGATGGCGCTGCGCGCTGCCAGATGGACCACGCCCTCCGCCGTCAATGCTTCGAGCCAGTACGCCTCGTCGCTCGCAGGCGTGCCATGGCAAAGAAAGAATGCATCGCGATAGACGAGGGTGGCCGGCAGGGTCGCTAGCCATTCAAGATGCCGAGGCTGCAATTCCGCATGGGCCGCGCGGTCGGACAACCCCATGCCGGTGGGATCGAGCGTCAGCAGGTATCGGTCATGATTGCCAGAGATCGAGGGGATGTTGCGCGCCATCAGGATATCGGCGGTGCGCGCCGCATTGAGCGGACCGCTGACATGGTCGCCGAGATTGACAATATCGGCGATCCCCAGCGCGTCGATATCGGCAAGCACCGCCTCGAGTGCAAGGTCGTTGCCATGGATATCGGAAATGATCGCAACCTTCATCGAGGTCCCCCTTGGCTCAGCGGTCTTTCGCCGGCTTTTCCATCCACTTGATGATCAGCATCGCCGGCAGCACCCAGAGCAGGCCGGTAAAGAAGAAGTACATCAGATGCACCCACCACGGCGCAGCGCCGAGCAGCAGTGACGCGAAGGTGACGGCGGCGAGCGCATAGACGATGACGAGGATGATGATCAGGATCGTACCGATCAGCTTTCTGAGACGTACGGGCATTTCAATTCTTTCAAATGGCGCGAGATCCGGCCGCGACGGCATGCCGCAAAGGGTTCGGCCTTGTTTTGCATGCCGCTCTGGTGCAAATCAACGGCTTTCCGGCAGGCGCGGCGATGAACCGCTCGCCGCCAACCCCGCGATACCAGAGGGAAAGCCATGGCAGGCGTCGAATTGGCGACAGAACAGATGCTCCGAAGCGAGATTGGCAGGACCGATCGCAACCGCCGGCAGATCCGCGGCTGGCTCGTCGTCGTTCTCTTTACGCTTTTTGCGCTGGTGCTTGTCGGCGGCGCGACGCGCCTGACCGAATCCGGCCTTTCGATCACGGAGTGGAAACCTATCCACGGTGTGATCCCGCCGCTGACGGCCGAGGAGTGGGAGGAGGAGTTCCAGCTCTACCAGCGCATTCCGCAATACCAACAGCTCAACAACGGCATGACCGTCGGCGAGTTCAAGACGATCTTCTGGTGGGAATGGGCGCACCGGCTGCTGGCGCGCACCATCGGCATCATCTTCGCCGTGCCGCTCGCCTTCTTCTGGCTGACGGGTCGGGTCGAACGCCGGCTGCGCTGGCCGCTGCTCGGCATTCTGGCGCTCGGTGGCTTCCAGGGTTTTATCGGCTGGTGGATGGTTTCGTCCGGTCTGGTGGAGCGGACCGAAGTCAGTCAATACAGGCTGGCGACCCACCTCGTCATCGCCTGTTTGATCTTCGCCGCCTGCATGTGGATCCAGCGCGGCCTTTGTCCGCATTCCGATGATGCGGCGCCGACGGATCGTTCGCGTCGGATGGCCGCCATCATCGCAATCATGAGCCTGTTCCAGATCTATCTCGGCGCGCTGGTTGCCGGGCTCGATGCGGGCTTCAGCTACAATACCTGGCCGCTGATGGATGGCGCGTGGATCCCGTCCGATCTTTTCCTGCAGCACCCCTGGTGGATCAATGTCTTCGAGAACCCGAAGACCGTGCAGTTCATCCACCGGATCGGCGCCTACGTGCTGTTTGCGCTGGCGTTGATGCACGTGATCGCCTCGGTGCGGGCGGCGCCGGAATCGACCCATGCGCGCCGCTCGGTATTGCTGTTCGTGCTCGTCTGCGTCCAGGCGATCATCGGCATCACGACGCTCCTGCTGCAGGTGCCGGTCGGCTGGGGCGTCCTGCATCAGGGCGGTGCGCTGGTGGTGCTCGGCTTTGCCATCGCCCATTGGCGCGGCTTCATCGGCGAATATCCGAAGCCGACTGCAATCGAGTTGCGCAACTAAAACCCACAATCGCAAAGAAAAACCCGGCGAACGTCTCGCCGGGTTTTTTCGTTTGCAATTGCTGTAACCGATCAGGCGGACAGCATCAAATCCATGTTCTGGACAGCGGCCCCCGAGGCCCCTTTGCCGAGATTGTCGAGCAGAGCGACGAGGTTCACGTGAGTTCCGCCAGGCGTGCCGAACACGAACAGCTTCATCGTGTCTGCTCCTGCAAGTTCCGTGGCGTCGATGCGGCCGAGCTTTTCGCTGACGGCCAGCGGGACAACGTCGACGATCGATTGGCCGGCATAGTGCTCGACGAGCGCCGCATGAATGTTCTCGATCGTCGCGCCGGAGGCGAGATCGTCGAGATAGAGCGGAACCTGAACGATCATGCCCTGCGGGAATTTGCCGACGGATGGCGCAAATACCGGTGCGCGGTCGAGCAGGCCATGCATCTTCATCTCCGGCACGTGCTTGTGCTTGAGCGTCAGCCCATAGAGGAAATGTGGCGCGCTGATGTGATCCGGGTTCGCCTCGTCTTCCATCTGCGCGATCATCTGCTTGCCGCCGCCGGTATAGCCGGAAACGGCATTGACCGTGACCGGGTATCCATCGGGCAGGATGCCGGCCTGACGCAGCGGCCGGATCACGCCGATTGCACCCGTCGGGTAGCAGCCGGGATTGGCGACGTGGCGGGCGTCACGGATCTTGGCGGGCTGTGTCTTGTCCATCTCCGCAAAGCCGTAGGCCCAGTCGGGAGTGATGCGATGCGCGGTCGACGTGTCGATGATGCGTACCCGGTTGTTGCCGGCAACCATGGAGACGGCCTCGCGCGATGCGTCGTCCGGCAGGCAGAGGATTGCGATGTCGGCATTGTTCAGAAGATCTTCGCGCATCGCGGCATTGCGTCGCTCGGCTTCCGGTATCGACAGGAGTTCGAGATCGCTGCGGCCGGCCATGCGGGTGCGGATCTGCAGCCCGGTGGTGCCGTGTTCGCCATCGATGAAGATCTTCGGTTTCATGATTTTCCCGTTCGTCCAGAAGGTTACGAGTCATTCCGGAATCAATCTGACACAGATTTGATTCAGTTTCTCAACGCCCCGTTCGCGCGTGAAGCGCCCGCCCGGTGGCGCGGTGGTGTTCATATATAAGCAGCGGCCGGAGCCCGCAACTGGGCGGCCCGCGCAAGCAACGGGCCGGCGACGCCGCGCCGCGCATTCCACGCTTAACCATGAATTGTGATTTACAACCCAGAGGTTGCCTTGTCGTCGGTAATTCTGCATCTGAGGCGCTGTCATAAAACTGTCATATGGGAGCAGAGGGTGAAATACGTGATCGAGCAGGCCGGGCGCGTGCTCAGGCATCCGCTGCCTATCTCGCTGGCGTTCCTGACGCTGCTCCAGGCCTTACACTATTTCGATACGCGGTGGCGGTTCGTGCCCTTCCTCGTCGCCGTGACGCTGGCGATCGCCGCACTGCTGTTCCTCTTGTCGCGCCGGCCGACTTTTTCGCTCTGGGCAGCGGGATTGACGGTATTGCTCATTGCGGCGATGTCGGAGGTCAAGTTCCGCCTCAAGGGTTTTTCCCTGCACGTTTTCGATTTCGCCTTTACCGGCCTTGATCGATCTGCGCTTTCCTTTCTGGTCGGCTCCTACTTCAATTTGTTGATTGCCGGACTGGCTGCGCTGGCCGCAGCATTCGTGTTCCTGGTCGTGGCATTCAGGAGCGACCGCCGGTCGGCTCGCTCTTTTGTCGTGCGCGCTTGCCTGTTTGTCATAGCGGCAGTCGGTGTTGTCGCTCTTTATCCGCAGAAGAACGGCGAGCCAGACTACGTCCATTACATCTCCGGTTATGACGCCTCGTCCTTCTTCGTGTCGATCGGCGATCTTGAGTTTCCGCTCGGGCGGATCGTCCTTGCCGGTCGACTGGAAAATGTCGAAGCGGAGGGGAAGCTCAGCGATGACATCAGCTGCGGCGTGGCGGCCAGCCAGCCCGACCTGTTTCTCGTTCTCAGCGAGAGCCAGACCAGCCCCAGCTATTTCCCGCAGGTAACGGTCCCTGAATGGATGAGTGCGTCGTTCCAATCACAGGACGGCCGGGTGCATCCGATGCAGGTCGAGACGTTCGGCGGCGGCACATGGGTCACGAATTTCTCCGTGATGACGGGGCTCTCCGGAGCAGATTTCGGCTGGCAGAGCCCCTATGTGACGCAGATCCTGGAAGGCCGGGTCAAGGCGAGCCTGCCGAGCCTCATGGCACGCTGCGGCTATCGCACCATCGCCGTGATGCCGATGCAGGCGAGCTTCGTCAATGAAGGGCCGTTCCTGACCTCGATCGGATTCCAGGATATCGTCGATTTCGACGCAATGAAACCGGAGTCGCACTTCGTGCGCGATCGTTTCTATTTCGATGTCGTAGAACGAATTGTGCGCGAGCACCGCGAAAAGGATCGGCGACCACTGTTCATTGCCATGCAGACCCTTTTCCCGCACGGCCCTTACGACATGACGCTGGTGCCGCAAGACGCCTTGCCGGACAAGGCTTTCGCTCCGGATGCCCAGGTTGACGAATACCTGCGGCGTGTTGCATTGTCCAAACAGGACCTGCAGGATTTTCGGCGCGAGCGTGAACGGATGCCAGGCCCCAATGGCACGATCGTGCTCGATTTCGGCGATCACCAGGCGGTTGCCACCAAGGACTACCTTGCCGCCGGTACCCCGGGAAACAATGTCTTTTCCGACCTGGGATCGATTGCCTACAAGACCTATTACACTGTGCACGGCTACGGGCGCGATATCGATATGCGGCCTTTCGCCATACCGTTGGACGTCGGTTTCCTTGCCGCAAGCCTGATCGAGGCTGCGGGCTTGCCGACATCGCCGACGTTCGAGGCGTTGGCACGACTACGCGATGCTTGCGAGGGGCGCTATCACGCGTGTCCTGATCGAGCGCTCGTCGATCAGCATCTCCGTCAGCGTCAGGACGCCGGTCTGCTCAATCTCGATTGACGGAGCAGGAAATCAGCGAAGCGTCGAACGCTCCGCCAGCTTTTCGGCGTGCAGGCCGAGCATGTACATGGCGACCGTCGCGCCGGCGATGGCGGTGATGTCCGCGTGGTCATAGGCAGGCGCGACTTCGACGACATCGCTTCCGACGACAGTCAGGGCTCCGAGCTTGCGTAGAACCGAGAGTATCTTGGCGCTGGATGGGCCGCCGGCGACCGGAGTGCCGGTGCCGGGCGCATAGGCAGGGTCGAGGCAATCGATGTCGAAGGTCAGATAGGCTTTGCGTTCCCCGACCTGCCGAATGATGGCGTCGGCAATGTCTGAAACACTCATTTCCTCGATGTCGTAGCCATAGAGAATGCGGATGCCGCAGTCTTCGGGCGCATGGGTGCGGATGCCGATCTGGATCGATGCGTCGGTATCGATCAGGCCCGCCCGCGCCGCACGGCCGACAAACGAGCCATGATCAATACGACCGCGTTCATCCGGCCAGGTGTCCTGGTGCGCGTCGAACTGGACGAGGGCGAGGGGGCCATGGATGGCCGCATGGGCTTTCAGGATCGGATAGGTGATGAAGTGGTCGCCGCCAAGCGTCTGCAGATAGGCGCCGCTCTTCAGGATCTTTGCCGCTTCGCGCTCGATCGTCGCCGGCGTTTTCGAGTGGTTGCCGTAGTCGAGCAGGCAGTCACCGTAATCGATGGTTGCCATTTCAGCAAAGAGGTCACGTTCGAACGGGTATTGCGGATCGTTGTCGAAGATCGCCGAGGCGCGGCGGATGGCCTGCGGCCCGAAGCGGGCGCCGGGACGATTGGAGGTTGCGGCGTCGAACGGGATGCCCCAGACGACGGCATCGACGTCCTTCAACTGCTTTGAGTATTTGCGCCGCATGAAGGAGAGAATGCCGGCATGCGTCGGGTCCGATGCCGCCGATGTGAGTGAGCGCGCCGTTAGCGCGTGATCGATCGTCCTGTTCGCCATATCCCGTCTCCCGTGTATGGCGGAACGTTGGACAATCGTCGCCGGCAAGGCAAGTCCCTGCCGGCGAATTCTACTGCATAGTTCCTTAAATCGATTCCGATTTAAGGATAAAAATATGTAGCAGGTTCAAAGTGTTACAGCGTCCTTCGCGCGTCATATTTGACGCGCGGCGCTGTAATGCTGTCAGGACGCCTTGGCTTCGAAGGTCGGCGCGAAGTCACCCAGCGCCTTGGCCTCGGTAATGCGCGCGCCGATGTCCTCTTCGATGATGGACTCGAGCTGCGCGAAGCTGTCGATCACGTAGTAGATCGGCTGGACGATATCGATGCGATAGGGGGTGCGCAGCACCGTCATCAGGTCGAAGGGGCGAAATTCACTCGCCGACGGCTCCATCGCCGTGCGGGTCTCGTTCGGCGACGACACGATGCCGGCACCGAAGCAGCGCCGACCTTGCGGCGTGTTGATCAGTCCGAACTCGACAGTGAACCAGAAGATCCGGAACATATGCCAGGAATAACCCTTGCCAAGTGCGACGGCCTTTTCGCCGAAGCGGCGGACGAAGTTGGCGTAGCTCTGGTTGGTCAGGAGCGGGCAATGGCCGAAGACCTCGTGGAAAATATCAGGCTCTTCGATATAGTCGATGTGTTCGCGCCTGCGGATGAAGGTTGCGAGCGGAAACTTGCCCTCAGACAGAAGTTCGTAGAACCGCGATGGCGGGATCAGTGCCGGTACGCCTTCGACACCGAAGCCGGTGGTTTCCTGCAGGCGGCGGTTGACGTCCTGCAACTGCGGCACGCGGTCAGGGCCAAGGCCAAGTTTGCGCGCGCCCTCCAGATATTCGTCGCAGGCCTTGTCGGCGAGCAGTGCCATCTGTCGCTGGTAAAGTTCGCCCCAGATCGCATCTTCCTCGGGCGTGTAGTGGTAGCTGCCATCGGGCTCCGGCAGTTTCGCGGTGTAGCTGCTTTCCTTGGGCATGACGTCTCCTCATTCGTCAAAACATCCGGTTGTTGCAATTGTATCGCGAATGGAGCGAGTATTTGTTTCACAGTTGCCGGCGGAAGCCGCTGATGCGGGAGGAAATTTCAAAATGTCGTCGGATTTGAAGGAAACTTCCCAGCCATTGCGCAAGCTGCTGAGGCTGATTCAGGCCGACAGCGGCCAGTCGCTGTCGGAGCTCGCGGAAAGCGCGGGCATGTCGCAAAGCTCCGCCTGGCGCCGGCTGCAGGAACTGGAGGCCGACGGCGTGATCCGCAAGCGGGTGGCGCTGCTCGATCCGTCGAAACTGGATCTGAAACTCTGCATCATCGCCCATGTGACGCTGGAGGATCATCATGACGAGGCCATCGCCTCTTTCTCGGCGGTTGTCCGCGATCGGCCGGAGATTATGGAGTGCTATGCGCTGTCGGGAACCTTCGACTACATGCTGAAGATCCGCGCGAACGACGTCGACAGCTATGACGCCTTCATGACGCGCTATCTCATGCGCAATCCGCATGTGCGCACGGTGGTTTCAAGCTTCGTGCTGCGCGAGTTGAAGTCGACGACCGAGCTGCCGATCTGAAACAAAAAAAGGCCGGGCGAACCCGGCCTTCCAAAATGCAGTGTCTTCCAGCGATTAACGCTTGGAGAACTGGAACGAACGGCGGGCCTTGGCCTTACCGTACTTCTTACGTTCGACGACACGGCTGTCGCGGGTCAGGAAGCCGCCCTTCTTCAGGACCGGACGCAGGCCCGGTTCGAAGTAGGTGAGCGCCTTGGAGATGCCGTGACGAACGGCACCGGCCTGGCCGGAGAGACCGCCACCGGCGACCGTCGCGTCGATGTCGAACTGGCCATCACGGGCAGCTGCGACGATCGGCTGCTGCAGGATCATCTGCAGAACCGGACGAGCGAAGTAGTCGAGGTACGGCTTGCCGTTGACGGTGATCTTGCCCGAGCCGGGCTTGACCCATACGCGGGCGACAGCGTTCTTACGCTTGCCGGTCGCGTAGGAGCGGCCCTGTGCATCGACCTTCTTGACGTGAACCGGAGCTGCCGGTTCCGCAGTCGTGGCGATTTCCTTGAGAGCGGAAAGGTCGGCCATTAGGCGCTCCTTGTGTTCTTGCTGTTCAGCTTGGCGACGTCGAGGACGGCCGGTTGCTGTGCTTCATGCGGATGGTTCGTGCCTGCGTAAACGCGCAGGTTCTTCATCTGGCGACGGCCGAGCGGGCCGCGGGGAACCATGCGCTCGACGGCCTTCTCGATGACGCGCTCCGGGAAGCGGCCTTCGATGATCTGGCGCGCGGTGCGCTCCTTGATGCCGCCGGGGTAGCCGGTGTGCCAGTAGTACTTCTTGTCGGTGTACTTCTTGCCCGTAAGCACGGCCTTCTCGGCGTTGATCACGATGACGTTGTCGCCATCGTCAACATGCGGCGTGAAGGTGGCTTTGTGCTTGCCGCGCAGGCGGTTCGCGATGATGGAAGCGAGGCGACCGACAACGAGGCCTTCGGCATCGATGATGATCCACTTCTTCTCCACCTCTGCAGGCTTCTGAACGAAGGTTGCCATAACAAAACTCTTTCTCTGGACCCGAACGGCGAACCGCTGGGCGTTTCTTGTTGCTTGGTTTTGACTGAAACTCAGCCAAAAGAAGAAAGCGGCCCGAGAGGGACCGCGATCTGAGGGTGCTTATACCCAAGCCCTAAACCGGCGTCAACAACGTGAATTTTGCAAGGTTGAAATAAAGTATTGCGAAAACAACGACTTAGCAATGTGGTACATTGATACCTCAATTTACTGAGGCGGAATCGAATAGGTCGCTGTCGCATGCGCCACGAGATCGTCGCTGCTGACCATTGCGATAGCGGCGTCAAGAACGGCCAATCGCTTACCGAGCTTGAGGATGCGGCAGGTGCATTCGAGCGGCCGCGGCTCCGGCTTGCGCAGGAAATTGATGTTGAGATTGGTGGTGACGGCAAGCGCCACAGGTCCGATATGGGCGATCAGCGCGATATAAGCCGAAACGTCCGCAAGCGCGAAAAGTGTCGGGCCCGATACGGTGCCGCCCGGCCGGATATGACGCTCGTTCGGATCGAGTCGCATCGTCGCAAATCCGGGGCCGGCCTCGGTGACATGGAACACTTTGCCGTCCGTGTGGACCTGAGGAAAGTCCGTGTCGAGAAACCGGTTCAGCTCCTCGACCGTCATGATGGGCTGGATCTTCATCGGCAGGTATTCCTTTGCGCTAACATCGACACTTAGTGAAGCCGACATGCGTTTTTGCGCAAGGCGGAAAAAGGTCTAAGTCGCGACAGCTACCACTGACTTGAAAGGTTGCAGGAGGCGGCGTACCACGGATGCCCATTTACGGGGATAGACAGGACAGCAGGAGAAAAGCATGGCGGACGTTGTTTCATTTCGGAAGGAAGAGCCGAGTGCATTGCTGGTGCGCGAGCTTTCGGGACCGGTGCTTCGGCTGACGCTCAACAACCCGCCAGCCAATGTGCTTTCGATCGAGCTGATGGAGGCGTTGCATACGGCGCTCGATGCCGTTGCCCATTCCAAGGACATCAGAGTTGTCGTGCTGGCGGCATCCGGCAAGCTGTTCTCCGCGGGCCACGACCTCAAGGAAATGACGGCACATCGGGCCGATGCCGACGGGGGCAGGGCCTTCTTCGAAACGACGATCCGCCTTGCTGCAGATTTGATGATCAAGATCACGCGGCTGCCCCAGGCGGTCATCGCCGAGTTCGACGGCCTGGCGACGGCAGCCGGTTGCCAGCTTGTTGCCAGCTGTGATCTGGCGATCTGCACCGACAGCTCCACCTTCTGCACGCCGGGCGTCAATATCGGCCTGTTCTGCTCGACGCCGATGGTGGCGCTGTCGCGGGCAGCACATCGCAAGCAGGCGATGGAAATGCTTCTGACAGGCGAGACCATCGATGCATCGACCGCCAAGGATTTCGGCCTGGTCAATCGCATCGTGCCCCAGCAATATCTTCGCCAGGTCGTCGACAAATATGCAGCCGTCATTGCTTCGAAATCGCCGCAGGCGCTGAAGATCGGCAAGGAAGCGTTCTATCGCCAGGCGGAAATGAGCCTTCCCGAGGCTTACGATTATGCGGTCGGCGTCATGGTCGAAAATATGCTGGCAGGCGACGCCGAGAACGGCATCGGCGCCTTCCTCGGCAAGCGGATGCCGGAGTGGGATAGGGAATAATTGGGATTGGGAATAGCGGTCAGGCCAGTTTCAGGAGCAGGGCGCCAAGCGCGATTACGCAGGCGGCGGCGATGCGCCAGATGCTGACGCGCTCCTTCAGAAACACCACGGAGATAACGACAGCGAACAGGATCGCGGTCTCGCGCAGCGCTGCGACGGTCGCGACCGGCGCCTTCGTCATCGCCCACAGTGCCAGGCCGTAGGCGCCAATGGAGCCGGCGCCGCCGATGAGGCCGCGCCACCAGTTCTTGTAGACGTGGCGGGCGACCGGCTTGATGCCCCGCCGGGCAAAGGCCCAGGTAAACAGCAACACCGGCGGAAGCAGCGCCATCCACAAAGTGTAGGAGATCGCGTTGCCCGACACCCGCGCGCCGATGCCGTCGACAAAGGTATAGCATGCAATCACGCAGGCATTGAGTAGCGCCAGGATGATCGCGTGTTTGCCGCCTTTTCGCGATTCGAAGGCGAGCGTCAGCACGCCGACGCTGATGGTCAACACACCCGCCATGGCGCCGGTTGTCAGCTGCTCGCCGATGATGACGCTGCTGGTGGAGGCGACGATCAGTGGCGCGACGCCGCGCATCAGGGGATAGACTAGCCCGATATCGCCGGCACGGTAGGAGGCAGCGACCAGCTGGAAATAGGCAAACTGGAAAAGCGCCGAAACCAGGATGAACGGCCAGGCTTCCGGCTGCGGCAATGGCAGGAACGGCAGGAAAGGAATGGCCACGACTGCCGCGCCGAGTGCGATCATTGCCGCATCGAGCGATTTCTCCGAGCCCGCCTTGACCAGCGCATTCCAGGTCGCGTGCAACAGCGCCCCGAAGAGGACGAGCGCAATGACATCAAGGGGCAAGGTGAAACCTCAGTGGAGAATGGGGCAGGCCGTTGCCAGCGTTGTCGCGCCACTGTACGGGAAAAGCAACCGGAAATTGGCGGGAGGATGCCTGTGCGGCGCTACAGCCGTTCCGCCGCCGCCATCGGGCGCTCGATTGACACCCGCCGCCACCGTGCGAACTATACACGCGTATAACAGATGAGTTCGGATCAGAACATGAACCACGACGCCTACCCGGATTATTACCTCGCCGACATCCTGCGTTCGACAAAGACGATCGCCCTCGTCGGTGCATCGCCGAACGCCGAGCGGCCGAGCCATCGGGTCATGGCCTTCCTGTTGCGCAAGGGCTATCGCGTCATCCCCATCAATCCGGGTCATGTCGGCAAGACGATCCTCGATCAGCCCGTCGTCGGCAGGCTCACCGACGTCAAGGAGCCGATCGACATGGTCGACGTCTTTCGCGCGGCCCATGCACTGCCGGCGCTCGTCGACGAGATCCTGGCGCTCGAGACCTTGCCGAAGGCGATCTGGGGCCAACTGTCGGTGAGGCACGACGCCGCTGCTGCCAAGGCGGAGGCCGCCGGTATCAAGGTCGTCATGGATCGCTGTCCGGCGATGGAGTATCCGCGTCTGATCGGCTGACACGGCATCGGCCACAGCGATGTTTCGTGCAACCGTCAGTTTTGAAAAAATCTTTCTTTGACCACGCGTGGCGGCTCTGGGATAGTGCCGCCGCTCCAGCGCATGAAGCCGAAATCGAAGCTGTTCTTCGACGCGCACGATGCCTGGAATCAAAGGGATAGGGTGCGTTTGGCGCCTCCATGGGAGGTGCGGCGCGGTCATGGGAGGGACGAATGACGAAAGACAATCCTGGTTTCAGCACGCTCGCAATCCACGCCGGAGCGCAACCAGATCCGACGACGGGCGCCCGGGCGACGCCGATCTACCAGACGACCAGCTTCGTCTTCAACGACACCGACCATGCGGCAGCACTCTTCGGCCTCCAGCAGTTCGGCAATATCTACACCCGCATCATGAACCCGACGCAGGCGGTGCTGGAAGAGCGCCTCGCCGCATTGGAAGGCGGCACTGCGGCGCTGGCGGTTGCTTCCGGGCATGCGGCCCAGCTTCTCGTATTCCACACGATCATGAGCCCGGGTGACAATTTCGTCGCCGCCAACCGTCTTTACGGTGGCTCGGTCAATCAGTTCGGCCATGCCTTCAAGTCCTTCGATTGGCAGGTTCGTTGGGCGGATCCGGGCGATCCTTCGAGCTTTGAGGCGAAGATCGATGCGCGCACCAAGGCGATCTTCATCGAAAGTCTCGCCAATCCGGGTGGTACCTTCGTCGATATCGCCGCGATTGCCGAGGTCGCACACAAGCATGGCCTGCCGCTGATCGTCGACAACACGATGGCGACACCCTACCTGCTGCGTCCGCTGGAGCACGGTGCGGATATCGTCGTGCATTCGCTCACCAAGTTCATCGGCGGTCATGGTAATTCGATGGGCGGCGTCATCGTCGATGGCGGCACCTTCGACTGGTCGAAGTCCGGCAAGTACCCAATGCTGTCGGAGCCGCGCCCGGAATATGCAGGCGTCGTGCTGCATCAGGCCTTTGGCAATTTCGCCTTTGCGATTGCTGCTCGCGTTCTCGGGCTTCGCGACTTCGGGCCGGCGATTTCGCCGTTCAACGCCTTCATGATCCTGACTGGCGTCGAGACGCTGCCGCTGCGCATGCAGCGCCATTGCGACAATGCGCTCGCCGTTGCCAAGTGGCTGAAGGGCCACGACAAGGTGTCCTGGGTCAACTATGCCGGGCTTGAGGACGATCCGAACAATGCGCTGCAAAAGCGCTATGCACCGAAGGGTGCCGGCGCCGTCTTCACCTTCGGTCTCAAGGACGGCTACGAGGCAGGAAAGCGCTTCGTCGAGGGGCTCGAGATGTTCTCTCACCTTGCCAATATCGGTGATACCCGTTCGCTCGTCATTCACCCGGCCTCGACCACCCATCGTCAGCTGACCCCGGAGCAGCTGGTTGCGGCGGGGGCAGGTCCCGATGTCGTGCGCCTGTCTGTCGGTATCGAAGACGTTTCCGACATCATCGCCGATCTCGAGCAGTCGCTCGCAAAGATCTGATATTGATATGAAAAAGAGGGGACGGACCTTCCGTCCCCTTATGGAGTTGGTGCGTGATGGTGAAGATGCAGAAATTCGACTTGGCGGCGATCGAGCCCGAAGTCGGCGGGCCTGCGGCCGATCGGCTGATTTCCGGCACGCCTCGGTTCCGCACCTGGAACGTCGAGGAGGCCGATGGCGGGATTTATGCCGGCGTCTGGGAATCCACGCCCGGAAAGTGGCGCATCGCCTATGACGAATGGGAGTACTTCCATATCCTGTCGGGCTACTCGGTCGTCACCGACGACGGCGGCGCAGTGGTGCACCTGCGCGCCGGCGACAGCATGATCCTCCAGCCCGGTTTCAAGGGAACGTGGGAGGTCATCGAGACGACCCGCAAGGATTACGTCATCCGCCTCTGATCGACCCGTTATCCCTTTGCGCCCGGCTCGGTACCGTCCGATGCCCGGGTGAACGCTTCGGCAAACGAGGCTTCCGAGATTCCGTTCAGCGCCCGCCGCAAGGCTTCGGCCTCCTGTTTACCGAGAGCATTGTCGAAGCGCGCCTGCGCCTTGCGCCAGAGATCCGTCGTCTCCCGCTGCTTCTTGGCGCCGAAGGGCGTCAGCTGAACGCGCTTCACTCGCCGGTCCGACGCGTCGGGCACAAGCTCGACATAGCCGTCGCGGATGAGTGGCTTCAGCGTGTGACCAAGCGCCGACAGGTCCATCACCAACAGATCCGCGAGCGTGCGCAGCGACGCATTCTTGCTATGGGCGATCTGGCTCAGCAGCGAATACTGCGTGCCGCGCAATCCGCTTGGTGCGAGCACATCCTCATAGAGCTGTCCTAACTGTCGCGAGGCGCGCTTCAGCGCACTGTTGGTGCAGAAGTCCCAGATTCCCTTCGGCGTGTCGTCCATCGTTTCCTCCGTCGGGAGCTGCGGCGCCCATTTTCGACTTTGGTAGCGCCACTCTTGCGCAGCGTCCAGTTTGCTGTATATTTAGTGGCATATACCACTAGATTGAAATCCGAACAAGGAAACCGACAATGCGTGCAGTGGAGAAAAGGGGTAAGGCGCTGGTGACGGGCGCGTCGTCGGGCATCGGCGCGACCTATGCGGACCGCTTGGCGCAACGCGGCCATGACCTGGTTCTGGTGGCACGCGATAAAAAGCGTCTCTCCGATCTTGCCGCCAAGCTGTCGGCGCAATACGGTGTGACGGTCGACGTGCTCAAGGCGGACTTGACGCTACGGGATGACGTAAGGCTGGTCGAGAAGCGCCTGCGCGAAGACGAGGCAATCGAACTCCTTGTCAACAACGCGGGGATCGGTCCGAAGGGACCGCTGCTCACTGATGACCTGGACTATCTCGAAGCCATGATCGAGCTGAACGTCGTCGCCGTGAACCGGTTGGCGATTGCCGCCGCCCAGACATTCGCGATGCGCGGCAAGGGAGCGATCATCAACATCGCCTCCGTCGTCGCGCTGGTGCCCGAGCGGTTCAACGGCACATACAATGCCTCCAAGGCGTTTGTGCTTAACCTGACGCAATCGATCAACGTGGAAGCGGCAGACAAGGGCGTCAGGGTTCAGGCGGTGCTGCCCGGGCTGACCCGCACCGAGATCTTTGACCGGGCCGGCGGCTCGATCGACCGGCTCGACCCTTCGATGGTGATGGACGTCACCGATCTCGTCGACGCGGCACTTGCCGGTTTCGACCAGGGAGAACTGGTCACCATTCCATCGTTGCCCGACGCTGCCGACTGGCACGCCTTCACAAAGGCGCGCATGGTGCTGTCGCCCAATCTTTCGCATGACAGGCCGGCGGCGCGCTACGGTGTCGAACAGACGGCCGCCGCCGTCTAAACCCCAACGCATTCGCCTCTGCAATTGGGATCAAACGGCTTCGGCGGTTGC
Source organism: Ensifer sp. ENS11 (assembly GCF_014851895.1). Classification (NCBI taxonomy): domain Bacteria; kingdom Pseudomonadati; phylum Pseudomonadota; class Alphaproteobacteria; order Hyphomicrobiales; family Rhizobiaceae; genus Ensifer; species Ensifer sp. ENS11. Next base: position 148,918 of record NZ_JACVAN010000002.1, on the reverse strand, counting down.
GTCGAAGCCGTTTGCTTTGCGCAGACCGGGCAGGGGTGTCCCTTCACCAAACGAGATCGAGCCGCTCCAGGCCATGGAAATGGAAACTGTCCTTCACTTCCGGCGGGTGTTTCAGCCGCATCCCGGGCAAGCGCTGGAACAGGATCGGCAGCGACAGCTTGAGTTCGAGCCGGGCGAGCGGCGCTCCGATGCAGAAGTGCAGGCCCGCACCGAACGAGACGTTGACGCCCTCGTCGCGCGCAGGCTTGAAGCGGTCAGGGTCGCTGAACTTCCGCGGATCGACATTGGCGGCACCAAGAAGCAGGCCGATCTTGTCGCCCTTGCGAAGCGCAATCCCTTCGTCGAGTTCGATATCCGACAGCGCATAGCGTTGAAAGATATGCAGCGGTGCGGCAAATCGGAGGCACTCCTCGATCGCAAGATCGGTCGTCGCCTCCGTTGCGAACAGATCTCCCGGCGCGTGGTCCGACTGCAGGATCGTTCTGACCGCGTTGCCGATCTGATGGACGGTCGCCTCGTGGCCGGCGTTGAGAAGCAGGGCGGCCGTCGAAACCAGCTCTGCCTCGGACAATCGCTCTCCATCTTTCTCCGACGTGATCATATGTGTCAGCAGATCGTCGGCCGGCTTGCGGCGCTTCTCGGCGATGATGGTCTTGAGGTAGTCGGCGAAGTCGGCGGAGGCCTGGTTGGCGTCGAACTCGGTCTCGTGGCTCCGATTGAAGACGTACATTCTCACCATGCGATGCGACCAATCGAGCAGGTTTGGCGCGGCGTCGACGGGAATGCCGAGCATCCTGGCGATGATCGTGACCGGGATCGTTTCGGCATAGGTCTTCAGTAGCTCGACTTCGCCGTCCTGCTCGAAACCGTCGATGATCGTATGCGAAAGCCGTTCGATGTCCGGCCGCAACTGTTCGATCTGCCGGGAGACGAAGGCGCGGTTGACGAGGGTGCGAAGCCTGGTGTGGGTCGGCGGTTCGAGCTCCAGTAGCGAATGCTCCTCAAGTGCGTCGAAATCCTTCAGATGCGGCTTCGGTGCCGGCATGCCGAGTTCTTCGCGTGTCGCCACGTGTAGGATCTGCCGGCCAAAACGCCGGTCGCGTAGCAACGCGTTCACCTGGTCGTAGCCCGCGAAATACCATTGTTCGCGCTCGCTCCAGTAAAATGCCGGGCAATGGGCGTGAATTTCCGCGTAAGCCGACAGTGGCGCACGGTAGAAATCCGGGTCGTGCACGTCGATCGAAACGCTTCGCTTGGCGCTGTCGATGATGATGGCGGGCTTGGGCGGCATGATCTGGCTCTTTGCAAGGCGGGTGCGACAGCTATTTCTAAGGGCGACCGGGTTCGCCCCGCAAGAGTACAAGTTGCAGAGCCCTGACCGATCGACAGCGCGACTGAGTGGTTGTCGCAACGGGTCATCGGCTTGCGGTATCAGCGCGTTGACAAGATAGCTCACCGCGAGTCAATGTTCTGACGCTGCGTAGGGCGCATCGGTGCAAGGTCGAAAGGGCAACGCCCACCTACGGTAGATAGACCTTAGTTGCGCCCATGCCGAACCTCGAAAACCTCAAGAAGCAGGCCCGACCTGGATGATCGGGAAATATTGAAGGCAGACTTCAAGCTCGCCGACGCCCAGGAACTGGTCGCATGCAAGCAAAACAAGCAGCACCGCGCCCTGTTCTGCAATCGACTTCGGCACAATTGTTCGTCGCCGATATCAAGGCGTCTTGCGACTTCGTCACCGACAAACTCGGTTTTGCCGTCGACTTCGTCTACGGCGATCCACCCTTCTATGGCCAGGTGAAACGCGACAATGCGCTGCTCGCATTGCGCCTGGTCTGCGAGCCTGTCTTCGTCGGCGACATCAGAGAGCGGGAGCATCTGCTTTCCGCCTCCTTGACCGTCGCCACATCGGATGAGCTCAAGCGCCTGTTCCTCGACTATCAGGCCGCCGGCGTGCGTTTTCACCAAACATTGCGGACCGAGCCTTGGGGTGCGCGGAACTTCATCGTCCTTGATCCCGACGGCAATCTGATCCTCTTTGCCGGTCCGGCGGATTGAAGGTCGCGTTTGCGCAACGGCGGGTGGCCCGGCGGCCGGCCGTCATTCTCCAGCCCTCAAAAATGCGGGAAACAGTCTACCTGTGCCTTGAGGTCTGAGCGGCGCCGATGACTGTGGAGCAGTTCGAAAAAGCGCCACTGCCGCCATTTCGAACGGAACAAGTTTTGGTCTGGAGCCTTTTTCAGTGGCGTCCGGCGACCTATTTGCGCATGATGCGGCAGCAAGCAGGGAGCGGCATGGCAAAAAACCAGACCAGTCTATCGGCGGGCATCGTAGCGGCAATCCGCAAGCGGCGACCCACCGTCGTCAGCCGTGAGGCGGCGGTCAACCGCGGTGATATCGTCATCGCTTCCTACAACATCCACAAATGTGTCGGCACCGATGGCCGCTTTGATCCGGGCCGCACGGCCCAAGTGATCGGCGAACTCGGCGCCGATATCGTCGCCCTTCAGGAAGCCGACCAGCGGTTCGGTGAGCGGGCAGGGCTCCTCGATCTGGAACATCTGCGGCGCGAAGCGCATCTCGTATCCGTTCCGATCTCGGGCTTCTCCACCAAGGGGCATGGCTGGCACGGCAATGTGCTGCTTCTGCGTGAAGGTGCGGTTTCCGACGTACAGCAACTGAAACTTCCGGGTGTCGAGCCGCGCGGAGCGCTCGTTGTCGATCTTGACCTCAGGATGGGGCCGCTGCGCGTGATCGCCGCCCATCTCGGATTGCTTCGTCATTCCCGCGCGCAACAGGCCGAGGCGATCATCGAGGCGGCCTCCGATGCGGGCGGACGACCCACGCTTTTGATCGGCGACCTCAACGAGTGGCGCATGGGCAAACGGTCGTCGCTGTCCTTCCTTAGCCCCGTCTTCGACCCCTCGCATGCGACCGTCGCGAGCTTTCCCTCTCGCTTTCCGCTGTTGCCGCTCGATCGCGTTCTCGGCAACCCGCACAGCCTGGTGACATCGGTCGCAGTGCACGATTCTCCTCTGGCCCGCATCGCTTCCGATCATTTGCCGGTCAAGGCATCGATCGATCTGAAGGTCGGCAAGCGGGAAGACCATAACAACGAACGGATTGAAGTGAGCCGGGCCGGATCGGCCTGAGACACTTTCTGGCGGGCAGGTGATGTTGTCCTTTGTCATTGTTGCCGTTGTCGCCATCGGCGGCGCGTTCGGTGCGGCGATTTTCTATGTCTATGGCCGCTTCGGTCGGCGTCCCCATGGAGACCCGTCTGCTGCACTCCCTGTCGCTGACGCCGATACCGAACTCGATCGGGCCATAGGCCCGCTGCTTCGCACCCGTTCCGGAAAGAACGGCATATCGCTGGTCTCTGACAACATCGAAGCTTTCGTCGTCAGGGCGCATGCGGCTCGCAGGGCCGGCCGCGGCCTCGACCTGCAATACTACTACTGGAAGGATGACTTGACCGGTCTCTTGCTCACGCGTGAAATCCTGACGGCTGCCGACCGCGGCGTCCACGTCCGCCTGCTGCTCGATGATATCAACGCCGGCATCCACGACCGGATGTGCATCGCGCTTGATGCCCACGAGAACATTGAGGTCCGGCTCTTCAATCCAAGCCGTGCCCGCACCGATCGTATCCGCCGGGGTTTCGAGATGGCCATCCGCGCTTTCAGCGCCACACGCCGCATGCACAACAAGCTGTGGGTTTCCGATGCGCGCCTGGCCATCGCCGGCGGGCGCAATATCGGCGATGCCTATTTCGACGCGGCCGAGCTTTCAAACTTTCGTGACCTCGATCTCTGGATGATCGGGCCGGTGGTCGATCAGGCAACGGCAATGTTCGATCGCTATTGGAACAGCACGTCCGTGCTGCCGATCGCCAAACTGCGCACCCCCCGCAAGCAATATCTGCCGGCGCTGAGGGAGGCGCTCGATGCCCATGCGCGCACGCCTGCCGCCCGTTTCTATCTGGAGCGCGTGACTGACGCGATGGCCGAAGAGACGTTCTATAGCGGCTCGAGAAGGCTGTACTGGATCGACAACGTTCGCCTTGAGGCCGACCCGCCCGAGAAGGCGCTGATGCAAAAGCGGCAGAACTGGCTGCTGCGCGAACTCTTCCCGCTGATCCAGGCGGCAAAGAACGATCTGCGCATCATTTCGCCCTATTTCATTCCCGGCACGGCCGGGACGCGCGAACTGACGGCGCTTGTGAAAAAGGGCATCCGCGTCGCGGTGCTGACAAATTCACTGGCTGCGACCGACGTCGCGGCCGTTCATGGTGGCTATGTGAAGTACCGTCGAAACCTCGTTCGCGCCGGTGTCGAGCTTTTCGAACTGAAAGAGCAGGGCGATACGGTCGAGAGTCATCGTATGTCGCTGTTTGGCCGGCGCAATGCGAGCCTGCACAGCAAGGCCTTTGTGGTCGATGGTCTGAACGGCTTCGTCGGTTCGATGAATTTCGACCCGCGGTCGGCATCGCTGAACACCGAAATGGGCGTTGTGTTTGTGGATGCAGCACTTGCCGGCGAACTCGCCACGATGTTTGAGGACGAGACGGCCCCGTCCGTCAGTTATCGGCTAAGCCTTGAAGGTGCGCGGCTCGTCTGGCGTGACCGAACCAACGGGACCGAGCGGCGGCTGCGGCGCGAGCCCGACGCCAGCCTGCTGAGGCGCGTTATCGCCGGGATCATCCGTATCCTGCCGATCGAATCGCAGCTTTGAGGTCCGCCGTGGCGCGCGCGCCGTTTACCGTCCGTTTACCCAGCGGTGGCGAATGCTGTGCGGAAAGCGCAAAAGCCAGGGCGTTGGCAAAGGCGGCGGCGAAAAAATGTTCTATCAGCAATCACGTGTGGAGGACCGCTGTTCTTAGGCTGGAAGGGCGCCGCCGATTAAGGTTATCGGAGGTTGGCGACTTGAAGTGAAGGGTGTTGACACTCTATGTAGGGGCAGAAGGCTAATCCTGTGATTCCCGGTTCGCAAAGGCATTGCGGGCCCGATTGATGAAGGTTCGATATGAGAAATCCAGTTGATACCGCCATGGCGCTGGTGCCGATGGTTGTGGAGCAGACCAACCGCGGCGAACGTTCCTACGATATCTTTTCGCGCCTTCTGAAAGAGCGCATCATCTTCCTGACCGGTCCGGTCGAAGATCAGATGGCAACGCTCGTCTGCGCCCAGCTTCTTTTCCTCGAGGCAGAAAACCCGAAGAAGGAAATCGCTCTCTACATCAATTCGCCGGGTGGCGTCGTTACCGCCGGTATGGCGATCTACGACACCATGCAGTTTATCAAGCCGGCGGTTTCGACGCTGTGCATCGGTCAGGCCGCCTCGATGGGTTCGCTCCTGCTGGCTGCCGGCCACAAGGACATGCGTTTCGCCACCCCGAACTCGCGCATCATGGTGCATCAGCCGTCCGGTGGCTTCCAGGGCCAGGCCTCTGATATCGAGCGTCACGCCAAGGACATCCTCAAGATGAAGCGGCGCCTGAACGAGGTTTACGTCAAGCATTGCGGCCGGACCTACGAAGAGGTTGAACAGACGCTCGATCGCGACCATTTCATGAGTTCCGACGAAGCGCTCGACTGGGGTCTGATCGACAAGGTCATCACGTCGCGCGAAGCGATCGAGGCTGCAGAGCAGGCGTGATAACGCGCTTTTGTGTCACGATAGATGCAATTGTGACACAATTGTAATGGTGAAAGGGCTTTATCGAGGGGGTAAAGCCGCTAAGATGACCCCTTAATGTTCTATTGAGCTGTGAAGACATAGGGTTCAGAGTTAGGTGGGAGAGTCGTTGCGGCCGAATCTTGGGCAAAATGCCCTGATACGGTGAGTACTCCCGGAAGCCCTCTTAATGCGGCGCAGGTCTTTGCGCGGGGCGAATTGAGTGGTCCGTGATATCTTTTCCGAAGATGTCCGGCGTGCTGGAAGGAAATGGAAATGAGCAAGGTCAGCGGTAGCAACGGCGGTGACTCGAAGAATACGCTTTATTGTTCGTTTTGCGGCAAGAGCCAGCACGAAGTCCGCAAACTGATTGCCGGACCGACGGTCTTCATCTGCGATGAATGCGTCGAGCTCTGCATGGACATCATTCGCGAAGAGAACAAGACCTCGATGGTCAAGTCCCGCGATGGCGTTCCGACCCCCCAGGAAATCATCAAGGTCCTCGACGAGTACGTCATCGGCCAGCAGCAGGCGAAGCGCATTCTTTCGGTCGCCGTGCACAACCACTACAAGCGTCTGGCCCATGCGGCCAAGGGCAGCGATGTGGAGCTGGCGAAGTCGAACATCATGCTCGTCGGCCCGACCGGTTGCGGCAAGACCTATCTCGCACAGACGCTTGCACGCATCATCGACGTGCCCTTCACGATGGCCGATGCGACGACGCTGACGGAAGCCGGCTATGTCGGTGAAGACGTCGAAAACATCATCCTGAAGCTGCTGCAGGCTGCCGACTACAATGTCGAGCGCGCCCAGCGCGGCATCGTCTACATTGACGAAGTCGACAAGATCTCGCGCAAATCCGACAACCCGTCGATCACCCGTGACGTTTCCGGTGAGGGCGTGCAGCAGGCGCTCTTGAAGATCATGGAAGGCACTGTTGCTTCGGTGCCGCCTCAGGGTGGCCGCAAGCATCCTCAGCAGGAATTCCTGCAGGTGGATACCACCAATATCCTGTTCATCTGCGGCGGCGCCTTCGCCGGCCTCGATAAGATCATCTCCGCCCGTGGCGAGAAGACGTCGATCGGTTTCGGCGCGACGGTTCGCTCGCCGGAAGATCGCCGCGTCGGCGAAGTTCTGCGCGAACTCGAGCCGGAAGATCTGGTTAAGTTCGGCCTGATCCCGGAATTCATCGGCCGTCTGCCGGTTCTGGCAACGCTCGAAGACCTCGATGAGGACGCGCTGATCCAGATCCTGTCCGAGCCGAAGAACGCTCTGATCAAGCAGTACCAGCGGCTGTTCGAGATGGAGGACGTCGAACTGACCTTCCACGAGGACGCGCTGCGCGAGATCGCCCGTCGCGCCATCGTGCGCAAGACCGGCGCCCGTGGCCTGCGCTCGATCATGGAAAAGATCCTGCTCGACACGATGTTCGAGCTGCCGACGCTCGAAGGCGTTCGCGAAGTCGTGATCTCCGACGAGGTGGTGAAGGGTGCGGCGCGGCCGCTCTACATCTATTCCGAGCGCTCGGAAGAGAAGGCGAACGTTTCGGCCTGATCGCAGGCCCACAGATCGGACCTGAAAAAGCCCGCCTCGTGCGGGCTTTTTCATGGCCCTGCACTTAGTTGTTGAGATGGCTTGCGCGGGGGACGATTTAACAATTCGGTTGTTGCTAAAGTGTCTTAACAACGCAATGATGTGACGATTCAGTAGAGGGCCTCGGCCGTTGCATATCCTTGAAGCCTCGTTTTCCGTCGCAAGGTACGCAACAGCAATAAAGCGTAGTCAGAAGGACCCGGCCACTGATGGTGGATGTTGCGGCGAGCCTTGAAAAGGACTCTCTAGCACTCCACTTTCATGTGGAAAATATGACAACCGGGAGTGCCGCTGTGGCTCCCGGGAACGGGCCCGAAATCGGGACGGAAAGGAAATGACATGACGAGCAAAACGTCTCCGGCGACTGAAAGCGCGACCTATCCGGTCTTGCCGCTTCGCGACATTGTAGTCTTCCCGCACATGATCGTGCCGCTCTTTGTCGGCCGTGAAAAGTCCATCCGTGCGCTTGAAGAAGTCATGGGGACCGACAAGCAGATCATGCTTGCCACCCAGATCAACGCGACGGACGACGATCCGGAAGCCTCGGCGATCTACCAGGTGGGCACGATTGCCAATGTCCTGCAGCTCCTGAAGCTGCCCGACGGCACCGTCAAGGTGCTGGTCGAAGGGCGCACGCGCGCCAAGATCGACAGCTACACGCCGCGCGAAGAATTCTACGAAGCGTCCGCACAGGCGCTCGACGAGCCGGAAGAAGATCCGGTCGAGATCGAGGCGCTCAGCCGCTCGGTCGTCTCCGAATTCGAAAGCTACGTGAAACTCAACAAGAAGATTTCTCCGGAAGTCGTCGGCGTCGCGAGCCAGATCGAAGATTATTCGAAGCTTGCCGACACCGTCGCATCGCATCTATCGATCAAGATCGTCGAAAAGCAGGAAATGCTGGAAACCACCAGCGTGAAGATGCGCCTGGAAAAGGCGCTCGGCTTCATGGAAGGTGAGATCTCCGTCCTGCAGGTGGAAAAGCGTATCCGTTCGCGCGTCAAGCGCCAGATGGAGAAGACCCAACGCGAGTACTACCTCAACGAACAGATGAAGGCGATCCAGAAGGAACTCGGCGACGGTGAAGACGGCCGCGACGAGATGGCCGAAATCGAAGAGCGCATCGCCAAGACCAAGCTTTCCAAGGAAGCGCGCGAAAAGGCCGACGCCGAGCTGAAGAAGCTGCGCCAGATGAGCCCGATGTCGGCGGAAGCAACCGTCGTGCGCAACTATCTGGATTGGCTGCTTGGCATGCCGTGGGGCAAGAAGTCCAAGATCAAGACCGATCTGAACCATGCCGAGGAAGTGCTCAACGTCGATCACTTCGGCCTCGACAAGGTCAAGGAGCGCATCGTCGAATATCTCGCCGTCCAGGCCCGTTCGACGAAGATCAAAGGCCCGATCCTGTGCCTCGTCGGCCCTCCGGGCGTCGGCAAGACTTCGCTTGCCAAGTCGATCGCCAAGGCGACCGGCCGCGAATACGTGCGCATGGCGCTGGGTGGCGTTCGTGACGAAGCCGAAATCCGCGGTCACCGCCGCACCTACATTGGCTCGATGCCCGGCAAGGTCGTCCAGTCGATGAAGAAGGCGAAGAAGTCCAACCCGCTCTTCCTGTTCGACGAGATCGACAAGATGGGCCAGGACTTCCGTGGCGACCCGTCCTCGGCTCTGCTGGAGGTGCTGGATCCAGAACAGAACTCGACCTTCATGGATCACTACCTTGAAGTCGAATACGATCTGTCCAACGTGATGTTCATCACCACGGCGAACACGCTGAACATTCCGGCGCCGCTGATGGACCGCATGGAAGTGATCCGTATTGCCGGCTACACCGAAGAGGAAAAGCTGGAAATCGCCAAGCGGCACCTGCTGCCGAAGGCGATCCGCGATCACGCGCTGCAGCCGAAAGAGTTTTCGGTCACCGACGGTGCGCTGATGGCGATCATCCAGACCTACACACGCGAAGCCGGCGTTCGTAACTTCGAGCGCGAACTGATGAAGCTCGCCCGCAAGGCGGTAACCGAGATCATCAAGGGCAAGGCCAAGGCAGTGGCAGTCACTGCCGGCAACATCCAGGACTACCTTGGCGTACCGCGTTATCGTCACGGCGAAGCCGAACGCGACGATCAGGTCGGTGTGGTCACAGGTCTTGCCTGGACCGAGGTCGGCGGCGAACTGCTGACGATCGAAGGCGTCATGATGCCCGGCAAGGGCCGCATGACCGTCACCGGCAACCTGCGCGACGTGATGAAGGAATCGATTTCGGCGGCGGCATCCTATGTCCGCTCGCGGGCGATCGACTTCGGCATTGAGCCGCCGCTGTTCGACAAGCGCGACATCCACGTGCACTTGCCGGAAGGCGCGACGCCCAAGGATGGCCCGTCGGCCGGTGTTGCCATGGCAACAGCGATCGTCTCTGTCATGACCGGTATTCCGATCTCCAAGGACGTGGCGATGACGGGTGAGATCACCCTTCGCGGCCGCGTGCTGCCGATCGGAGGACTGAAGGAAAAACTGCTGGCGGCCGTTCGCGGCGGCATCAAGAAGGTGCTGATCCCCGAGGAAAACGCCAAGGATCTCGCCGAGATCCCGGACAACGTGAAGAACGTGCTGGAGATCATCCCCGTTTCGCGGATGGGTGAAGTGCTCGAGCACGCTCTGGTCCGCGTCCCGGAGCCGATCGAATGGGACCCGGCAAATGAGCCGGCAACCGTCGCCGCGGTTGATTCGCAGGACGAAGCGGGCGCTTCCATCGCCCACTGATTGACAGGACCGGGCGGGTGCAATTGTGTTCCCGTCAGGCCCATTTGGCAGAAAAACAAGGAAGACCGGCCTCTGGCCGGTCTTTTTTGTTGTAAAAGCATGCTGCAAGCCTTGCATTCCAAGGGATTAGGCGCAATTGGGAATGGCAAGACGCGGGCGATGCGCAAGCCGCCGCGGCTTAAAAACACAGTCGTTTCGAACCATTTTGAAAGGGGTGGAAACATGAACAAAAATGAGCTCGTGTCTGCCGTTGCTGAGAAGGCCGGACTTTCCAAGACCGACGCATCTTCCGCAGTTGATGCAGTTTTCGAGACCATCCAGGCTGAACTTAAGGACGGTGGCGACATTCGCCTCGTCGGTTTCGGCAACTTCTCCGTTTCGCGTCGCGAAGCCTCCAAGGGCCGCAACCCGTCCACGGGCGCAGAAGTTGACATCCCGGCACGCAACGTTCCGAAGTTCACGGCCGGCAAGGGCCTGAAGGATGCCGTTAACGGCTGATAGGTTTGCTTGACGGCCGGATACGAGGCCGGCCGTCCAAGTCTTGAAGGGTTCGGTTCACGCCGGACCCTTTTGCGTTTCGGCTGCCCTTGCAGCAGCGCGGTCTTTGGTCTACGGCTCAGCCCTGTTCTCAGGGCGGGGTGAAACTCCCCACCGGCGGTAAGGGCTCAGCGCCGCGCGTCAAATATGACGCGCAACGGACGCTGTGACACTTGAAAGCTGCTGCATAATTTTCTCCTTAAATCGGATTGGATTTAAGGAATTATGCAGCAGGCCCAAGCCCGCGAGCACTTCAGGCGCTGTCGTGTCGGAAGGTTAGCAGATCCGGTGCGATTCCGGAGCCGACGGTCACAGTCCGGATGAAAGAGAATGATCGTGGGTGCGACGGGCGGGCGGTCCGTCGTCGCATCCTGCGCTCATGTGTCCTGATTTGTGTAGGTCCCTGTTTGCGGATGAAGGACATGAGCGAGACGACCCAAGCACTTTTCACCTCCCGTGCCATGGCCGGTGCGGCCTGGATGATACTGGCCGGCGTCGCCTTTGCTCTCCTGAATGTCGTCACGCAATGGATGACGATGCAACTCGGCTTTTCCGCCACCTCGACTGCCTTCTGGCAATATGCATTTGCACTCGTCTTCTCCCTGCCGTTCCTGTTTCGCGCCGGCCTGTCGGCCATGCGCACCGATTACCCCTGGCGTCACGTCATTCGCGTTGCCTTTGCGGCGCTCGGCGTAGGGGCCTGGGTTTCGGGCCTGGCTTCTGTTCCGATCTGGCAGGCGATCGCGCTGGTGATGACATCGCCATTTTTCATCATTCTTGGTGCGCGGCTCTTCCTGGGCGAACGCGTTGGTCCGGCACGCTGGGCAGCGGCGGCAGTCGGCTTTGCCGGCGCCACGATCATCCTGCAGCCCTGGTCGGAAAGCTTCACCTGGGCAGCGCTGCTGCCGGTTTTCTCGGCGCTGCTCTGGGGGGCGGCGTCGCTGATCACCAAGAGCCTGACAGGCATCGAGCGCCCTGAGACGATGACGGTCTGGTTGCTCGTGCTTCTGACGCCGATCAATGGTGTGCTGGCGCTGTCGGCAGGGTTTGTCGTGCCGAGTGGAACTATCCTTGCGCTATTGGTGCTGGCGGGGCTTTTGACCGTGGTGGCACAGTATCTGTTGACGCTTGCCTATACCGTCGCAGACGCAGCGTATGTGCAGCCTTTCGACGATCTCAAGCTACCGCTCAACGTTCTCGCCGGCTGGCTCGTCTTCGGTTATGCGCCGAGCGGCTATCTGTGGCTGGGGGCGGTCCTGATCCTCGGCGCCTCGCTTTTCATCATGCGCAACGAGATGAAACGCGAGCGCGCGACCGCGTAAGACAACGCTGCACAACAAAGGCGCGGGACTGTCATGCGCCTGTCATCGCCATCCCGCAGAACCCCCTTGTTTTGAATATTCGACATGGGGGATTTTTCATGACCATTTCATCATGCAGAACGGCACTTGCCGCCATACTTCTTGCGTCCGTTGCCTTTCCGGCTGCCGCCGAACCGGTGTTCAATCGTATTGCGTCCTTCGCCGTTGCCGACAATCTGCCGGAGGGCGATGCCCGCAAGGACGCGACATCCGCGGAAATCATTACCGCCACCGAAGACGGCAATACGCTGATCTATTCCGATAGCCCGGGCAAGCGCATCGGCCTTATCGATATCACCGACGCCAAGGCGCCGAAGGCGGCCGGTATCGTGTCGTTCGATGGCGAGCCGACCTCGGTAACCGTCGCCGGTACCAAGGCCCTGATCGCGGTCAACACACGCGAAAGCTTCACCAAGCCTTCCGGCTTTCTCGCTACCGTCGACGTTGCCTCGAAGAAGGTCGAGTCGACCTGCGATCTCGGCGGCCAGCCGGACTCCGTCGCGGTCAACAAGGACCGGACCATTGCTGCGATCGCGATCGAGAATGAGCGCGATGAAGAGGTCAACGACGGCAAGATCCCGCAGATGCCTGCCGGCGACCTGGTGATCCTGTCTCTGAAGGATGGTGGTGCCGATTGCGCGACGATCAAGCACGTGACCCTCACCGGTCTTGCCGAGGTTGCAGGCGACGACCCGGAGCCGGAATTCGTGTCCTTCAACGGCAAGGACGAGATTGCGCTGACGCTGCAGGAGAACAACCACATCGTCATCATCGACGGCAAGTCGGCGACGGTAAAGACGCATTTCTCCGCTGGCGCGGTCGACCTTAGGGACATCGACGCCAAGCGTGACGGCGCTATCGCCTTCATGGACGAGCAACCGGGCCGCAAGCGCGAGCCTGACGCCGTCAAGTGGCTCGACGACAATCGCATCGTCGTCGCCAACGAAGGTGACTATGAGGGCGGTTCGCGCGGCTTCACCATCTTCGATACGGCCGGTAAGGTCCTGTTCGAATCGGGTGCGAGTTTCGAACACGAGATCGCTTCGATCGGCCACTATCCCGAGAAGCGCTCGTCGGCCAAGGGCGTCGAGCCGGAAGGCCTCGAGGCTGCCAAGTTCGGCGAAGACAATCTGTTCTTCGTGCTTACCGAACGTGCATCCGTCGTCGGCGTTTACAAGGACACCGGCGCCGAGCCGGAACTGCTGCAATTGCTGCCGTCGGGCATCTCGCCGGAGGGTGCCGTCGCGATCCCGTCGCGCAATCTGCTTGCGACCGCCAACGAGGTCGATCTCGGCGAAGACGGCGGCGCTCGCTCGCATGTGATGATCTACGAGCGTGGCGAAGGTGAAGCCGCCTATCCGCAGATCCGTTCGGCGGACAAGGATGGTCTGCCGGTGGGCTTCGGAGCCTTGTCGGGCCTCGCAGCCGTTGCCGACAAGCCGGGCTTCCTGCGCGCAGTCAACGATTCGGTTTATGCATCGCAGCCGACCATCTTCACCATCGATGCGACGCAGAAGCCGGCGTTGATCACCGAGACGCTTCGGATCACCCGCGATGGCGCCCCGGCACAGAAGCTCGACATCGAAGGCATCGCCAATGATGGGGAAGGGGGCTTCTGGCTCGCTTCGGAAGGCAACGCCGACAAGCTCTACAGCCACGCGCTGCTGCGTGTGAACAAGAAGGGCGAGATCAAGAAGGAGATCGCCCTGCCCGAAACTCTGCGTGCAGGCGAGAGCCGCTTCGGCTTCGAGGGTGTAACGGTTGTCGGCGAAGGCGACGATCAGGTTCTCTGGATGGCCGTCCAGCGCGAATGGAAGGACGACGAGAAGGGCTTCGTCAAGCTCGTCTCCTACAAGCCGTCGAGCGAGGAATGGGGTGCTGTGCGTTATCCGCTCGAGAAGGCGGATGGCGGCTGGGTCGGCCTGTCGGAAATCTCCGTCCACGGCGACTATGCCTATATCATCGAGCGAGACAACCTGATCGGCCAGGCAGCCAAGCTGAAGAAGCTCTACCGTGTCGCCCTTGCCGACCTGAAGCCGGCAGCCCTTGGCGGCGAGCTTCCTGTCGTCAAGAAGGAAGAGGTTCGCGACCTCCTTCCCGATCTGAGGGCCCTGAAGGGTTACGTCGTCGACAAGGTCGAAGGCTTCACCGTCGATGCCGCCGGCAACGGCTATGTCGTCACCGACAATGACGGCGTCGACGATTCCTCCGGCGAGACACTGTTCTTCTCCATCGGTGCCATCGACGCGATGTAATCGTCGGGCCAGGAGAAAAACGAAAGAGGCCGGGACATGACGTCCCGGCCTCTTTCTGTTTCGGCTATCTGTAAAGGCTGGGGGAAGGGCGGGCCTAGCGAGCGACCGCAATCTGTGCTGCTTCGGCCTCATCCTTGCGCTTGCGAATTTCGTCGGTCTTGTCGACGAGTTTGCCGACGATATCGAAGAGCTGACCGAGCTCCTTGTCGTCGAGCGCGGAGAAGATCTCCTCGATCAGCTGTTTGCGCGGGTGTTCGGCTGCCTCCAGGATCACGCGTCCCGTGTCGGTGATCGAGACGATCTTGGCGCGGCGATCCTCGGGATCGGGTTTGCGCATCACCAATCGGTCGCGCTCGAGGCCGTCGATCGCTTCGGTGACGGTGCGCGGCGCAAAGTTCAGCGCGCAGGCGATATCCGTCGAGCGACAGGGGCCGAGCTTGCTCAGGAAGAACAGGAATTTGCTCCGCGCCAGCGAAACGCCTTCCTCCGTCATCGACTCGTTCACGAGCCGGTGGACGCGGTGATAAAGCTCAAACAGTCTGTCGGAAACTTCGAATGTCTTCTTCATGATCATCGTTGGAAAATTGTGAGGTGCCATGTCAAATGGCAGCAACATTATTGATAGTTACAATTGCTACATTTGTCGACTAAAACCTCTGCAATTTCACGGTAACGACCTCCGCAAGCAAGAAACGGCCTCCGTTTCCGGAGGCCGTTTCACTTGTAGTGCCAAGAATTTCACCCGTTCGGACTATGCTGCCCGGCGCGATGAGCCGGTCCAAGGCGCGTAACCGTGGCCCGAATCCTGGGCCAATGTGAAGCGAGCGATCAGTTCGCGAAGACGGCCGGCCTCCTGTGCCAGCGTCGCGCTTGCGGCGTTCGCCTCTTCGACCATTGCGGCGTTCTGCTGGGTCACCTGGTCCATCTGGTTGACGGCGGTGTTGACCTCGGAAAGCCCGGCGGACTGTTCCTGTGCCGAAACGGCGATCGCGTCCATGTGCTGGTTGATCGTGACGATAAAGCCTTCGATCGTGCGCAGAGCCTCGCCGGTTTCACGCACGAGTTTGACGCCGCTCTGCACTTCCACCGCTGAATTGCGGATCAGGTCCTTGATCTCCTTGGCGGCATTGGCCGAACGCTGTGCGAGTTCGCGCACTTCCTGGGCGACGACGGCAAATCCCTTGCCGGCATCACCGGCGCGCGCTGCTTCCACGCCGGCATTCAGCGCCAGCAGGTTGGTCTGGAAGGCGATTTCGTCGATGACGCCGATGATGTTGGAGATTTGGCTCGACGAATGCTCGATGCGGCCCATGGCGTCGATTGCGCCGGAGACGATGGCGCCGGACTTGTGGGCGCTTTCGTTTGCCTGGCTGGCAATGGCGCGGGCTTCGTTGGTGCGCTTGGACGAGCTGCCGACATTGACCGTGATCTGGTCGAGGGCGGCTGCCGTTTCTTCCAGCGACGCGGCCTGCTGTTCGGTGCGACGTGACAGATCGTCGGCGCTCTGGCTGACTTCGCGTGCACCGCTGTCGATGCTGCCCGAGCTGGAGGAGACGGCAGCCAGTGTATCGGCCAGCTGGGCAACGGCCTGGTTGAGGTCGTGACGCAGCTGTTCGAAATCCGGTGCGAAAGGTTCGTTGAGCTGGAAGGCGAGATCGCCGGCCGCCAGGCGGCGAAGACCGGTTGCAAGGCCGGCTGTCGCTTCCTGCAGACGGAGCTGTGCGGCCGCCTCGGCCTCTTCGGTCACGCGGTGACGCTCGGCCTCTGCCTGCGAACGCTGGACCTTGGCATCTTCCTCGAGCTGAAGATTGGAGATGGCCGCCTCGCGGAAGACCTCGACGGCGCGCGCCATCTCGCCGATCTCGTCCTTGCGCACGCCATAGGGAATGGCGGTGGCCGTATCGCCATTTGCGAGACCTGCCATCGAGCGGGTGATGATCTGGATTGGACGGGCAATGCCGCGGATTGCGTAGAAAATAGCGCCGAGGACGATGAGAGCCGCAACCGCGATGACAGCCATTTCGATCATACGGATCTGGTCGTGCGTGGTGGAGCTGTCAGCAACGGCAGCGTCGGCGCCGGCCAGATTGAGCGCGCGCATTTCCTTGATCGCCTGGTCGACCTGCTGTTCCCTCTCGCGCATCTCGACCTTGAACACGCTTTGCGCCTTCATATTCTCGAGATTGTTGGAGAGCTTGACCATGCCGGCGGAAACCGAGAGGTAGGCCTCATAGGCGCTCTTGACCTTTTCAAGTGCTGCCTTGTCGGCGTCGTTGACCATCAGGGCGGCGTATTCGTCCGAAAGCTTGTTGAAGCCATCTACGGTTTCGCCGATGACCTTCTCGGCCGCCTTCTTCTCGAAGGGGGTCAGCGAGATCAGGTGCCGGGCAAACGACATGCGTGTGTCCGAAAGCTGGGTTTCCAGTGCGCGCGAGAGCGAGACACGCGGCAGCCACGTGGTGGCAATCTCGTTGTTGCGCTCGTTCATCATCTTGATGCCGCCAAGCGAGGCGACGGCCAGAACGGTGACGATGAGGCCAACCATCAGGAAAAGGGCAATAAGGGTGTGTGATATCTTTAGGCGCGACATGAATAACTCCGGAGGAACGGCGTCCGTAAAAGCTTGTGCATGAATAAGTCGTTCCGGCTCTTGATCGTCATGACGGAGCGGATGCCGAAGCAGGGAGTCATTCCTGTGCTTGGCCGCACGCAAAATGCAGCCGAGCGGAACCTAGCCAACAAGTTCTTACAAAAGCGCCAATCGATTAAAGTGAGTATAATCTGATATTTGCACATAGGGGCGCGCGCTTTTGCGGCAGAACGTTTCAAGTCGAAACTCCAGTCATTACGTATGAGCGCTGGCTTTACTTAACTGCCCTGAAATAACGGCGAGTGACGGGCGCATCCGCGTGGATGACGGTGTCCGGCGCATTGACGGGTGCTGCTCCCACGGGCCATGGTCGGCCATGTCCTTCCGCTTCGTTCACACCGCCGATCTTCATCTTGATTCCCCGCTGCGCAGCCTTGCGCTTCGAAATGCCGAGCTCGCCGACATCGTGCGCGGTGCGACCAGGCAAGCGCTTGTGAGGATCGTCGATCTTTGCCTTGCCGAAGAGGTCGATGCCTTGCTGATCGCCGGCGACCTTTATGATGGCAGCCAGACCTCGATGAACACCGCGCTGTTTCTCGCTGGCGAACTGCGCCGGCTCGACGAGGCCGGCATCCGGGTCTTCATCATCCGCGGCAATCACGATGCCCAATCGCAAGTGACGAACGAGCTGACGCTCTCGCCATCGACACACGTCTTCAAGGGCCGCGGCAAGGCAGTCCTCGCAAAGACGCTGGAGAGCGGCCGCGATGTCTATATCCATGGTGTGAGCTTTGCGAACCCCCATGCGTCGGAAAGCTTGCTGCCGTCCTTTCAGTCACCGGTCGCCGACGCGATCAATATCGGCATGTTGCACACGAGCCTCGCCGGCGCTGCCGGCCATGACCTCTATGCTCCCTGCAGCGTGGCGGATCTCCAGGCGCACGGCTTCGACTATTGGGCGCTCGGCCATGTCCATCAGCGTCAGGTCCATGCCAGCGAACCTTTCGTCGTCATGCCGGGCATGCCGCAGGGGCGCGACATCAACGAAGCCGGCAGCAAGGGCGTGACGTTGGTGACGGTGACCGACGAAGGGCGGGTTTCGATCGAGGAGCGGGCAATCGGCCTTGCCACCTTCGAGCGGATCAGCCTTGACCTCACCGGCGTTTCCGAGTGGGGCGATATGCTTGATACGGTCGGGAACGCTTTCTTGCAGTCGCGCGAGACGACCGCTGCCGACAATGTGATCTTCCGCCTGACACTGACTGGCGCGACGCCGCTTTCCTGGCGCATGCGCCGTGATGGCGATCTGCTCCGGGCCGAGATCGACAATGTGGCTGCGGGCAACGGCGGCTGCTGGGTCGAGAAAATCGAGCTCGATTGCCGCAGTCCTGGTGCAGAGGCGGGGGCGGTTATGGCTGATCCGGTCGACGAACTGGCGGCCCTTGTCGGCAGCGATGTCCTGCCGGCCCACGGTTTCCGTCAGGAAGTGCGCTCTGCGGTCGAGGAATTGCTGCAGCAGTTGCCGCCGGACCTGCGCCAGGTTCTGGCGCCGGATGAGGCGGCGGTCGAAAGACTGGCGTTCGATGCCGGTGTCTCCGGTGCTGCGGAGGTGCTCGCACACCTTCATGGCAATGCAGGCGAGGGTTCACGCTGATGCGGCTGCGCGAACTCGACCTGGTGCGGTACGGCAAGTTTACCGAGCGGCGCCTCGACTTCGGTCCGGCGATATCAGGTAGGCCAGACCTGCATATCGTTTACGGCCCGAACGAGGCCGGCAAGTCGACGCTGTTTTCGGGCTTCCTCGACCTGCTCTTCGGCATCGAGCATTACAGCTCCTACGGCTTTCTGCACGCCTATCAGACGATGCGGGTTGGCGGCACGATCGAGGCGGCCGGCCGCACCCATCAGGCCTTCCGGATAAAGCGCAAGACCAACACGCTGGTCGGTGCCGACGATCAGCCGTTGCCGGACAATCTGTTTTCCGCCGCGCTCGGCTCGATCGACCGCGCGACCTACCGCATGATGTTCTCGCTCGACGACGACAGTATCGAGCAGGGAGGGGAGGCGATCCTGAAGAGCGAGGGCGAACTCGGCTCCCTGCTCTTTTCCGCCAGTTCAGGTCTGCCGGACAGCGCTGCGATCCTGTCTATCCTGCGCGCCGAGGCGGATGCCTTCTATCGACCCCAGGCACGCAAGCATCAGCTTTCCGAGCTGAAGGCCGAACTCGATGCGTTGAAAGTCGAGCGCAACGGGCTGGACGTCAATGCGCGTGAATATGCATCGCTGCGCAAGACGCTTCTTGCCGCCCGCGAGCGCCACGACGCGGCCATGGCGCGGCGCGTCGAACTGCGAGTGGAGCGCGATCGCCTGCGAGCGCAGATCGATGCCTTGCCGCTCTTCCGGCGCCTGTGTGGCTTGCGCATTGATCTGGCAAAGGCGCCGGCCTTGCCGCCAGCGCCGGCCGAGTGGGCCGCAGAACTGCCCGCACTGCGACGGCGCGACATCGAAATTGCGACCAGGTTGCGTCAACTCGCGGACGAAAGTCGCCGTCGGCAGGAAGAGCTGGAGGTCCTGCCGCATGACAAGGCGGCCCTCATCCTGGTGGAACGTTTGAACGCGCTGCAGGAGACGGCGCTCGATGCGCGTTACGTCACAGCCGCGCGCGACATGCCCGCACGGATCGACGAACTGTCGCGGACAAATATCGAAATTTCTGCCTGCCTCGTTAGGCTCGGCGAGCGCGGCGACCAGGATCCGGCATCGCTGCTGTTGCCGACGGCCACAGGCGCTCGCCTGCAGGAACTCTCACGGCGGCATTCCGCGTTGCAGGAGCGTGCGGCATCGGCTCGACAGGAGGCGGATGGGGCAAAACGGATGGAGCGGGAGGCGACAGACGAGCTGGCGCGGCTGCAGGCCGAACGCAGCTCGGCCATCGATCCGAGCGCGTTTGTCGAGCGCTTGCGGCGTGTTCGGCAGGATGATTGCTCCCTGCGCCTGCAGGCCACCCGACAAGTGCTCGAACGCCTGGATGCAGAGCTTGCCGACAAGCTGGCGGCTTTGAAACCCTATTCAGGCAGCGCCGATGATCTGCTTGGCCTGACTGTGCCCGCTGCCGGCACGATCGAGACCTGGCGACGCGACACGGCGGCGCAGGACCAAAGGCGCCTGCGCCTTGCCGACCGCGTCGCGAGCGAAACTGAACAACTGGCCGGAGAGGAAGCTCGCCTCGCGGCCCTGATTGCTTCGGGCGGCGCCCTTGACGACCGGGCGTCCATCGAGATTCGCCAGCAGCGACAACACGCCTGGGAGCGGCACAAGGTCCGGTTGGATGCGACGACTGCGGAAATCTTTGAGGACGCGTTGGGTCGCGACGACGATGCGACGGCATTGCGGCTCGCCGAGGCAGCAAAGGTCGCGGATATGCGCTCGCTCGCTTTGTCGATCGCCGAGCGCCGGGCGCGTCTTGATGAGCTTGGGCGACAACAATGCTCGCTCGCCGAGGAGGCGTCTGCACTTGCACAGGCGGTCAAAGCAACAGCCTCTGCAAGCGGTTTACCTGACGTCACGCAGTTGACGCAGCTGGAAGCCTGGCTCGTGTCCCGGCTCGCGGCGCTCGATGTCCGCACACAACAGCGTTCTACGCGGCTGGAGCTCGATCGCGCCCAGGCCGACGAGAATGACGCGCGCGATGTTCTGAAGGATTCACTTGCCGAGATCGGTGTGACCGAGCGTTTGCCGCAACGGCTCGACGATCTCATGGCCTTTGCCGAGAATGCTGTCGGGCAGGCCCAGGCGGCTTTTTCTGCCGGCAAGGCGGCGCGCGAGGCGGTCCGACGTTCCAGTGACGCGCTGGAGCAGCGTAAGTCGATCTTGGCGCAAGCCGAGGACGCCCTGTGCTCCTGGCGGGAGCAATGGGACGATCTGCTCTCAACCACCTGGCTTGCCGGTCGGCCGGAACAGCTGCTGCCGGATCAAATCGCCCCCATGCTCGCGGTCTTGCAGGATCTCGACAAGCTGGTGCAGCGCAAGGCCGATCTCGATCACCGCGTCGCCGGCATGCGCAAGGATCAAGTGGCTTTTGAAGCGGCGATCGCAAATCTTGCCGGTGTGCCCGACACCGGAGATACGCTTGCGATTTTCGCCGCCATGAAGGCGCGTGCCGCAGAGGCTGAAAAGCAGGAGGATCGGCGCGCTACGCTGTTGACGGAGCTTGCCCGCCTTGAGGAGGAGAAACGCAGCGTTGCTGCCGAGCAGGATCTTCACATTGCCCGCAAACGTCTGGTCCTCGACTTCTTCGACTGCGAGACATTGGATGAAGCCGGCTTGCGGCTCGACGCTTCCCGCGAGCAGGAACGGCTGCGCCAGCGCATTGCCGAATCGGAGGCCGACCTTGCGCAGCGCCTTGGTGTCGCCCGCAGCGAAGACGCCGAGGCGTTGCTGGCTGCGCTTGACGACGAAGCGGTGCGGCTGGAACTGGCTCGCGTCGAGGCGCTGCTTGAAGAGAGCGACCGTGATGTAAGTGAATTGCACGCCGACATGCGGACGAAGGAAGGGGCGCTCGCCAATATCGCCGGCGACGACGCTGTCGCAGCACTCGATCAGCGTCGCCGCACGCTGCTTCTGGAGATCGAGGCCAAGGCGCTCGGCTATCTCAAGCTGAGAGCCGGCCTGATCGCCGCCGAGCAGGCACTCCGGCTCTTTCGCGAGCGCCATCGCAGCGCCATGATGCGGCGCGCCTCGGAAACCTTCAGCCGCATCAGCGGTGGAGAATATTCCAGCCTGTCGGCGCAGGCCGACAAGGGTCAGGAATTCCTGATTGCCAACGCCGCAACTGGCGGGTCCAAGCTGGCGCGCGATCTTTCCAAGGGGACGCGCTTTCAGCTTTATCTGTCGCTCAGGATCGCCGGCTATCACGAGGTCGCCGCGGCGCGCGAAACCTTGCCCTTCATCGCAGACGACATCATGGAGACGTTTGACGACGGCCGCGCCGGTCGCGCCTTCGAGCTGATGGCGGATATGGCCCGCGTCGGGCAGGTGATCTACCTGACGCACCACGAGCATCTTTGCGATATTGCCCGAACGGCGTGCCCGGAAGTGACTATCCACAGGTTATGATGCCGACATGCCGTCGGCGAATGATCGTGACGGAAACCCGGAGGAACGGCAGATGGAAATCATACCCAGCGGATCGCGAGCGTCGACACGACCCTCGGCCGACTACTTCACCGGGACAGTCAGGCAGGATCCCGTCATCGAGGCAGCAGAGCCGGCCCGTGTGCGCGCCGTCAACGTGACCTTCGAGCCCGGCGCGCGGACCGCATGGCATACGCATCCGCTTGGGCAGACGCTGGTGGTGACATCGGGCAGAGGCCTGGCGCAGGTCTGGGGCGAGCCGGTGCGTGAGATTCGTACGGGAGACGTGGTCTGGTTTCCGCCAGGCGAAAAACATTGGCACGGTGCCGCGCCTGACACGGCCATGGTTCACCTCGCCATCCAGGAAGCGCTCGACGGCAAGGCGGTCGACTGGCTGGAGCATGTCACCGACGAACAGTATCGCGGCAGCTAGCTGATTCTTTTGCTCGTCTGCTGCTTTGCGATTCGTGACGAATCTGTCGCCAGCGCGTTCACAGCGCACGTGGCGTAAGGATCGCTTTCAACAAATTCGGTTGCATCGCGCGAAAGGCGCAGGTCGCTCTATCGTCGAAGCCTGTGCGGGCGTTTGCCTTGGGTCACGGTACCGACAGCTCGATCTGATGAACGCCTGAACACAGGAAGCGCAGAATTTTGGCCACGGACAGTTCGACAGTGAAAACATGAACGCAAATGCGCTTTTTGAGTCGGCGGTGGAAGTTCCAAGGAAAAAATGGTGGGCGATGAGAGACTCGAACTCCCGACATCCTCGGTGTAAACGAGGCGCTCTACCAACTGAGCTAATCGCCCTTCAGCGTTCGGACCGGATGTGTCCGCCGCGTCGGTGGCCGTGATCTAGGCGTAACCGAAAAAAACCGCAAGAGCATTTCCGTCGTTTTTTTGATTTTTTTTGCACGAGGCGACAAAAGTGCAGGAGTTGCCGGGTTTTCACATTGTGGAAAAAAGCGGAGAGCGGCGACTGTGGAAAAAGGTGATTGGCCACGCGACGACTTTCATCCGAATCCATCAGTCGCTGGCATGTATCTGTGCATTGTCTTTCCTCACGCCAGAGCCGGCTGCTGCGCAAAGGGCAGGGGCCCTCTCTCTTAAGGGGAGGTCGAGGGCGGCTTTGACATTGCCTGTGGATCAAAATTGGCTCCGTTATGGATTTGTCTCCAAACACGCTTGACACCCAAATGCGAACCGCTTAGTTAGCCGCTCATCGAACGGGCAAGCCCGCTCGGTGCCGGGGCGGAAACGCTCCAGCCACTTCAAGATGATGCGGGTGTAGCTCAGTCGGTTAGAGTGCCGGCCTGTCACGCCGGAGGTCGCGGGTTCGAGCCCCGTCACTCGCGCCATTCTTGACATGGTTTGACTTGAGGCATTCTCACGAAGCGCCGATGGTGGTAATACTGACCCCTTGGGTCATATGCGCGGGTGTAGCTCAGTCGGTTAGAGTGCCGGCCTGTCACGCCGGAGGTCGCGGGTTCGAGCCCCGTCACTCGCGCCATTTACCTCTTGATTCCTCCGATACAACGTCACTGCAAATTCTGTTTTTTGCAGTGCGGCAATCTGTCCTTCTGGCGTCGCTTTTACCGTAAAGTCTGCCCGTGCCTGCAAATCAGCGCTTTGCCGCGACACGTCGTCCAATCCTGTGCCGCGAACCGGTTTAAATGGCCCTCGAAGGCTTGCGCGCAAGCGCGGGCTGCGCTAACCACTCTGGCGTTGCAACATATTTTTCGGCCTGCGAGATTTGTTGTTTGGCGCTCTCCCATGCGCCCTCCCGCAGGCAGGGACGGATAACAATGACTGAACTTCTCGGTTCCTATGTTCCGATCGCGATTTTCATTGGAATCGCACTTGTGATCGGCGTGGCACTTTTGATTGCCCCCTTCGCCGTCGCGTTCAAGGCGCCTGATTCGGAAAAGCTGTCGGCCTACGAATGCGGTTTCAATGCGTTCGACGACGCTCGAATGAAGTTCGACATTCGTTTCTATCTTGTGTCGATCCTCTTCATCATCTTCGACTTGGAAGTCGCCTTCCTCTTTCCGTGGGCCGTCTCGTTCCACCAGCTGGGCTGGTTCGGATTCTGGTCCATGATGGTCTTCCTCAGTGTGCTGACGATCGGCTTTATCTATGAATGGAAGAAGGGAGCGCTGGAATGGAACTAGCATCCGGCACCACGCTCGTTGCGCCCAAGCCGAAGGGGATCATCGATCCCTCGACCGGCAAGCCGATCGGCAGCAATGATGCATTCTTCGGCGAGATCAACAATGAGCTCGCCGACAAGGGTTTTCTGGTTACGTCGACCGACGAGCTCATCAATTGGGCGCGCACTGGTTCGCTGATGTGGATGACCTTCGGTCTTGCCTGCTGCGCCGTCGAGATGATGCAGATGTCGATGCCGCGTTACGACGCCGAGCGCTTCGGCTTCGCGCCGCGCGCTTCACCGCGCCAGTCCGATGTGATGATCGTCGCCGGCACCCTGACCAACAAGATGGCGCCAGCGCTCCGCAAGGTCTACGACCAGATGCCGGAGCCGCGTTACGTGATCTCGATGGGCTCGTGTGCCAATGGCGGCGGCTACTATCACTATTCCTATTCCGTCGTGCGTGGCTGCGACCGTGTCGTGCCCGTTGATATCTATGTGCCAGGCTGTCCTCCCACAGCAGAAGCGCTGCTTTACGGCGTGCTTTTGCTGCAGAAGAAGATCCGCCGGACCGGCACGATCGAACGCTAAGGGTAGGGGGTCCTTAACATGAGTGAAGCCCTGAACGAGCTTGCCTCCTATCTGCGCGAGACGCGCAGCCAGCTGATTTCGGATGCCGCCATCAACTACGGCGAACTGACGCTGACGACGACGGCTGCAAACCTGATCGAGCTCTTGACGTTCCTGCGCGACGACGTGCAGTGCGCCTTCATCAACTTCGTCGATGTTTGCGGTGTCGACTGGCCTCAGCGGCCGGACCGTTTCGATGTCGTCTACCACCTGCTGTCGCCACGCCAGAATTTCCGCGTGCGCATCAAGGTTGCGACCGGTGAAGGCGAGCCTGTGCCGTCGGCCACCAGCGTCTTTCCGGGCGCCGACTGGTTCGAACGCGAAGCCTACGACATGTATGGCATTCTGTTTACCGGCCATCCGGACCTGCGTCGCATCCTGACGGACTACGGTTTCGAAGGGCATCCGCTGCGCAAGGACTTCCCGGTCACCGGGTTTGTCGAGGTTCGCTATGATGACGAAGCCAAGCGCGTCATCTATGAGCCCGTTGAACTGAAGCAGGAATTCCGTAACTTCGACTTCCTCTCCCCGTGGGAAGGGACGGAATACGTCCTGCCCGGCGACGAGAAGGCGAAAGCACGGTGAGACTAAGTCGGCCCGCGGCGACCCTTTGAGGGCGCCGTCCGGCCTGGAGCAATCGGTATGACCGAACATAACGTCCGCAATTTCAACATCAACTTTGGTCCGCAGCATCCGGCGGCGCACGGCGTTCTTCGTCTGGTGCTCGAGCTTGATGGCGAAATCGTCGAGCGTGTCGACCCGCATATCGGTCTGCTGCATCGCGGCACCGAAAAGCTGATCGAAACCAAGACCTATCTGCAGGCGATTCCCTATTTCGATCGGCTCGACTACGTCGCGCCGATGAACCAGGAGCATGCTTTTGCGCTTGCAGTGGAAAAGCTGACCGGAACCGAAGTTCCGATCCGCGGCCAGCTGATCCGCGTTCTCTATTCGGAAATCGGCCGTATCCTGTCGCATCTTCTGAACGTGACCACGCAGGCCATGGACGTCGGCGCGCTGACGCCGCCGCTCTGGGGCTTCGAGGAGCGCGAAAAGCTGATGGTGTTCTATGAGCGTGCCTGCGGCGCGCGCATGCACTCGGCCTATTTCCGTCCCGGCGGCGTGCACCAGGATCTGCCGCATGAGCTGGTCGAGGATATCGGCAAGTGGATCGACCCGTTCCTCAAGACCGTCGACGATATCGACGAGCTTCTGACTGGCAACCGCATCTTCAAGCAGCGCAACGTCGACATCGGCGTCGTCAAGCTGGAAGACGCCTGGGCCTGGGGTTTCTCGGGCGTGATGGTTCGCGGTTCCGGCGCTGCCTGGGACCTGCGCCGTTCGCAGCCCTACGAATGCTATTCGGACATGGATTTCGACATTCCGATCGGCAAGAACGGTGACTGCTTCGATCGTTACCTCATCCGCATGATCGAAATGCGCGAGTCGGCCAAGATCATGCGTCAGTGCGTGAACCGTCTGCTCGGCGATGCCAAGATTGGCCCGGTCTCGTCGATGGACGGTAAGATCGTTCCGCCAAAACGTGGTGAGATGAAGCGCTCGATGGAAGCGCTGATCCACCACTTCAAGCTCTACACCGAAGGCTACCACGTGCCGGCCGGCGAGGTTTATACAGCCGTTGAAGCGCCCAAGGGCGAATTCGGCGTCTATCTCGTCTCCGACGGTAGCAACAAGCCCTATCGCTGCAAGATCCGTGCCCCGGGCTACGCGCATCTGCAGGCGATGGACTTCCTCTGTCGCGGACACCAGCTTGCCGACGTGTCAGCCGTGCTGGGCTCCCTCGATATCGTGTTCGGTGAGGTGGATCGCTGATGCGTTTCGCGCCCCTGGCAATGGCAGGATTTCTTATGCTTGCGACGGCGGCATCC
This sequence comes from Ensifer sp. ENS11, assembly GCF_014851895.1. Lineage (NCBI taxonomy): Bacteria > Pseudomonadati > Pseudomonadota > Alphaproteobacteria > Hyphomicrobiales > Rhizobiaceae > Ensifer > Ensifer sp. ENS11. The sequence continues at coordinate 122,345 of NZ_JACVAN010000002.1, read as the reverse complement.
GCACAGGATTCCGTCAACAGCGAAGCGTCTGCCGCGATGCGTGGGGGCTCGATGGCCGATCTCGTGGCCAAGGGCTACGAGATCAAGGCGGCCGTGGCCAACGGCACGCGCTACATCGTATTTTTACAAAAAGACCAGTCAGCCTATGCCTGCGAATTCGTTTCGGTGACGAAATCGCGGTGTGGGTCGATTAACTGATAAGGTGTCGTGAAGAATGTCTGTTCGTCGACTAGCCGAAGACAATGTTCAGCCGGCCGCATTCGCGTTCAATCGCGAAAACGCCGCTTGGGCAAAGAAGACAATCCAGAAGTATCCGAAAGGCCGTGAGCAGTCCGCGGTCATTCCGTTGTTGATGCGGGCGCAGGAGCAGGACGGCTGGGTAACGAAGGCCGCGATCGAATCGATCGCTGACATGCTCGGCATGGCCTATATCCGCGTGCTCGAAGTTGCGACCTTCTATACCCAGTTCCAGCTGAAGCCGGTCGGAACGCGCGCTCACGTGCAGGTCTGCGGCACGACGCCGTGTATGCTGCGTGGCGCCGAAGACCTGATCCGGGTCTGCAAGAGCAAGATCGCCCACGATCCTTTCACCCTCAACGAGAGCGGCACGCTTTCCTGGGAAGAAGTGGAATGTCAGGGCGCCTGTGTGAATGCGCCGATGGTCATGATCTTCAAGGACACCTATGAAGACCTGACGCCCGAGCAGCTCGAGCAGATCATCGACCGCTTCGATGCAGGCAAGGGTGCCGAAGTCGCCACCGGTCCGCAGATCGATCGTGTCTTCTCGGCGCCGGAAGGTGGCCCGACCACGCTCATGACGCCGGACGCGCCGGCCAGGAAGGCTCCCGCGAGCGCGAAGAAGGTCAGCGATGCGCCTGTTGTCAGCGTTCCGCCATCGAACGCTGCACGGGCAAAGACCGCTGCCAGCGAAACCAACGCCGCCGTGAAGACGCCGGCGACGGCGAAGAAGGAAGCGGCGGCAAACGCCAAGGTCGAGGGCGACACCGCCGACAAGTCGAAGCCCGCCAGGGCGGCCGACGTTTCCGGCAAGCCGTCGCTTGAAGACAAGAACCGCCCGGCAGGCATCGCTAGGCCGGCGGCTGTCGACGACCTCAAGCTGATCTCCGGCGTTGGCCCGAAGATCGAAGGCACGCTGCACGAACTCGGCATCTACACGTTCGCGCAAGTCGCGTCGTGGAAGAAGGCCGAGCGCGAATGGGTCGACAGCTATCTCAATTTCAAGGGCCGGATCGAACGTGACGATTGGGTCAAGCAGGCCAAGGCGCTCGCCAAGGGTGGCGAAGCCGAATACATCAGAGTTTTCGGCAAGAAGCCGCGGTAAAGAGGTGAACCATGCTCAGAGATGAAGATCGCATCTTTACCAATATCTACGGCCTCAAGGATAAGTCTCTCAAGGGCGCGATGAGCCGCGGCCATTGGGATGGCACCAAGCAGATCCTCGAAAAGGGTCGCGACTGGATCGTCAACGAGATGAAGGCTTCGGGTCTTCGCGGTCGTGGCGGCGCAGGCTTCCCGACCGGTCTCAAGTGGTCCTTCATGCCGAAGGAAAGCGACGGGCGTCCGCACTATCTGGTCGTCAACGCCGACGAATCCGAACCGGGCACCTGCAAGGACCGTGACATCATGCGTCACGATCCGCACACCCTGATCGAAGGCTGCGTCATCGCCAGCTTCGCCATGGGTGCGCACACCGCATACATCTACGTGCGCGGTGAATATATCCGCGAGCGGGAGGCGCTGCAGGCTGCGATCGACGAATGCTACGACGCCGGCCTGCTCGGCAAGAACAACAAGCTGGGCTGGGACATGGACATCTACGTCCACCACGGCGCCGGCGCCTACATCTGCGGCGAAGAAACCGCGCTGCTCGAAAGCCTTGAAGGCAAGAAGGGCCAGCCGCGCCTGAAGCCGCCGTTCCCGGCGAACATGGGTCTCTACGGCTGCCCGACGACCGTCAACAACGTCGAGTCGATCGCAGTTGCCCCGACGATCCTGCGCCGCGGCGCTGGCTGGTTCTCGTCGATCGGCCGTCCGAACAACGTCGGCACCAAGCTGTTCATGCTCTCCGGTCACGTCAACAAGCCGTGCACGGTCGAAGAAGCGATGGGCATCACCTTCCGTGAACTCGTCGACAAGCATGCCGGTGGCATTCGCGGCGGCTGGGACAACCTGCTGGCGGTCATTCCCGGCGGCGCATCGTGCCCGGTGGTCAAGGCGGAAGACATCATTGACTGCCCGATGGATTTCGACGGGCTTCGTGAAGTCAAATCGTCCTTCGGCACGGCGGCTGCCATCGTCATGGATCGCTCCACGGACATCATCAAGGCAATTGCCCGCATCTCGGCTTTCTTCAAGCACGAGAGCTGCGGCCAGTGCACGCCGTGCCGCGAAGGCACCGGCTGGATGTGGCGCGTGATGGAACGCATGGTGCAGGGCCGCGCCCAGAAGCGCGAGATCGACATGCTGTTCGACGTCACCAAGCAGATCGAAGGTCACACGATCTGTGCTCTGGGTGATGCGGCCGCCTGGCCGATCCAGGGCCTGATCCGCAACTTCCGTCCGGAGATCGAAAAGCGCATCGACGAATACACCCGCAACGCGACGTCGCACGGCGCGGTGCTGGAAGCGGCGGAGTAACGGGCCATGGCCGGCACACGCAAGGATGGACAGGTGAGGGGAGAGGCCGAGAGCGGCATTCCGTCCGCACGTCCGCTTGGCAGTGATCCGGCCGATCCGTTCGGCATGGCCGAATGGATGAAGACCATGCCCAAAGTGCCGCTGCATCCGCTGATGGCGCATCCGGCAGGCGCCGTGGCAGCTGCCACCGCGCTTGGTTTCGGTCTGTCGAGCCACATCGCCGGCGTTATGTTCGGCGCGATGCAGGGCGCCGTCGAAGCGCTGCAGAAGGGCTCGGCCTTGGCTGGCCAGATGCAGGCAGACGCCCCGGCTGGGGTCGTTCCGACCCAAGCAGCTCCGGTTCAGGCAGAAGCAATGCCGCAAGAGACGGTGAAGCCGGTAGTCGCCAAGAAAGGCGCGGTATCAAAGCCGAAGGCTGAGAACAAGCTGGCGGAGCGCGTGAAGGCGCCGGCAGCTTCGCGGTCCAAGACCCGCACCGCCGACGACCTCAAGCGGATTTCCGGCATCGGCCCGAAGCTCGAGCAGGTCCTGAACGGCAAGGGCATTCGCCGGTTCGCCGATATCGCCGCCTGGAGTGACGCCGACATTGCCCGCTTCGACGACGAACTGGGCTTTGGCGGACGTATTCTGCGCGACGACTGGGTAAAGCAGGCAAAGGCGCTGAAAGGCGCAAAAGAATAAGAGGCGGTGACCGGCAGAGGTCGCCACCGGCAAGCAGCATGGCTGTGTTGGAATTGTCCGTCGCCTCAAGGTGGACGGATGGAAGACAGGATTGAGTACGAAGATGGCAAAGCTGAAAGTCGACGGAAAAGAGATCGAGGTCCCGGATCATTTCACGCTGCTTCAGGCGTGCGAAGAAGCCGGCGCCGAGGTTCCGCGCTTCTGTTTCCATGAGCGGCTGTCGGTCGCCGGCAACTGCCGCATGTGTCTGATCGAGGTGAAGGGAGGGCCACCAAAGCCCGCCGCCTCCTGTGCCATGGGTGTGCGCGACCTTCGTCCGGGTCCGAACGGCGAGACGCCGGAAGTCTTCACGACCACACCGATGGTCAAGAAGGCGCGCGAAGGCGTCATGGAATTCCTGCTGATCAACCATCCGCTCGATTGCCCGATCTGCGACCAGGGTGGCGAATGCGACTTGCAGGACCAGGCGATGGCCTTCGGCATCGATAGTTCGCGCTACCAGGAAAACAAGCGCGCTGTCGAAGACAAGTATATCGGCCCGTTGGTCAAGACGGTGATGAACCGTTGCATCCATTGCACGCGCTGCGTCCGTTTCACCACGGAAGTGGCCGGCATTGCCGAACTCGGCCTGATCGGCCGCGGCGAAGACGCCGAGATCACTACCTATCTTGAACAGGCCATGACCTCCGAGCTTCAGGGCAATGTCGTTGACCTCTGCCCGGTCGGCGCGCTGACCTCCAAGCCGTTCGCCTTCACGGCGCGTCCGTGGGAACTGAACAAGACCGAATCGATCGACGTGATGGACGCGCTCGGTTCGGCCATCCGCGTCGATACCCGTGGCCGCGAAGTGATGCGCATCATGCCGCGCGTCAACGAGGACATCAACGAAGAGTGGATCTCCGACAAGAGCCGCTTCATCTGGGACGGCCTGAAGACTCAGCGTCTCGACCGTCCTTATGTCAAGAAGGACGGCCGTCTGCAGGCTGCAACGTGGAGCGAAGCGTTCCAGGCGGTCAAGGCTGCCGTTGCAGCGACCTCCGGCGACAAGATCGGCGCCATCGCCGGTGACCTTGCTTCCGTAGAAGAAATGTACGCGCTGAAGGAACTGCTTGCTTCGCTCGGTTCCGAAAACGTCGACTGCCGCCAGGATGGTGCAGCGCTCGATCCGTCGCTCGGCCGCGCCAGCTACATCTTCAACCCGACCATTCAGGGGATCGAGAGCGCCGACGCGCTGCTGATCATCGGCTCGAACCCGCGCTTCGAAGCATCCGTTCTCAACGCACGCATCCGCAAGCGTTACCGGATGGGCAATTTCCCGATCGCCGTCATCGGCGAGCAGGGTGAACTGCGCTACGAATACGAATACCTCGGTGCAGGCACCGACACGCTGGCCGAACTCGTGTCCGGCAAGGGCAAGTTCGCTGCGACCTTGAAGAAGGCGCAGCGTCCGATGATCATCATCGGCCAGGGCGCCGTTGCAGGGGAGGGCGGTGCCGCCGTTCTCGCCGCTGCCGCCAAGCTTGTCGGCGCAGTGACGGCCGACTGGAACGGCTTTGCCGTTCTGCACACCGCAGCGTCCCGCGTCGGTGGTCTCGACCTCGGCTTCGTCCCGGGCAAGAACGGCAAGACGGCCGCCGAAATGGTTTCGGCCACTGACGTTCTCTTCCTGCTCGGCGCCGACGAGATCGATCTTGCTGGCCGCAAGTCCGGCTTCACTGTCTATATCGGTTCGCATGGCGACAATGGCGCCCACGCTGCCGACGTCATCCTGCCCGCCGCCACCTACACCGAAAAATCCGGCACCTGGGTCAACACCGAGGGCCGCGTGCAGATCGGCAACCGTGCCGGCTTCGCTCCGGGCGACGCCCGCGAGGACTGGGCGATCATCCGTGCGCTCTCCGACGTTCTCGGCAAGAAGCTGCCCTTTGATTCGCTTGGCGAATTACGCTCGAAGCTTTACGCCGCGCAGCCGCATTTCGCCGATGTCGACGCGATTGCCGTCGGCAGTGGCGACGAAATTGCCGCACTTGCTCAAAAAGCCGGTGAGATGGGCAAATCCGTGTTTGCGTCTCCGGTCAAAGACTTCTATTTGACGAACCCGATAGCGCGCGCATCCGCCGTCATGGCCGAATGCTCGGCTTTGGCACGCAACAACTTCAAAGCTGCGGCGGAATGAGCGCGAGGGAATAGAGTATCATGGACGCTTTCGTTTCGACCTATGTCTGGCCTGCGATCATCATGGTCGCCCAGTCGCTGCTGCTGCTGGTCGCGCTGCTGCTTTTCATCGCCTACGTTCTGCTGGCCGACCGCAAGATCTGGGCTGCTGTCCAGCTTCGCCGTGGTCCGAATGTGGTGGGCCCCTGGGGTCTTTTCCAGTCCTTTGCCGACCTTTTGAAGTTCGTCTTCAAGGAGCCGGTGATTCCGGCTGGCGCAAACAAGGCAATCTTTCTGCTCGCGCCGCTCGTCTCCGTGACGCTGGCGCTCGCCGCCTGGGCGGTTATTCCGCTCAATGCCGGCTGGGTGATCGCGAATATCAACGTCGGCATCCTCTTCGTGTTCGCCATATCTTCTCTTGAAGTTTATGGCATCATCATGGGTGGCTGGGCGTCGAACTCCAAATATCCCTTCCTCGGCGCGCTTCGTTCTGCCGCGCAGATGGTGTCTTACGAAGTCTCGATCGGCTTCGTCATCGTCACCGTCCTGTTGTGCGTGGGTTCGCTGAACCTGACTGATATCGTCAATGCGCAGAGCAACGGCATCGGTACGAACTTGGGTCTGCCCGCATCGTTCCTCGACTGGCACTGGCTCGCACTCTTCCCGATGTTCATCGTGTTCTTCATTTCGGCGCTGGCTGAAACGAACCGCCCGCCCTTCGATCTGCCGGAAGCGGAATCCGAACTCGTCGCCGGCTTCATGGTCGAATACGGCTCCACGCCTTACATGATGTTCATGCTCGGCGAGTATGCCGCCATCTGCCTGATGTGCGCGCTGACGACCATTCTCTTCCTCGGCGGCTGGCTGCCTCCGGTTGACGTCTGGTTCCTCAACTGGGTCCCGGGCATCATCTGGTTCGTTCTCAAGGCATCCTTCGTGTTCTTCATGTTCGCGATGGTGAAGGCTTTCGTTCCGCGTTACCGCTACGACCAGCTGATGCGTCTCGGCTGGAAGGTCTTCCTGCCGATTTCTCTGGCAATGGTCGTGATCACTGCATTCGTTCTCAAGCTGACGGGAGCTGCATGATGCTGGCTTTCGCTCGGTTGCATACCGCTGGCCGCTCCCAGGCCGGCAAGTCTGGAGGTAAATGATGGCCGGTCTTTCGCAAGCCGTCAGCTCGCTGTTCCTCAAGGAATTCGTCGGCGCGTTCTTTCTGTCGATGCGCTACTTCTTCAAGCCGAAGGCGACGTTGAACTACCCCTTCGAAAAGGGGCCGGTCAGCCCGCGCTTCCGTGGCGAACACGCCCTGCGCCGTTATCCGAACGGCGAAGAGCGCTGCATCGCCTGCAAGCTCTGCGAGGCGATCTGTCCTGCCCAGGCCATCACCATCGAGGCCGGCCCGCGCCGCAACGACGGCACCCGCCGCACGGTGCGCTACGACATCGACATGGTGAAGTGCATCTATTGCGGTTTCTGCCAGGAAGCCTGTCCGGTCGACGCCATCGTCGAGGGACCGAACTTCGAATTCGCCACCGAGACGCGTGAAGAGCTGTACTACGACAAAGACAAGCTCCTCGCCAATGGCGACCGTTGGGAGCGGGAAATCGCACGCAACATCGCAATGGACTCGCCCTATCGCTGAGGCCGATGCGTGGTGTCGCCCTTCAAGGCGGCACATGTGAAACAGTTTGGGGCAAAGGCCGGACATCAGTCCGGCTTTGCCAGTGGAGTGGGGGCTGCAAGAGCCTCACGCCGTGCAAGACGAAAAAGGCACCGATCATGGGTCTGCAGGTTCTTTTTTTCTATCTCTTTGCCTTCATCGCGGTGGCATCGGCATTTATGGTCATTGCGGCCAGGAACCCCGTTTATTCGGTGCTGTTCCTGATCCTGACCTTCTTCAATTCGGCGGGCCTGTTCCTGCTGGCTGGCGCCGAGTTCCTGGCGATGATCCTGCTCGTGGTCTATGTCGGCGCGGTTGCGGTGCTCTTCCTGTTCGTCGTCATGATGCTCGATATCGATTTCGCCGAACTCAGAGCCGGCGTGCTTGAATATGCGCCCGTCGGTGCGCTGATCGGTCTGATCCTGGCTGCCGAACTGATCATCGTCGTCGGCGGCGCGACCTTCTCGCCGGAGATTGCCAAGGGCATCTCGATGCCGATCCCGGCGGTTGCCGACCGGACGAACACCGCCGCACTCGGCGACGTGCTCTATACCCACTACGTCTACTTCTTCCAGATCGCGGGCCTTGTGCTGTTGGTCGCCATGATCGGCGCCATCGTCCTCACGCTGCGCCACCGCACGAACATCAAGCGCCAGAGCATTCCGCAGCAGGTTGCCCGCACGCCCGAGACCGCCGTCGAGGTGATCACGGTCAAGCCCGGGCAGGGCATTTAATTCGGACGCGAGGTCGAGGAACCAAAAAATGGAAATCGGAATTTCCCACTATCTCACCGTCAGCGCCATCCTGTTCACGCTTGGTGTCTTCGGCATCTTCCTGAACCGGAAGAACGTCATCGTCATCCTGATGTCGGTCGAACTGATCCTGCTTGCGGTCAACATCAACATGGTCGCCTTCTCGTCGTTCCTGAACGACATCACTGGCCAGGTCTTTGCTCTGTTCATTCTGACCGTCGCGGCCGCGGAAGCCGCCATCGGGCTTGCAATTCTCGTCGTCTTCTACCGCAACCGCGGCTCGATCGCTGTTGAAGACGTCAACATGATGAAGGGCTGATTGGGCTATGGATACCATCATCAAGGCTATCGTCTTCCTGCCTTTGATTGGCTTTCTGGTCGCCGGCCTTTTCGGCACTTCGATCGGCGCCAAGGCTTCTGAATATGTCACCAGCGGACTGATGATCATCGCCGCCGCATTGTCGTGGTACGTCTTCTTCGACGTCGCGATGGGCGAGCAGGAACTGATCAAGGTTTCGGTGCTGCGCTGGATCCAGTCCGGCGGCTTCGACGTCGAATGGGCGTTCCGCGTCGACACGCTGACCGCAGTCATGTTCGTGGTCGTCAACACAGTGTCGACGCTCGTGCATGTCTATTCGATCGGCTATATGCACCACGATCCGCATCGTCCGCGTTTCTTCGCCTATCTGTCGCTCTTCACCTTCGCGATGTTGATGCTGATCACGTCGGACAACCTGGTGCAGATGTTCTTCGGCTGGGAAGGCGTGGGTCTCGCATCCTACCTGCTGATCGGCTTCTGGTATAAGAAGCCGTCGGCGAACGCGGCGGCGATGAAGGCGTTCATCGTCAACCGCGTTGGCGACTTCGGTTTCTCGCTTGGCATCTTCCTCGTCTTCGTGCTGTTCGGTTCGGTCAACCTCGAAACCATCTTTGCAGCAGCCCAGACCTACCTGCCGGCCGAAGGTGCCGCAGCAGGGGAGGCGGTTGTTACGCTGTTCGGCATGCACCTCGACAAGGCAGATGCCATCACGGCCGCATGCCTGCTGCTCTTCATGGGCGCGATGGGCAAGTCGGCTCAGTTCCTGCTGCACACCTGGCTTCCGGACGCGATGGAAGGCCCGACCCCGGTTTCGGCCCTCATTCACGCCGCAACCATGGTCACCGCCGGCGTCTTCCTTGTCGCTCGCATGTCGCCGCTGTTTGAGCTGTCGCCGACTGCACTGACGGTCGTCACGCTGATCGGCGCGATCACGGCCTTCTTCGCCGCAACCGTCGGTCTGGTCCAGAACGACATCAAGCGCGTCATCGCCTATTCGACCTGTTCGCAGCTTGGCTACATGTTCGTGGCCCTCGGCGTCGGCGCCTATGGCGCGGCCATCTTTCATCTGTTCACGCACGCCTTCTTCAAGGCTCTCCTTTTCTTGGGTGCAGGTTCGGTCATTCACGCCGTCGATGGCGAACAGGATATGCGTTACATGGGTGGCCTGCGGAAGCATATTAAGGTCACCTATAGGATGATGTTCATCGGCACGATCGCGCTCACCGGCGTCGGCATCCCCGGCACCGTCATCGGTACGGCCGGCTTCTTCTCGAAGGATGCCATCATCGAATCGACGTTCGCTTCGCACAGCATCGTTTCGGGCTTTGCCTTTGCGATGCTGGTGATCGCCGCTCTGTTCACCAGTTTCTATTCCTGGCGCCTGACCTTCATGACCTTCCACGGCAAGCCACGCGCTTCGTCGGATGTCATGCATCACGTCCATGAATCACCTCAGGTCATGCTGGTGCCGCTCTACATCCTGGCTGCCGGTGCTCTGCTCGCAGGCTTCCTGTTCCACGACCACTTCTTCGGCGAGGGCTATGCCGAGTTCTGGAAGGGTGCGTTGTTCACCTCGGCTGAAAACGAAATCCTCCATGAGTACCACCACGTTCCGCTGTGGGTTAAGTGGAGCCCGTTCTGCGCCATGGCGCTTGGTCTCTTCACGGCCTGGTACATGTACATCCGTCGGCCTGAGCTGCCGAAGTACCTGGCGGAACAGCATCGCGGCCTCTACCAGTTCCTGCTCAACAAGTGGTACTTCGACGAGCTATACGACTTCCTGTTCGTACGCTCGGCCAAGCGCCTCGGCGTCTTCCTGTGGAAGGAAGGCGACGGCCGGGTCATCGACGGCCTTGGCCCTAACGGAATTGCGGCACGCGTGCTTGATGTCACCGATCGTGTGGTCCGGCTGCAGACCGGTTACCTCTATCACTACGCGTTCGCCATGCTGATCGGCATTGCTGCGCTCGTTACATGGATGATGCTCGGGAGTTCCTTCTGATGACCGATTGGCCCGTACTTTCCGCGGTCACCTTCATGCCGCTCGTCGGCGTCCTGCTTCTCTTGCTGACAAGAGAAGACAGCGCCTACGGCCGCCGCAACATCCTGAACGTATCGCTGCTGACGACGCTCTTCACGTTCGCCGTGTCGGTCTATATCTGGTACCAGTTCGATAGCTCGAACCCGGGTTTCCAGATGACCGAGAAGCACGAATGGCTCGGCACCGGGATTTCCTATCATCTCGGCGTCGACGGCATCTCGGTGCTCTTCGTCGTTCTCTCTGCCTTCCTGATGCCGTTCTGCGTGCTCGCAAGCTGGTTCTCGGTCGAAAAGCGGCTGAAGGAATACATGATCGCGTTCCTGATCCTGGAAACGTTCATGATCGGCGTGTTCGTGTCGCTCGACATCGTGCTGTTCTACGTGTTCTTCGAAGCCGGCCTCATTCCGATGTTCCTCATCATCGGTGTCTGGGGCGGCAAGGATCGCGTCTATGCGAGCTACAAGTTCTTCCTCTACACGCTGCTCGGCTCGGTGCTGATGTTGCTCGCCATCATGGCGATGTACTGGCAGGCCGGTACCACCGACATCACTGAACTTCTCGCCTACAACTTCCCGCGTGAGATGCAGACGTGGTTATGGCTCGCCTTCTTCGCTTCCTTCGCGGTGAAGATGCCGATGTGGCCGGTGCACACCTGGCTTCCCGACGCGCACGTTCAGGCGCCGACGGCGGGTTCGGTCATCCTGGCCGCCATCCTCCTGAAGCTTGGCGGTTACGGCTTCGTGCGCTTCTCGCTGCCGATGTTCCCGCTGGCGTCCGACTATTTCGCGCCCTTCGTCTTCACGCTGTCGGTCATCGCGATCATCTACACCTCGCTGGTGGCGATGATGCAGACCGACATCAAGAAACTGATCGCCTATTCGTCCGTCGCACATATGGGTTACGTGACGATGGGTATCTTCGCGGCCAATACGCAGGGTGTTCAGGGTGCGATTTTCCAGATGCTGTCGCACGGCATCGTCTCCGGCGCGCTCTTCCTTTGCGTCGGCGCCGTCTATGACCGGCTGCACACCCGCGAGATCTCGGCCTATGGCGGCCTCGTCAACAACATGCCGAAATACGCCGTCGCCTTCATGGTGTTCACCATGGCCAACGTCGGCCTACCCGGCACATCAGGCTTCGTCGGCGAAGTGCTGACGCTCGTCGGCGTCTTCCGCGTCAATACCTGGGTTGCGTTCTTTGCAACGAGCGGCGTTATTCTCTCGGCTGCCTACGCGCTCTGGCTCTACCGCCGAGTGATCTTCGGTGCGCTGGAAAAGGAAAGCCTGAAGGCTCTGCTCGATCTTTCGGCTCGCGAGAAGGCGATCCTTTACCCGCTGGTGATCCTGACGATCTTCTTCGGTGTCTATCCGGCGCCGATCTTCGATGCGACCGCAGCCTCCGTGGATCTGCTCGTCAACAACTACTCCGCAGCCCTGCAGGCAGCGCAAAACGTTGCGCTTTCGGTGCAATGACCACAGGACGTGATTGGACATGACTGCTGAAATCCTCCTCGCTAGCCTGCAGCTCTCGATCCCCGAGTTGATCCTCGCGGTCGGCGCGATGGCGCTCTTGATGATCGGCGTGTTCGCCGGTGAAAAGTCGACCTCGACCGTCACCGGCCTTGCGGTTGCCCTTCTCACCATCGCCGGCCTCTGGCTCGTCCTGAAGACGGGCGAGGGCGAAGCTTACGGCGGCGCCTTCCTGTCCGATCCCTTCGCCAAGTTCATGAAGGTGCTGGCGCTGATCGGCTCGATCACCGCCATGGTGATGACGGTCGGCCATGCCCGTTCCGCGCAGATCGATCGTTTCGAGTTCCCGGTGCTGCTGGTGCTCGCCACCCTCGGAATGCTCCTGATGATCTCGGCCAACGACCTGATGTCGCTGTACCTGTCGCTGGAATTGCAGTCGCTGGCGCTCTACGTCGTAGCCGCCATCAACCGTGACAGCATCCGTTCGACGGAAGCCGGCCTGAAGTATTTCGTCCTCGGCGCGCTGTCTTCGGGCATGCTGCTTTATGGCATGTCGCTGGTCTACGGCTTCACCGGCCACACCGGCTTTGACGAGATTGCCGCTGCATTGACGACTACGGGCACGCCGTCGCTCGGCCTGATCTTCGGACTGGTCTTCATCCTTGCCGGCCTTGCATTCAAGATTTCTGCCGTTCCGTTCCACATGTGGACGCCGGATGTTTATGAAGGTGCGCCGACGCCGGTCACCGCATTCTTCGCCGCGGCCCCGAAGGTTGCCGCCATGGCCATCTTCGTTCGCATCGTCATCAACGCGTTCGAGCCGGTCGTTGTCCAGTGGCAACAGATCGTCGTCTTCATCTCGATCGCTTCGATGCTGCTCGGAGCCTTTGCGGCGATCGGCCAGAAGAACATCAAGCGCCTGATGGCCTATTCCTCCATCGGTCACATGGGCTACGCGCTCGTCGGTCTCGCCGCCGGCTCTATGGCGGGCGTTCGCGGCGTTCTGCTCTACATGCTCATCTACATGGTCATGACGCTCGGCACCTTCGCCTGCATCCTCGCCATGCGCCGCAAGGATGGCGAGAACGTCGAAAGCGTCGACGATCTCGCTGGCCTGTCGCAGACCAACCCCTTCATGGCCACGGTCCTTACCATCCTGATGTTCTCGCTCGCCGGCATCCCGCCGATGGCAGGCTTCTTCGGGAAGTACTTCGTGTTCATGGCGGCTATCGAAGCCCATCTCTATGCGCTTGCCATCATCGGCGTGCTCGCTTCGGTCGTCGGCGCCTACTACTACCTGCGTGTCATCAAGGTGATGTGGTTCGACGATGCCAAGGGCGAGTTTGCCCGGACGGCCGGCGAGCTTCGCCTGGTTTTCGGTCTCTCGGGCCTGTTCGTGCTTGGCTACGTCCTGATCGGTGGTCCGCTCGGCAACGCCGCTGAAGTCGCGGCTCGGACCTTCTTTTGATAGGCCTTGAAGGCGGCGGCCGGGTTTCGCTCGACGATTTCCGGCACGTCGCTCTCAATGAAGTCGGTTCGACCAACAGCGAATGCCTGGTGCGGGCGCGCGAGGGGGACAGGGGAAATCTCTGGATCACCGCCGCCCGCCAGACAGGTGGACGTGGTCGACGCGGTAGGGCCTGGTTTTCAGAGCCCGGCAATCTCTATGCTTCGCTCCTCTTGATCGAGCCGGCTCCGATCGAGCTGCTGCACTCGCTGCCGCTGGCAGTGGCAGTGGCGGTTCACAGGGCCATCCGACAGGTAATGCCGCTGGCCGGCGCTCCGGTCGAGATCAAATGGCCGAACGATATCCTCATCGACGGCAAGAAGACTTGCGGCATCCTGCTTGAAGGCGAGAGTCTTGCAGACGGACGTCGCGCGCTGGTCATCGGCTGCGGCATCAACATCGCCGTCATGCCCGACGAGGCACTCTACCCGGTGACTTCGCTTCGCAACGAAGGGGCGTCGGTATCGCCGGACGACTTGTTTGCCCACCTTTTCCTGACCATGGCCGATACGCTCTCCGTTTGGGACCAGGGCAGGGGTGTGGCACACATCATAGACCAATGGCGGGCGGCAGCGCGCGGCATCGGCGAGACCATTACGGTGAACCTGCCGGATCGGTCGCTTTCCGGCCGCTTTGCCGGTATTGATCAGGACGGCCGGCTGATGCTCGATACGGGCTCGGACACGATGCAGACGATCGCCGCCGGCGACGTATTTTTCGGATAATCAAAACAAGGGCGCATCAAAAACATGGCGCAAGAAGAAGAACTGGTGTTCTTGCCGCTCGGCGGCGTCGGTGAAATCGGGATGAACCTCGGCCTCTATGGCTATGGCAAACCCGGTCATCGACAGTGGATAATGGTCGATTGCGGCGTCACCTTCCCGGGGCCGGAGCTGCCGGGAGTGGATCTGGTTCTGGCCGATATCAGTTTCCTGGCGGAAGAACGCCGCAATCTCAAGGGCATCATCATCACCCATGCCCACGAGGATCACTATGGTGGTCTCAACGATCTTTGGCCGGGGTTGAACGTACCGGTCTATGCCTCGCCGTTTACCGCGGGCATGCTTGAGGCGAAACGCGACTTCGAAAGGAGCCGCGGCGAAATCCCGATAACGATCTTCAAGCAGGGCGACCGCATCAATGTTGGCCCGTTCGAAATCGAAGCGGTCGGCGTCAACCACTCGATCCCCGAGCCGATGTCGCTGATCATCCGCACGCCGCTTGGCGCGATCGTTCACACCGGCGACTGGAAGATCGATCTTCAGCCGTCGCTCGGGCCCCTGACCGACGAGCAGCGCTTCCGCAAGATCGGTGACGAGGGCGTGCTGGCGCTGGTCTGCGATTCGACCAATGCGCTTCGTGACGGGGTCTCGCCGTCCGAGCAGGAGGTTTCGGCAAGCCTGACGCAGATCATCTCCAAGTCTGAAGGACGTGTGGCGATCACCACCTTCTCTTCCAATGTCGGGCGCATCCGCTCGATTGCGGAAGCTGCGGAAGAGGCGGGCCGCGAGGTGTTGCTTCTCGGCAGCTCGATGAAGCGCGTCGTCGCCGTCGCCCGCGATCTCGGCCTGATGGAAGGCATCAAGCCTTTCCTCGCCGAAGACGAGTTCGGCTATGTGCCGCGCGACAAGGTCGTGGTGATCCTGACCGGTAGCCAGGGCGAACCCCGTGCCGCACTTGCCAAGATCGCCCGCGACGAGATGCGCAACGTCGCCTTTTCCGCCGGCGATACGGTCGTGTTTTCGTCGCGTACCATTCCCGGTAACGAGAAGGCGATCAACGACATCAAGAACGGCCTGATCGAGCAGGGCATTCACATCATCACCGACAGTGAAGCGCTGGTGCATGTGTCGGGCCACCCGCGTCGCAGCGAGCTGCAGCAGATGTACCAGTGGGTCCGTCCGCAGATCCTCGTGCCGGTGCATGGTGAGGCCGCACACCTGACGGCGCATGCCGAACTTGGCCTGCAGTCGGGTATCGCCAGCGTTCCGCGGCTTCGCAACGGCGATATGCTGCGGCTGGCGCCAGGTCCGGCCGAAGTCATCGACACTGCGCCGCATGGCCGGATCTACAAGGATGGCTCGCTGATCGGTGATTTCGAGGAAATGGGCATCGGTGAGCGGCGCAAGCTCTCCTTTGCCGGACATGTCTCAGTCAACGTCGTGCTCGACAACCGCTACGATTTCCTCGGTGATCCTGACCTCGTTGCCATCGGCTTGCCCGAGTTCGACGACGAGGGCGAGGACATGGAAGACACGCTCTATGACGCCGTGCTCGGTGCTGTCGAAAGCATCCCGCGTGCCAAGCGCAAGGATCTGGCCATGCTGCAGGAGGCGGTGCGCCGCGCCGTGCGTAGCACCGTCAACCAGATCTGGGGCAAGAAGCCCGTGGTGACCGTGTTCGTCACCAAAGTCTGATTTCCTTCAGGCTCCCGGCGCTGTAGACGTCCGGGGGCTTGAAAACAGCCCGAAGGTTGGAGGATCGCGATGCTTGGACGTGTAAACCATGTGGCAATCGCCGTGCCGGATCTGGCATCCGCTGCTGAGGGCTACCGAGTGACGCTCGGCGCTTCGGTGACCGAGCCGCAAGCCTTGCCCGAGCACGGTGTCACCGTCGTTTTCGTCGCGCTTCCCAACACCAAGGTCGAACTGCTGGAGCCGCTCGGCGATGCCTCGCCGATTGCGGCGTTTCTCGCCAAGAACCCGTCCGGCGGCATGCATCACATTTGCTACGAGGTCGAGGACATCATTGCTGCCCGTGACACGCTGAAGGCGTCCGGCGCGCGGGTTCTCGGTGACGGCGAGCCGAAGATCGGCGCTCACGGCAAGCCGGTGCTTTTTCTGCACCCGAAGGATTTTCAAGGCACGTTGATCGAGCTTGAACAGGTGTGACAGTTGACCGCGCGATGCCGGTTTGTGTGATCGCGCCGGTGGCGTTATAAGCGGGCTACAGCGCCGCGCGTCAAGTTTGACGCGCTCAGCACGCTGTAACACTTTAAACTTGCTGCATAATTTTCTCCTTAAATCGATGCCGATTTAAGGAATTATGCAGTAGAATATCGCGAGGATCGTTCCGTTGAGGGCCAGTAGCCAGTTCGGGACAGGTCTTCATCAGGAGCCGGAAATGCCGCTTTTTTCAACCTTTGCCATCTACTTCATTATCTGGTGGCTGACGCTGTTTGCAGTGCTGCCGCTTGGCGTGCGCACGCAGGCGGAGGAAAACGAGGTGGTGCCCGGCACTGTCGAAAGCGCGCCGGCGCGGTTCCGTGCCAAACGGGTCATCCTGCTGACAACTGCAATCGCGGCGGTCATCCAGCTTGCCTGGTACATTGTGTCGGTGCGGCTCGGCTACGGCATCGACAGCATTCCGCGCTTCTATCCGAAGTTCTATTGAGCCAAGCATCGGCAAGCATGTGGGCGCTCGGCGTCTAGGGATATCGAGTGATCGTGTCCGCTTCCTCACAATCCCCAGTTAAGTATTATCGATTTACCGCTGCACAGGCCCGTAGAGTTCTCTCGGGTGCCTCTCTGCGCGAAACCCGGGCAATCCTACGATTGACCGCCCCGAAATTGACATAGTTCAAGAAAGCCCGGGTGCTCCGATGAGGGTTCGCTTGGCGAAAGGCAAAAAAAAACAAGGCTAAAAGCCTTGTTTTTCAAGTATCGCGTGATCTTTAATCCGTTTCCGGCGGCAGCGACGAAGCGCGCCTAAGATCTTATCCTCCCAAGACTTGACCGCGAAAGTCGGCAAGAATTTAGACTTCATGCCTGTTTTGTGAGCCGAAATTAGCCCAAACATTGGGCGATGTCACCTTATTTTTTTGCATTTTTGCTACAGTTGGATAAAATTTCTCCGTTGACAAGCATCGTCGCAATACTGTTACTACCGTGCTCTTTTGACGCAGCTTTTGGCTTGTCGGTTCTCC
This sequence comes from Ensifer sp. ENS11, assembly GCF_014851895.1. Lineage (NCBI taxonomy): Bacteria > Pseudomonadati > Pseudomonadota > Alphaproteobacteria > Hyphomicrobiales > Rhizobiaceae > Ensifer > Ensifer sp. ENS11. The sequence goes on along the minus strand of NZ_JACVAN010000002.1, from coordinate 105,179 downwards.
TTCGAATCTCTCGATCCACTCTGTGTGGTTCCTTCTGCAAGCAGGGTTTTCATCCGGGCGCGAAGCGGCTATGAACGCAGGGCTCGGAAAGGTTCCTGCCGACTTGTCGGTGACGGAAATTTGAGAGCCGACCCCAAGAAGCAATGGTCGCCTTTGCCTGTTTTCGGCGAGACCGGCGTACCTGAGCTCAACGTCATTTCGCCCGAATCCGTCGATAGTGCGACGTTCATCAAGTTCTGGAACCCGTCATGCGCCTGTCCCGCTTTTTCATGCCCATCTTGAAGGAAAATCCGAAGGAAGCGGAAATCGTTTCCCACCGTCTTATGCTCCGGACGGGCATGATCCGGCAGCAGTCCTCGGGGATCTATACCTGGCTGCCGTTCGGAAAGCGGGTTCTCGACAAGGTCAATGCGATCGTTCGCGAAGAGCAGAACCGCACCGGCGCGAATGAGCTTTTGATGCCGACGCTGCAGTCCGCCGAGCTTTGGCAGGAGAGCGGCCGTTATGACGCCTATGGCAAGGAAATGCTGCGCATCAAGGACCGCCAGGATCGGCCGATGCTCTATGGTCCGACCAATGAGGAAATGATCACGGATGTCTTCCGTTCCTACGTGAAGTCCTACCGCAATCTGCCGCTCAATCTCTACCATATCCAGCTGAAGTTCCGCGACGAGATCCGTCCGCGCTTCGGCACCATGCGCTCGCGCGAGTTCCTGATGAAGGATGCCTATTCCTTCGATCTCGACCGCGAAGGTGCCGAGCACGCCTATAACAAGATGTTCGCCGCTTACCTGCGCACCTTCTCGCGCATGGGGCTGCGTGCCATTCCGATGCGTGCCGACACCGGACCGATTGGCGGCAATCTCAGCCATGAATTCATCATTCTCGCCGAAACCGGTGAATCCGAAGTGTTCTGCCACAAGGACTTCCTCGGCTTCGATATTCCCGGCGAAGACACCAATTTCGATGATGTCGCTGGTCTGAAGACGATCTTCGACAAGTGGACCTCGCGCTACGCGGCCACGTCCGAAATGCACGACGAAGCGGCGTTCAACGAAGTCGCCGAAGGCGATCGCCTGTCGGCACGCGGCATCGAAGTCGGCCATATCTTCTACTTCGGCACCAAGTATTCCGAGGCGATGGGCGCGAAGGTTCTCGGTCCGGATGGCAAGGAACACGCGGTCCATATGGGCTCCTACGGCATCGGCCCGACACGGCTGGTTCCGGCGATCATCGAGGCGTCGCATGACGACAACGGCATCATCTGGCCGAAGTCGATCTCGCCGTTCGATGGTGTGATCATCAACATGAAAGCGGGCGATGCCGCTTGCGACGCAGCCTGCGAGACGCTCTATTCGAAGCTCGGCGCCGCAGGATTCGATGCGCTGCTCGACGATACGGACGACCGCGCCGGCGCCAAGTTCGCCTCTGCCGATCTTATCGGCGTACCTGTCCAGATCATCGTCGGACCGCGTTCTATCGCCAACGGCGAAGTCGAGCTCAAGGATCGCAAGACCGGTGAGCGCGAGACCATGACTGTCGAGGCAGCCCTCAACAAGCTGATCGCGACGAAGTAAGTGAGGCAAGGGGAGGCAGGATGACCGCCGTGACGGAAGATCAGGTGCAGGCCGCTGGCCAGTCTGCAAAGTCCGCCAGCCGCCCTTTTTCCGCCTTTGAGCGCATGGTCGCCTGGCGCTATCTGCGTTCGCGGCGCAAGGAAGCCTTCATTTCGGTGATCGCCGGCTTCTCCTTCATCGGCATCATGCTCGGCGTCGCGACGCTGATCATCGTCATGGCGGTGATGAACGGTTTTCGCACCGAGCTCATCTCGCGCATCCTCGGCATCAATGGCCACATGATCGTGCAACCGATCGACGGTCCGCTCAACAATTACCCCGACCTCGCCACCCGCTTTTCCGGTGTGAAGGGTGTGACGATGGCGATCCCGCTGGTCGAAGGCCAGGTTCTGGCCCAGGGCGTCGGCGATTCTTCGACCGGTGCGCTCGTGCGCGGCATCCGCGCCGATGACCTCAGCAAGATGAAGTCGGTCTCCGACCATATTCAATCCGGCGATCTCGTCGGCTTCGCCGCCGGCACCGGCGTGGCGATCGGTTCACGTATGGCTGAGCAGCTCGGCATTCAGGTGGGCGGCACGATCACGCTGACATCGCCGAACGGCGACGTCACGCCGATGGGCATGAACCCGCGGGTCAAGGCCTATACGGTCTCGGCAATCTTCGAGATCGGTATGTCGGAATATGATGCGTCGATCATCTTCATGCCGCTTGAGGAATCGCAGCTGTTCTTCAATGCCGAAGGCTTGGCCCAGCAGATCGAGATCTTCGTCGAGCACCCCGATATGGTCGACGATTTGCGCAAGCCGGTCGAGGACGCTGCCGAGCGGCAGATCTTCATCACCGATTGGCGCGACCGCAACAAGACGTTCTTCTCGGCGCTCGAGGTCGAGCGTAATGTGATGTTCATGATCCTGACGTTGATCGTTCTGGTCGCGGCGCTGAACATCATTTCCGGACTGATCATGCTGGTGAAGGACAAGGGGAGCGACATCGCCATCCTTCGCACGATGGGCGCGACCTCCGGCTCCGTCATGCGCATCTTCTTCATGACTGGAGCTGCCATCGGTGCGGCGGGAACCGTTGCCGGCGTGCTGCTCGGTGTCGTCGTCTGCCTGAACATTGAGTCCATTCGCCAATTCTTCTCCTGGATTTCAGGCACGACGCTGTTCAGCCCCGAGCTCTATTTCCTCAGCCAGTTGCCGGCAGATATGAACGCCGACGAGACGATCCTCGTCGTCGTCATGGCCCTCAGCCTGTCGTTCCTTGCCACGATCTTTCCGGCATGGCGCGCCTCGCGCCTCGATCCCGTGCAGGCCCTGCGGTACGAATGACAAGGACATCATCTGAATGAATGCGCGCGTGGCACTGCAGCTTTCGGGCATCGAGCGTAATTACGGGCAGGGGGACACCTTCCTCTCGATCCTCAAGGGCGCGGACTTCACGCTGAAAAGCGGCGAGACCGTTGCGCTTGTGGCGCCGTCAGGCACTGGCAAGTCGACGCTTCTGCATGTTGCGGGCCTGCTGGAGCGGCCGGATGGCGGAAAGGTCGTGGTCAACGGCGTGACCTGCGACGGTCTCAACGACGACAGGCGCACCGCTATCCGTCGCAACGAGATCGGTTTCGTCTACCAGTTCCATCATCTGCTTCCGGAGTTCACCGCTCTCGAAAACATCATGATGCCGCAGCTGATCGCCGGCCTTGGCAAGGCTGAGGCCGCCGAGCGTGCGCGGGCGCTGCTCGACTACATGCGTATCGGCCACCGCGCCGATCACCGCCCGTCGGAGCTTTCAGGCGGCGAACAGCAGCGCGTGGCGATCGCCCGCGCCGTTGCCAATGCTCCCTTGGTATTGCTGGCCGATGAGCCGACCGGCAATCTCGATCCGGAAACTGCGGGATACGTCTTCGAAGCGCTCGAAGCATTGGCTCGCCAGTCCGGTCTTGCAGCCCTGATCGCCACGCACAATCACGAGCTGGCATCGCTTATGGACCGGCGGGTGACGATCGAGGACGGCAAGGTCGTCGAGCTGAAATAACGCTCGCGTCAAAGCCCGTTTCCAATGGAGCGCGCGATATCAATGTGATGCGAAACCTTTAGTTTAAGGCACGATGAGGCCACCTCGATAGTCGAGTTCGTAGGCTTCGTCGCCGTCGACAAAGATGACTTCACGTCCGGAAAAGTGCCCGGTGTCGCCGCGGCTGTTGTCGATGTAGTAGCCGTAGGCGTGGCGATATTCCATTCCACCGAGAAAGTGCCGCTTCTCGCGATACATGGTATCGAGCGCGGCTTTGATGACGATGCCGGCGCGTTCCGCATCGATCAGATCGGGCCGGATGACGCGGCCGAAATAATTCATGGCCCAGCGGGTGTCGTCCTCGAACCAGACGGTTTCCTGTCCTGCGAAATCGGTCCCACCGAAGTAACTGTCGAGATACCGCCACCGGTCGCGTTGGTAGCCGATATCGCGCGAGCCCGCGCGCGATGGCGGGCTTGTTATCCCGCCACCGACATATGTCTTCGATTTGGCTTCCACGATGAAGTCTTTGAGCTGCTCGATGCTGGCCATGAGAACACCTTGTTTGTTCCCTGGCAGCATGCCGCGACATTCCGTCGATGTAAAGAACAAAAAGGGAACAAATAGCTCGATTAGATGCCGCAGGCGTGCTGGCCGCGGTCGTCGTTCCAGTCATCGAGAAGCACAAGCTCGCCTTTGGCGCTGACGGGCTTGTCGTTCGATTTGCCCTTGCCCGTCAGCACATTCAGGTCGCAGTGCGAGGTATTGTCGAGATTGAGCGTGTCATAGGACGAGTAGGTGTAGCCGCCGACGACAAAGTCGAAATTGCGATAGGCGATCGTCAGCTTCTGTTCCCAACGGTCACGCCCGACCGAATCGTTGTGGGTGGTAATCACCAGCGAACCATTCGCAAGCGCCGTGACGGACGGTGCCTGGCCGGCCATGCCGTATTGCCCCCAGACCTTGTTCGGAACGGCCGACTTGAGCGCCAGCGGGCCGTCTTCGCCGGCGAGATAGATATAGACGGCATTGTTCTCGTCTGTCCCGTCATCGGGCTTCACCAGCAGCGCCAGATCGCCAGCACCATTCTTGTCCCAGTCGCCTGTCGCGGCCGGGACAATGCGGCCGGGATCAATCGCCTCGGCGGCAAGGGCGAGGGAAGGAAGCAGAAAAACGAGAGGCAGGGTCAGGCGTGCAGTCATGTCGTTGTGCTCCGTGTGGTTGGTCCAGTCATAGGCGCGATGGACGGAGCGCTCAAGGTTTCGGTTAATTACCTCAAACGCTCTTTGTTGATGCGGTTAACCATGCGCGGTGGAAAGCGGGCGGTGTGCTCAACAGCGATTGACGAGAGAACAAAAAAAGAACAAAGTGGATACATAACGGAAAAGGAGCCATGTTATGACTGATTTTGTTCGTGACCTCGCCGCCTTCACATCGATGGGCCTGTTTGTCGCCAGCGTTGCCTTCATCGCTCTCGGACTTTGATCCCTGGGCATACTCAAGATGCTGCGCGACCCCGATGCGGGGTCGCTCGATATTATCCCGGCACAGCACCCCCGACACCAGCACCGTTGAAAAGAACGCCGGCCCACGATGCAAAACTGGACATGGCGGGTGATAAACGGGATATCCTGACACCCTGACAGGAATCAGGATGTAGAGATGGCGGATCACGGCAGCGGGGAACGGAACGATCAGACGACTGCGGATCCGCAGTTCGTGCATTTGCGTGTTCACTCGGCTTTTTCGCTGCTCGAAGGCGCACTGCCTTTGAAGAAGGTGATCGGCAAGGCTGTGGCCGATGCTCAGCCGGCGATCGGTATCGCCGACACCAACAATCTTTTCGCAGCCCTTGAATTTTCCCAGAAGGCGGCCGAAGACGGCCTGCAGCCGCTGACCGGCTGTCAGTTGTCGATCGACATGGAAGACGACGGTGACGGCGAACGTCGCAGCCATGCCCAGCAGCTCGCCAAGCTGCCGGCCATCGTCCTGATCGCCGCGACGGACGACGGCTACACACGACTGGTCGATCTGGTAAGCCGCGCCTATCTCGGCGGCGAAGGCAGCCAGGTCACGAGGATCACGCGGTCGTGGCTCGTGGAGGCCGGCACCGACGGGCTGATCGCCCTTTCGGGCGCAGGCGGCGGCCCGATCGACATGGCGGTGAAATCCGGCTCGACGGCCTTGGCCGAGGCACGCCTGGAAGCCCTAAAGGATCTCTTCGGCGATCGGCTCTATATCGAGCTGCAACGGCACGGAAACTTTGACCGCCGACATGAAAGCCGGATGATCGATCTGGCGTACAAGTTCGATGTGCCTCTGGTTGCGACCAACGAGGCGTTCTTTCCCTCGCCATCCGACTATGACGCGCACGACGCGCTGATGGCGGTCGCTCACAACGCCATGGTTTCCGACGACAGTCGGTTCCGGTTGACGCCGGATCATTATCTCAAGAGCCGGAAGGAAATGGCGGCACTTTTTGCCGACCTGCCCGAGGCGCTCGAAAATACCATCGAGATCGCGCGGCGCTGCTCGTTCATGCTGAAGACGCGCGGGCCGATCCTGCCACGCTTCACCGGCGCCTCGGACGATCCGGAGGAGGCCGAGCGTGCCGAGTCCAGCGAGTTGCGCCGGCAGGCGGAAGAGGGGCTCAACGATCGGTTGCGCAAGCTCGGCATGGCGCCCGGCTATACAGAGGAAGAGTACCGCGAGCGGTTGGCGTTCGAACTCAGCGTCATCGAGCGCATGAAGTTCCCCGGCTACTTCCTGATCGTTGCCGACTTCATCAAATGGGCCAAGCAGCAGGACATCCCCGTCGGCCCGGGACGCGGTTCGGGCGCGGGCTCGCTCGTCGCCTATGCGCTGACGATCACCGATGTCGACCCGATGCGGTTCTCACTGCTGTTCGAACGCTTCCTCAATCCGGAACGCGTATCGATGCCCGACTTCGACATCGACTTCTGTCAGGACCGGCGCGAAGAAGTCATTCGCTACGTCCAGGCGAAATACGGCCGCGAGCAGGTGGCCCAGATCATCACCTTCGGTTCGCTTCAGGCGCGCGCGGCGCTGCGCGACGTCGGCCGCGTGCTCGAGATGCCCTATGGCCAGGTCGACAAGATCTGCAAGCTCGTGCCCAACAATCCGGCCAACCCGACGCCGCTGTCAAAGGCGATCGAGGAAGAACCGCGCCTGCAGGAAGAGGCGGAAAAGGAACCCGTCGTCGCCCGTCTTCTCGACATCGCGCAGAAGATCGAGGGTCTCTATCGCCATGCCTCGACCCACGCAGCCGGTATCGTGATCGGCGACCGGCCGCTGTCAAAGCTCGTGCCGATGTATCGCGATCCGCGTTCCGATATGCCGGTGACGCAGTTCAACATGAAATGGGTCGAGCAGGCCGGCCTGGTAAAATTCGACTTCCTCGGCCTGAAAACGCTGACCGTGCTGAAGGTCGCCGTCGACTTCGTCAAGCTGCGCGGCATCGAGGTCGATCTCGCCAGCATTCCGCTCGACGACGAGAAGACCTACGAGATGCTGTCGCGCGGCGAGACGGTCGGCGTGTTCCAGGTGGAAAGTGCCGGCATGCGCAAGGCGCTGATCGGTATGCGGCCAGACTGCATCGAGGACATTATTGCGCTGGTGGCGCTTTATCGTCCGGGCCCGATGGAGAATATCCCGGTCTACAACGCCCGCAAGCACGGCGAAGAAGAGATCGAATCGATCCATCCGAAGATCGACCATCTGCTCAAGGAAACGCAGGGCGTTATCGTCTACCAGGAGCAGGTGATGCAGATCGCCCAGGTCCTGTCGGGCTATTCGCTCGGCGAAGCCGACCTTCTGCGTCGCGCCATGGGCAAGAAGATCAAGGAGGAAATGGACAAGCAGCGCGCCCGTTTCGTCGACGGCGCGGTCAAGAACGAGGTATCGAAGCCGCAGGCCGATCTGATCTTCGATCTTCTCGCCAAGTTCGCCAACTACGGCTTCAACAAGTCGCACGCTGCCGCCTACGCCATCGTCTCCTATCAGACGGCCTATATGAAGGCGCACTATCCGGTCGAGTTCCTGGCGGCGTCGATGACGCTCGATATGGCCAACACGGAGAAGGTCAACGACTTCCGTCAGGATGCCGGGCGCCTCGGCATCCAGGTGATTGCGCCGTCGGTCCAGTCCTCCTTCCGGCATTTCCAGACCGGCGACAAGCGCATCTACTACTCATTGGCCGCCATCAAGGGTGTCGGCGAATCGGCAGTCGAGCATATCGTTGCCGTTCGCGGCGACCGCGAGTTTGCGAGCCTTGAGGATTTCTGCCTGAGGATCGACCCGAAGCTGCTCAACCGGCGTGTGTTCGAAAGCCTGATCGCGGCCGGCGCCTTCGATTGCTTCGGTTACGACCGTGCCGAGCTGGTCGGCGGTCTCGATCGCATCCTCGGCTTTGCCCAGCGCGCGCAGGAAAACAAGACGAGCGGACAGAGCGATATGTTCGGTGCGGGGGCCGCGACCGGACCGGAACGGATCTCGCTTCCCACCTACACGCCGTGGCTCGCCTCAGAAAAGCTGCACCGCGAGTTTCAGGTGCTGGGCTTCTATCTCTCGGCCCATCCGCTCGACACCTACAACCCGCTGCTCGCCAAGATGCGCGTCCAGACCTTCGGCGATTTCGCCGGAGCGGTGAAGAAGGGCGCAACGGCGGGACGTCTCGCCGGCACCGTTACCTCCAGACAGGAGCGCAAGACCCGAACCGGCAACAAGATGGGCATCATCGCTTTCTCGGATTCGTCCGGTCAGTTCGAGGCCGTGCTGTTTTCGGAAATGCTGCACCAGTATCGCGACCTGCTTGAGCCCGGCAAATCGCTGGTGATGACGGTTCAGGCGGAGGAGCGGCCGGAAGGCATCGGCCTTCGCATCCAGACCCTGCGCTCGCTCGAGGAAGAATCGCTGCAGATGCAGAAGGCGCTGCGCGTTTATGTGCGCGATTCAGGACCACTGAAGTCGATCGCCGCCCATTTGAATGCGAGGGGCGAGGGTCTCGTTTCCTTCATCGTCATCAAGGATAACGGCCAGCGCGAGATCGAGGTCGAACTCAACGAGAAGTTCAGGATTTCGCCGGAGATTGCCGCAGCACTTCGCTCGGCTCCGGGTGTGGTCGACGTTGAACTCGTCTGACCGCGCTGCATGATTGCTTGAGCCGGCGGCGTATAAAGATACGGAACGTCAGGCGCGGCTGCAGCGCAGCTTTTGAGTATCGGATCGACTGCGCAGGGCATCAGCCCCGCGGGGATGCGCGGGTGATTGTGATGAAATCGGTCCCGTCGCCGGTTTCGAGCCCGCTCTCCATGTCCGAAATCGACAGCGACGAACCGTCTGCAAGCAGGCCGCCGATCCGTTCGCGGACGTCGTCGGAGACCGTCAGGCGCCCGAGCGTGCGCTGGACGGCATTGAAGGCTGATGCGTCGGCGTCGGCGGCGATCCCGAGGCGCTTCTTCACCGATGACGGCAGATGGTTTTCGAGCGGTACGCCGTACCACTTGCCTTCGCTCTTTCCCTCGTCAATCTCTTGAAATTGCAGGAAATGCGTGCCGAGCGCCTGCTCCGGCTTGTCGATCGTGACGCCTGCCTCGAAAATCGGCTTGAAACCCTGGCGGACAAGGATCACCCCGTTGGGGGGAACGTCGCGGCCCGCTTTCCTGAAGATCGCCTCAGTCAGCTCCGGCGTCAGCTTGCCATCGACGGTCGATCCCTCGGCAGTCTGGAACGCGTTGATGGCGGCGGTCGTGTCCGGGCCGATGTGGCCGTCCGGCACGCCGGCGACATAGCCGAGTTGGTTCAGCGCCGACTGGACTTCACGCTTGATATCGCGCTCGCCGCGTCGGGTGATCAGCATGCGGATCGGCTCGCGGTCTTCTGCTTTGATGACTGAGTTGGCGGTCGATGCCTCGGTCATCGCCACTTCGACCGGCATGGTCTCGGTCTGGCTGATCGCCGGGCGGAGGGGCACATCCGACAGCGGTGCGGGGTTCTCGCCGGGCGCCGGGTTGCGCTGGAAGAGCACGGCGCTCGACACTTCGGTGGGGCTGACCTGCCGATCGGTTATCAGGACATGCACGCCGCGCGACGTCATCTTGAAGAGGCTGGCGGCAAACTTGCTCGGCAGGCGCACGCAACCGTGCGAAGCCGGATAGGCCGGCACGTGATTGGAGCCATGCAGCGCAATGCCTGACCAGGTCAGTCGCTGCATGAAGGGCATCGGCGCATTCGAATAGATGTTGGATTTGTGGTGACGGCGTTTTTCAAGGATCGAGAAGATGCCCGTCGGTGTGGAATGGCCGGCCTTGCCGGTAGAGACTGCCGACGTTGCGATCACCGCGTCGCCGTCATAGACGACGAGGGATTGCTGGTTCTTCGAAACGATGATCTGCAGCGGTGCGTTGCTGCCGGCAAAGCCGACCGCAGGCGAAAACAAGAAGACGACGACGCTGGCCGTGAGAGCGAAACGCAATACCATACACTCATCCCAACACGTAAACTGGCCGACAAGCTTACGCTGAAATCTTTAAAGAATTTGTCCCGATCGACCTACAGCGCCGCGCGTCTTATTAGACGCGCAAAGGTCGCTGTAGCACTTTGAATTGCTGCATGTTTTTATCGTTGCAGGATACGTCAAGCCGCCGCCGATAACGCACTAGTGATCGCGCTTGCGGCTGCCAAAGGTGTAGCCGGTTTCGACGCTGGCCTTGCCGAACTTGTCGCGCAGCTTGTTGATGGCGTCCTCGGCGGCGGCACGACGGGTTGCGGCTGGATCGACCAGATCGGGGGGATCTGCGAGATCGGGGCTGGAAAGATCGCTGACTCCGATGCCGATCAGCCGGTACTTCGTGCCGTCAACTTCCTTCTCCAGAAGCTGCAGCCCGGTGCGGAAGATACGGTCTGCGAGCCGCGTCGGACTGTCGAGGCGGCGGTTGCGAGTCCTGGTCTTGAAGTCGGCAGTCTTCAGCTTCAAAACGACGGTCTGGCCGGCGAGTTCGGATTTACGCAGGCGGTGGGCGACCTGTTCGCTCAGCCGACGCAGATGCGTGACGAGATCGTCGTAGCGGGCGAGATCGTCGTTGAATGTCGTCTCTGACGATACGCTTTTCGCCTCGCCGTCGATCTCGACCGTTCTTTCGTCGAGGCCGCGCGACAGGCGGTAGAGCCTCTGGCCCATGGTGCCGTAGCGGCGCATGAGGTCGGCTTCCTCCATCGTCTGAAGCTGACCGATCGTGCGAATGCCATCGCGCTCCAGCGTGGCGGCGAACGCCTTGCCGACGCCCCAGATCAAGGTCACCGGCCTTTCTCTCAGGAATTCGAGCGCCTCGGCCTGGCCGATTACCGAGAAGCCGCGAGGCTTCTGCAGATCGGAGGCAACCTTGGCGAGGAACTTGCAGTAGGAAAGGCCGACGGAGACGGTAATGCCGATCTCCTGTTCGACACGGCGGGCAAAGCGGGCGAGGGTGCGCGCGGGGGGATCGTGGTGCAGCCGTTGGGTGCCGCTGAGCTCCAGGAAGGCCTCATCGATGGAGAGCGGCTGCACCAGCGGTGTCAGTTCCTGCATCAACGTGCGGACCTCGCGGCCGACGCGAACGTATTTTTCCATGTCGGGCTTGATCACGACCGCCTGCGGGCAGGCCTCAAGCGCCTTAAACATCGGCATTGCCGAGCGCACGCCGTGAATGCGGGCGATGTAACAAGCCGTCGAGACGACGCCGCGCTTGCCGCCGCCGATAATCACTGGCTTGTCGGCAAGCTCCGGATTGTCCCGCTTCTCGACGGAGGCGTAAAACGCATCACAGTCGATATGGGCTAGAGTCAGGTCGTAGAGCTCGGCATGACGCAACAGACGGGGGCTGCCGCAGGCAAGGCAGCGTCGCGCCGTCGCGGTCTGTTCCCTGAGGCAGTCACGGCAGAAGCCTGGAGTTTGAGAACCACTGTCGAGCATATCTGGAACAAATGTTGAACATTGGGACTTTACGCTCTACGCTAACGAGTCTCAAGGGAGGCCGCGTTGGAAATTGCCTTGCATGTCAGGTTGCCGACGCCAAGCCGCTGGTCGGATTTTGCGCGTCGTCTTGCAGGTCTCGATCTGCTGGTCCGGGTGCCGCTATCGCTGGAAATGCGCGCGAATGGCATTCGCAGCGTCGACCCAGTCGCTAGCAATGTGAACGCAGTCCGCCGGTTGAGGCGCGAGCGCCCGAAACTCGGCGTTCGCCATCAGATTGATCAGCAGGCAGGATGGCGCGTGCTCCTGCACCGATTGCAGGTTGCGCGCGATATCGTCGATGAAAACAACGGGAAGCGCCCGTCCGGCATGCAGGCGCTGAACGATCGGCCCTTTGGGTTCCTCGGATGCGAGCAGTGGATAGGGAAGATCGAGCCGGTCGAGCAGAGCACGACGCGCGGCCGCATGGCGCGGTGGCATGGCCGTCAGGAAGACGATGTCAGCCTGCTTGGACAATTCACGGAGAGTCTCGACAACGCCGGCAGTCGGCGTCTGCCAGCGATCCTGCGTGGCGTAGAAGGCATCGAGCATGTCCTTGACGTCAGCCTCGCTCGCTGCCCGCTCCGTTGCGCGATGGATGATGTTGCCGGTCAGCCGGAAGGAGCGCGGCAAGAGGACGTGGTCGCGGCTTTCGAGAAAGGACCGGAATGGATCCAGGAATTCGAGCACGACTTCATCGATGTCGCTGATAACAAGCGGGCGGTTGCTAAGGCGGATTTCATCTTCGAAGACGGTGTTGCTCAAGCTCAGCTGTCCTGCAGATCGGCGGCGCCGGAAAGCTTCTCATGCGCACGCACGACATCCTGCGGGGCTGTCCCTGTTGCATCGCAGAAAGCGATCAACGTTGGTTCGTGGTCCATAAGAAAGGCGATGAGCCCACCCATGCAGCCCGGCTCGCCGATCGCGTTGCGCAGGGAGGACGGGTCCGTGCCGGTCAGCGCCAGAAATCGGGACAGCAGGTCCGGCTCGCCGGCAAGCCAGGAGAGAATGTCGATGGCGATTTCGTCGGCGCTCTTCAATGTCTTGGCCTCCTACTGTTTTTACGCCCGGAATTACCTATTTTTCAACCAAATAGGTTTATCGGTGAACTTGAGGAAATGGGTCGAGTCGTTGGTTCTGCAACTTAGATGTCTTGAGAAGACTTGCAAGAAGACGACGGACAGCAAGGGATCGACATGCCCAAACAGGTAATGATTGTTGAGGATAACGAGCTGAACATGAAGCTCTTCCGAGACCTGATTGAGGCTTCCGGCTACGCGACGATCCAGACGCGCAACGGTATGGAGGCGCTCGAGCTGGCGCGGAAGTATCGCCCCGATCTGATTTTGATGGACATTCAGCTGCCGGAGGTCTCCGGGCTCGAAGTCACGAAGTGGTTGAAGGAAGACGATGAGTTGCACGTCATCCCGGTGATCGCCGTGACTGCCTTCGCCATGAAGGGCGACGAGGAACGTATCCGTCAGGGCGGATGCGAAGCCTATGTTTCAAAACCGATTTCTGTGCCAAAGTTTATTGAGACGATCAAGACCTACCTTGGCGATGCCTAACTGGCGGGAAAATTGATATGACTGCGCGCATTCTTGTTGTCGATGACGTGCCTGCCAACGTTAAGCTTCTCGAAGCGCGTCTGCTCGCTGAGTATTTCGATGTGCTGACGGCGGGTGATGGCCATACGGCGCTGACGCTCTGCGAGACGACACCGGTCGACCTGGTGCTTCTCGACATCATGATGCCCGGCATCGACGGCTTCGAGGTCTGCGAACGTCTGAAGGCCAATGCACGCACAGCACATATTCCCGTCGTCATGGTGACGGCACTCGACCAGCCGTCCGATCGGGTTCGCGGGTTAAAGGCCGGCGCCGACGATTTCTTGACGAAGCCGGTCAACGATCTTCAGTTGATGTCGCGGGTGAAGAGCCTCGTCCGCCTGAAGAACGTCAGCGACGAATTGCGGCTGCGGGCCCAGACGGCGCAGACTATCGGCCTGCAGGAACTGGCCCGTCAGGACCGTCCGGACGAGCCGGGCAATATCCTCCTGGTCGATGGCCGCGGCTCCTCTCAGGAGCGGCTGCAGCGCACGCTCAAGCCGATTGCCGATGTCTCTGTTATCTCCGACCCGCAGGCGGCGCTGTTCGAGGCGGCCGAGAACAATTTCGACCTCGTCATCGTCAACGCCAACTTCGACGATTACGATCCCTTGCGATTGTGCTCGCAGTTGCGATCGCTGGAGCGCACACGTTTCATTCCGATCCTGCTGATCACGGAGCAGGGCAATGACGAGATGATCGTGCGTGCGCTCGATCTCGGTATTACCGACTACATCATCCGGCCGGTTGATCCCAATGAGCTTGTTGCCCGCTCGTTGACCCAGATCAGGCGCAAGCATTGCAACGACATGCTGAGAAAGAGCGTGCAGCAGACGATCGAGCTGGCGGTCACCGATGGCCTGACAGGGCTGCACAACCGCCGCTATCTCGACAATCATCTGAAGCTGCTGCTCGATCGTGCGGGAGCACGCGGTCGCCCGTTGTCGATCTGCATGACCGACATCGATCGGTTCAAGCAGGTCAACGACACCTATGGTCACGATGTTGGTGATGAGGTGTTGCGCGAATTTGCCAACCGCATCCGCTCCACCGTCCGCGGCGCCGATCTGGCCTGCCGCTTTGGCGGCGAAGAGTTCGTCGTGGTCATGCCCGACACACCGCCGGAGATGGCGGCCGCCGTTGCCGAGCGGTTGCGGCATATCATCGAGAGTCAGCCATTCTCGATACCGCATGCGGACGGCGCGCTGGTCATCACCGCGTCCATGGGCATTGCCGGCCTGAAACTGGAAGGCGACACGACAGAAGCTTTGCTGAAGCGCGCAGATATGGCGCTCTACCAGGCGAAGAACGAGGGTCGCAACAGAGTGGTGGCGGCTGCAGCCTGACGGAAAGAACCGAGCCTGTCACCACCTGCTGGTGGCTTGATGAAATTCCGGATCCCTCTTGCGATATGCCTTTAAAGTTGTATTCTCCGCCGCAACGATGCTACCGAGGGGTTTGGTAGCGGCGGCGCGCAAGCATTTACATGTGCCGATGTGATACGGAATTAACCATGCGCCGAGCGACACCGCTTCGCGCATTAAGAATTCATTGATTTTTTTCTATTTTCAGGTGATGCTGATAAATGCGGGGGCATAGCTTCCATCAGCTTCGGTTACCCCATGATGCTCAGGTCCGCCGCATCTCCTGGGTCGTGGGGTCGGTCGGTTGGCTTTTGACACCTGCGGAATCCTCGTGCCGCGGTCAGTAGCCAGCCGACCCCCATTCAAAGCGCTGTTCCGGAAGGGACAGCGCTTTTTGATTCTTGCCTGTGCGCACACGCAGGCGGGACGGCCTCCGAACAGTCGGCGGCCGCTTCTTGGCGCACCAACGGAAAGGGGCGCCAAACCTTGCGGTTGGCGCCCCTTGATCCCACGAAACGTCAGATCTTACTTGATCTTGGTTTCCTTGAACTCGACGTGCTTTCTGGCGACCGGATCATACTTGGTCTTGGTCATCTTGTCCGTCATCGTACGGCTGTTCTTGGTCGTGACGTAGAAGAAACCCGTGTCGGCTGTCGACAGCAACTTGATCTTGATGGTGGTGGCTTTTGCCATGGTCGTCCTGCCTTTATGAAATTGAAAGCCGTGGACAACCGGTTGCGGGCCACGGGCAAGGTTGGCGCGAAACTACAAATCGCGGCCGAAAAGTCAAGACCGTTTTGGATTCAAAACGATCCTTACAACCGAAAGCGCGACGTAAAGGCCGAAAAACCCGGCAATCGCCCAGGCAAAACCGTTGTTGCCAGCCACATCCATCGATGCGCCGATCACCTGCGGCCCGGCCACCGTGCCGACCGCATAGGAGAAAACGAACGCCGCATTGGCCGCGGCAAGGTCGGAGCCCTGCAGGCGCGAGCCGAGATGGCTGAGGCCGACCGTGTAGAGACCAGAGACGCAGCCCCCCCAGAACAACAGAATGATCGCCATCAGGAACCAGCTTTCCACCAGCATCGGCAGACAGAGGGCGCCAATGAGGCCGATAACGGTCATGGCCGTCAGCAATGTGCGCTTATCCTTGATCTGGTCTGACAGCATGCCGAGCGGAATCTGGAAGATGAAATTGCCGATGCCCATCACGGTCAGCAGCAGCGCCGCCTGTGATTCGGTGAACCCCGATCGTGTCCCGTAGACCGTAAAGAGCGACAACCCGCCCGATTCGACCGCGCCGAAGATGAAGACGGCGGCGGTCGCGGTCGGCACCAGGAAGATGTAGCGCATGAAATGGCGGTCGGGCTTTTCGTCGATGACAGGGCTCTCGTCCCGCGCGAGGAAGATTGGCACGGCCGCGAGCAGAATGACACCGGCGCCGACCACGAAGGGCAAGACACCCTCGCTGCCGAGGATCGAGAAGAGCAGCGGCCCGCTCAGGAAGCCGAGGGATAGAACCGTGCCGTAGATGCCGAGGACGAAGCCCCGTTTCGCTGGCGGGGCGGTGGCGTTGATCCAGAATTCGGAGAGGATGAAGAGTACGGTAATGGCGCCATGGAAGACGACCCGCAGCGGAAACCAGAGCCAGAAGTTGGTAATGTAGTAAAAGCCGAAGGCGCTGATTGCGGCGAGCAGGACGGCCCAGAGCATCGTCGGCGCAACACCGTGGCGATGGGCGAATTTGGTCGTGAAGGAAGCCGCGACCATGGAGGCCACGCCGGCCATCGCCGAATTGAGACCAATCAGCGTCGACGAGATGCCGCGGTTCTCCATGATGCTCGAAAGCAGCGGTAGGCCGAGGCCGATGGCGATGCCGACGGCGCTGATGGCGGAGACCGCCGCGATCAGCGACGGCCAGTGAATTTCCTCAACCGGTGCTGGGCACCCGGGCGTCGGCTGTGACATGCGACGGTGGTCCTTAGAGAAGCGTGCGGATGAGCCGCCCACGGCGCGCGAAATAGAAGGGCACGGAGCGCTCATAGGGTAGCGTCGGGTCCGTGTTAAGGCCGCTTCTCAAATCCGAAAGGATGATTGCGGTTATCTCCGGTATCCGGAGCGAGGGGAGGTCGTTGACATCGATCCACTGCAAATCCTGGAGCTCCCGGCTTTCCAGAACCCGTGATGTATCGACTTCGGCTTCGTCCGCGAAGATCGCGAAGAAGCGTGTATCGAACCGCCTCGAGTGTCCCGGAGGAGTAATGGCCCGAGCCATATAGCGCAAGTTTGCGAGATCTGGAAGAAAGGGCAGTGGCGCTTCCGCCTTTGCATGCGGCGTGCCCAAGGGAACACCGGCTTCCTCGTAGAGTTCTCGGAGCGCCGCCAGCGCCAGTGCTCTTGCACGAGAGTCGCTTACGGGTGCCCCCCGGACGCTTTTCAGCGCCTGCAGGACGGCGGGGTTGAGATCACTGGAGAACGCGAGGCGATGGTCGGTCGGGTCTCGGCGCCCGCCGGGAAAGACATAGAGATCGGGCATGAAGACATGCGCACTGCTGCGCCGGCCCATCAGCACGCGTACGCCGTCGCCGGAGCGGTCGAGCAGCATGATCGACGCTGCGTCACGCGGCCTTGCGCGCCGCTCAGGCGTGTCGGGGGCCAAGGTGACGCTTTCGCGTCCTGACGTCATGCGGAGGGATCTCGCACAGGCAGGACGTCCTCGGGCGTGTCCTCCTGTCCACCGAAGCCGTGCATCCTCAGCGCCCATTGCAGGCCGATGACAGCGCCCTTGATCGGCTGCAGCAGCGCAAGCGAACTGATCAGCGTAATCGGCGTCCAGATGGCAAGGTGCTGCCACGTCGTCAGCGGCAGGATCAAGTCGGTCATCATGTAGCCGCCAAGCACCAGATGGCCGACGATGGTGACGACGATATAGGGTGGAAAGTCGTCGGCGCGCTGGTGGTCCATACGCTCGCCGCAGGCCGCGCAGGCATCGACGGCTTTGACATAGCTGCGGAAGAGCTTGCCGCTGCCACAGGCCGGGCACGTGCCGAAAAAGCCGCGACGCATGGATCGACCGACGGGACGTTCATCGGCTGCATGACCACCGAGGTGAAGCGTTTCCTTGTCCGTTGCCATCATCTGCATTCTCTCCTTGTCGAAGCCGCCGGCCACATGTCGTGGCCTAAAGCGCATCGCGATCTTTCAGATCCGCTTGCTGCGCTTTAAGCTCTTGTTTTTGCGCATGCTGTCATCGCAAAAGCGATGAACACTTTTGCGCGACATGCTCTAGCGCTTTCCGCGCGGCGGTCGTGTACCCGGCGTCTTGCGCGGGCTCGAGCGATCACGACGCCCCGATTTGTGGAAGGAGCGCGTGGCGGTCGGCATTTTCCGTCCTTCGCTGATCATCTCGAAGCGAAGCGCGCCGGCAAGCGGTACGGCTTCGACCAATTTGACCTGCACCTGATCGCCGAGACGAAAGCCGAGACCGGTCTTTTCGCCGGAAAGGGCCTGATGCGCTTCATCATAGATGAAGTAGTCTCGTCCGAGCGTAGATATAGGTACGAACCCGTTGGCGCCATAGGCCGGCAGGGTGACAAAAAGTCCCGCCTTGGTGACGCCGGCAACACGGCCTTCGAATTCCTCGCCGATGCGGCCGTTCAGATGATGGGCGATCAGCCGGTCGACAGTATCGCGCTCGGCGGCCATGGCCCGGCGCTCGAAGGTCGAGATCTCAGCGGCGATATCGTCGAGCACCGCCTCTTCCTGCGGCGTGAGACCGCCTTCGCCAAGACCGAGCGAGGCGACCAGCGCTCGGTGCACGATCAGATCGGCGTAGCGCCGGATCGGCGA
Source organism: Ensifer sp. ENS11 (assembly GCF_014851895.1). Taxonomy (NCBI): domain Bacteria; kingdom Pseudomonadati; phylum Pseudomonadota; class Alphaproteobacteria; order Hyphomicrobiales; family Rhizobiaceae; genus Ensifer; species Ensifer sp. ENS11. The sequence continues at coordinate 86,758 of NZ_JACVAN010000002.1, read as the reverse complement.
AGTGAAATGCGCATATTTCAACAGGTTGAGGCCGAAATGGCCGATGTTCTCAGGGCTGTAGATCGCCTGGCTCTGGGAGCGCAGCACCATCTCGTTGACCATGGTTTCGAACGGCTTGCCTTCGGCCTTGGACAGGATGCCGTTGAAGTGGTTCGAGCGCATGTTGCCGCCCTTGACCAGCGCGATGTCGAGCGTGGCCAGGAACTCGCGCAGGCTCTCCTGCTTGGCCAGCGACGGCTGGTCGTGCACCCGGTAGATCAGCACCTGGCGCTTCTGCTCGAGCGTCTCGGCGGCGGCGACGTTCGCCTGGATCATCATTTCTTCGATCAGCTTGTGCGCGTCGAGGCGGTCCGGCACGAAGACGCGATCGACGGTGCCGTCGGGCTTCAAGATGATCTTGCGCTCGGGCATGTTCAACTCGAGCGGCTGGCGGCGGTCACGACCGCGCGTGAGCGTGCGATAGGCCTCCCACAGCGGCTTCAGGATCGTGTCGAGGATCGGGCCGGTCTTGTCGTCGGGATTGCCGTCAATGGCGGCCTGGGCCTGCTGGTAGGAAAGCTTGGCCGCGCTCTTCATCATGATGCGATGGAAGGTGTGGCCCGCCTTGCGGCCCTCCTTGGAAAAGCGCATGCGCACGGCGAGCGCCGGCCGGTCGACGCCTTCCTTGAGCGAGCAGAGGTCGTTGGAGATCCGCTCCGGCAGCATCGGAACGACTCGGTCCGGGAAATAGACCGAGTTGCCGCGCTTCAACGCTTCGAGGTCAAGTGCCGATTTCGGCCGGACGTACCAGGAGACGTCGGCAATCGCGACGGTGACGATGACGCCGCCCGGATTGTCCTCCGACGGGTCCGGCTCCGCGTGAACAGCATCGTCGTGGTCCTTCGCATCGGCCGGGTCGATGGTGATCAGCGGCAGCGAGCGCCAGTCTTCCCGATGCGCCATGGTGGCCGGGCCGGCGTCTTCCGCTTCGTTCAGAGCGCGTTCCGGAAAGACGTGCGGGATGCCGTGGGCATAGATGGCGATCATCGAGATCGCCTTTTCCGAAGCGACCGAACCGACGACGTTTTGAACCTGAGCGCGCGGCAGGCCGTAGCGGCCAAGGCGCGTCAGTTGGACTTCGATGAGATCGCCGTCCTTGGCGTCGCCGACGAAGTCCGGATCAACAAGGATTTCCTCGCCGCGCTTTTCGATCGGCATCAGGCGCCCGCCGCCACCCGGCGTGGCGCGGAAGACGCCGAGGACGGCGTCCCGGCGCTTGTCGAGCACCTTGATGATGCGTGCGGTATAGGCTGGGCCGCCACGGTCCTTGGCCGGGAAGATCTTTGCAAGCACGCGGTCGCCGAGGCCGCCGACCGGCGTCTTGCCCTTGTCCTTGCCGACAGTCGACTGCTTGATCAGCACTGCCGGTGCGACGCCATCGTCATCCAGCCATTCGGCCGGGCGGCCGATCAGTTCGCCGTCAACGTCGCGCATGGTGATATCGAGCACGGTAACCGGGGGAAGGGCGCCCGGACGCACGAGCGACTTGCGCTTCTTCTCGACCAGCCCGTCTGCTTCCAACGAACGCAGCAGCGCCTTGAGTTCGACGCGCGTGTCGCCCTTGAGACCGAATGCTTTGGCAATTTCTCGCTTGGAGGCGCGTTCCGGATTCTCGGCGATGAAGCGCATCAGCACATCGCGCGGGGGAACCGCACCGTGGATGATCGAGGTTTTCTCCGACGCCGGCGCGGCCTTTGCCGCGCGGCCCTCTTTCCTGCCGGAGCCTTTTCCGGATCTTTCGGTCGGGTCGCGCGGTATTCTGGTCAAGGTCAGTCCTTCTTGGCCTTCGCGGCCGTCTTTGGTTTTGCCTTGGCAGGCGCCTTGGCCTTGGTCGTCTTCTTGGTGGCGCCGTCTGTCGCAGCCTTGGAAGACTTCGTCGTCTTTGCCTTCGTCGCCTTGCCCTTGCCGGTGCCGCTCTTGGCTGCACGCTCGGCAATGAGGGCGAGCGCCTCTTCGACCGTTACCGATTGCGGATCCTTGCCTTGCGGCAAGGTCGCGTTGATCTTGCCCCAGTTGACATAGGGCCCGTAGCGGCCGTCGCGGACGGTGATTGCGCCGCCTTCCGTATGGTCGCCCAGTTCCTTCAGCGCGACCGCGGCGCCACGGCCACGACCGGCACCGGCCTTGGATTGCTTGTCGGCAATCACGGAAACGGCGCGGTTCAGACCGATCGAGAAGACGTCTTCGATCGATTCGAGGTTCGCATAGGTGCCGTCATGCAGCACGAAGGGTCCGTAGCGGCCAAGACCCGACGAGATCATCTTGCCGGTTTCGGGGTGCGCGCCGATATCGCGCGGCAGCGAGAGCAGGGCGACGGCCTTCTCATGGTCGATGGAGGATGGCGTCCAGCCCTTGGGCAGGCTCGAACGCTTGGCTTCCTTGCCGTCGCCGCGCTGGACATAGGGACCGAAACGGCCGCTGCGCAGCGTGATTTCCTCGCCGGTGTGCGGATCCTTGCCGAGCGCCTGCGGCTCGTTCGAGACCGAAGCCTCGGCATCGCTGTTGCCGTCGGACGAAAGCTGGCGGGTGAAGTTGCACTCGGGGTAGTTCGAGCAGCCGACGAAGGCGCCGTACTTGCCGAGTTTCAGCGACAGCTTGCCGGTGCCGCAAACCTGGCAGATGCGCGGATCGCTGCCGTCTTCGCGCTTGGGGAACACCAGCGGTGCCAGTTCCTCGTTCAGCGCGTCGAGCACGTTGGTTACGCGCAGTTCCTTGGTTTCCTCGATCTGCGCGAAGAAATCCTTCCAGAAGTCGCGAAGAACGTCCTTCCAGTTGACCTCGCCAGCCGAGACCTGGTCGAGCTTTTCTTCGAGCGACGCCGTGAAGTCGTACCCGACGTAGCGCGTGAAGAAGCTTTCGAGAAACGCCGTGACGAGCCGTCCCTTGGCCTGGGGCACGAGCTTGCGCTTGTCGTTGGTGATGTAGTCGCGGTCGAGCAGCGTCGTTACCGTCGCGGCATAGGTCGATGGACGGCCGATGCCGAGCTCTTCCATCTTCTTGATCAGCGTTGCTTCCGAGTAGCGCGGCGGCGGCTCGGTGAAATGCTGCGAAGCATTGATCTTCTGCTTTGCCAGGCTTTCGCGCGCGTTGATCTCCGGCAGGCGACCATCTTCGTCGCCGTCATCGGTCTGCTCGCCGTCTTCCTTGGCGTCCGTATAGGCGGCGATGAAGCCGTCGAAACGAATGACCGAACCGGTGGCGCGCAGGCCAGCCTTGTTGCCACCGTTATCGGCGGTAATCTCGGCGGTCGTACGTTCGATCTCGGCAGACGCCATCTGGCTGGCGATGCCGCGCTTCCAGACAAGATCGTAAAGCTTCAGCATATCGCCGTCGAGGAAGCGGCGGACCTGGTCGGGCGTCCGGTTGAAGTCGGTCGGGCGAATGGCCTCGTGCGCTTCCTGGGCGTTTTTCGCCTTGGTAGAGTAGAGGCGTGGCTTTTCCGGCAGGTAGCGGTTGCCGAACTGGCTGCCGATCGCCTCACGTGCGGCCTCGATCGATTCGGGCGCCATCTGCACACCGTCGGTACGCATGTAGGTGATCAGACCGACGGTTTCGCCGCCGATATCAACACCTTCATAGAGCTTCTGCGCAACCTGCATGGTGCGGGAGGCGGAGAAGCCGAGCTTCGATGACGCAGCCTGCTGTAGCGTCGAAGTGGTGAATGGCGGCGAGGGGTTCCGCTTGACCGGCTTTGCCTCGATGCTGTCGACGACATAGGTTGCGCCATCGAGCAGGGTCTTTAGCCGGTTGGCTTCCTCGCCGTTGCCGACCGCACGTGGAGCCAGTCGCTTTCCGTCCGCCGAAACGAGCCGTGCCTCGAACTCGTCACCGCGCGGCGTCTTCAAGAGCGCCGACAGGTTCCAGTATTCTTCGGAGATGAACCGTTCGATTTCCGCTTCGCGATCGCAGACCAGCCGCAGCGTGACGGACTGAACGCGGCCGGCAGAGCGGGCGCCGGGGAGCTTACGCCAAAGTACCGGCGACAGGTTGAAGCCGACGAGATAGTCGAGTGCACGGCGCGCCAGATACGCATCAACAAGCGGAATATCGAGGTCACGCGGATGGGCGATCGCGTCAAGCACGGCCTTCTTGGTGATGGCGTTGAAGGCCACACGCTTGACCGGCTTGTCACCCAACACCTTTTTCTTCCTGAGAAGATCGAGCACATGCCAGGAGATCGCTTCGCCTTCGCGATCCGGGTCGGTCGCGAGGATGAGGCCGTCCGCTGCCTTCACGGCATCGGCAATATCCTTCATGCGTTTGGCCGACGCGGCGTCGACCTCCCAGGACATCTCAAAATCTTCGTCAGGACGAACCGAGCCGTCCTTGGCAGGCAGATCCCGCACATGGCCGAACGAGGCAAGAACCTTGTAGCCTGGGCCGAGGTACTTGTTGATCGTCTTTGCCTTCGAAGGCGATTCCACCACTACAACATTCATCGTCATTTTTCTGAGACAACCGGGTTTGGTCCTGCGTCAGCGCGGTTTGCACTGAGCATCGCCGAATATCGATGCCCCGAAATGGACAGGGATTCGAGCGGGGTCAAGGGGTTTCATTCAAAATAGCGACAGGGCTGCGTTATGCAGCCATTGCGAGAATAGATAATTATATCTCTTTCCGATTGAGTCGCTCGTGTTTTCTTCGTATCTGCGAATGTGCTTTTGTGTTGCCGGTTGCCGACTGGATCGTGCGCAAACAAGAAGTTTTATTGCTCCGCATTGAGCGACACCAGTCCGCCAGCATGGCGGCTGAGGCGTCCGGCAAGGTCAAGCTCGAGCAGCACGAGGTAGACTTCCGCTGCAGGCTGTCCAGTGTGGCGGATGACATCGTCGATTTCGGCCGGTGTCGGGCCGAGCGCGTCGATGATCGTTGCCCGGTCGCCGTCAGCGAGCGGCACCGGCTGTCTCGACGGGGCTGCATGGCCGGGCTCTTCGGCCCCTGCCGCCAAGGGCAGCCTGTATTGGCTGAGAGGCGCAAGGGCGTCGAGAACATCGTCCGACGTCGTCGTGACGATCGCGCCCTGTTTGAGCAGATCATTGGTTCCGTGGCAGCGTGGGTCGAGCGGCGAGCCGGGAACGGCAAATACCAGTCGGCCGAAATCGGCGGCGTAGCGGGCCGTGATCAGTGAGCCCGAGCGGTTGGCTGCCTCGACGATCGCCACGCCGAGACTGATGCCGGCGATCAGACGGTTGCGCCTCGGGAAATCGCGAGCCCGCGGCTCCCAGCCGAACGGCATTTCGCTCACGGCCAGGCCCTGGCCTGACATGATATCGTTGAGCAGCCCGACATTTTCCGGTGGATAGGGTCGGTCGATACCGCCCGCAAGCACCGCGATCGTTCCGCTTTCCAGGCTTGCTCGATGGGCGGCGGTGTCGATGCCGCGCGCCAGCCCTGACGTGATCACATAACCGGCACGACCGGCATCGCGCGCGATCATCGCTGCGAACTTGGCACCGCTGACCGAGGCGTTGCGCGAGCCGACGATGCCGAGAGACGATCGTGCCGCGGCGTCGAGGTTGCCTTTGACCGCCAGAAGCGGTGGAGCGCCATCGATCTGGCGAAGGGCGAAAGGATAATTTGGTTCGCCGATACCGACGAAGGTCGCGCCGAAGCGGTGCGCTATTTCGAGCTCCCGTTCCGCTTCGGCGATAGTGGCGACGCGGAACGTCCGCGCCGCGATAGTTCGGGCAAGGCGTCAAGTGCGGCGTCAGCCGTGCCGAAGTGATTGATGAGATCGCGGAACGTTACGGGGCCGACATTATCGCTGCGGATCAGCCGCAGCCAGGAAATCTTCTGTCGTTCGGTCAGTGCAACTCCGGTTCGCTTTGCACTGACGTTCAACATTATCCCTTGTCTCCGATCCTGCTTTCGGTGCCCGCGATGAGCCGCTGGATATTGGCGCGATGTTTCACCCATGTAATCAGGGTCATGACCGCAAACAGCAGGGCGACTTTCTCGTGTCCTGTCAGGTAGAGTACAACCGGAATGACTGCAGTTGCAACCAGCGCCGATAGCGAAGAGTAACGGCTAATTTTCGCCATCGCCAGCCAGATCGCCGCAAAGACGAGAACCATCCAGGGCACGAGGCCCAGCAGCACGCCGATATAGGTAGCGACGCCCTTGCCGCCCTTGAAGCCGAGCCAGACCGGGTAGAGATGGCCGAGGAAGGCGGCAAGACCTGCGGCGATACCGGCTTCGACACCCCAAAGCGATGCGATAGCGGCTGCCGCCGTGCCTTTCAGGGCGTCAAGCAGCAGGGTTGCCGCGGCAAGCTTCTTGTTGCCGGTTCGCAGGACATTGGTGGCGCCGATATTGCCCGAGCCGATCTTGCGAACGTCACCGAGGCCGGCCATGCGGGTCAGGATCAGCCCGAAGGGGATCGAGCCGAGCAGATAGCCGAAGGCAAGGCTCAAGGCTGTCGAAGGCAGTCCAAGCTGCCAGGAAAAAAGATCCACCGATTCCTCCCGCGCGACTGCTGTCGCTTATGCCGAATGCACAAGCTTGCCGGCAACATAGGTTTGCACAACCCGTCCGGTAAAGCGCGCATTTTCGAATGGCGTGTTCTTCGATCGTGAAACGATCGCTTCCTTGTAGAGGACCCAAGGCTCTTCGAGATCGATGACGGTGATGTCGGCCTTGGCACCCGGCTTCAGCGAGCCGGCATCAAGCCCGAAGATCGCCGCCGGACGCGTCGACATCGCGTCGATGAGGCGCATCAGCGGAACCTGGCCGCTGTTATGCAGGCGAAGCGCTGCGGCTAGCATCGTCTCGAGCCCGATCGCGCCATTTTCCGCGTCGGAGAAGGGCAGGCGCTTGGTGTCGACATCCTGCGGATCATGCGAGGAAACGATGATGTCGATGGTGCCGTTGGCAAGAGCTTCCGCCATCGCGACGCGGTCGTCCTCGCGGCGCAGCGGCGGCGAGAGCTTGAAGAAGGTCCGGTATTCACCGATGTCGTTCTCGTTGAGCGTCAGATGGTTGATAGAGATGCCGCAGGTGACGTTGGCGCCGCGGTTGCGGGCGGTCAGAACGGCTTCGGCGGATTCGGGAACCGAGATGTTGGCGGCGTGGTAGGCGGCCTTGGTGAGGCCGGCGATACGCAGGTCGCGCTCGAGCGGGATGATTTCCGCCTCGCGCGGCACACCGGCAAGACCGAGCCAGCTGGCAAGCAGGCCCTCGTTCATCACGCCGTTGGCGCCGAGATACTTGTCGCGCGTTTCGAGCGCGATCACCGCGCCGAACTCGCGGGCATAGGTCATGGCGCGGCGCAGCATCAGCGTATCGTGAATCGCCTTGCGTCCGTTGGTGAAGCAGACCGCACCTGCCTCCCGCAGCAGACCGAACTCGGTCATCTCTTCGCCGGCGAGACCCTTGGTCATCGCGGCCGCCGGATAGACATTGACGAGCGCCTTGTCGCGGGCCGTCTTCTGCATGAATTCGACAAGCGCGATGTCGTCGATGACAGGATCCGTGTCCGGCATCGAAATGAAGGAGGTCACACCGCCGACGGCTGCTGCGCGCGAGGCCGATTCGATCGTTTCGCGGTGCTCGGCGCCCGGCTCGCCGACGAAGACGCGCGCGTCGACGAGGCCCGGAACGGCCGTTAGTCCGTCGCAATCCTTGACGAAGGCGCCAACAGGCGTTCCCTGATTGAGGGCATCCTTGCCTGCGGCCAGGATACGGCCATCATCACCGACGATGATCGTGCCGGTTTCGTCGAGGTTGCGGGACGGATCGACGATGCGAAGGTTCCTAAGAACGAGCGGTCTGGTCATACGCGCGGCCCCTGGTTCTGCGAAAGAAGAAGCGTTTCCATCACCGCCATGCGCACGGCGACACCCATTTCAACCTGCTGCTCGATTACGCTCTGCGGCCCATCGGCGATTTCGGACGCGATCTCGACGCCGCGGTTCATTGGGCCCGGGTGCATGACGAGCGCGTCGTCCTTGGCTGCCTTGAGCTTTTCGGCATCGAGGCCGTAGTAGTGGAAATATTCGCGCACCGAAGGCACGAAGGAGCCGGCCATGCGCTCGCGCTGCAGGCGCAGCATCATCACCACATCTGCATCCTTCAGTCCCTCGGCCATCGAGTGGTAGACCTCAACGCCCATGTCGGCGATCCCAGAGGGAAGCAGCGTTGCCGGTGCGACGACCCGCACCCTCGCGCCCATCTGGTTGAGCAGAAGGATGTTGGAGCGGGCGACACGCGAATGCAGCACGTCGCCGCAGATCGCCACGATGATGCGCGAGAGCTTGCCCTTGATGCGGCGGATCGTCAGTGCATCGAGCAGGGCCTGGGTCGGATGTTCGTGCTGGCCATCGCCGGCATTGACCACGGAGCAGGAAACCTTGTGGGCCAGAAGTGCGGCCGCACCCGCGGACGAATGGCGCACGACCAGCACGTCGGGGTGCATGGCGTTGAGCGTCATCGCCGTATCGATCAGCGTTTCGCCCTTTTTCACCGACGAGTTGCCGACCGACATGTTCATCACGTCGGCGCCGAGCCGTTTGCCCGCTAGCTCGAAGGAGGATTGCGTCCTGGTGGACGCTTCAAAGAAGAGATTGATCTGCGTCATCCCTCGAAGGGTGGACGTCTTCTTCTCTCTCTGACGGGAGATCTTGACGGCTTCATCGGCACGATCGAGCAGGTAGGTGATATCCTGCTCCGTAAGACCTTTGATGCCGAGCAGGTGGCGATGCGGGAAAGTGGTCATGGGCCGCCCTTGCGCTCTGGAATGTGGCTCGCTCTATAAGACGTGACCCCCGGCACGGCAAGCGTTGCGCGGGCCCTTCCGCAGAAAACTTGGGTGCGGCATCCTATCTTTCCCTGGCCCCGTTTCGTGGTCGGCAAAGTTGCGCTAGAACCGGCCCATGAATCAGATGAACCGGACCGAACAGAAACTCGCCGAGCTGAACCAGCCCAAGCCCTGGTCCGGCATCAATGCCTATCGTTCCGATCCGCTGGTCGTGGACATCACGTCGGGCATGCCGAAGGCCCTGCGCGACGAGTTCGGTACGCTCGGGCGCTACGTGACCTCGCCGGAGGCGCAGGAACTCGCGCGCATGGCGAACGAAGGCGTACCGAAGCTGAAGACGCATGGCCCACGCGGCGAGCGCCTCGATGTCGTCGAGTTCCATCCGGCCTGGCATGCGCTGATGCGACGCTCCATGACCTCGGGCCTGCACGCATCCGCCTGGGAGAACCTGCCTGACGAGCGCAATCAGTCGCACAAGACGCGGGCGATCCGTTTCTACCTGACGGCCCAGCTGGAATGCGGCCATCTTTGCCCGCTGACGATGACAAGTGCATCGCTTGCCGCGATCACCGCCTCGCCCGCCGTGCAGAAGGAATGGGCGCCGAAGATCCTGTCGCGCAAATACGATTCGTCCAACAAGCCGTGGATGCAGAAGTCTGCCGTTACCGTCGGCATGGGCATGACGGAAAAGCAGGGCGGCACCGATGTGCGCGCCAACACTTCGACCGCAGAGCGTGTCGGCGAGGGTATCTACCGCCTGAACGGCCACAAGTGGTTCATGTCGGCGCCGATGAGCGACGCCTTCGTCATGCTGGCGCAGACCCGCGACGGGCTCGGCTGCTTCCTTGTACCGAGGCTGCTTGAAGACGGGAGCGCCAACGGCCTGCGCTTCCAACGCCTGAAGGACAAGCTCGGCAACCGCTCCAACGCATCCTCCGAAGTCGAGTTTTCCGACACATTCGGTTTCGTGCTCGGCGCGCCCGATGCCGGTATCCGCACTATTCTCGACATGGTGACGCTGACGCGTCTCGATTGCGCGCTGGCGTCCGCCGGCATCATGCGGGCATCGCTCGCCGAGGCCGTCCACCACACGCGTGGCCGCAAGGTTTTCGGCAAGCCGCTCGTCGGCCAGCCGATGATGACCCGGGTCCTCGCCGATATGGCGCTCGACGTCGCCGCCGCCAGTGCCCTGTCGTTCCGCCTCGCCGATGCCTTCGACAAGGCGCACGGCAGTGCCGAAGAGGCGGCCTATGCGCGCATCATGACGCCGGTCGCAAAATACTGGTGCTGCAAGATCGCCCCGGCGCTGATCTATGAAGCGATGGAATGCCTCGGTGGCAACGGCTACGTCGAAGAGCGGGCGCTGGCGCGGCATTATCGCGAGGCGCCGGTCAACGCGATCTGGGAAGGCTCGGGCAACGTCATGGCGCTGGATGTGCTTCGCGTTCTGCTTAAGCGCAAGGATCTCTTCGAACAGCTGTTTGCCGTGCTGAGCCGCGATCTCGGGCCTGCCGGTCGCAAGACGATCGACGTGCTGCGTGCGGCGATGTCGCTCTGCGAGCGCGACGAAGGGGCCGCCCGCATGCTGGTCGAGCAACTGGCTCTGGCAGCGGCGGCTGCCGAACTCTATCGGCTCGGGGCCGGCCGCATCGCCGACGCCTTCCTCGAATCGCGCCTTGCCGCCGGCTGGCGGTCCACCTACGGCATGCTCGATTCGCGCTTCGATTCGGCCTACATCCTCGACCTGCTCTATCCGGCCGCCACATAGGCGGTCACCGACAGCACCAGCGGGATCGTGAAGAAGGAGACGACGGTCTGAACCGTCGCCACCGCCGCGTAGAGCTCTGCGTCGCCGCCCATCTGTTTGGCGAGCAGATAGCCGTTCATCGCGGTCGGAACGGCAGCGCCGAGCGCAATGACGCACAACGCATCGCCGCGGATGCCGAGCAGGAAGCTGGCACCCACCATGAACACCGGCATCATGATCAGCTTCAGGAAGACTGCCAACATCGCCGATCCACTCGGCTTCAGTGCGTCCGACACCCGCAATCCGGCACCGACCATAACGAGCCCGAGGCTGAGCGAGGCGCTTGCCAGCATGTCGATGGTCGTCATCACCGGCCCGTAGACAGTTATGCCCATCCGGTTGAACACGATGCCCAGCACCGATGCGACGATTAACGGATTGGTAGCGATCTTGGCAAAGAAACGCCGGAAATCCCGGTTGCCGCCCCCGAACCAAACCAGCACGCCGACGTTGTAGAGATTGATCGGGATGATCACGAGGGTCATCACCAGCGCCGTCAGCGTCAGCCCGATCGGTCCATAGAGTTTCTGTGCGATCGCCAGTGCCATGAAGCCGTTCCACCGCGTCGCCGTCTGGAAGACCGAGGTGAAGGAGGCGCCCGAAACCTCTCTGTTTCGAAACAGCGGCCAGAGGAAGAGGACAAAGATCGACATCAGGCTGACACTGCCGATCGTGGCGATCGCCGTGGCGTCCGCCTTCATGCCGGAAAAATCGGCCTGGGCCAGCGTGGAGAACAAGAGGGCGGGGAAGAGAATGTAATAGCCGAACTGTTCGAGGCCCAGCCAAAGGTTCTGATCGACCAGCGTCGTGCGTTTCAGCCATGCGCCGAGCAGCACCAGAAGGAAGATGGGAAGGATACTTTCAAAGACGATGATCATGACGGGGCCTGAGCGGGAGAGGAGCCCACCGTTACTGCATAATCCCTCGAGCCGGAATCAATTTAAGACGAAATCGCGCCGTGCGTTTCAAGCTTTGCAGCGCCTTGGCGGGTCGGGCTGGCTGCAGTCGGACAGGAGCCTGTGAAAATTAACCTTAACAAGTGGTTTACATTGCGTGACCGCCGGCGAGCGTGGACAGTGGTTGGGTAACGCAAAGAGATCCGGAAGGGAGCGGTTCGGTGAGAACTGGTCTTTTGATCATCATGATGATGTTTTTCGCCGGACTGGCGCTCGATATCGTGGTTCCCGCAATGGTTCTGCTTGCCTTGGTACTGGCAGACCGCGCGATCTATCCATTGTTCTATCGACGCATATCGGAAAGGGGGGCCGCATGAAGTGGTTTCTGATCCTGTGGGCATGCCCCGTCATGTTTTTGGCCGCCTGGTACGGCCTTTCCTACTACGACATGAGCTTCGGATTCTTCATGCTGACGCGCCAGACCCATGACCTGGTCTTCCAGGTCTACGGCAACGTGCTCGGCATTCCGCCGGAAAGCATTCCGCCGCTCGTCGCCCGCGCCATCATTGTCGACAGCTTCATCGTTTTCGGCATCATCGCCTTCCGCAAGCGTCGTGAGCTTGCAGTCTGGTATCGCCGCTGCTTTGGTGCAGTGGCCGCTCAGTCGGCCGAAGCGCCGTCCCTGGCAAGGGACGCCAGCCTGTCGAGCGCCCCTTGAAGAATGAAGGATGCGGCAGCCGAGTCGATGCGCTCGGCCCGCTTCTTGCGTGATACGTCCATTTCAATCAGCACCCGTTCGGCCGCGACGGTCGAAAGCCGCTCATCCCAGTAGACGAAGGGCAGGGGCGTCTTCTCGACCATGTTTCGCACGAAAGCGCGGGTCGCCTGACACCGGGGCCCTTCGCTGCCGTCCATGTTGACCGGCAGGCCGATGATAAGGGCCGCAACCCGTTCCTTCTCGGCCACTGCCAGAAGCGTCACCGCATCGATGCCGAATTTGACCCGCCGGATCACCTCGCGCGGCGTTGCGATCCGGCGTCCAAGGTCGGACACCGAGATGCCGATCGTCTTGGTGCCGAGATCGAGGCCGGCGATGGCCTGGTTGGGCTGAAGCTGGCTCGCGAGCTCTTCGATGGTCAGAATTGTCATTTGATTTGCCGATTCGATCTTTGCAGGTGTTCGATCCGTTCCATATAGCTGGTCCAAGGCGCAAATCATCTGGGAGAATGTCATGAAGATCAAATGGCTCGGCCATTCCGCTTTCCACATCGAAACGGCAACGTCGAAGATCCTGATCGATCCCTTCTTCACCGGCAACCCGGCCTTCCTCGACAGCGAGCGCAAGGAGGTGACGACCGGGCTCACCCATATTCTGCTGACGCACGGTCATGGCGATCATGTCGGCGACACCGTCGCAATCGCCAAGGAAACGGGAGCCGTGGTCGTTGCGAACTTCGATCTCTGCATGTGGCTTGGGCGCCAGGGCGTTTCGGCGATGGAGCCGGGCAACACCGGCGGCACCATTCATCTCGCCGGCTTTTCCGCCACTTTCGTCAATGCGCTGCATTCTTCGGCACAGATTACCGAAGACGGCGTTTCGCATTCGCTCGGCAGTGCTAACGGCCTCGTTCTGCATTTCGAGGATGAACCGACGCTCTACCATATGGGCGACACGGACATCTTTTCGGACATGGCTCTGGTAGAGGAATTGCACCAGCCGGAGATCGGCCTCGTTCCAATCGGCGACCGGTTCACCATGGGAGGCGCCGTGGCCGCACTTGCCTGCCAGCGCTATTTCAAGTTCTCGACCGCCATTCCCTGCCACTACGGATCCTTCCCGATCATCGATCAGACGCCGGAAAACTTCGTCGTCGGCATGGACAGCGCCTCGACCAAAGTGGCAACACCGGCCGTCGGTGGCGTAGTGACCGTCTGACGGCGAAGGCCGTCAGCACCGCGGCAGGCGAGCGATCGGGCGATTCCCCCGTTGCGCGCCTCGCCGCGCACCATTATAGCGGGGGAAAGTTCCAGATACCGGAGACGACCATGTCCGTAGACCTTGCCACCGTGAAGCGCGTCGCGCGCCTCGCCCGCATCGCCGTCAGTGAAGATGAAGCCACGCGAATGGTGGGCGAAATCAACGGCATCCTTGGTTTCGTCGAGCAACTCTCCGAAGTGAATGTCGATGGCGTAGAACCGATGACGTCGGTGACGCCGATGGACATGAAGAAGCGCCTTGACGTCGTGTCCGATGGCAGCAAGGCCGACGATATCGTTGCCAATGCTCCCAATACCGATCGCAACTTTTTCCTCGTCCCGAAGGTCGTCGAATAATCCGACCACCTGCCGCCCCGGCGTCCCTGATTGCGCCCGGCGTCCCTGATTGCGAAAGTCCGATTTCATCATGACCGAACTCACCAGCCTTACGATCGCCGAAGCCCGCACCAAGCTTGTCGCCAAGGAAATCACCGCCGTTGAACTGACCGACGCCTATATCGCGGCGATCGATTCCGCCAATGAAGCGATCAATGCCTATATCGCCGTCACGCCGGACAAGGCGCGCGAAATGGCCAAGGCATCGGACGCGCGCATCGCGGCCGGCAAGGCCGGCGCGCTCGAAGGCATTCCGCTGGGCATCAAGGATCTGTTCGGTACCGAAGGCGTGCACACGCAGGCCTGCAGCCACATTCTCGATGGTTTCGCCCCGCGCTACGAATCGACCGTGACCCAGAACCTCTGGAACGACGGCGCCGTGATGCTCGGCAAGCTCAACATGGACGAGTTCGCCATGGGCTCCTCCAACGAAACCTCTTACTACGGTGCCGTGAAGAACCCCTGGCGCGCCAAGGGCTCCAACCTCGATCTGGTCCCGGGCGGCTCGTCGGGCGGCTCGGCCGCTGCCGTCGCCGCGCATCTGTGCGCCGGTGCGACCGCAACCGATACCGGTGGCTCCATCCGTCAGCCGGCCGCCTTCACCGGCACCGTCGGCATCAAGCCGACCTATGGCCGCTGCTCGCGCTGGGGCGTCGTCGCCTTTGCGTCGTCGCTCGATCAGGCCGGCCCGATTGCCCGTGACGTGCGCGACGCCGCGATCCTTCTGAAGTCGATGGCAAGCGTCGACGCCAAGGACACGACCTCCGTCGATCTGCCGGTGCCGAACTACGAAGCTTCGATCGGACAGTCGATCAAGGGCATGAAGATCGGTATTCCGCGCGAATACCGGGTAGACGGCATGCCGGAAGAGATCGAAGCCCTGTGGCAGCAGGGTATCGCCTGGCTTAAGGATGCCGGTGCCGAGATCGTCGACATCACGCTTCCGCACACCAAATACGCGCTGCCGGCTTACTACATCGTCGCTCCGGCCGAAGCGTCTTCGAATCTTGCCCGCTACGATGGCGTCCGCTACGGCCTGCGCGTCGACGGCAAGGACATCGTCGACATGTACGAGAAGACCCGCGCAGCCGGCTTCGGCCAGGAGGTCAAGCGCCGCATCATGATCGGCACCTATGTGCTTTCTGCCGGCTATTACGACGCCTACTACCTGCGCGCCCAGAAGGTTCGCACGTTGATCAAGCGCGACTTTGAACTCGCTTTCCATGCGGGCGTCGACGCGATCCTGACGCCGGCGACACCGTCCTCCGCGTTCGGCATCGCCGACGAGGATCTCGCATCGGATCCGGTCAAGATGTACCTCAACGACATCTTTACGGTGACGGTCAACATGGCCGGCCTGCCGGGCATCGCCGTTCCCGGCGGCGTCGATCACAAGGGCCTGCCGCTTGGTCTGCAACTGATCGGCAAGCCGTTCGAGGAAGAGACCCTCTTCAAGACCGCCCATGTGATCGAGCAGGCAGCCGGTCGTTTCGCGCCCACCAAGTGGTGGTAAAACGCTAACGGCGCAGCACCGCAAGCGTGCTGCGCCGCGATCGCCGCGACTGGTGTGTCAGCCAGCGTCCTTGACGCGTCACACATGACGCGCGACGCTTCAGTGACGCGGAGAGGGGGGCCGCGCCATGCCCGTGATCCGTCATGCTCGAGAGGATGAGGTTGGTGCTCTCACGGCCGTAGGCCTTCGCGCCTGGGAAGGGGCGATTGTCGGCCTTGCCGATGTCGGTCGGATGAGGCGCCTGGCGGAGAACGCCTTTGGCGATTTTCTTGCCAATCATTGGCTCTCCGTTTCGCTGATCGAAGTTGATGGCCGGCCGCGTGGCTGGGCCGCTCGCGAGAACTTCGACGAGATGATCTCCGATCTGTGGATCGAGCCGGAAGCCCAGAGGCGGGGGCTCGGCGGTCGTCTGCTCGCCGACATTGAGCTTCGCATCTCAAACGACGGCTTCGACGCAGCGAAAACCAAGACGCACGCCAAGAACACAGCAGCCATCGGCTTCTTCCGCAAACACGGCTACGGGGTCACCTGGCTGTCGACCTCCTATGCGCCCAAGCTTGATCGCGATGTCGAGTACATCGGGCTGGGCAAGCCGCTTGCTGTTACCGATCTCGGCCTTTACGGCCGCTAGGTGATAAGAGATACGATCCCTAATCGCGGCATACCGTAAGGGCTGGAGAAAATGCCGGGCGATACCCGGCATCCTCATGGTTTCGCCGATCAGCGATTGTTGAGTTCCGACCGGACCAGGCGCAAGCCCCGCTCGGTGATGCGATAGGGTTTGCCGGCCGATGACGAGATCGCTTTCTTGCGCTTCAGCTTGCGGAAGAGTTCGAGGTCGAAGCCCGGATAGACCCATCCGTCGCGCGTGAAGCATCTGATGTCGATGATCGTCTTGTCGTCGCGGGTAATTTCGATACGGCCGCCTTGGGCCAAATGATGAAGAATGCGCTGCTCAGCGCGTGAGATATCCATATCTGAATGTTCCGGAATAGCGTTCGTGAGAACGCAGAAAAACGTTCCGCAAATCTTGGGAAAAGCGGGGTTACGTTTCCGGCCCGTGCGCGCAATCTATGAGAAAGCGGGCAGGGGCCCTTACCGGGACTCAGACGATGTGAACATCAAAACTCCATTCGAACGAACGCTTCCTAGAAGAGACCGACGAAAGCGTCAATATATCCGCTCGCAAAGATTGCGCAGGCAACCGCCACAATCATCTGGAACAGGACGATCAGAATGAGATGTGTTCGAAACGGCTCCTTGCGTGTCTTGTGCCTGAAGACCTGGCGACCGGCCATCGCACCGATGCTGCCGCCGAAAAATGCCGATTGCAGCAACGTCCGCTCGCTGATGCGGCGCCAGCCTGATCGCGCCGCGTGCTTGTCGTACCAGAATTGGCAGAAGCTCGTGATGTTGATCGCGACAAGGAAACACAGGAGACTGGCAGCGGTGAGGGCCATGTCCACCTTTTGCCATAGCGACCGCTAAGCGGCGGTTAAACCGTGCGCCACGTCATCGCGGGGCGGCTGATCGCGCCTAACAACTTGCACCATTGCGGCAATTGCTCTACCGAGAAACCAAGAATTCAGGCTTCAAAGAAGAGCATGATATGAGCATTGTCGACGTCCGCACTCCCGATTCCAAACGCTTCATCCCTGGCGCCACTGGCGACTGGGAGGTTATCATCGGCATGGAGGTCCATGCCCAGGTGCTTTCCAATTCGAAGCTGTTCTCGGGTGCATCGACCGAATTCGGCAAGCCGGCGAACGCCAACGTGTCGCTTGTCGATGCGGCCATGCCTGGCATGCTGCCCGTCATCAACGAGGAATGCGTCAGGCAGGCGGTCCGCACCGGCCTCGGTCTCAAGGCCGTGATCAACAACCGCTCGATCTTCGACCGCAAAAACTACTTCTATCCCGACCTGCCGCAGGGCTATCAGATCTCGCAGTTCAAGGATCCGATCGTCGGCGAAGGCAAGATCATCATTTCCGTCGGGCCTGATCGCCAGGGCCAGTTCGAAGACGTCGAGATCGGCATCGAGCGCCTGCATCTCGAGCAGGATGCCGGCAAGTCGATGCACGACCAGCATCCGTCGATGTCCTATGTCGACCTCAACCGCTCCGGCGTGGCGCTGATGGAAATCGTCTCAAAGCCCGACATGCGGTCGTCCGACGAGGCCAAGGCCTACATGACCAAGCTGCGTTCGATCGTGCGATACCTCGGCACCTGTGACGGCAACATGGACGAAGGTTCGATGCGCGCCGACGTCAACGTTTCGGTCCGTCGCCCCGGCGAAGGTTTTGGCACGCGCTGCGAAATCAAGAACGTCAACTCCATCCGCTTCATCGGTCAGGCGATCGAATATGAAGCGCGCCGTCAGATCGGAATTCTGGAAGACGGCGGCTCTATCGACCAGGAAACGCGCCTGTTCGACCCGAACAAGGGCGAGACACGCTCCATGCGGTCCAAGGAAGACGCGCACGACTATCGCTACTTCCCGGACCCGGACCTGCTGCCGCTCGAATTCGACCAGGCCTTCGTCGATGCGCTGAAAGCCGACCTGCCGGAACTGCCTGACGACAAGAAGGAACGCTTTGTCAGCGCCATGGGCCTGTCGGTCTATGACGCCTCGGTGCTCGTTTCCGAAAAGTCGATTGCCGACTATTTCGAGGCTGTGGCCGAAGGCCGTGACGGCAAGATCGCTGCAAACTGGGTCATCAACGACTTGCTCGGCGCCTTGAACAAAGCCGGCAAAGCTATTGAAGAGACTCCGGTTTCCCCTGCCCAGCTCGGCGGCATCATCGATCTCATCAAGGCGGAGACGATTTCCGGCAAGATCGCCAAGGACCTCTTCGAAATCGTCTGGAACGAAGGCGGAAATCCTGCCGAGATCGTTGAAGCGCGTGGCATGAAGCAGGTAACAGACACCGGCGCCATCGAGAAGGCGGTCGACGAGATCATCGCCGCCAACCCGGACCAGGTTGCCAAGGTGCAGGCAAAGCCTTCGCTCGCTGGCTGGTTCGTCGGCCAGGTGATGAAGTCGACCGGCGGCAAGGCTAATCCGCAGGCCGTTCAGGCACTGGTCAAGGCCAAGCTCGGCATCGAGGAATAAACGATGTTCTTCGTCCGCACGGCGAGCGAGCGCGATCTGGAAAAGGTTCGCGCGCTGCTCGTCGAGACGTGGCACGCGACCTATGACACCTTCTATGGCGTCGAGAAGGTCAACGAACTGACGGGCCGCTGGCATTCGCTACCGGCGCTCAAGGTCCGGCTAGAGCGCAAGGACGCGGAATTCCTGGTTGCCGACGATGGTCGCAGCATTGGCGGCATGGGCTATGCGTCCATGTCAGATACGTTGAAGAAGACCGTGGTGCTCCACCAGCTTTACGTCCTGCCGAAACTGCAGAGGCAGGGCATCGGCCGCGACATTTTCGCCGAACTCGAAACCTGCTTCCCGGATGCCGAGCGCATGCGGGTCGAGGTCGAGCCGCAGAACCTTCATGCCCTCGCATTCTACCGGACTCACGGCTTTTCCGAAGTCGGTCAAACCAGCGATTGCGGCGACGACCAGTCGGGGCTTCTGGCACTCATCCTCGAAAAACCGTTGGTCTGACGCCGTCGTTCCTCTGAGGTTAGCGGCCGTCGCCTTCCTCCGGGGAAGATCGCGCGGTTAGGGTTGGCTGTCGCGAAACGCTAGCCTTCTGATGATTGATGCTCGGTGCTGATGGTGACGCCCGGAGGAAAACATGCACGCGCTGACTGACTTGGATATCCGCAAGGCCGAGCGGGCTGATCTACCGGCGATCATCGCGCTCTTTGCCGCCGACGACGTTGGCGGACACGGTGACACGGTCGAGCCGGAGGCTTTCGACGACTATCTCGCGGCCTTCGCGCGCATCGAGGCATCACCGCTTCAAACCCTTTATGTCGCCCGCCTCGGTGAAGAAGTGGTCGGCACTTTCCAGGCAACATTATTGACCTCGCTTCCTGGACGCGGCCCGCCAAGACTGCTGATCGAGGCCGTGCAAACCCGTAAAGACATGCGCGGCCGTGGCATAGGCGCACGCATGATACGTCATGCGATCGAGCGTGCGCGCGAGGAGGGGGCAGCAAAGGTCCAGCTCTCCTCTAATGCGACGCGCACCGACGCGCATCGCTTCTACGAACGTCTCGGTTTTGTACGCAGCCATTTCGGGTTCCACATGCCGCTGAAATGACTGTGTTTGCCTCGGAATCACTGGACAAGCCTGGAGTGGCGGGGCATAAGCGGGGACATAGTTTTGGTATCCGGCCGCCTTCCCAACGGTCGGTTGAGGACGGCATCCATGAAGCTCCTGCTGCAGATTTTCACCTGGTGGAACCAACAGACGATCGGAACGCGGTTTCATACCTGGCGTAACGGTCAACGTGTCGGCGAAGACGAGCTCGGCAACGTCTATTATCAGGGCGGTAAGGACTCCGAAGGCCGGACGCGCCGTTGGGTGATTTACAACGGTTATGCCGAAGCCTCTGCTATTCCGGCCGGCTGGCACGGCTGGATGCATCACCGCACCGACGTTTCGCCGGCTGACGAAAAATACGTCGCTCGCGAGTGGCAGAAGCCACATCGTCCGAACCCGACTGGTACGGCCAACGCTTACCGGCCGCAGGGTTCGATCGCCGGTACCGGTGCGCGTCCGCGCGTAACGGGTGATTATGACGCCTGGACGCCGGGCTCCTGAGACGCTTGTCGTCGGACAAGGCGCGCCGCCCGCGAAATGGTCCGATGACCACGGGGCGGCCACATTTCATGTTTAGCGCCTGATATCCATCAACGGTGAATGCGAAGCGCGCGGGAGACAGGCGGGAATGGCGGGTTCTTATCTGCGGAAAACAATCGGCCAGATGTCGAGCCGGCTCTGTGTCGCTGCGCTTGCCGCGCTGCCGATGATTTCCTCGGCCGGTACGGCCGAGGCCGCGCGGGTAAACAACGCCGTCGCCGTGTTTTCCGGCATCGACAAGATCACCGGCCGCATCACGACCTTTGACGTCTATATCGGTGAGACCGTCCAGTTTGGCGCCCTGCAGGTAACGCCGCGCGTCTGCTATAACAGGGACGACACGGAAGCTCAGAAGATCACCACCTTCGTCGAGGTCGACGAGATTACGCTTGACCGCAAGATCAGGCGGATCTTTACCGGCTGGATGTTTGCCGACAGCCCCGGCCTCAACGCCGTCGAGCACCCCGTCTATGATGTCTGGCTGCAGTCCTGCAAAGCGACGTCGGACCTGCCGCCACCGGATACTGCCTCCAAGAGGTAGCCTTGCCTGGCAGGCGCCCTTGAACGCGGCTGCGATATGCCCTCAATTTTTCTGTGCCAACCCGCTCTTCGGTGCGCCGGAACGAGCGCGCACAACGGGCGGCGGTGGACCATCTCGTGATGGTTTCGCTTCGCGGACGTCCGCACCGGCCATGCCGTGACAAGCCGTCCGTAATGTCTTGGAAGTCCAGTAGAATAGCTCCCGCAAATAAATTTGGCAAAACAAAGCGATAGAGCGGTTGCGCGACTCCTTTTGTGAGCGGGCGATGCTCTGGCGCGGACATCCCTGGGCACTTTGAAGGGTCTGAGACGGGGTGGAAATGGGCGTTTGCACCGGGGGCTCAGGTCGACGATGAGCTCAAAACGATAGATCCGGAGAGTTCATCGCATTGGCGAGCATGATCTCATACTCCGCCTTCGGCACGTCGATCGCACCGAAGGACTTGAGATGCTCGGTCGTGAACTGGGTGTCCAGCAATTCAAAGCCCTTGGCGCGCAGGCGCTCCACCAGATGCACGAGGCAGATCTTGGACGCGTTGGTGCGTCTGGAAAACATGCTTTCGCCGAAAAATGCCGAGCCGAGTGAGACGCCGTAGAGACCGCCGACCAGCGCATCGTCCTCCCAGGCTTCGACGCTGTGCGCGTAGCCCATCGAGTGAAGCGTGGCGTAAAGCGAGCGGATCTTGTTGTTGATCCAGGTGGTCGGGCGATCCGGCGCCGGCGCGGCGCAGCCTTCCATCACGGCCTCGAAGGCGGTGTTGAAGCGGATGTCGAAGTGGCTCTTGCGGATTGTCTTTGCAAGACTGCGCGAGACGTGAAAGCCATCGAGCGGAATGACGCCGCGGATTTCCGGCTCGACCCAGAAAAGCTCTGGATCGTCAGCCGAATCGGCCATCGGAAACAGGCCTATGGAATAGGCGCGCAGCAGCATGTCCGGTGTTACGTCGGGTTGCTTGCTGCGCGTCCCTTTCAATGCACGGTCCTATTCGGACGTCGTGGCCAGATGGTGCTCCAGCCAATGGATGTCGTATTCGCCGTTCGCGATATCCTGATTGTTGATCAGGTCCTGGAACAGCGGCAGCGTCGTCTTGATACCATCGATGACGAATTCGTCGAGCACGCGACGAAGGCGCATCATGCATTCGACACGGGTCCGGCCATGGACGATGAGCTTGCCGATCAAGCTGTCGTAGTAAGGCGGGATACGGTAGCCCTGATAGGCACCAGAATCGACGCGAACGCCGAGACCGCCCGGTGCGTGGAAATGCGTGATTGTGCCCGGCGAGGGGACGAAGGTGCGCGGATCTTCGGCATTGATACGGCACTCGATCGCGTGGCCGGAAAACACGATGTCTTCCTGCTTGACCGAAAGCCCGCCACCCGATGCGACGCGGATCTGTTCGTGCACCAGGTCGATGCCGGTGATCGCTTCGGTGATCGGATGCTCCACCTGGAGGCGGGTGTTCATTTCGATGAAATAGAACTCGCCATTCTCGTAGAGGAACTCGATCGTGCCTGCGCCGCGGTACTTCAGCTTTTTCATCGCATCGGCGCAAACCTGGCCGATCTTCATGCGCTGCTCGACGTTGAGGGCAGGGGAGTTTGCCTCTTCCCACACCTTCTGGTGGCGCCGCTGCAAGGAGCAGTCACGCTCGCCGAGATGGATCGCATTGCCTTCGCCGTCGCCGACGATCTGGATTTCGATGTGGCGCGGCTTGCCGAGATACTTCTCCATGTAAACAGCGTCATTGCCGAAGGCAGCAAGCGCCTCGGAACGAGCGGTTGACACGGCCTCGTCGAGGTCAGCCTCGGTCTTGGCGACTTTCATGCCGCGGCCACCGCCGCCGGCGGTCGCCTTGATCAGAACCGGGAAGCCGATCTTGCGCGCGGCTTCGAGGGCGTTCTCAGGCTTCACTTCGCCGTCGGAGCCCGGAACCACGGGGATGCCAAGTTCCTGCGCCGTCTTCTTGGCGGTGATCTTGTCGCCCATGATGCGGATATGTTCCGCCGTCGGACCGATGAAGGTGATGTCGTGGGCGTCGAGGATTTCGGCGAACTTGGCGTTTTCCGACAGGAAGCCGTAACCCGGGTGCACGGCGTCAGCGCCGGTGATTTCGCAGGCGGCGACGATCTGGTGAATGTTCAGATAGCTATCGCGCGACGGCGGAGGACCGATGCAGACGCTTTCGTCGGCCAGACGCACATGCATGGCGTCGCTGTCAGCCGTGGAATGGACGGCCACCGTCGCGATGCCGAGTTCCTTACAGGCGCGCAGTACGCGAAGGGCGATTTCGCCGCGATTGGCAATGAGAATTTTCGAGATCATCGCAGCGCCGCCTTATTCGATTACGATCAGCGGCTCGCCATACTCGACGGGGGCTGCGTCCTGGACGAAGATTTCGGTCACCTTGCCCGAACGCGGGGCAGGGATCTGGTTCATGGTCTTCATCGCTTCGATGATCAGGACCGTCTGACCTTCCTTGACCACGGTACCGACCTCGATGAACGGGCGGGCGCCTGGGGCCGGCGCGAGGTAGGCCGTACCGACCATCGGAGCCGTTAAGGCGTTTTTGGAATTGCGGCTGGTCTCGGCCGGAGCGACAACTGCAGCGGGCTGCGCAGCGTGGACGGCCGGCTGGGCCTGGTAGGTCGGCATCGACATGGCGACCGGCGTGCCGGCGCGCGATACGCGGATGCGGAGGTCTTCCTGCTCCACTTCGATCTCGGTGAGATCCGTGTCGTTCAGGATATTGGCGAGATCGCGGATCAGCGCCTGGTCGATACCGGGTTTCTTGTCAGCCATGGGATATGAGCCTCGTGTTCTTTTTATTTCGACGTTTCTGTCAGGTTCTTTAGCGCATGCAGCGCCAGAATGTAACTCTGCGCGCCGAAACCGCAGATGACGCCTTTGACCGCCGGGGCGATCATCGACTTGTGGCGGAATTCTTCACGCGCGTGGATGTTGGAAAGATGCAGTTCGACCACCGGGATGCCGATTGCGCGGATGGCATCGTGCAGCGCGATCGACGTATGGCCGTAGGCTGCCGGATTGATAGCGACGCCCGCCGCCTTTTCGCCGGCCTCATGCAGCCAGTCCACAAGCGTGCCTTCGTGGTTGGATTGCCGAAAATCGACCTCCAGTCCCAGCGTCTTGCCTTCCGTGGTGCACATCGCCTCGATGTCGGCGAGTGTCTGGCCGCCATAAATCCCCGGTTCGCGCTTGCCGAGCGCATTGAGGTTGGGGCCGTTCAGCACGAAAATTTTGGTGGGCATGCGGGATTCCGGTCCAGTGATAGAGGGTTACCTATAGACTGATGGTCCCGCGAGGAAAAGCCCTTTGGGTCCTCGCGGGATTTGTCCACAGTTGGGACGGGACGGCCAATGCAGGCGGTCAGCAGGCGGTCTTGCCGCAGCTGCGCATATTGGACACTTTGGTGCTGATTTCCTCGGCACCGACGGCTCCGAACACCGCCTCGTTGCCAATCACGTAGGAGGGCGTGCCGGTGATGCCGAGATCGTTGGCAAGGGTGTAGGCCTCGCGTACCGCGGCATCATGCGGCTCTTTTTCCATCTTGGCGCGCAGCTGCTTTTCGGTGACGCCGAGCTTGCCGGCAACGGCAATCGCCGTTTCCTCGGTTGCGCGGTCCTCGCCGCCGAGCAGGGCCCGATGGAACTCGCCGTACTTCTCCGGCGCGGCGAGACGGAATGCAGCGCTGACCTTGTGGGCAGCCAGCGAATCCGGGCCGAGGATCGGCAATTCCTTCAGCACGAAGCGGATGTTCTTGTCCTTCGACAGGATCTCGTCCATGTCCGTCAGCGCACGTTTGCAATAGCCGCAGTTGTAGTCGTAGAACTCGACGACGGTGACGTCTCCATCAGGATTGCCGAGTACCATGTCGTAGTCTGAGTTGAAGATCGCCTTCTTGTTTTCGGCGATCGCACCTTCAGCTGCTTCCTGCTGCTTGGCGCGCTGCTTTGTAGCCAGCGCCTCCTGGACTTCGAGCATGATTTCCGGATTGGCGAGCAGGTATTCCTTGATGAAGGCGCCAAACTCTTCCTTCTGTTTCTGGTCGAGCGCGAGTGCGCTTTGCGGCAAGCTGACCCCTGCCATGAACGCGGCGAGCGTTCCGGCGGCAATCATTTTCGTGCTGAAATTCATTTCTACCTCGTTGTCTCTGCCTGCCCTGTCTGTCGTCCATGTCGCGATACGGCGTCAATGCGCGCTTGTAAAAGACAACAGGAATCTCCAACACCGCAACACGCGGGCAGCATAGGGTGGGCTCCGGCGAAACGAAACGGCAAAATCGGCGGAAATACGGCGCTCGCGCACTTGTGAAGCTTTAAACGATCGGGCAAGGGGGCGGCATGTAGTACCAATCTGTGCTGATATTGACCCATTGCGTCGGAGCGATCTTGGTTTCTGGCGAGGAGACACCATGTGGTCCGGTGAGGATTGTCGACGCTATCCGGAGGCCAGAAGCGCCCGGCCCTTCGGGCGGGCCTTGTGCCGGCCACGGCAGCTTCACAATCCTCGACCGATGCCAAGGCATCGCTCGGCGGTACGCTCCCGCCCGGATGACCGCACACGGTCCCAAACAATAGGTCAATATCAGCGCAGGTTGGTATAGGCCGCTTCTTGAGGATATTACCTTGGTAGAATTGTCGAACCGCAGTGCTATCGAACCCTTTCATGCCATGGACGTGCTGGCCGAGGCAACGCGCCGACGCGACGCCGGCCATCCGGTGATTTCGATGGCTGTCGGCCAACCGGCGCATCCTGCGCCGAAGGCGGCTTTGGATGCGGCGCGCAAGGCGCTCGAGCATGGCCGGCTCGGCTACACCGACGCACTTGGCACCTTGTCTCTCAGAACCGCGATCGCCCGGCACTATCAAAAGCGCCACGGTATAGCGCTTGACCCGCAGCGCATTGCCGTGACCACCGGGTCGTCAGCCGGGTTCAATCTTGCCTTCCTCGCGCTTTTCGACCCCGGCGATTGCGTCGCAATCGCGCGACCCGGATATCCAGCCTACCGCAACATTCTCGCAGCGCTCGGCCTGACGGTCGTGGAGGTCGAGGCCAATGCCGAGAGCGGCTTCACGCTGACGCCGGAAAACCTGGCGCGTGCTGCCGCGAAGATCGGGCGCCCGCTGAAGGGCGTGCTTCTGGCGAGCCCGGCCAATCCGACAGGAACGGTCACGGGCAAAGCGGGGCTCAAGGCGCTCGCCGACTACTGCCGCGCCGAAAACATCGCCTTCATCTCCGACGAAATCTATCATGGGCTGACCTTCGCCGGTGAAGAGGCAAGTGCACTGGAGGTGACCGACGACGTCTTCGTCATCAACTCCTTCTCCAAATACTACTGCATGACCGGGTGGCGTATCGGCTGGATGGTGCTGCCGGAACTGCAGGTTCGCGGCTTTGAGCGTATCGCCCAGAGCCTCTACATTTCGCCGCCGGAGCTGTCGCAGATCGCGGCGGAGGCGGCGCTCGGTGCGCAGATTGAGCTCGATGGCTACAAGGCGGCCTATGCGGCCAATCGCGATATGCTGTTGAAGCGCCTGCCGGAGATCGGCTTTTCGATCGCGTCACCGATGGATGGCGCTTTCTATGCCTATGCGGATGTCAGTCGCTTCACCAATGACAGCATGGCATTTGCCCGGCGGATGCTGGCGGAAATCAACGTGGCGGCAACGCCCGGCTTCGATTTCGATCCGCTTGAAGGGCATCGTACGATGCGGTTCTCCTATGCCGGATCGATAGCCGACATGACCGAAGCGATGGAGCGGATCGCCCGCTGGATCGCCTGATCCTCTGTGGTTTCATCGAGTTGCGGCCTTTTCCGGACTCTTTTTGCGAAGCCCTTGATTCAAACTCGCAGCGAATACACGCTTTCGATTGTCTCCAAACGGAAACGAAAAAAGCCCGGACCAAGGTCCGGGCTTTTCTGTTCGTCCGAAGTTCAGGCGCGGCTTAGAAGAAGCCGCGGCGCTGCCACCATCCGCCCTTCTTGGGCTTGGACTGGTCTTCTTCGGTGCCTTCGTTCTTGTTCGTGACCGTCGAGGTCAGCACCGGTTCCGATGCGATCGTCGAAAGGTCGCGGTTCGCTCGAGCAGGCTTGCCTTCTTCGAGGTCAGCGGCCGTTTCTTCGATTGCTGCCGGCACCGGCTCAGCCGCTTCCGGCTGTGCTTCGACCGCGGTCTGTGCTGCCTCGTCGGCACTGACGACAGGCTCCTCAGCCTTGACGGCCTTCTTGCGTGTACGCTTCGGCTTGGCGGCCTTCTCGACGACCGGTTCCACCGCTTCCGCGACGGTCTCGGCTTCGGCAACGACGGCTACCGCTTCGACCTCGGCTTCTACGGGTGCTTCCGCGTCGCCTTGCTCGCCCGCTTCGCCGTCGCCGGATGCAGCAGCCTGCTCCTCGCCTTCGACTTCACCTTCGCCGAGTTCTGGTCGGTTGCGACGGCCACCGCGCTTGCCGCGACGGCGACGCTTGCGCTTCTGTTCGCCATCGGCGGTCAGCGCATCCGTATCGTTTTCGTCCTCGTCGGCATCGCTTTCGGATGCGTCATCGGCATCTTCAGTCGCATCGGCGTCCTGTGCGGTCGCACCTTCCGCCTGCTGGCTGCCCTTGCCGCGACGGCGGCGACGACGCTTGCGCTTGCGGCCGTTCTGATCGTCGGCCTGGGCCGCAGCCTTCGGCTGCTCCTGGCGCTGTTCGACGACGACTTCTTCTGCTTCTTCCTCGTCGAGATCCTCTTCGATCACGATGTCATCGTCTTCTTCGGGCTCGGGCTCGAAGTGCAGAATCTGTTCGATCTTGACCGGGTTTTCGACCGGCTCGCCGCGATCGATCGCGAAATGCTGCGCGCCGACATGGGCGTCAGCCTCGATGATGATCGAGACGCCGAAGCGCTGTTCGTAATCCATGATCGTGGCGCGCTTCTGGTTGAGCAGATAGAGCGCGATATCGGGGATCGTGCGAACGGTGATGTTGTGGGTGGTGTTCTTGAGCAGATGCTCTTCGATACCGCGCAGGACATGCAGCGCGACCGAAGACTGCGAGCGGACGTGACCCGTGCCGTTGCAATGCGGGCAGGTCTGCATCGTCGATTCGAGCACCGAAGCGCGAATGCGCTGGCGCGACATTTCGAGCAGACCGAAGTGCGAGATGCGGCCGACCTGGATGCGGGCACGATCGTTCTTCAGGCAATCTTTCAGCCTCTTCTCGACAGAGCGGTTGTTCCGCTTTTCTTCCATGTCGATGAAGTCGATGACGACGAGGCCAGCAAGGTCGCGAAGCCGCAGCTGACGGGCCACTTCTTCGGCGGCTTCCAGGTTGGTCTGAAGCGCCGTGTCCTCGATCGAATGCTCGCGGGTCGACCGACCGGAGTTCACGTCGATCGAAACCAGGGCTTCCGTCTGGTTGATGATGATGTAGCCGCCCGACTTCAGCGTCACCTGCGGCTGCAGCATCCGGTCCAGCTGCGCCTCGATACCGGAGCGCGAGAAGATCGGATGCACGTCGCGGTACGGCTGGACCACCTTGGCGTGGCTCGGCATCAGCATCTTCATGAAGCCCTTGGCTTCCTTGTAGCCTTCCTCGCCGGAAACGACGATCTCGCTGATGTCCTTGTTGTAGAGGTCGCGGATCGAGCGCTTGATCAGGCTGCCTTCCTCGTAGACGAGGCAGGGGGCCGTGGAGTTGAGCGTCAGCGTGCGGACGTTTTCCCAAAGGCGCATCAGATATTCGAAGTCGCGCTTGATCTCGACCTTGGTGCGGTTGGCACCGGCCGTGCGCAGGATGACGCCCATGCCCTGCGGCACTTCGAGGCCACGCGCAATTTCTTTCAGGCGCTTGCGGTCCTGCAGGTTGGTGATCTTGCGGGAAATGCCGCCACCACGGGCCGTGTTCGGCATCAACACCGAGTAGCGACCGGCGAGCGACAGGTAGGTCGTCAGCGCTGCGCCCTTGTTGCCGCGCTCTTCCTTGGCGACCTGAACGAGCAGGATCTGGCGACGCTTGATGACTTCCTGGATGCGATACTGCTTGCGCGGCTTGCGGACGTGACGATCCGGAACCTCTTCCATCGCGTCTTCGGCGCCGACCGACTCGATAATTTCCTTTTCGCCGTCGTGGTTGTCGTCATCATCGTCGTCGTCATCGCGACGGCGGCGGCTGTCGACGTCTTCCGAGACCGAATCGGTGTCGACCATGGCGGCCATCTCGCCACCATTGCTTTCTTCGCCGGCATCGGCCTCTTCGGTCGCTGCAGCTGCAGCGGCCTCTTCGGCGATTCTCGCCTTGGTGCGGCGTGGGTGCTTCGGCTTTGCCTTGGGCTTCTCGGCGGGCGCATCGACCTCGACGACAGCTTCGGCTGCCGTCTCGGTGACGACTTCCGTTTCAGCGGCGATTTCCAGATCGACCGGAACGCTGAGCCCGCTCTGGGTCGGCGTTGCCGTCTCAACGTGCTCGACATCGTCGTCGCGGCGCGCTTCTTCGGCTTCCGCCTTCAACAGCGCCTGACGGTCGGCGAGGGGGATCTGGTAGTAGTCGGGATGGATTTCGGCGAAGGCCAGGAATCCGTGGCGATTGCCGCCGTAGTCGACGAAGGCCGCCTGGAGCGAAGGCTCCACTCGCGTTACCTTTGCCAGGTAGATGTTGCCGCGGATCTGTTTCTTGTGTTCCGATTCGAAGTCGAATTCTTCTATGCGGTTCCCGCGAACGACAACGACGCGCGTCTCTTCAGAGTGAGACGCATCGATAAGCATTTTCTCTGCCATCTAAGTTGTGCTCCTCGGCGCGACAACGGAACGGGCGGCAGACGTTCTTCCATGGGAAGACTGCCACTCGCGTCAGAGGTTGCGCCGGATGTGAAAGGTCCTGTCTGGTGCAGGTGATGGTGCAGCAGCCAGATGGCAGCCGGAACGGTTACGTTCCGGGGCCTCTTTACTTCTGACCGATACCGCTGAGTCAACATCAATGACCAAACAAGAATGCCAATGTCAAAGGTCTCATAAAGACCCGATGAATGCGCCCGCTTGCGGGCTTGCCGGTGAAAAATCACCGCTAAGAACTCCGGCCACCGCCGGAAATTTACGATCCAGTGTACGGGGAGGAAATGCAGCGACGGCGGATGAACACCTTGCGGCCGCGGAAAGATGATACGGTTGCAACCGGCAATTCCGGCTCGATCACTCCCTGGCGCCAAGCTCTGGAAAGCTCCGGCTGCCCGGCCCACGATTCTATCCCGTCAACACTTTCTCCTTGTGATGCTTTTATGTTTTCTATGTCACATTGGCAAGGGAAAAGCCTGTGCCGCCACAATAATGATCGATTCGCTTGCCCCGGTAGAGTAGGTCGGGGAACGGCGAATCATATGCCTTGGCCGCGTTGCGTAAGGAGCGCTGTCAAGCTTTGGTTAACCATAAGGGTTCATTGATCAAGGGATGTCGCGGTATGTGTGGGCGGACGCCCGGCGCTTTGACCGCTCGAATTTCGTGGATTGACGGAGAGACCGGGTGAAGCCTTCGGCTAATCATATGCACGCTTCACTGTTGTCGACACTGCTGCGCGGCGGCGCGCGCGTCGCGGCTTCAGTGTTCGTTGCAGGCGTCTTGATGATGACCGGACCGATAGCATACGCCGCCGAGCCGGCACCGTTTCTGGCATTCGGCGCACGGGTTGCCGGTGACGACGCGCGCACACGTGTCGTGGTCGAGTTCGACCGCAAACCCGACTTTTCCATTCATTATGTGGCAAACCCCGTGCGTGTCGTCGTCGATCTGCCGGAAACCGCCTTTGGCCTGAAGGCCGAGAGCCTCGAGCCGCGGGGATTGTTCGAGGCCATCCGCTATGGCGGCATGGGCGCCGGCAGTTCTCGCCTCGTGTTGTCGGCAAAGGGGCCGGTAGCGGTCACCCATGCCGAAGTCATCGAGCAAGAGGGCGGTAAGAGTTATCGCCTGGTCATCGATGCCGAGAAGGTCGACCAAACCCGGTTCGACGCGCTTCTTGGGGATCAGCAGTGGACGGGCTCGGTGGTCTCGGCAAAAACGGATCGGCCGACAATTGCACCTGCGCAAAAGACCGGTGCATTCGTGATTGCGATCGATGCCGGCCACGGCGGTATCGACACCGGCGCGATCGGCAGCGGCACCAAGACCGAGGAAAAGCATGTCACGCTTGCCTTCGCGCAGGAGCTTGTCGCCACGCTCAACCGCGAAGGCGGCATCGAAGCTTTTCTGACCCGCGACAAGGACGTTTTCCTGTCGCTGCCGCAACGCGTGCAGATCGCCCGCAACAAAGGCGCCAATCTGTTTATTTCGATCCATGCCGACACATTGAGACAGAAGGACATTCGCGGCGCCACCGTCTATACGATTTCCGACAAGGCGTCCGACCATCTGGCGGCCGACCTGGCGCAGCGCGAAAACCTTTCGGACGAGATCGCTGGCGTACCGCTCCAGAGCGAGCCGGCCGAAGTCGCCGATATCCTGATCGACCTGACGCGCCGCGAGACCCAGGCTTTCTCGGTCAACATGGCACGCACTGTCGTGTCGTCCTTCGAGGGGCAGATCAACCTCATCAACAATCCGCACCGTCACGCGGGCTTCCGTGTCTTGCAGGCGCCGGATGTTCCGTCGATCCTGCTCGAGCTCGGATTCATGTCGAACAAGGACGATGAGAAGCTGCTGCTCGATCCGGAATGGCGCAAGAAAGTGTCCGGCCTGCTCGCCGTTGCCGTGAAGCGCTACCGCGAACAGGCTGTCGCAAACGGCGGCTGAGATCCGGTCGCGATGATCTGTTTGACGGCGCAGCATACGATGTGATTTGTGTCGCCTCGGTAACAGCGATATGCTTTTCAACAGGATGCGCACTCGATAATCGGAAACAAGCCCTATTTTACGCACAATCCGGGACCTAACCCGAATTGCGCCCGGATTTGTTGGGAAACAGTGTTGATGCCCGGTGGCCCTCGCCATATGAGGAACTGGGTGGGCGCGTGTAGCCGCAATGCCAGACGATTTCTGATAGAAGCGTTTGGCCAGGCCGACGAAATGCGGACCGTTGGGACGGGAAGCGTCTCGATTGGCTTTTGCGGCCTGGCGATTGGACGATAATAAGGTACCGGTATCTGACTGATGATCAGACTGATTGGATATTTCTTCGGCATTGGTGCGTTCTTGCTGCTCGGTGTCGCCGCGGCCGTTGCCATCTATCTCGGCAGCGTCACCAAAGATTTGCCGGATTACGAGGTATTGGCGAAGTATTCTCCGCCGGTCACCACGCGCTTTCACGCCGGTAACGGCGCGCTGATGGCGGAGTACGCCCGCGAGCGGCGTCTCTATCTGCCGATCCAGGCGATCCCGGACCGTGTCAAGGCGGCATTCATTTCGGCCGAAGACAAGAACTTCTATCAGCACCCGGGCGTCGACATCACCGGTCTCGCGCGTGCCATCACCGTCAATCTCCAGAATTTCGGATCGGGTCGCCGCCCCGTCGGCGCGTCGACGATCACGCAGCAGGTGGCCAAGAACTTCCTGCTTTCGTCGGACCAGACGATCGACCGCAAGGTCAAGGAAGCGATCCTCTCCTTCCGTATCGAGCAGGCCTATAGCAAGGACCGTATTCTCGAACTCTATCTCAACGAGATCTTCTTCGGCCTCAATTCCTATGGCATCGCCGGTGCAGCACTCACCTATTTCGATAAATCGGTGACAGAACTGACCATCGCAGAAACTGCGTACCTTGCGGCTCTGCCGAAGGGTCCGGCCAACTACCATCCTTTCCGCAAGGTGGATGCTGCGATCGAGCGACGCAACTGGGTCATCGACCGTATGGTCGAGAACGGCTACGTCACCAAGACCGACGGCGAAGACGCCAAGAAGCAGCCGCTCGGCGTCAATCCTCGCCGCGGTGGCGCACATCTCTTCGCATCCGATTTCTTTGCCGAGGAAGTGCGTCGGCAGATCATTCAGAAGTACGGCGACAACGCGCTTTATGAAGGTGGCCTTTCGGTCCGTACCTCACTCGATCCGCGCATGCAGATCGCCGCGCGCAAGGCGCTGCAAGACGGGCTGCTCAGCTATGACGAACGCCGCGGTTTCCACGGTCCGGTCAAGTCGATCGAGATCGGCGGCGACTGGGGCGAGCCGCTCGGCAAGGTCGTGTCCTTGGCCGACGTGCCGGAATGGAAGCTCGCTGTCGTGCTTTCGGCCGATGGTCAGGGTGTCGAGATCGGCATCCAGCCGGACAAGGAAGCCTCCGGCAAGATCATCGCAGAACGCGTGACCGGTCATATCTCCGCAAAGAACATGCAGTGGGCCTATCGCTCGGCCGCTGGCGAACGCAAATCCGCCAAGTCGCCTGAAGGTGTGCTGGGCCCGGGCGACGTCGTCTATGTCGAGCCGTTGGCAGAAAAGGGTGAATACCGCCTGCGTCAGCCGCCGAAGGTCCAGGGTGGCCTCGTCGCGATGGATCCGCAGACCGGCCGCGTGCTGGCGATGGTCGGCGGCTTTTCCTACGGTCAGTCGGAATTCAACCGCGCGACCCAGGCGATGCGCCAGCCGGGTTCCTCGTTCAAGCCGTTCGTTTATGCTGCTGCGCTCGACAACGGCTATACGCCCGCATCCGTTATTCTCGATGCGCCGATCGAAATCGTTGCCGGTGGCCAGGTCTGGCGCCCTGAGAACTATGGCGGCGGCTCGGCCGGCCCGTCGACGCTGCGCCTCGGCATCGAGAAATCGCGTAACTTGATGACGGTTCGCCTTGCGAACGACATGGGCATGAACATCGTTGCCGAATATGCCGAACGCTTCGGCATCTACGACAAGATGCCACCGCTGCTGGCGATGTCGTTGGGCTCGGGCGAAACGACGGTGCTGCGCATGGTTTCGGCCTATTCGGTTCTTGCCAATGGCGGCAAGCAGATCAAGCCTTCGCTGATCGACCGGATCCAGGACCGCTACGGCAAGACGATCTTCCGTCATGAAGACCGGACCTGCGACAACTGCAACGCGGCTGATTGGGGCAACCAGGAAGAACCTGTCTTGACCGACAACCGCGAACAGGTTCTCGACCCGATGACCTCCTACCAGATCACCTCGATGATGGAGGGGGTGGTCCTGCGTGGCACCGCCGCCGGCAAGATCACGCTCGATCGCCCTGTTGCCGGCAAGACCGGCACCACCAACGACGAGAAGGACGCCTGGTTCGTCGGCTACACGCCTGATCTCGTCGCCGGCCTCTACCTCGGCTTCGACAATCCGGCCCCGCTCGGTCGCGGCGCGACAGGTGGCAGCCTTGCCGTGCCGATCTTCAACAATTTCATGCAGGAAGCCGTCAAGGGTTCGCGCCCGGGCAAGTTCGTGGTGCCGGAAGGCATGAACATGATCGCCGTCAACCGCAAGACCGGCATGGCGGCCTACGAGGGCGAGCCGGACACGATCATCGAAGCCTTCAAGCCTGGCACCGGCCCGGCCGATACCTTCTCGGTCATCGGCGGCCTCGACCAGTACGTGCCGCCGGAGGAAATTTTGAAGAATTCCCCGCAGGCAAACCAGGCTGTCACATCCGGTTCCAACGGCCTGTTCTAGGCCCTTTCCCAGTCTCCCGATGCCCGCCGCCTTTACATCAGCGGCGGGCATCGCTATTTGACGCTCACGTTAAATCGGGTTCACAAGAAGCAGGATCATGCGCAGCGAAATCGAGAACATTGTCGACGAAATCAAGCAGGCCATAAGCCTGCTGAGGAGGCATCTTTGACTGGGATCAGGCGGTAAGACGACTGGACTGGTTGAATAACAAGGCGGAAGATCCGTCGCTCTGGAATGATGCGGCCGAAGCGCAGAAGCTGATGCGCGAGCGCCAGCAACTCGACGATGGCATCAACGGCCTGCGCCGTTTCGAGCAGCAGCTCAGCGACAACATCGAACTGATCGAGCTCGGTGAAGAAGAGGGCGATGCCGCCATCGTTGCCGACGCCGAACAGGCGTTGCGCGAACTGCGCAATGAAGCGGCCAAGAAGCAGGTCGAGGCGATGCTGTCCGGCGAAGCGGACCAGAACGACACCTATCTCGAAGTGCATTCCGGTGCCGGCGGCACCGAGAGCCAGGATTGGGCCAACATGCTGTTGCGCATGTACACCCGCTGGTCCGAGCGCCAGGGATACAAGGTCGAACTGATGGAAATTCAGGACGGCGAAGAGGCTGGCATCAAATCGGCCACACTGCTCGTCAAGGGCCACAATGCTTATGGTTGGCTGAAGACCGAATCGGGCGTCCACCGCCTGGTTCGCATCTCGCCCTATGACAGCAACGCGCGTCGCCATACGTCGTTCTCTTCGATCTGGGTCTATCCGGTTGTCGACGACTCGATCCAGATCGACATCAACGAGAGCGATTGCCGTATCGACACCTATCGCTCGTCGGGCGCCGGCGGCCAGCACGTCAACACCACCGACTCTGCGGTGCGCATCACGCATATGCCTTCCGGTATCGTCGTACAGTGCCAGCAAGAACGTTCTCAGCACAAGAACCGGGCCAAAGCCTGGGACATGCTGCGCGCCCGCCTTTACGAGTCCGAGTTGAAGAAGCGCGAAGACGCGGCCAACGCCGAAGCAGCATCGAAGACCGATATCGGCTGGGGCCACCAGATCCGCTCCTACGTGCTGCAGCCCTACCAGCTGGTCAAGGACATGCGCACCGGCGTCGAAAGCACGGCGCCGGGTGATGTACTGGACGGCGAGTTGAACGAGTTCATGGAGGCAGCCCTTGCCCACCGCGTCAGCGGTGGTGCTGATGCCGTCGTGGATGATTTGAACTAGTCTGGCACTGCTCGGCGCTCGTGTGCCGGCATGACGTAGGACGTACGGGACGAAGAAGGCCGGGTGTTTTCATCCGGCCTTTGTTTTTGGCTTAGAGCGTGGCACGCAAAGTGCGCGCGGTCATTGGAGATCGCGATGCGCTTCAGTTCGATGCCCGCTCGACCTTGATGTCGCCGAGATCGTCGATCAGGACCGTCCAACTCTCCGGCTCGCGGGCGGCAGGGTCGGTCTTCAGATAAACGGTCGCGAACATGCCGGGCTGCGCGGTCACGCCTGTGGATGTTTCCGGCCGTATGTCCGTGACATAAGCCCTCAGCGACGAGAATTCCTCGAGTTCGGCGGATGAGACGACTTCCGGCCCAGCGGGCGTCGCCTCGATCTGCTGCAGGTGAATATGTGCGGTGCCGTCCTGTTGCCGCAGCGCGATCAGCTTGTAGTAGCCGCGCCGTGCGCCTTCGGCACTCTTCGGCTTAGTGGTTGCTTCCGCCTGCGTGCCGTTCGGGTCCAGCGCCGAAAGCCGATCGCCGCTTTCTTCCCAGTAGCCTGTGCTGGTGACAAAGGTCACTTCGGGCGAAACCACGCTCGCATCCTCGGCATGGGCGTTCGCGCCGGCCATGGCGAGAAGAAGCGCAAGGAGGAGAGGCTTGTGCATTGCTTTTGATTTCCCGTTCGAACTGCGACGCGGCGCTGGCTGCAAAATTGGTCCTTCGCCGATGATCCGGCGATCGCGGAAATCATACCATATCGCGCGTTCAGAACGTCGGCTCAATTGGAAAATTGCTCGGCCAGGATGCGGTCCGACCAGGAATGATCGGGATCCGAGAGAATGCGGGCGGTCATGTTTTCCGATTCGGCGATACGCACCTTCGCCACCGACTTGACCTCCTGGTGGTCGGCAACGGCGTTGACCGGGCGCTTGTTGGCCTCGAGGATTTCGATCTCGACGGTGACATGGTTTGGCAGCAGGGCGCCGCGCCACCGCCGCGGACGGAACGGGCTGACGGGCGTCAGCGCCAGAAGAGGGGCTTCCAGCGGCAGGATCGGACCATGGGCCGAGAGATTATAGGCGGTGGAGCCGGCGGGCGTGGCCAGCAGCAATCCGTCGCAGGTCAATTCCTCGAGCCGGGTCTTGCCGTCGATGACGACGCGCAGCTTGGCTGCCTGGTAGGATTGCCGGAACAGATAGACCTCGTTGATGGCGAGCGCCGTGAATGTCGCGCCTTCACCGTCAGTGGTCTGCATCTCCAGCGGGTGAAAGGCATTCTCGACGGCATTGCAGATGCGCGCCGTCAGATTTTCGGTGCTGTAGCGATTCATCAGGAACCCGACAGACCCCCGGTTCATGCCATAGACGAGCTTGCCCGAATTCATCGTCTGGTGCAGCGTCTGCAACATGAAGCCGTCACCGCCGAGCGCGACGATCACGTCGGCCTTGTCGGCCTCATGATCGCCGTAGATGGCCTTCAGATCAGCCGCCGCCTTTTGCGCCTCTTCCGCTGGAGAGGCAAGGAATGCGAGGGAAGTGAACGTGCGAGCCATGAATTTTCAGTCCGTTCAACATGTTGAGCATCGCCGCGGTGGCCGAGCCTAGGCTTCGTTTCTGGCACGGCCTGACCCTAAACGCATCTGAAAAATTGGGAGAATTCGCAATTTTGCTTTACACGCTGTGAGATTATGATAACTCCCACCGCTGAAAGTGCCCTTATAGCTCAGTTGGTAGAGCACCTGATTTGTAATCAGGGGGTCCCGGGTTCGAGTCCTGGTGGGGGCACCACTTTTTCAATTACTTGCTGGATTTTTGACCGCCTCATGAGGCGGTCGTGTGCTTTTTGGCGAAATCACCGCTATTGCGGCCAGGCACCACGCGACTTGTCGGCCGGTTGGCACAGCGTTTCAGATATCGAACGTCCCAGCGCCCCGGGGCGTGATCTCTCTGCATTTTTGCAGGGCGTTCAGCAAATTGTCGGCGAGGTAGTCTATCAGGGCGCGCGTCGCCGGCAGCATGCCGTGGCGTGAGGGGAAGACGAGGTGGACGACGACGTCGCCCGAGCTCCATTCTGGCAGCACCGGGGCAAGCACGCCGGCGCGGAAGGCGCGTTCGCAGATGTGGTCGGGCAGCAACGCTACGCCCATGCCCTCGATCGCTGCGCGCTCGAGGATGAGGAAATCGCTGCAGCCGATGATCGGCCGGTGCGAAATTTCGGTGGTGTTGCCTTCGCTATCGACGAGGCGCCAGACGTCGGTGGCGTGCTGCTCGTTCATCGACAGTGTCGGCATCTCGTTGAGATTTTCGATGGTGACGT
This sequence comes from Ensifer sp. ENS11, assembly GCF_014851895.1. NCBI lineage: Bacteria > Pseudomonadati > Pseudomonadota > Alphaproteobacteria > Hyphomicrobiales > Rhizobiaceae > Ensifer > Ensifer sp. ENS11. The sequence goes on along the minus strand of NZ_JACVAN010000002.1, from coordinate 48,949 downwards.
CGTCGAAGCGGGTGAGCAGGGTGGGGCTCGCCGCCAACCTCTGGCGCACTTCTCCGAACCTGCGAATGATCAGCTGATTGTCGGTGTCCAGTTGATCGCGGGCGCGCAACGCCACGTCGATCCTTTCCTCGATCAGATCGATCCGCCGGTTGGTGGCAGTAATCAGCAGGCGAACGCCGGGATAACGGCGATGGAACGCAGGCAGGATGTCGGCGAGCATCGGCGTGAAGCCGAGCGGGCAGGCGAGCCTGACCGTACCGGTCGGCTCGGCCTTGACGGCGGCGATCTCGGCCTCTGCCACGGCAACGCCATCGAGCAGGCTCTGGCAATGTTCGTAGAAGACGCGTCCGATCTCGGTAACGCGAAGCTTGCGCGTCGAACGCTCCAGCAGCCGGACGCCGAGCTGCTCTTCGAGGCGCGCCACGTGTTTGCTGAGCTTGGATTTGGGGATATTCAGATCACGCGCCGCGGCACTGAAGCCGTTGTTGCGCACGACGGCCGCGAAGAGGGCGAGGTCGTTCAGGTCCTGCATCTATTTCCGTCTCCCATCGCCGATCGCGGTCTCACTGTTTCTATCCGGAAACAGTATGTCAAATAACCGCTGACTTATCGCGCGATTGTTTTCCAATCATATGTGATGCACCGCAACGCCAACACAAAGGTGCTTCACATGAACGTCCTTCACATCGACTCCGGTATTCTGGGTGATCACTCCGTTTCCCGTCGCCTGACGGCGGCGATCACCGCTCAGATCAAGGCAGACCGTCCGGATGCCAAAGTTGCCTACCGCGATCTCGCCACCAGCCGGATCCCGCATCTGACCGGCGCACAGATCATGGCGCCTGCCGATCTCGCAGGTGTTGACGCCGACCTGGCTGCCGAAGTCAAGATCGGCCGCGAGATGCTCGAAGAATTCCTGGCTGCCGACACTGTCATCGTCGGCGCGCCGATGTACAACTTCTCCATTCCGAGCCAGCTCAAAGCCTGGATCGACCGTCTCGCCGTGAACGGCAAGACCTTCCGTTACACCGAATCTGGCCCGGAAGGCCTCGCCAAGGGCAAGAAGGTTATCATTGCTTCGACCCGCGGTGGCCACTATTCCGCCGGCCCGGCTTCGGCGATGGATCATCAGGAATCCTACCTGAAGACGGTCTTCGGCTTCTTCGGTATCACAGACGTCGAATTTGTGCGCGCCGAGGGCCTGAACCTCAGCGCCGACTCCAAGCAGTTCGCGATCGCCGAGGCAGAAAAGACCATTGCCGAAGGCACTGTCCTTCGTCTGGCCAGCTAAAACAAGAGTTCATCGGATCACGTCAGTGGTCCGATGAAGGGGCGTTGGCCCCATTGCGGACGGTGCCGGTTGAGCATGCAGCCGGCATTGTCCGTTTTCGTGTCAGCGGATCTGTATTATGATGCGCTCATGAAAGACCGGCGGAGAAGGCCCTTGGCTGTCATCGCTGCGGTGGTCGCGCTGGTGGCCGCCGATGTCGGGTATGCGTCGCCGCCGGACACGCGCTGCACCTGCCGCAATCGCGATGGCTCGAAATACGAGCTCGGGCAGATCGCCTGCCTGCGCGTCGGCGGCATTTCCTATCTTGCGCGCTGCGAGATGAACCTCAACGTCACCACCTGGAAGAAGCTTCGCGACGGATGCCCGACGGCGAGCAATCAGAGCCTATGGCTTCGAGTTGACGAAGATATAGCGACGCGTTTCTGACGACAGCAACGGCGTGCATCGCAGCTGCTACACGGGGATCGGTTCCCCAGCGTCGAGGTAGACACCCGCGGATGCTTCCGGTATCGCCAATCAATGGCTCTATTCGGCGGGCTAGCCTCTCCGGCTTCAAGTAGCCGGAGAGCTTCACAGGTGTTTGGCGATCTTAACGACCGGCCGTCTTATTTGCTCAGGAACTGACGCGCCGCATACATGGCGATCGCTGCCGCATTCGACACATTCAGCGACTTGATTGCGCCGGGCATGTCGAGGCGGGCGAGCGCCTTGACGGTCGACCGTGTCTTCTGCCTGAGACCCTTGCCCTCCGAACCAAGCACCAGCGCGACCTTGTCGCCGGCGAAGGTGCCTTCGAGCGGGGCCGGTCCTTCCGAATCGAGCCCGATCGTGTGGAAGCCGAGGCGGTGCAGTTCGTCGATCGTGTCGGCGAGATTGGTGATCTGGATATAGGGGATCATTTCCAGGGCGCCGGAGGCTGATTTCGCAAGAACGCCTGATTCGGTCGGGCTGTGACGGATGGTGGTGATCAAGGCGCCAGCATCGAACGCAACGGCCGAACGCATGATCGCGCCGACATTGTGCGGATCGGTGACCTGGTCGAGCACGAGAATGAGCCTGGATTCGCTGAGTGCCTCGAGCTTGCGCAGCGGCAGCGGCTTGGTTTCAAGCATCACGCCCTGGTGAATGGCGTCGGGCCCGAGGATCTTGTCGAGGTCCTGCGGCGCCACGGTCTCGACCGGGAAGGGAAGTTCGGAGAACTCGCCGAGCTCCAGACGCGTCGCAGCGTTCTGGGTCACGCACAGGCGAACGATCTTGCGCGCCGGGTTGTCGAGTGCCGCGCGAACGGTATGCAGGCCATAGAGCAGCACCTGTTCGGGTGCGAGCACGGGCGGCTTCCAGTCGCCCGGCTGCTTGCGCCAGCGATCCTGCTTTGGCGTCGGAATTTCTCCGCGCTCGCGCTTGGCGTCGCGGTGGGCGCGTCTGAGAGTGGCGTAATGGGTGTTCTTGGCGCTCTTGTCGCCCGTATCATCTTTGCTCATGCCTGCCTTATAGAGCGCTTCGCTTGGCCTGGGAACGGAATTCGATAGTGGTGGACAAAGCGGACCTGTGGAGAATTTCACAAATTTTCCGTTCTGGCGTGTTGACAGGAGCAAGGCGGGCCGTCATATACCCGGCGCAGATCGAGAGGCGGCAACGACAAATCGCTGGATGTCTCACGATCTCAAATGCTTGGTCGACTTGATCCCGACAGAATAATGGAGGGATGCCCGAGTGGTTAAAGGGGACGGACTGTAAATCCGTTGGCTCAGCCTACGTTGGTTCAAATCCAACTCCCTCCACCATTCTGCTTCTGGATCGAAGGCCCGCGGGTATAGCTCAATGGTAGAGCAGCAGCCTTCCAAGCTGAATACGCGGGTTCGATTCCCGCTACCCGCTCCAGCAGCGCGCTGACGTTTTCTCCTTTTTAATGCGACGCTTCAACTGCTCATCGTAAGCTGTTGTTTGTTCTTTCGTCACGCGACGAAGTGATTCGGGAATCTGCCCGGCTTGCATCTTCGATGCGCCATTCTTACATGAGGTAGGAAAAGGCGGCCGTGGCCGGTCCGGGCGTACGCAATTAAGTCTTGCGCAAATCCCTTGAAACCCTTAAACGGCTCCACAAACCGGCCCCGCCGGCTGATCAATCATACTTGACCACAGGAAACGTACCCATGGCAAAGAGCAAATTTGAGCGCAACAAGCCGCACGTTAACATTGGCACGATTGGCCACGTTGACCATGGCAAGACGTCGCTGACTGCAGCGATCACGAAGTACTTCGGCGAGTACAAGGCGTACGACCAGATCGACGCTGCTCCGGAAGAAAAGGCCCGTGGTATCACGATTTCGACGGCTCACGTTGAGTATGAGACGGCGAACCGTCACTACGCGCACGTCGACTGCCCCGGCCACGCCGACTACGTCAAGAACATGATCACCGGTGCAGCGCAGATGGACGGCGCGATCCTGGTTTGCTCGGCTGCTGACGGCCCGATGCCGCAGACCCGCGAGCACATCCTGCTTGCTCGCCAGGTTGGCGTTCCGGCCATCGTCGTGTTCCTCAACAAGGTCGACCAGGTTGACGACGCCGAGCTTCTCGAGCTCGTCGAGCTTGAAGTTCGCGAACTGCTGTCGTCCTACGAATTCCCGGGCGACGACATTCCGATCATCAAGGGTTCGGCACTTGCTGCTCTTGAAGATTCGGACAAGAAGATCGGCGAAGACGCGATCCGCGAGCTGATGGCCGCTGTTGACGCCTACATCCCGACGCCTGAGCGTCCGATCGACCTGCCGTTCCTGATGCCGATCGAAGACGTGTTCTCGATCTCGGGCCGTGGTACGGTTGTGACCGGTCGCGTTGAGCGCGGCATTGTCAAGGTTGGCGAAGAAGTTGAAATCGTCGGCATCCGCGACACGTCGAAGACGACGGTTACCGGCGTTGAAATGTTCCGCAAGCTGCTCGACCAGGGCCAGGCCGGCGACAACATCGGCGCGCTGATCCGTGGTGTTAACCGTGACGGCGTTGAGCGTGGCCAGATCCTGTGCAAGCCGGGTTCGGTCAAGCCGCACAAGAAGTTCATGGCCGAAGCCTACATCCTGACGAAGGAAGAAGGCGGCCGTCATACGCCGTTCTTCACGAACTACCGTCCGCAGTTCTACTTCCGCACGACGGACGTGACGGGTATCGTTACGCTTCCGGAAGGCACGGAAATGGTTATGCCTGGCGACAACGTCACGGTTGCCGTTGAGCTGATCGTTCCGATCGCGATGGAAGAAAAGCTGCGCTTCGCTATCCGCGAAGGTGGCCGTACCGTCGGCGCCGGCATCGTTGCTTCGATCGTCGAGTAATCTCAGGGTTATTTCGCTTCAAAAAGGCCCCGCTGGAAACAGCGGGGCTTTTCGTTTTGAGCCCGACGCAGGACGCCGGCGATGAACTCGCTCTTTCCGCTGGCGTAGATGTCCCAATTGCCTCTTGCCTGGATGATCAGTTTCCGTTTGAGCAGTTCGTACTGTCGCGCGACTCCCGTGTGTCGGCGCAGGTAGTCGCGAAACAGGATGCGCGCTTGATGCGCGTGGTTGTCAGGCCCGCATATATAGAGGCGGGTACCATAGGGCGCCCCGCTCATGGTGAGTGTCCATAGGCCATTGCCGTAGGGATCTCCGTGGAAGTGATAGCCGGCCGTAGCCGCGCTTTCGAGCGCTACCGGAATGTCGCCTTCAGATTGAAGGACGGCGTCGATATCTATCTTCGGCTTGGCCGCCAGTCCGGGTACGGCTGTGCTGCCAACGTGTTGAATGTCGGCAATGAGTGGCGCCAGGAGGCCTGCGATGACGCGGCGACGCGCTGCAAAATCCTCTGGCCAGAACGGATCATATTCAACCAGGCGGATATCAGTCATAGGTTTGCCTTGTCGCACTCGACCGATTCGCAATCCTATCTGTTGGCTTCGAAACGGTGCTCGAAAATCGCAGAGGAGGAGGTGGCATCATTGAAAACAATGCGTTTTCGCTAGGTCATATGGCGGGCGAGCGGCCGTCTGGGCGGAGGGGGGAAGACTTGATTGAGGATTTTTGCTCTTTTCCGTCAAAGACGCTTGTCATCGCCCGATAAACTGAATAATAAGCCGCTGACTTGATGCGCTGACCGGTTCGAGAATGACCGGCTGAAGCGATCTAGGGGTATAGCTCAGTTGGTAGAGCGGCGGTCTCCAAAACCGCAGGTCGTCGGTTCAAGCCCGGCTGCCCCTGCCATTGCCTTCGCCTTTGCAAGCGGCTCAAAGCCGGGTAAGGTGGAAGGAGGTCGGATAAGCCGACCATCGAAATTCACAGAAAAGACCGAATGCCTCTTGTGATTTGTAGAATCGGTCTTTATGTAGGGTCCAAACAGACACGCGGTGCGTGGGGCTGAATCATCGGCTTTACGCGCCGTAATGGCGTGAGCATTACATGGCATCCAAAACGAATCCGTTTACGTTTCTGCAGCAGGTTCGCTCAGAGGCGTCGAAAGTAACTTGGCCATCCAGGCGCGAGACGATGATCTCGACGCTGATGGTTTTTGTCATGGTCTTTTTTGCCGCTGCCTTCTTCTTTGCTGCGGACCAGTTGATGGGTTGGCTGATTGGCCTAGTCCTCAACGCTGGCGCTTGATTGGGTGGAGGGTAGTATGGCTGCACGCTGGTATATTGTTCACGCCTATTCGAATTTCGAAAAGAAGGTAGCTGAATCGATCGAGGAAAAGGCCAAGCAAAAAGGTCTTTCGCATCTGTTCGAGAAGATCCTTGTTCCGACCGAAAAGGTTGTCGAGATTCGCCGCGGCCGCAAGGTTGATGCCGAGCGCAAGTTTTTCCCGGGTTACGTCCTGGTGCGCGCCAACCTGACGGATGAGGCCTTTCACCTCATCAAGAACACGCCGAAGGTCACCGGTTTCCTCGGGACCGACAGCAAGCCGGTTCCGATTCCGGATCATGAAGCCGATCGTATCCTCGGCCAGGTCCAGGATGGCGTCGAGCGTCCGAAGCCGTCCGTCTCCTTTGAGATCGGCGAGCAGGTTCGCGTCTCGGATGGTCCGTTCGCCTCGTTCAACGGCATCGTTCAGGATGTCGACGAGGAGCGGTCGCGCCTGAAGGTCGAGGTTTCGATCTTCGGTCGTGCGACCCCGGTCGAACTGGAATACGGCCAGGTCGAGAAGGTCTGAGAAGATCAAAAGAGATTGGGCAAGTCGTTTAGGCCTGCCCTGGCGGAGAAATCCGCATGCGCGTGGAAGGACGTCGGCCTTAGCCGGGACGAAGGGTCCGCACCACGCAACCGCAGCCGCCGATCCCTGATCGGCTACATGCCGGGAAACCGGCGCAACAGTTCCTCGTTTCGATCCGTCGCGATGAGGCAATGAGAGGCAGAGAGAAATGGCTAAGAAAGTTGCAGGCCAGCTCAAGCTGCAGGTGAAGGCAGGGTCGGCCAATCCGTCCCCGCCGATCGGTCCTGCACTCGGTCAGCGTGGCATTAACATCATGGAATTCTGCAAGGCGTTCAATGCCGCCACGCAGGAAATGGAAAAGGGTATGCCGATCCCGGTCGTCATCACCTATTACCAGGACAAGTCGTTCACCTTCGTCATGAAGCAGCCGCCGGTCAGCTACTTCCTGAAGCGTGAATCGAAGATCACGTCCGGTTCGAAGACCCCAGGTAAGGCCAAGGCTGGCTCGATCACCAAGGCTCAGATCCGCACGATCGCAGAGGCCAAGATGAAGGACCTCAACGCGGCCGATATCGAAGGCGCAATGGCAATGGTCGAGGGCTCTGCCCGCTCCATGGGCCTGGAAGTGGCGGGCTAAGACCATGGCGAAGATTGCAAAGCGTGTACAGAAGTCCCGCGAGGGCATCGACCCGACGAAGATCTACGGCCTCACCGAAGCCGTATCGCTGGTCAAGGAACGTGCAACTGCCAAGTTCGACGAGACTGTTGAAGTCGCGATGAACCTTGGCGTTGACCCGCGCCACGCCGACCAGATGGTTCGCGGCGTCGTCAACCTGCCGAACGGCACGGGCCGCACGGTTCGTGTTGCCGTGTTCGCACGTGGTGCCAAGGCTGATGAAGCCAAGGCTGCCGGTGCAGACATCGTCGGCGCTGAAGAGCTCGTCGAAATCGTTCAGGGCGGCAAGATCGACTTCGATCGTTGCATCGCGACCCCGGACATGATGCCGCTCGTCGGCCGCCTCGGTAAGGTTCTCGGCCCGCGCGGCATGATGCCGAACCCGAAGGTCGGAACGGTCACCATGGACGTTGCCGGTGCCGTCAAGGCATCCAAGGGCGGCGCCGTCGAATTCCGCGTCGAGAAGGCTGGTATCATCCACGCCGGCATCGGCAAGGCTTCGTTCGACGCCAAGGCTTTGGAAGAAAACATCCGCGCCTTCGCTGACGCGGTCGTCAAGGCGAAGCCTGCTGGCGCCAAGGGCAACTACGTCAAGCGCGTAGCGATTTCGTCGACCATGGGCCCGGGCCTGAAGATCGACCCGGCAACGCTCAGCGTCGCCTAATGAATTTCGGGCTTCGGCCCGAGCAATAATTTCCGGCCCTTCGGGGCCGGAAATCCGGATCTCGATCCGGAACTCCTGTCCGAGATTGCGGGTGGTTTTACCTTAATCACTTCGGCCTGCATGAGACGGGTAAGATCTGAATTTCACGATGACGCCGGAGGCGTCGAAATTCGGTTCGAGCCTCGCTTGCCTTGTGTCAGACCCGGCTTTCCGGGAACGCCAAGGGACAGGATCCTCAAGCGTTACTTGGGATCTTTTTTGAGATCCCTGGTGACAAAGGCAAACCCGGCAGGGGCTGCAGTTCATGCAACCCTGTCAACTGGAGACAGACAGTGGAAAGAGCGGAAAAACGCGAATTCGTCACGGAGCTGAACGAAGTCTTCAAGGCTTCCGGTTCGGTTGTCGTGGCCCACTATGCTGGTGTCACAGTTGCGCAGATGAACGACTTCCGTTCGAAGATGCGCGCTGCTGGCGGCACCGTCAAAGTCGCGAAAAACCGCCTGGCCAAGATCGCTCTTCAGGGCACCGAGTCGGAAGGGATGACAAATCTCTTCAAGGGTCAGACGCTGATCGCATTCAGCCAAGACCCGATCACGGCTCCTAAGGTCGTCATGGATTTCGCCAAGACCAACGACAAGCTCGTTGTTCTCGGTGGTTCCATGGGAACAACCACGCTCACCGCCGAAGCAGTCAAGTCGCTTGCGACCCTGCCTTCGCTGGACGAGCTGCGCGCAAAGCTGCTGGGCCTTCTCAATGCCCCGGCAACCCGCGTTGCTACGGTTGTTGCAGCACCGGCAAGCCAGCTTGCCCGCGTGTTCGCCGCCTATGCCAAGAAGGACGAAGCCGCCTAAGGCGGATTTTCGCTGTTGTATTTAAAACCAGTTCGAACCGAACAAAAGGAAAAGTAAAATGGCTGATCTCGCAAAGATCGTTGAAGACCTCTCCTCGCTGACCGTCCTGGAAGCTGCTGAGCTTTCCAAGCTGCTCGAAGAGAAGTGGGGCGTTTCTGCAGCTGCTCCGGTAGCTGTTGCTGCTGCTGGCGGCGCCGGTGCTGCTGCTCCGGTCGAAGAAGAAAAGACCGAATTTGACGTTATCCTCGTTGACGCTGGCGCCAACAAGATCAACGTCATCAAGGAAGTCCGCGCCATCACCGGTCTCGGCCTCAAGGAAGCCAAGGACCTGGTCGAAGGCGCTCCGAAGCCGGTCAAGGAAGCCGTTTCGAAGGCTGAAGCTGCTGACCTCAAGAAGAAGCTCGAAGACGCTGGCGCCAAGGTTGACGTCAAGTAATTCGGCGTTTTGCAAGGGGAGGTGGCCATTTCGGCCGCCTCTCTTTGACCGTTTTTAGAACATATTACCCAAAAGCCTGTCGCAAAACGGCTTTTGGGTAATGGGTTCTTCAAGAGGATGGTCTCGAACGGAATTCAGCACAGCAATCCGCGCTGGGCGTTTTCCGCAAGTTAGACGAGATTGAACTACTCATTGATTGACGGGGTCGACTGGCCATCGGTTCCCGTCCGTTGCAGGCCCGGATGCAAGATTGACAAGGAGCGACGATGGCTCAGACCCTTTCGTTTAACGGTCGCAGGCGCGTACGCAAGTTTTTTGGTAAAATTCCAGAAGTCGCAGAAATGCCGAACCTCATCGAGGTTCAGAAGGCATCCTACGACCAGTTTCTTATGGTTGAAGAGCCCAAGGGCGGACGCCCTGATGAGGGCCTTCAAGCCGTTTTCAAATCGGTTTTCCCGATCAAGGATTTCTCCGGCGCTTCGATGCTCGAGTTCGTGTCCTACGAATTCGAACAGCCGAAGTTCGACGTCGAAGAATGCCGTCAGCGCGATCTGACCTACGCAGCACCGCTCAAGGTGACCCTGCGCCTGATCGTGTTCGATATTGACGAGGATACCGGCGCGAAGTCGATCAAGGACATCAAGGAACAGAACGTCTACATGGGCGATATGCCGCTCATGACCGACAACGGTACCTTCATCGTCAATGGCACCGAGCGCGTTATCGTTTCGCAGATGCACCGCTCTCCGGGCGTGTTCTTCGACCATGACAAGGGCAAGAGCCACTCTTCCGGCAAGCTGCTCTTCGCTGCCCGCGTGATCCCGTATCGCGGTTCCTGGCTCGACATCGAGTTCGATGCCAAGGATATCGTCCACGCCCGTATCGACCGCCGCCGCAAGATCCCCGTGTCTTCGCTTTTGATGGCGCTCGGCATGGACGGCGAGGAGATCCTCGACACCTTCTACACGAAGTCGCTCTACCAGCGCGACGGCGCTGGCTGGCGCGTGCCGTTCCAGCCGGATGCGCTGAAGGGCCAGAAGGCGATCACCGAGATGGTCGACGCCGATACCGGCGAAGTGGTTGTCGAAGCTGGCAAGAAGCTGACGCCGCGCCTGCTGCGCCAGTTGCAGGACAAGGGTCTCAAGGCCCTGAAAGCGACCGATGACGACCTCTATGGCAACTACCTTGCCGAAGACATCGTCAACTTCTCGACCGGTGAAATCTACCTCGAAGCAGGCGACGAGATCGACGAGAAGACGCTTCCCGTCATTCTGTCGGCCGGCTTCGACGAAATCCCGGTTCTCGACATCGACCATATCAATGTCGGCGCCTACATCCGCAACACGCTGACCGTAGACAAGAACGAGAACCGTCAGGATGCTCTGTTCGATATCTACCGCGTAATGCGTCCGGGCGAACCGCCGACCATGGATTCTGCGGAAGCCATGTTCAACACGTTGTTCTTCGATGCCGAGCGTTACGACCTCTCGGCCGTCGGTCGCGTGAAGATGAACATGCGTCTCGACCTTGAAGTGGCTGATACCGTTCGTATCCTGCGCAAGGAAGACATCCTGGCTGTCGTCAAGATGCTGGTCGAGCTGCGTGACGGCAAGGGCGAAATCGACGACATTGACAACCTCGGCAACCGCCGTGTTCGTTCTGTCGGCGAACTGATGGAAAACCAGTACCGCCTTGGTCTGTTGCGCATGGAGCGCGCGATCAAGGAACGCATGTCGTCGATCGAAATCGATACCGTCATGCCGCAGGACCTGATCAACGCCAAGCCGGCTGCCGCCGCCGTCCGCGAATTCTTCGGCTCCTCGCAGCTGTCGCAGTTCATGGACCAGGTGAACCCGCTTTCGGAAATCACCCACAAGCGCCGTCTTTCGGCACTTGGCCCGGGTGGTCTGACCCGCGAGCGCGCAGGCTTCGAAGTCCGTGACGTTCACCCGACGCACTACGGCCGTATCTGCCCGATTGAAACGCCGGAAGGCCCGAACATCGGTCTGATCAACTCGCTTGCAACCTTTGCCCGCGTCAACAAGTACGGCTTCATCGAAAGCCCGTACCGTAAGATCGTTGACGGCAAGGTGACGAACGACGTCGTTTATCTCTCCGCAATGGAAGAAGCGAAGTACCACGTCGCCCAGGCAAACTCGGTTCTCGATAGCGATGGTGCGTTCTCGGAAGAGTTCGTCGTTTGCCGTCATGCCGGCGAAGTTATGCTGGCACCGCGTGACAACATCAACCTGATGGACGTTTCGCCGAAGCAGCTCGTTTCGGTCGCCGCGGCGCTCATCCCGTTCCTGGAGAACGACGACGCCAACCGCGCACTGATGGGCTCGAACATGCAGCGTCAGGCCGTGCCTCTGCTGCGCGCCGAAGCTCCGTTCGTCGGTACCGGCATGGAACCGGTCGTTGCCCGCGACTCCGGCGCTGCCATTGCAGCCCGTCGTGGCGGTGTCGTCGACCAGGTCGATGCGACCCGTATCGTTATCCGCGCCACCGAAGACCTCGATCCGTCGAAGTCGGGCGTCGATATCTACCGTCTGCAGAAGTTCCAGCGTTCGAACCAGAACACCTGCGTCAACCAGCGCCCGCTGGTCACCGTCGGTGACGTTCTGAACAAGGGCGACATCATTGCTGATGGTCCGTCGACCGATCTCGGCGATCTGGCACTCGGCCGCAACGCGCTCGTCGCGTTCATGCCGTGGAACGGCTACAACTACGAAGACTCGATCCTGTTGTCCGAGCGCATCGTGCGTGACGACGTGTTCACCTCCATCCACATCGAAGAATTCGAAGTGATGGCGCGTGACACCAAGCTGGGTCCGGAAGAAATTACCCGCGACATTCCGAACGTTTCGGAAGAAGCGCTGCGTAATCTCGACGAAGCCGGCATCGTCTACATCGGTGCTGAGGTTCAGCCGGGCGATATCCTGGTCGGCAAGATCACGCCGAAGGGCGAAAGCCCGATGACGCCGGAAGAAAAGCTTCTGCGCGCCATCTTCGGTGAAAAGGCTTCCGACGTGCGCGACACGTCCATGCGCATGCCCCCGGGCACGTTCGGCACCGTCGTCGAAGTTCGCGTCTTCAATCGCCACGGCGTTGAGAAGGACGAGCGCGCGATGGCGATCGAGCGCGAGGAAATCGAACGACTGGCCAAGGACCGCGACGACGAACAGGCGATCCTCGATCGTAACGTCTACGCACGTCTCGTCGACATGCTGCGCGGTCACACCGCGGTTGCAGGTCCGAAGGGCTTCAAGAAGGGCACTGAGCTGTCCAACCTCGTCGTCAGCGAATATCCCCGCTCGCAGTGGTGGATGTTTGCCATCGAAGACGAGAAGGCTCAGGGCGAGATCGAAGCGCTTCGCGCCCAGTACGACGAATCCAAGTCGCGCCTTGAACAGCGCTTCATGGACAAGGTCGAAAAGGTCCAGCGCGGCGACGAAATGCCTCCGGGCGTCATGAAGATGGTCAAGGTCTTCGTCGCTGTTAAGCGCAAGATCCAGCCGGGCGACAAGATGGCCGGCCGTCACGGCAACAAGGGTGTCGTGTCGCGTATCGTGCCGATCGAAGACATGCCGTTCCTGGAAGATGGTACGCACGTCGACGTCGTTCTGAACCCGCTCGGCGTGCCTTCGCGCATGAACGTCGGCCAGATCCTCGAAACCCATCTTGGCTGGGCTTGCGCCGGCATGGGCAAGAAGATCGGCGCGATGCTCGATGCCTACAAGGCAGGTGCCGATATCCAGCCGCTGCGCGACACCATCGACAGCGTCATCGGGTCGGGCCCGAAGGGTGAGCCGATCAAGCAGTACGACGACGAGTCGATCGTACGGCTTGCCGAGCAGACCCGTCGTGGCGTTTCGATCGCGACGCCGGTCTTCGACGGTGCTGTCGAAGCTGACGTCAACGAGATGCTGGAGCAGGCGGGCCTGAAGGTAACCGGTCAGTCGACGCTTTATGATGGCCGTACCGGCGATCAATTCGACCGCCAGGTGACCGTCGGCTACATCTACATGCTGAAGCTGAACCACCTTGTCGACGACAAGATCCACGCCCGTTCGATCGGTCCTTACTCGCTCGTCACCCAGCAGCCGCTGGGCGGCAAGGCGCAGTTCGGCGGTCAGCGCTTCGGGGAAATGGAAGTCTGGGCGCTCGAAGCCTACGGCGCCGCCTACACCCTGCAGGAAATGCTGACGGTGAAGTCGGACGACGTGGCCGGTCGTACGAAGGTCTACGAAGCGATCGTCCGTGGCGACGATACCTTCGAAGCGGGCATTCCCGAGAGCTTCAACGTTCTCGTCAAGGAAATGCGCTCGCTGGGCCTCTCGGTCGAACTCGAGAACACCAAGGTCGACGAACTCGGTGCAGCGCAGCTGCCTGACGCAGCCGAATAAGAAACATCAAGGTGCGTGCCGCGTCGCGGCGCGCACCGCTTCCTCCGCAAGGCTTCATTGGCAAGCGAGAGGAACGGGGCCGCATCAAATGCGGTTTTAGCTGTTTATGGGGCAGAGGGGCCGGCGCCCGGGATTTGTCGGCACTCTCGCCAAGCTCAGGGCGTTAAGCCCGTAAAGGAGACAGGCATGAACCAAGAGGTCATGAATCTTTTCAATCCGCAGGTGCCTGCACAGACTTTCGATTCCATCCGGATTTCGATCGCCTCGCCGGAGAAGATTCTTTCCTGGTCTTACGGTGAGATCAAGAAGCCGGAGACGATCAACTATCGTACGTTCAAGCCGGAACGTGACGGTCTCTTCTGCGCTCGTATCTTCGGTCCGATCAAGGATTACGAATGCCTGTGCGGCAAGTACAAGCGCATGAAGTACAAGGGCATCATCTGCGAAAAGTGCGGCGTTGAAGTTACGCTGTCGCGCGTTCGCCGTGAGCGCATGGGCCATATTGAGCTCGCCGCTCCCGTTGCCCACATCTGGTTCCTGAAGTCGCTGCCGAGCCGCATTTCGACGCTGCTCGACATGACGCTGAAGGATGTCGAGCGCGTTCTCTACTTCGAGAACTACATCGTCACCGAGCCCGGTCTGACGTCGCTGAAGGAAAACCAGCTCCTCAGCGAAGAAGACTACATGCTCGCCGTCGACGAGTTCGGCGAAGATCAGTTCACCGCGATGATCGGTGCTGAAGCGATCTATGAAATGCTCGCTTCGATGAACCTCGAGAAGATCGCTGGCGATCTGCGTTCGGATCTGGCCGAGACCACCTCGGATCTGAAGCAGAAGAAGCTGATGAAGCGGTTGAAGATCGTCGAGAACTTCATGGATTCCGGCAATCGCCCGGAATGGATGATCATGAAGGTCGTTCCGGTGATCCCGCCGGACCTGCGCCCGCTCGTGCCGCTCGACGGCGGCCGTTTCGCGACGTCGGATCTGAACGATCTCTATCGCCGCGTGATCAACCGTAACAACCGTCTGAAGCGTCTGATCGAACTGCGCGCTCCAGGCATCATCATCCGCAACGAAAAGCGCATGCTGCAGGAATCTGTGGACGCGCTGTTCGACAACGGCCGTCGCGGTCGCGTCATCACCGGCGCCAACAAGCGTCCGCTGAAGTCGCTGTCCGACATGCTCAAGGGCAAGCAGGGCCGCTTCCGTCAGAACCTGCTCGGCAAGCGCGTCGACTACTCCGGCCGCTCGGTTATCGTGACCGGTCCGGAGCTGAAGCTGCACCAGTGCGGTCTTCCGAAGAAGATGGCGCTCGAGCTGTTCAAGCCGTTCATCTACGCTCGCCTCGACGCCAAGGGTTATTCCTCGACCGTCAAGCAGGCCAAGAAGCTCGTCGAAAAGGAAAAGCCGGAAGTCTGGGATATCCTGGACGAGGTCATCCGCGAGCATCCGGTTCTGTTGAACCGCGCACCGACGCTGCACCGCCTGGGCATCCAGGCCTTCGAACCGACCCTGGTCGAAGGCAAGGCCATCCAGCTGCACCCGCTCGTCTGCACGGCCTTCAACGCCGACTTCGACGGCGACCAGATGGCCGTTCACGTGCCGCTGTCGCTCGAAGCGCAGCTCGAAGCACGCGTGCTGATGATGTCGACGAACAACATTCTGCACCCGGCTAACGGCGCGCCGATCATCGTTCCGTCGCAGGACATGGTTCTGGGTCTCTACTATCTGTCGATCCTGAACCAGAACGAGCCCGGCGAAGGCATGGCGTTTTCTGACATGGGCGAGCTGCATCACGCGCTCGAAACCAAGTCCGTGACACTGCACGCCAAGATCCGTGGCCGTTTCAAGACCGTCGATGCCGAGGGCAACCCGGTTTCGAAGATCTACGAAACCACGCCTGGCCGCATGATCATCGGTGAACTGTTGCCGCGCAACGTCAACGTGCCGTTCGAGACCTGCAACCAGGAAATGACCAAGAAGAACATCTCCAAGATGATCGACACGGTCTACCGTCACTGCGGTCAGAAAGACACGGTCATCTTCTGCGACCGCATCATGCAGCTCGGCTTTGCCCATGCTTGCCGCGCCGGCATTTCGTTCGGCAAGGACGACATGGTCATTCCGGACACCAAGGTGAAGATCGTCGGCGATACTGAAGCGCTCGTGAAGGAATACGAGCAGCAGTATAATGACGGCCTCATCACCCAGGGCGAAAAGTACAACAAGGTCGTTGACGCCTGGGGCAAGGCTACCGAGAAGGTCGCCGACGAAATGATGGCCCGCATTAAGGCTGTGGAGTTTGACGACAACGGCCGTCAGAAGCCGATGAACTCGATCTACATGATGTCGCACTCCGGCGCCCGTGGTTCTCCGAACCAGATGCGTCAGCTGGGCGGCATGCGCGGCCTGATGGCCAAGCCGTCGGGTGAAATCATCGAGACGCCGATCATCTCGAACTTCAAGGAAGGTCTGACCGTTAACGAGTACTTCAACTCGACCCACGGTGCCCGTAAGGGTCTGGCCGACACCGCCTTGAAGACCGCGAACTCGGGCTACCTGACGCGTCGTCTCGTCGACGTGGCGCAGGATTGCATCGTCAACTCCGTCGATTGCGGCACCGAGAATGGCCTCACCATGACGGCGATCGTCGATGCCGGTCAGGTTGTGGCTTCGCTTGGCGCTCGTATTCTTGGCCGTACGGCTCTGGACGACATCGATCACCCGGTCACGGGCGTTCGTCTCGTCGACGCCGGCCGGATGATCCTGGAACCCGACGTCATCGAGATCGAAAAGGCTGGTATCCAGTCGATCCGCATCCGTTCGGCGCTGACCTGCGAAATCCAGACGGGCGTTTGCGGCGTCTGCTACGGCCGCGACCTGGCACGTGGTACGCCGGTCAACATGGGCGAAGCGGTTGGCGTTATCGCTGCACAGTCGATCGGTGAACCGGGCACCCAGCTCACCATGCGTACCTTCCACTTGGGCGGTACGGCGACCGTGGTCGACCAGTCGTTCCTGGAAGCGTCCTACGAAGGCACGGTACAGATCAAGAACCGCAACATGCTGCGCAACTCTGACGGCATCCTTGTCGCCATGGGTCGTAACATGGCCGTCCAGATCCTCGACGAACGTGGTGTCGAGCGCTCCTCGCAGCGTGTCGCCTACGGTTCGAAGATCTTCGTCGACGATGGTGACAAGGTGAAGCGCGGTCAGCGTCTTGCCGAGTGGGACCCCTACACCCGTCCGATGATGACGGAAGTGGAAGGTACCGTTCACTTCGAAGACGTCGTCGACGGCATCTCCGTGCTCGAAGCGACCGACGAGTCCACCGGCATCACCAAGCGTCAGGTTATCGATTGGCGTTCGACGCCGCGCGGTACCGACCTGAAGCCGGCGATCGTCATCAAGGACAAGAACGGCGCGGTCCTGAAGCTGTCGCGTGGTGGTGACGCCCGCTTCATGCTTTCGGTTGACGCCATTCTCTCGGTTGAACCGGGCACGAAGGTTTCCCAGGGTGACGTGCTGGCACGTTCGCCGCTGGAAAGCGCCAAGACCAAGGATATCACCGGTGGTCTGCCGCGCGTTGCCGAACTGTTCGAAGCACGTCGTCCGAAGGATCACGCCGTCATCGCTGAGATCGATGGTACGATCCGCTTCGGCCGCGACTACAAGAACAAGCGTCGCGTTCTGATCGAGCCTGCTGAAGACGGTGTTGAGCCGGTCGAATACCTGATCCCGAAGGGCAAGCCCTTCCATCTTCAGGATGGCGACTACATCGAAAAGGGCGACTACATCCTCGACGGCAACCCGGCGCCGCACGACATCCTGGCGATCAAGGGAGTGGAAGCACTCGCTTCCTACCTGGTCAACGAAATCCAGGAAGTCTACCGACTGCAGGGCGTTGTGATCAACGACAAGCACATCGAAGTCATCGTTCGTCAGATGCTGCAGAAGGTGGAAATCACCGATGCCGGCGACTCGACCTACATCGTCGGTGACAATGTCGATCGCATCGAGCTCGAAGACGTCAACGACGGCCTGATCGAACAGGGCAAGAAGCCGGCATACGGCGATCCGGTCCTGCTCGGCATCACCAAGGCCTCGCTGCAGACACCGTCGTTCATCTCGGCGGCGTCGTTCCAGGAAACCACCAAGGTGCTGACCGAAGCGGCGATCGCCGGCAAGGTCGACGGCCTGCAGGGTCTGAAGGAAAACGTCATCGTCGGCCGTCTGATCCCGGCTGGTACCGGCGGAACGATGACGCAGATCCGCCGCATCGCGACGGCGCGCGACGAGATGATTCTCGAAGAGCGTCGCAAGGGTACGGGCGCAGATGTTGCCACCCCGATGCTCGCCGATCTCGCGAAGGAAAACGCAGCGGCCGAATAATGGGAGGAGGGCGTTCTCGCCCTCGTTTCCTCAAATCAGAAAAGCCGCCCGGAGCGATCCGGGCGGCTTTTTCATTGTGGTAGGCTGGAAGGGGAGGCGACGTTGGGGCGTCGACGGCCTCAGCTGAAACGGATGATCGCAACTTCGCCTTCGAGGGCGCCCTGGTAGGCCGAGGCATGCGGCTCCTCGTTCGGCACGTCTGTCAGTGTGCCGATCTGATCGAGGTCGGCCTCCAGGAAGCCTTCCTCGGCGAGCGCGTTCAGCGCCTCGCGCACGGCCGTATCGTCGTCGGGTGCGCGCAACATCACGTGAATGTCCACGCCTTCGTCGTCTCCGTCGGTCTCATAGGCCTTGCCGATGATGATGAAGACCATCGGCTCGTCCGGTGCATTGTCGTTGTCAGGCGTGACGCTCATTGAATATCCTTTCGAGTGCGCGGCCGACTTTAGCGCCCTTTTCAGTGCAGCGCGAAAGAAATAGCTGCGAGGCCACAGGCTTTGGCGACTCGGCAGAATCATGGCGGTGGAAAACCGTCACAAACTGGTTGCCGATTCCTTAACCCTGTTCGAAGCTGTCTGTGTTCAAGTGCAGACAGGGTCGCCAGGACCCACCCCGACACCCGCCAAAGCCTTGTTTTCCGGGCATGGCGGGTCTGTTGGCGGGAGAATATTTGTTAATTGCCCTTGACTGTCGGCCTTGAAATCAGTACACCCCGCCGCATCGGAGCCCATGTGAGGCTGGCTGGTTCGGAACGTCGCGTTCTGGAGTTCGCCTCAAACAAGGTTCGAAACGCACGCTGACTACAAAAAATGCTGCACGCATGACGCGCGAAATGCTGTGTCCTCTGCTTTTTGTAGGGCCATCCGCGACAAAGCGGATCGGTCCTCGTTTGCGCATTTTACAGGTGTCCGTATCGCCGGAGACGGCAACGATCCGCCCGCAAGGGTAACGAGACAAGATTTTGCAAGGGATGGTTACATGCCTACCGTAAACCAGCTGATCCGCAAGCCGCGTCAGGCACAGGTAAAGCGCAACAAGGTTCCTGCTCTGCAGGAAAACCCGCAGAAGCGTGGTGTTTGCACCCGCGTCTACACGACGACCCCGAAGAAGCCGAACTCGGCTCTGCGTAAGGTTGCCAAGATTCGCCTGACCAACGGTTTCGAGGTCATCGGCTATATCCCGGGTGAAGGTCACAACCTTCAGGAACACTCGGTTGTCATGATCCGCGGCGGCCGCGTAAAGGACCTTCCGGGTGTCCGTTACCACATCATCCGTGGCGTTCTCGATACGCAGGGTGTCAAGAACCGCAAGCAGCGCCGCTCCAAGTATGGTGCGAAGCGTCCGAAGTAATTTCGGGTTTCACGAATTCGGCGCTGCGCGAGGTTCTCCGCGTGTTAAGGCGCCAGTCAACAGTTGAGAGACAAAACGTATGTCACGTCGTCACAGTGCAGAAAAGCGCGAGATCAACCCGGATCCGAAGTTCGGCGATCTGGTTGTCACCAAGTTCATGAACGCCATCATGCTTCATGGTAAGAAGTCGGTTGCTGAAAGCATCGTTTACGGTGCCTTCGATGCCGTTCAGGGCAAGCTGAAGCAGGAGCCGATCGCCGTGTTCCATTCGGCCCTCGACAACATCGCTCCGCACGTCGAAGTCCGTTCGCGCCGCGTTGGTGGTGCAACCTACCAGGTTCCCGTCGACGTTCGTCCGGAACGCCGTCAGGCGCTCGCCATCCGCTGGCTGATTGCTGCTGCCCGCAAGCGCAACGAAACGACCATGGTTGATCGCCTCTGCGGCGAACTCATGGACGCTGCGAACAACCGTGGCAGCGCCGTCAAGAAGCGCGAAGACACGCACAAGATGGCCGACGCCAACCGTGCATTCTCGCACTACCGCTGGTAATCGACGACCAATTTCGAAAGGGAGTCCCTATGGCTCGCGAATACAAAATCGAAGACTACCGCAATTTCGGTATTATGGCGCACATCGACGCCGGCAAGACGACGACGACCGAACGTATTCTCTACTACACCGGTAAGTCCCATAAGATCGGCGAAGTCCACGACGGCGCCGCTACCATGGACTGGATGGAGCAGGAGCAGGAACGCGGCATCACTATCACGTCTGCTGCGACCACGACCTTCTGGAAGGGTCGTGATGGCAAGACCCGCCGCTTCAACATCATCGACACCCCCGGCCACGTTGACTTCACCATCGAAGTCGAGCGTTCGCTGCGCGTTCTCGACGGCGCCATCGCGCTGCTCGACGCCAACGCCGGTGTTGAGCCTCAGACGGAAACCGTCTGGCGTCAGGCTGAGAAGTACAACGTTCCGCGCATGATCTTCTGCAACAAGATGGACAAGACCGGCGCTGACTTCTACCGCTCTGTCTCGATGATCAAGTCGCGCCTCGGTGCGATCCCGGTCGTCATGCAGCTGCCGATCGGCGCTGAGACCGAGTTCAAGGGCGTCATCGACCTGATCGAGATGAACGCTCTCATCTGGCGCGACGAATCGCTCGGCGCCCAGTGGGACGTCGTCGAAATTCCTGATGACATGAAGGCAGAAGCGCAGAAGTACCGCGAACTTCTGATCGAGACCGTTGTCGAGATCGATGAAGCTGCGACTGAAGCGTATCTCGAAGGCAACCTGCCTGATAACGACCAGATCCGTGCGCTCGTTCGCCGCGGCACCATCGACGTGAAGTTCCACCCGATGTTCTGCGGCACCGCGTTCAAGAACAAGGGCGTTCAGCCGCTTCTCGACGCCGTTGTCGACTACCTGCCGTCGCCGATGGACATCCCGGCGATCAAGGGCATCGACGTCAAGACCGAAGCCGAGACCGAGCGCCACGCTGACGACAGCGAGCCGCTTTCGATGCTCGCCTTTAAGATCATGAACGACCCCTTCGTCGGTTCGCTCACCTTCGCCCGTATCTACTCCGGCAAGCTCGAAAAGGGCACGTCGGTCATGAACACGGTCAAGGAAAAGCGCGAGCGCGTCGGCCGTATGCTTCAGATGCATTCCAACAGCCGTGAAGACATCGAAGAAGCCTTTGCTGGCGACATCGTTGCTCTGGCTGGCCTCAAGGAAACCACCACTGGCGATACGCTCTGCGACCCGCTGAAGCCGGTTATCCTCGAGCGCATGGAATTCCCGGAGCCGGTTATCCAGATCGCGATCGAGCCGAAGACCAAGGGCGACCAGGAAAAGATGGGCCTCGCGCTCAACCGCCTGGCTGCAGAAGACCCGTCGTTCCGCGTCAAGACCGACGAAGAGTCCGGCCAGACGATCATCGCAGGCATGGGTGAACTCCACCTCGACATCCTGGTTGACCGCATGCGTCGCGAATTCAAGGTCGAAGCAACCGTCGGCGCGCCGCAGGTTGCCTACCGCGAAACCATCACGCGTCAGCACGAAGAAGACTACACGCACAAGAAGCAGTCCGGTGGTACCGGCCAGTTCGCGCGCGTCAAGATCGTCTTCGAACCGAACCCGGATGGCGAAGACTTCAAGTTCGAGTCCAAGATCGTTGGCGGTGCTGTTCCGAAGGAATACATCCCCGGCGTCCAGAAGGGCATCGAAAGCGTTCTGTCTTCGGGTCCGCTGGCTGGCTTCCCGATGCTGGGCGTCAAGGCGACGCTCATCGACGGTGCCTTCCACGACGTCGACTCGTCGGTTCTGGCGTTCGAAATCGCTTCGCGTGCCTGCTTCCGTGAAGCAGCCAAGAAGGCCGGCGCTCAGCTCCTCGAGCCGATGATGAAGGTCGAAGTCGTAACGCCGGAAGATTACGTCGGTGACGTTATCGGCGACCTGAACTCGCGCCGTGGCCAGATCCAGGGCCAGGAAGCACGCGGTGTTGCCGTCGTCATCAATGCGAACGTCCCGTTGGCGAACATGTTCAAGTACGTGGACAACCTGCGCTCGATGTCTCAGGGCCGCGCCCAGTACACGATGACCTTCGATCATTACTCGCCGGTCCCGTCGAACGTCGCACAGGAAATCCAGGCAAAGTATTCCGGTCAGAAGTGACCGGAATACCCTTTCGCTGAAAACAGATAGATAAGGTTTCCCCGACAGGGGACAGGAAACGGAGAGCCGAAAATGGCAAAGAGCAAATTTGAGCGCAACAAGCCGCACGTTAACATTGGCACGATTGGCCACGTTGACCATGGCAAGACGTCGCTGACTGCAGCGATCACGAAGTACTTCGGCGAGTACAAGGCGTACGACCAGATCGACGCTGCTCCGGAAGAAAAGGCCCGTGGTATCACGATTTCGACGGCTCACGTTGAGTATGAGACGGCGAACCGTCACTACGCGCACGTCGACTGCCCCGGCCACGCCGACTACGTCAAGAACATGATCACCGGTGCAGCGCAGATGGACGGCGCGATCCTGGTTTGCTCGGCTGCTGACGGCCCGATGCCGCAGACCCGCGAGCACATCCTGCTTGCTCGCCAGGTTGGCGTTCCGGCCATCGTCGTGTTCCTCAACAAGGTCGACCAGGTTGACGACGCCGAGCTTCTCGAGCTCGTCGAGCTTGAAGTTCGCGAACTGCTGTCGTCCTACGAATTCCCGGGCGACGACATTCCGATCATCAAGGGTTCGGCACTTGCTGCTCTTGAAGATTCGGACAAGAAGATCGGCGAAGACGCGATCCGCGAGCTGATGGCCGCTGTTGACGCCTACATCCCGACGCCTGAGCGTCCGATCGACCTGCCGTTCCTGATGCCGATCGAAGACGTGTTCTCGATCTCGGGCCGTGGTACGGTTGTGACCGGTCGCGTTGAGCGCGGCATTGTCAAGGTTGGCGAAGAAGTTGAAATCGTCGGCATCCGCGACACGTCGAAGACGACGGTTACCGGCGTTGAAATGTTCCGCAAGCTGCTCGACCAGGGCCAGGCCGGCGACAACATCGGCGCGCTGATCCGTGGTGTTAACCGTGACGGCGTTGAGCGTGGCCAGATCCTGTGCAAGCCGGGTTCGGTCAAGCCGCACAAGAAGTTCATGGCCGAAGCCTACATCCTGACGAAGGAAGAAGGCGGCCGTCATACGCCGTTCTTCACGAACTACCGTCCGCAGTTCTACTTCCGCACGACGGACGTGACGGGTATCGTTACGCTTCCGGAAGGCACGGAAATGGTTATGCCTGGCGACAACGTCACGGTTGCCGTTGAGCTGATCGTTCCGATCGCGATGGAAGAAAAGCTGCGCTTCGCTATCCGCGAAGGTGGCCGTACCGTCGGCGCCGGCATCGTCGCTTCGATCGTCGAGTAATCGGCGAACGGGCGGAATGAGGCGAGGCGCATTGTTATGCGCCTCGGACATAGCCGCCCAGCATGATTTAGTTGGTCGCACGGCTTGCCGACGACGCCGAAATAGTGCAAATGGCGCGCAAGCGTGATTTGCATGGTGCGTCGGCATAGTGCGATCGCGAAAGTACAGGCCGGCCACGGCCGCTCAAATAGGAAGGGGCAGGGGAAACCTTGTCCCTCCGATCTTTGAAAAATTAGCGGACTGGCCGAACATCAAACGAAGTTCAATGCGCGTTTCTCCACGGAAACCGCAACTAACATGAACAAGGATAAGTCGTATGAACGGCCAGAACATCCGCATCCGCCTCAAGGCGTTTGATCACCGGATCCTCGATGCCTCGACACGCGAAATCGTCTCGACGGCCAAGCGCACCGGTGCCAGCGTGCGCGGTCCAGTACCGCTGCCGACGCGCATTGAAAAATTTACGGTCAACCGTTCGCCGCACGTCGACAAGAAGAGCCGCGAACAGTTCGAAATGCGTACCCACAAGCGCCTTCTCGATATCGTAGATCCGACTCCGCAGACCGTTGACGCGCTGATGAAGCTCGACCTCGCTGCCGGCGTCGACGTGGAAATTAAGCTTTAATAACAAGGAAGGTACGTGGGCTTCGGTCCAACGGCTTCCAGAAACGGGCGACCCGGCGTTCCGCAAGGATCAGAGGGAGACCTTAAACAAGAGATGCGAAGGGGTTCGCCCCGACGTTAACTCTCAAGAGGAATGAACCGATGCGTTCAGGTGTGATTGCACAGAAAGTGGGAATGACGCGCGTCTACAACGACGCCGGCGAGCATATCCCGGTAACAGTATTGCGGCTGGAAAACTGCCAGGTGGTAGCCCAGCGCACGGACGACAAGAACGGCTATACCGCTGTCCAGTTGGGCGCCGGCACTGCCAAGGTCAAGAACACGCCGAAGGCGATGCGCGGCCACTTTGCTGCCGCCAACGTCGAACCGAAGGCGAAGCTCGTCGAATTCCGCGTTTCCGCGGACAATCTGATCGACATCGGCTCCGAACTGACCGCCAACCATTTCGTTGCGGGCCAGCTCGTCGACGTCACCGGTACCACGATCGGTAAGGGCTTTGCCGGCGCCATCAAGCGCCACAACTTCGGCGGTCTGCGTGCAACGCACGGCGTTTCCGTATCGCACCGTTCGCATGGTTCGACCGGTTCCAACCAGGATCCGGGCCGCGTCTGGAAGGGCAAGCGCATGGCTGGTCACATGGGCCAGACGCGCGTCACCACGCAGAACCTCGAAGTCGTATCGACCGATGAAGACCGCGGTCTGATCCTGGTCAAGGGCGCTGTCCCCGGCTCCAAGGGTGCCTGGATCGTCGTTCGTGACGCCATCAAGTCGGGCACCCCGGAAGGCGCACCGCGCCCCGCGGCCGTGCGCGCCGAAGCATCGAAGTAAGGGAGCCGAATAATGGATCTCACCGTCAAAACCCTCGAGGGCAAGGACGCGGGAAAGGTTTCCCTTTCGGACGCCATTTTCGGTCTCGAACCCCGTGAAGACATCATCGCCCGCGTCGTTCGCTGGCAGCTCGCTAAGAAGCAGCAGGGCACACACAAGGCCAAGGGCCGCGCGGAAGTTTCGCGCACCGGCGCCAAGATGTACAAGCAGAAGGGTACGGGCCGCGCCCGCCACCACTCCGCTCGTGCTCCACAGTTCCGTGGCGGTGGTAAGGCTCATGGCCCGGTTGTTCGCAGCCACGCCCATGACCTGCCGAAGAAGGTTCGTTCACTCGGCCTTCGCCACGCTCTGTCTGCCAAGCTGAAGGCTGAAAACATCATCGTTCTCGATGATCTCGTTGCCGCAGAAGCAAAGACGAAGACCCTGGCTGGCGTATTCGCCTCGCTCGGTCTGACCAATGCTCTGATCATCGGCGGCGCTGAAATCGAGAACAACTTCAAGCTCGCCGCTCAGAACATCCCGAATGTGGACGTTCTGCCGGTTCAGGGCATCAACGTTTACGACATTCTGCGCCGTGGCAAGCTCGTGCTTTCCAAGGCTGCCGTGGAAGCTCTGGAGGAGCGGTTCAAATGACGGATCTTCGCCACTACGACGTGATCGTGTCTCCCTCGATCACTGAAAAGTCGACGCTGGTTTCCGAACAGAACCAGATCGTCTTCAACGTCGCCAAGGGTGCTTCGAAGCCTGAAATCAAGGCTGCTGTCGAAGCTCTGTTCGGCGTCAAGGTTACGGCCGTGAACACGCTCGTCCGCAAGGGCAAGACCAAGCGGTTCCGCGGCTTTACCGGAAAGCAGAAGGACGTGAAGAAGGCGATCATCACGCTCGCCGACGGTCAGTCCATCGACGTCTCCACCGGTCTCTAACGGATAGGCCCATTAGGGTAAAAACCCAAAAGGGAACAATAAAATGGCATTGAAAAGTTTCAATCCGACGACCCCGAGCCAGCGCCAGCTGGTCATCGTTGACCGGTCCGGCCTCTACAAGGGCAAGCCGGTAAAGGCGCTGACCGAAGGTCTGCACTCCAAGGGCGGTCGCAACAACCTCGGCCGTATCACCGTTCGCTTCCAGGGCGGCGGTCACAAGCGGACCTACCGTCTGGTCGACTTCAAGCGTCGCAAGTTCGACGTAGAAGGCACCGTCGAGCGTCTGGAATATGACCCGAACCGCACCGCGTTCATCGCGCTGGTAACCTACGCCGATGGCGAACAGGCCTACATCCTCGCTCCGCAGCGTCTCGCTGCCGGCGACAAGGTCATCGCTTCGGAAAAGGCAGCAGTCGACGTCAAGCCCGGCAACACCATGCCGCTGCAGTTCATCCCGGTCGGCTCCATCATCCACAACGTGGAAATGAAGCCGGGTAAGGGCGGCCAGCTGGCTCGCTCGGCCGGTACCTACGCGCAGCTCGTTGGTCGTGACCAGGGCATGGCAATCCTTCGCCTGAACTCGGGTGAACAGCGCCTCGTGCACGGCTCTTGCCTCGCATCCATCGGTGCTGTATCGAACCCCGATCACGGCAACATCAATGACGGTAAGGCTGGTCGTTCGCGCTGGCGCGGTAAGAAGCCGCACGTTCGCGGCGTCGTCATGAACCCGGTTGACCACCCGCACGGCGGTGGTGAAGGCCGTACGTCCGGTGGTCGCCACCCGGTTACCCCTTGGGGCAAGCCGACGAAGGGCAAGCGGACGCGCTCCAACAAGTCGACCGACAAGTTCATCATGCGGTCGCGTCACCAGCGCAAGAAGTAAGAGAGGAAGTCTCAAGTGGCTCGTTCAGTATGGAAAGGTCCGTTTGTTGACGGCTATCTTCTCAAGAAGGCTGAGAAGGTTCGTGACGGCGGTCGTAACGAAGTGATCAAAATGTGGAGCCGTCGCTCCACGATCCTTCCGCAGTTCGTGGGTCTCACCTTCGGCGTCTACAACGGCAACAAGCATGTTCCCGTTTCGGTGTCAGAAGAAATGGTCGGACACAAGTTCGGTGAATTCTCTCCGACCCGGACCTATTACGGTCATGGTGCGGACAAGAAGGCAAAGAGGAAGTAACAATGGGCAAGGCAAAAGCCGAACGCCGGCTGAAGGATAATGAAGCGCAGGCAATTGCGCGCACGATCCGCGTCAGCCCCCAGAAGCTCAACCTGGTTGCAGCGATGATCCGCGGCAAGAAGGTCGAGCGCGCTCTGGCCGAACTCGAGTTCTCGCGCAAGCGGATCTCGGAAACGGTCAAGAAGACGCTTGAATCCGCGATCGCAAACGCTGAGAACAACCACGACCTCGACGTTGATTCGCTCATCGTCGCTGAGGCGTATGTTGGCAAGTCGATTGTGATGAAGCGCTTCCACGCTCGTGGTCGCGGCCGTGCATCGCGTGTTGAAAAGCCGTTCTCTCACTTGACGATCGTCGTTCGTGAAGTGGAAGCCAAAGGGGAGGCCGCATAATGGGCCAGAAGATTAATCCGATCGGTTTCCGTCTCGGCATCAACCGGACCTGGGATAGCCGTTGGTTCGCTGATAACGCGGAATACGGTCAGCTTCTTCACGAAGACCTGAAGATCCGCGCTTACCTGATGGAAGAGCTGAAGGCCGCTGGCATTGCCAAGGTCGTGATCGAGCGTCCGCACAAGAAGTGCCGCGTAACGATCCACTCGGCTCGTCCGGGCCTGATCATCGGCAAGAAGGGCGCAGACATCGAAAAGCTCCGCAAGAAGCTTTCCGAGATGACCAACTCCGAAACCCACCTCAACATCGTTGAAGTGCGCAAGCCGGAAGTTGACGCAACGCTCGTTGCCCAGTCGATCGCTCAGCAGCTCGAGCGCCGCGTGGCTTTCCGCCGTGCGATGAAGCGCGCTGTTCAGTCGGCCATGCGTCTTGGCGCCGAAGGCATTAAGATCACCTGCGCCGGTCGTCTCGGTGGTGCCGAAATCGCTCGTACCGAATGGTACCGCGAAGGTCGCGTTCCGCTGCACACTCTGCGTGCGGACATCGACTACGGTACGTCTGAAGCTCAAACCGCTTTCGGTATCTGCGGCATCAAGGTCTGGATCTTCAAGGGCGAGATCCTTGAGCACGATCCGATGGCTTCCGAGCGTCGCGCGATCGAGAGTGACAACCAGGGCGGCAGCAGCAGAGACCGTCGTCGCGAAAACGCGTAACATGCGCGCGTGGCAGCCAATATCGGAGAATTAAAAAAATGTTGCAGCCAAAGCGTACGAAGTATCGCAAGCAATTCAAGGGCCGCATCAAGGGCGTAGCCAAGGGCGGATCTGATCTTTCCTTTGGTGAATTCGGCCTGAAGGCTCAAGAACCAAACCGCGTCAATGCGCGCGAGATCGAAGCGGCCCGCCGCGCGATCACCCGCCATATGAAGCGTGCCGGCCGCGTCTGGATCCGTGTGTTCCCTGACGTTCCGGTCACCGCCAAGCCTACCGAAGTCCGCATGGGTAAGGGTAAGGGCTCGGTTGAATACTGGGCATGCAAGGTCAAGCCTGGTCGTATGATGTTCGAGATCGATGGTGTCAGCGAAGAACTCGCCCGTGAGGCACTTCGTCTTGGTGCTGCCAAGCTCTCTGTCAAGACGCGCTTCGTGCAGCGTATCGCAGAGTAAGGAGTGAATCTCATGAAAGCCGCAGATGTTCGCGCTCTGAGCGCCGATCAACTCAACGAAGAGCTTGCCAAGCTGAAGAAAGAGCAGTTCAATCTGCGTTTCCAGAAGGCAACCGGCCAGCTCGAAAAGTCGTCGCGTATTGACGAAGTCCGTAAGGACATCGCACGCGTCAAAACAATTGCCCGCCAGAAGGCGGCAGAAGCCAAGGCCTAAGGACCACAAAATATGCCGAAACGCATTCTGCAGGGCACAGTCGTCAGCGACAAGAACGACAAGACCGTCGTCGTCAGAGTCGAGCGCCGCTTTGCGCACCCGATTCTCCAGAAGACCGTCCGCCGTTCGAAGAAGTACAAGGCGCACGACGAAAACAACCAGTACAAGGTTGGTGACGTTGTTTCCATCGAGGAATGCGCGCCGATCTCCAAGGATAAGCGCTGGACGGTGGTTGCCGCCCAGGCTTGATTTCTACGGGATTTGACCGCGAGACCCTTGCGTCTTGGGCAAATATCTGTATGAAGCACGCAATTGAAGTAGAGGAACGCTCGAGTCCGGGCGTTCTTTTGCTTTGAGATAGGCACAATAAGCCGGGCGAGGGGGTCTAGACCCAACCGGCCTGGTAACAACAAGAAGGCGACCTGACATGATTCAGATGCAAACAAACCTCGACGTGGCGGATAATTCCGGCGCACGTCGTGTCATGTGCATCAAGGTGCTGGGCGGCTCCAAGCGTAAGTACGCGTCGATCGGCGACATCATTGTCGTTTCGATCAAGGAAGCCATTCCGCGCGGCCGCGTGAAGAAGGGTGATGTCATGAAGGCTGTTGTCGTTCGCACCGCGAAAGACATCCGCCGTGCGGATGGCAGCGTCATTCGTTTTGACACAAACGCAGCCGTTCTTATCGATAACAAGAAAGAGCCGATCGGCACCCGTATCTTCGGACCGGTTCCGCGCGAACTTCGCGCCAAGAACCACATGAAGATCATCTCGCTGGCTCCGGAAGTACTCTAAGGGAGCGTTGAGAGATGCAAAAGATTCGTAAAGGCGACAAGGTCGTCGTTCTCACCGGTAAGGACAAGGGCCGTACCGGCGAAGTCGTACAGGTTATGCCGAAGGAAGATCGGGCTGTAGTGCGTGGCGTGAACATGGTGAAGCGTCACCAGCGCCAGACCCAGAGCCAGGAAGCCGGCATCATCAACAAGGAAGCCTCGATCCATCTTTCGAACATCGCGATTGCCGATCCGAAGGACGGCAAGCCGACCCGCGTCGGCTTCAAGATCGACGGTGACAAGAAGGTCCGCGTGGCCAAGCGTTCGGGAGTAGTGATCGATGGCTAAGTCCGCTTATGAGCCCCGGCTCAAGAAGGAATATGTCGAGCGTATTCGTGCGGCTATGCAGGAGAAGTTCTCCTACGCCAACGAAATGCAGATCCCGCGCCTCGACAAGATCGTCATCAACATGGGTGTTGGAGAATCGACCGGCGACTCCAAGAAGCCGACCGTCGCAGCTGCCGACCTCGCTGCGATTGCTGGTCAGAAGCCGGTAATCACCCGCGCTCGCAACTCCATCGCTGGCTTCAAGCTGCGCGAAGGCATGCCGATTGGTGCCAAGGTTACCCTGCGCGGCGTTCGGATGTATGAGTTCCTGGATCGTCTCGTGAACATCGCTCTTCCGCGTGTTCGCGACTTCCGTGGCCTCAACCCGAAGTCCTTCGATGGCCGTGGCAACTTCGCCATGGGCGTCAAGGAGCACATTGTGTTCCCTGAGATCAACTACGACAAGGTTGATCAGATGTGGGGCATGGACATCATCGTTTGCACGACGGCTACTAACGACGACGAAGCACGCGCTCTGCTCACAGAGTTCAACTTCCCGTTCCGTCAGTAATCCGTAACGACAAGCGTAAAGAAGGATAACTGTTATGGCGAAAACGAGCGCAGTTGAAAAGAACAAGCGCCGCCGCAAACTGGTTGCCGGGCAAGCCTCTAAGCGCGCCGCTCTGAAGGCAATCATCATGAACCAGTCTCTGCCGATCGAAGAGCGGTTCAAGGCAACCATCAAGCTGGCTGAACTGCCGCGTGATGGTTCCAAGACCCGCATCCGCAACCGTTGTGAAGTTACGGGCCGTCCGCGCGCCTACTATCGTAAACTTCGCATGTCGCGTATTGCGCTTCGCGAACTGGGCAATTCCGGCCGCGTGCCGGGTATTGTCAAGTCGAGCTGGTAAGGAGACGGGCACATGGCAATGACTGATCCGCTGGGCGATATGCTCACCCGTATCCGTAACGGCGCGGCACGCCGCAAGTCGAGCGTTTCCACGCCGGCTTCGAAGCTCCGCGCACGTGTTCTGGATGTCCTTCAGGCTGAAGGCTACATCCGTGGATACTCTGAAGTCGTATTTGGCAACGGCAAGGCCGAGCTGAACATCGAACTGAAGTACTACGAAGGCGCTTCCGTAATCCGTGAGATCGGACGCGTTTCCAAGCCGGGCCGCCGAGTTTATGTCTCGGTTAAGTCCATTCCGCAGGTCGCGAACGGCCTCGGCATCACCATCCTTTCGACTCCGAAGGGTGTGATGGCCGATCATCAGGCACGCGAACAGAATGTTGGTGGCGAGATTCTTTGCTCCGTCTTCTAAGACGTAACATGATCTCCATAGCGAACAGACAGGTATAAAAATGTCTCGTATCGGTAAAAAGCCCGTTCAAGTTCCTGCAGGCGTCACGGCAAGCGTTGATGGCCAGAAGGTAACGGCGAAGGGCCCTAAGGGCGAACTGTTCTTTGTTGCAAACGACGAAGTATCGGTAGCGCTCGAAGACAACGCGGTTGTTGTACAGCCGCTCAACCAGAGCAAGGATGCTCGTTCCAAGTGGGGCATGTCCCGCACGATGATCGAGAACATCCTGAAGGGTGTTAAGGACGGTTACGAGCGCAAGCTCGAAATCAACGGCGTTGGTTACCGCGCTTCGCTGCAGGGCAAGAACTTGCAGCTGGCACTCGGTTTCAGCCACGACGTGGTCTACCAGACGCCGGAAGGCATCACGATCGCTGTACCGAAGCCGACGGAAATCGTCGTCTCCGGCATCAACAAGCAGCAGGTCGGCCAGGTTGCAGCGGAAATCCGCGAATACCGCGGCCCCGAGCCCTACAAGGGCAAGGGCGTCAAGTATGCCGGCGAGCGGATTGTCCGCAAAGAAGGCAAGAAGAAGTAAGGATCACGCGAAATGGCTAGCAGGAAAGATACTCTTGTGCGTCGCGCCAACCGCGTGCGCCGTCAAATCAAGGCGGTCGCGAATGGCCGTCCGCGCCTGTCGGTTCATCGCTCGTCGAAGAACATCTACGTACAGGTTATCGACGACGTGGCCGGCAAGACGCTTGCGTCTGCCTCCACGCTCGACACCGATCTGCGTTCGTCTTTGAAGACGGGCGCTGACGCGGCAGCTGCTGCTGCCGTCGGCAAGCTCATCGCTGAGCGCGCCGTAAAGGCTGGCGTCAAGGACGTTGTCTTTGATCGTGGCGCCTTCATCTATCATGGTCGCATCAAGGCTTTGGCCGAAGCTGCACGTGAAGGTGGTCTGAACTTCTGATCGGTTGCCAGGCGGGCCTTGCGCCCGCCTGGAACCCTCATAAGTTTCCGGTCGCTTCCGATCCACAGGACGGGGGCGACTTTTGTCAATCTGCCGATTGCACCCGGAAAAGAAAAAGGAAAAGGACAATGGCACAGGAAAGAAGGGGTTCTCGCGAAGATCGCCAGAACCGCGAAGAGCGCGACAGCGAATTTGTCGATAAGCTCGTAGCAATTAACCGCGTCGCCAAGGTGGTGAAGGGCGGTCGTCGTTTCGGTTTCGCAGCTCTCGTCGTCGTTGGCGACCAGAAGGGCCGCGTTGGCTTCGGTCATGGCAAGGCGCGCGAAGTGCCGGAAGCCATCCGCAAGGCAACGGAAGCCGCCAAGCGCGATCTGATCTTCGTCCCGCTGCGTGGTGGTCGTACCCTGCATCACGACGTTCACGGCCGTCACGGCGCCGGCAAGGTGCTGCTGCGTTCGGCCAAGGCCGGTACCGGTATTATCGCTGGTGGCCCGATGCGCGCCGTTTTCGAAACGCTCGGCGTTCACGACGTCGTCGCTAAGTCGACCGGTTCGTCGAACCCGTACAACATGGTTCGCGCAACGTTCGACGCCCTCAAGAACCAGATGCACCCGAAGGACATCGCAGCTCAGCGCGGCATGAAGTACGCCACGCTCCAGGCTCGTCGTGTTTCCTCCGGCGCTGCTTCCGAAGAATAAGGGAGCTGACAGATGGCTAAGAAAGAAAACGCTGCGAAGACGGTTACCGTCGAGCAGATCGGTAGCCCCATTCGCCGTCCGGCCGTACAGCGTCAGACGCTCATCGGCCTGGGCCTCAACAAGATGCACCGGGTTCGCACGCTGGAAGATACCCCAGCTGTTCGCGGCATGATCCGGTCGGTCCAGCACCTCGTTCGCGTCGTCGACGAGAAGTGAGGGGGATAAGCTCATGAAACTGAATGAAATCAAGGACAACGAAGGCTCGACCAAGAACCGCAAGCGTCTTGGCCGTGGCATCGGTTCCGGCTCCGGCAAGACTGCCGGTCGCGGTGTGAAGGGTCAGAAGGCTCGTTCGGGCGTTGCCATCAACGGCTTCGAAGGCGGCCAGATGCCAATCTACCGTCGTCTGCCGAAGCGCGGCTTCAACAACATCTTCGCTTCGGAGTTTGTTGTCGTGTCGCTCGGCCGCATCCAGACGGCTATCGACGCCAAGAAGCTTGACGCTTCGAAGACCGTCGATGCAGCAGCTCTCAAGGCTGCCGGCGTGATCCGTCGCGAAAAGGACGGCGTTCGCGTCCTGGCCGATGGCGAACTGAAGGCGAAGATCTCGCTCGAAGTTGCAGGTGCTTCCAAGCCGGCGATCGAAAAGATCGAAAAGGCTGGCGGCTCCATCAAGCTGCTTTCGGCTGCTGCCGAATAATATTACTGATCAACCGCCCGGGGTGCTTCACTCCGGGCGGTTTTGCTCCCATATGTGAGCCTCACGTCCGCGATGGCGAATCGCTCGCCTCGGCGGACATAGCGGAAACCACGGTGAGGCATCCGATTGCAGACACAATCGCCTCGCGTCCGGTTTTCAAGACGAAAAGTTAGTCCTTCCGGAACGGACAGGGTACTCCCGCTGATTCCGAGATTTGGTACGCGGAGAATTGCATGGCTTCTGCAGCGGAACAGCTCGCCTCGAACCTGAATTTCTCGACTTTCGCCAAGGCGGAAGATCTGAAGAAACGACTGTGGTTCACGCTTGGTGCGCTTTTGGTCTACCGTCTTGGCACCTATATCCCGCTGCCCGGCCTCAACCCGGACGCGTTTGCGCAGGCCTTCCAAGGCCAGAGCGGCGGCATTCTCGGGCTCTTCAACATGTTTTCGGGCGGCGCAGTGGAGCGCATGGCGATCTTCGCGCTCGGCATCATGCCCTATATCTCTGCCTCGATCATCGTTCAGCTGATGACCTCCGTCGTTCCGGCGCTGGAACAGCTGAAGAAAGAAGGCGAACAGGGTCGCAAGATCATCAATCAGTACACCCGCTACGGCACGGTGCTTCTCGGCGTCATGCAGGCCTATGGCATTGCCGTCGGCCTTGAGAGCGGCAACGGCCTCGTGAACGATCCGGGTTGGTTCTTCCGTATTTCCACGGTTATCTCGCTGCTCGGCGGCACGATGTTCCTGATGTGGCTCGGCGAGCAGATCACATCGCGGGGCATCGGTAACGGCATCTCACTGATCATCTTCGCCGGCATCGTCGCCCATCTGCCGACGGCTCTTGCCGGAACGCTCGAGCTTGGCCGCACCGGTGCGCTTTCGACCCCGTTGATCCTGGCGATCATCGTCATGGTCGTTGCCGTCATCGCGCTCATCGTCTTCGTCGAACGCGCCCAGCGTCGTCTTCTGATCCAGTATCCGAAGCGCCAGGTCGGCAACCGCATGTTCCAGGGCGACACGTCGCACTTGCCGCTGAAGCTCAACACTGCGGGTGTTATCCCGGCGATCTTCGCATCGTCGCTGCTGCTGCTGCCGGCGACGCTTGCTGGTTTTGCCAACACCGCGGCGTTGCCCGGCTGGGCCACATCTATCGTCAGCGCGCTCGGTCACGGCCAGCCGCTCTACATGGTGCTCTACGGCGGCATGATTGCGTTCTTCGCCTTCTTCTACACGGCCATCGTCTTCAATCCGAAGGACACAGCCGACAATCTGAAGAAGCATGGCGGCTTCATTCCGGGCATCCGCCCGGGCGAGCGTACGGCTGAATACATCGACTACGTTCTGACGCGCATCACCGTGCTTGGAGCGATCTACCTGATCTTCGTCTGTATCCTGCCCGAAATCCTCATCGCCCAGACTGGCGTGCCGTTCTACCTTGGTGGTACGTCGCTTTTGATTGTTGTCAGCGTTACCCTTGATACGGTAGCACAGATCCAGGGTCACCTCATCGCTCAGCAGTATGAGGGGCTGATCAAGAAGTCGAAGCTGCGCGGAGGAAAGAGGGGACGATGAGACTGATTTTTTTGGGACCGCCCGGAGCTGGCAAGGGGACACAAGCCAAGCTTCTGACGGAGAGGTACGGTATTCCGCAGCTTTCCACAGGTGACATGCTGCGGGCGGCCGTCGCCCAGGCGACCGACGTCGGCAAGCGCGCCAAGGCTGTTATGGACGCCGGACAGCTCGTTTCTGATGCGATCGTCAACGAGATCGTGTCGGACCGGATCGACGCCCCGGATTGTGCCAACGGCTTTATCCTCGACGGATATCCGCGCACGGTCCCGCAGGCGGTCGCTCTCGGCCAGATGCTTAAAGGCAAGGGCTTGAAGCTCGATGCCGTGATCGAGCTCAAGGTCGACGAGACGGCGCTTGTAAAGCGTATGGAGAATCGCGTAGCGGAAACTATCGCTGCGGGCGGCTCGGTCAGATCGGACGATAATCCGGAAGCCTTCAAGCGTCGGCTGACGGAATATCGGGAAAAGACCGCACCTTTGTCGGAGCACTATGCCGGCACCGGTGAGCTTAAGACGGTCGACGGCATGGCCGATGTAGACGCCGTGACTGCACAGATCGAGAAGATTCTGGCCTAGACCCTGGGTCTTTGCCGAAAAGGAACCGCCGGGGAGTTGACTTTTCCGGCTGATTCCGCCAAAGACAGCGCCAACTCGCGACATGGGAGCGATCGGCGCGGTCTTCAACGAAACGAAGTCCGGGTACGGTCGGTTTTGACGTGTCTCGAACCTCAATCAACGTGCGGCTCTTGAAGTCGCGTAACGAAGCACCTATTGCCGGATGGCAACTGGAACGCAAGGAGAATAGACGTGGCACGTATCGCTGGCGTCAACATCCCGACGGCAAAGCGCGTTGTTATCGCGCTGACCTACATTCACGGGATCGGACCGAAATTCGCACAGGAAATCGTCGAGAAGGTCGGTATTCCGGCTGATCGCCGCGTGCATCAGTTGACGGACGCTGAAGTTCTTCAGATCCGCGAAACGATCGACCGCGACTACCAGGTTGAAGGTGACCTGCGTCGCGACACGTCGATGAACATCAAGCGTCTGATGGACCTGGGCTGCTACCGCGGCCTGCGTCATCGCCGCAGCCTGCCGGTGCGCGGTCAGCGTACCCACACCAATGCCCGCACCCGCAAGGGTCCGGCAAAGGCGATCGCCGGTAAGAAGAAGTAATTTCCCGAATAGGGAGATTGGGAGGCTGGCGCACGCGCCGGCCTCCTTTTGCAGTTTGGGAAGGGCGTTGCCCGACCGTCGCATTGCCTAACCGGTTTTGCGAAATGCCTGCAGGGCCGGTTCCACCGGTCCTGGATGAAACTGAAGAAGCAGGGCAGGGGACGAAAATTCCTTTCCCGGTGGAGCCGCTGGAATTACGGCGGTGCAGAGATCTAAGAAAGGGATCCTATGGCCAAGGAAGCCACCCGCGTTCGCCGTCGCGAACGCAAGAACATCACGTCTGGCGTCGCGCACGTCAATTCGTCGTTCAACAACACCATGATCACCATCACCGACGCACAGGGCAACGCAATTGCCTGGTCGTCTGCCGGTGCCAAGGGTTTCAAGGGCTCGCGTAAGTCGACCCCGTTTGCCGCTCAGATCGCCGCTGAAGACTGCGCCAAGAAGGCCCAGGAACACGGCATGAAGTCGCTTGAAGTTGAAGTTTGCGGTCCGGGTTCCGGCCGTGAATCCGCACTTCGCGCGCTGCAGGCTGCGGGCTTCATGATCACCTCGATCCGCGATGTGACCCCGATCCCGCACAACGGTTGCCGCCCGCGCAAGAAGCGCCGCGTCTGATCATTTGCGTTCAAAATGCCGGTGAGGGCGCTTCGGCGTGCTCCCGGACTTCGGGGCTCGGTTGTCACGATTGGATGGTGACAACGAACGGAAGGCACAAAACATGATCCAGAAAAATTGGCAGGAACTGATCAAGCCGAACAAGGTGGAGTTCATCTCCTCGGGCCGCACCAAGGCAACGTTGGTCGCGGAACCGCTTGAACGCGGCTTTGGTCTGACGCTCGGCAACGCGCTTCGCCGCGTGCTGCTGTCGTCGCTTCGCGGTGCTGCTGTTACCGCGGTGCAGATCGACGGCGTCCTGCACGAGTTCTCCTCTATCCCGGGCGTTCGGGAAGACGTGACGGACATCGTGCTCAACATCAAGGAAATCGCCATCAAGATGGATGGCGACGACGCAAAGCGCATGGTTGTGCGCAAGCAGGGTCCGGGCGTTGTAACCGCCGGTGACATCCAGACGGTTGGCGACATCGAAATCCTCAACCCGAACCATGTGATCTGCACCCTCGACGAGGGCGCTGAAATCCGCATGGAGTTCACCGTCAACAACGGCAAGGGCTACGTTCCGGCTGACCGTAACCGTTCGGAAGATGCTCCGATCGGCCTCATCCCGGTCGACAGCCTGTACTCGCCGGTCAAGAAGGTCTCGTACAAGGTGGAAAACACCCGCGAAGGCCAGGTTCTTGATTATGACAAGCTGACGATGTCCATCGAGACGGACGGCTCCGTCACCGGTGAAGATGCGATCGCGTTTGCGGCCCGCATCCTTCAGGACCAGCTGTCGGTTTTCGTCAACTTCGACGAGCCGCAGAAGGAAGCAGAGGAAGAGGCAGTCACCGAGCTCGCCTTCAACCCGGCGCTTCTCAAGAAGGTCGACGAACTGGAACTTTCCGTCCGTTCGGCCAACTGCCTGAAGAACGACAACATCGTCTACATCGGCGACCTCATTCAGAAGACCGAAGCAGAAATGCTCCGCACGCCGAATTTTGGTCGCAAGTCGCTGAACGAAATCAAGGAAGTTCTCGCTTCCATGGGCCTGCACCTCGGCATGGAAGTGCCGTCCTGGCCGCCTGAGAACATCGAAGATCTCGCCAAGCGTTACGAAGACCAATAC
Organism: Ensifer sp. ENS11; assembly: GCF_014851895.1. Lineage (NCBI taxonomy): Bacteria > Pseudomonadati > Pseudomonadota > Alphaproteobacteria > Hyphomicrobiales > Rhizobiaceae > Ensifer > Ensifer sp. ENS11. Next base: position 11,211 of record NZ_JACVAN010000002.1, on the reverse strand, counting down.
TAACCATTAGACTGCGGGCAGATGCCTGCAAGTGAAGGAGAATAGCAATGCGCCACGGTAAAGCCGGCCGCAAGCTGAATAGAACCGCCAGCCACCGCAAGGCGATGTTTGCCAACATGGCAGCTTCGCTGATCGAGCACGAGCAGATCGTTACGACCCTGCCGAAGGCTAAGGAAATCCGCCCGATCGTTGAAAAGCTCGTCACTCTCGGCAAGCGCGGCGACCTGCATGCTCGTCGTCAGGCGATCTCGCAGATCCGCGACGCCGCTGTCGTTTCGAAGCTGTTCGACACGATCGCATCGCGTTACGCCACCCGCAACGGCGGCTACCTGCGTATCATGAAGGCTGGTTTCCGCCAGGGCGACAACGCTGCTCTCGCCGTCATCGAATTCGTTGACCGCGACACCGATGCAAAGGGTGCGAAGGATCGCGCTCGCGTCGCAGCTGAAGCTGACGCCGCAGAAGCAGCCTGATCTTTTCAGGTAAGCTGAATTGAAAGCGGCCGGGTGTTCGTCACCCGGCCGCTTTTTCTGTTTCCGCTGTCCGGATCGGTCGGTTGGCGACCTGCCGTTTACGCTTCAGATAGGGCTTGCGCACCAGGCGCCAGCAAAGGAGCAAGGTGACCAAAGCCAGATAGGTCATCTGCTCGAGGCCGACCACCTTGACTGACATGGCGAAATGCAGCGCTCCCGCCGCGGCGATCACATAGGCAAGCTTGTGCAACTGGTTCCATTTGCTGCCGAGCCTACGGATCGACCAATTGTTGGATGTCAGCGCCAGGGGGATGAGCATCAGCAGCCCGGCCATTCCGATGGTGATGAACGGGCGCCGGGCGATGTCGGCGATGATGGCGGGGATGTTCAGGACCTGGTCGAGCAGGAAATAGGCCAGGAAGTGCATCACCACATAGTAGAACGCCAGCAGCCCGAGTGCGCGCCGGTAGCGCAGCCAGTTGACGCCGAAGATATCGCGGATGGGGGTGATCGCCAGCGTGGCGACCAGAAAGCGCAGCGCCCAGATGCCGAGCAGGTGCTCGAATTCCTTGACGGGGTTTCCAGGCAGGCGTCCGGTGGCGCCGAGGTAAAAGGCGGCAAGGGCCGGACAGAGGCCCAGCCCGTACAATCCCCAGACGGACGCGGAGTGAAAGCGTTTCGGCAGGGCGGGCAGCTTGGGCATTCTTAGAAGTTCGCTCTCAGGTCCATGCCGGCATAGAGACCGGCGACTTCTTCCGCATAGCCATTGAAGGGCAGGGTATCGCGTCGGTTGGCGCCGAAGAAACCACCGCCACCGATCCTGTTTTCGGTCGCCTGGCTCCAGCGTGGATGGTCGACGGTCGGGTTAACATTCGCATAGAAGCCGTACTCATTGGGTGCCGACAGGTTCCATGTCGAAGGCGGCGGCGTTTCCGTCAACGAGATTCGCACGATCGACTTGATACCCTTGAAGCCATACTTCCAAGGAGTGACCAGTCGGATCGGCGCACCGTTCTGATTTGGCAGGGTCTTGCCATAGACGCCGACCGAGAGAATGGTGAGCGGATGGCGCGCCTCGTCGAGGCGCAGACCCTCGCGGTAAGGCCAGGGCAAAGCCTGAAAGAAGCCTGATTGGCCGGGCATCTCCTCGGGGCGCACCACGGTCTCGAATGAGACATATTTCGCATTGCCGAGTGGCTCGACTTTGTCGAGCAGGGCTGCGAGCGGGAACCCGGTCCAGGGAATGACCATCGACCAGGCTTCGACGCAACGCATCCGGTAGACACGCTCCTCGATTGGAAGCGCCAGAAGCTCCTCCAACCCGAATTCCTTCGGCTTGCCGACAAGACCATCGACCTTCACGGTCCATGGGGTCGGTTTGAAGGTATCCGAGTTGGCCGCAGGATCGGCCTTGCCGGTCCCGAACTCATAAAAATTGTTGTAGCCGGTGACGTCGGCCTCCGGCGTCAGATCCTCCTCGACGGTGTATCTGCCCTTGGGTGCGGCGAGTGCAGCCGCTTGGACCGAACCGACGCCAGTGCCTGCAATCAGCAAACCACCTGCCGTCGTCGCTAGAAAGGCGCGGCGCGAGAGAAAGCAGCTCTCCGGCGTGATTTCGGACGATGCGATTCTCGGTGGACGATAGGCCGGCATGATCTTTTCCGCTTTCAACGTGTGGGTCTTGTCTGCTCAAACTGACCAGAGTTTCGATCACTGAGAAAGAGGCGGATAACCACGTTTTCGTGCGTTCTACGTGATGGCGCCGACTTTGCGTATCTCGCAGTGACGTTTGCCTTTTTTCCTGCGAAATCCTATCTGAACGTAGCCGCGACGAATAGGAGAAGGCTTCATATGATCTTTGGTTCAAGGGCGCTTGCGACGCTCGTTCTCGCTGTCTCTCTCGCCTGTCCGGCAATGGCCCAGGATGCGAAGGTCGTGCCCCAGTCGCGCACCGAGATGCAGCTTTCCTTCTCGCCTCTGGTCAAGCAGACGGCGAATGCGGTCGTCAACGTCTATGCCGAGCGCGTGGTCGAGCGCCGGTCGGTCTTCTCGGGCGATCCCTTCTTCGAAGAGTTCTTCGGGCAGCGCATGCCGAACCGCAGCGAGAAGCAGTCGTCGCTCGGATCCGGCGTGATCGTCGGCAAGAACGGCATCGTCGTTACCAATAACCACGTCATAGAAGGCGCCGACGATATCAAGGTGGCGCTTGCCGATGGCCGCGAATATCCCTGCAAGATCGTGCTCAAGGATGACCGCCTCGATCTTGCGGTCCTGAAGATCCAGTCCGATGGTCCGTTCGACATCATCCCGATCGGCGATTCCGATGCGGTCGAGGTCGGCGATATCGTTCTGGCGATCGGCAATCCCTTCGGCGTCGGGCAGACGGTGACGAGCGGCATCGTTTCCGCGCTCGCCCGCAATCAGATTTCGTCGGGCGATTTCGGCTTCTTCATCCAGACGGACGCCGCCATCAACCCCGGCAATTCCGGCGGTGGCCTGATCGACATGAACGGTGCGCTGATCGGCATCAATACCGCGATTTTCTCCAAGGGCGGCGGCTCGAACGGCGTCGGCTTTGCCATCCCTGCCAATCTGGTAAAGGTGTTTGTCGCCTCCGCCGAGGGCGGCAATGGCTCCTTCGTGCGTCCGTTCATCGGCGCGTCCTTCGAGCCCGTGACCTCAGAAGTCGCGGAAGCTCTTGGCCTTGATCGCGCTCGCGGCGCGCTTGTCACCGCCGTCGTCACCGACGGGCCCGCAGCCTCAGCTGGCATCAAGCCGGGGCAGGTGATCACAGCGGTCAACGGCATCGCCGTGGAACATCCCGATGCCCTCGGCTACCGCCTGACCACGGTCGGTATTGGCCACGAGGCCCGCGTCACCGTTTCCGAAAACGGCAAACCGCACGATGTCAGCCTGAAGCTCGACCGTGCACCGGAGACGTCGCCCCGCGACGAGCGCCTCATCGAGGGCCGCAATCCGTTTGCCGGTGCGGTCGTAGCCAATCTCTCTCCCCGATTGGCCGACGAACTGCGCATGTCGACCTCGCTGCAGGGTGTCGTCGTTACCGAGATCAACCGTGGCTCGCCCGCCGCGCGCATCGGACTGGCGCCGAAGGATATTATCCGCTCCGTCAACGGCGCGTCGATCGACAGTTCGAAGACATTGGAGAGCGTGATGGCCGAGGGTGCCTCCTTCTGGCGCGTCGAAATCGAGCGCGATGGCCAGATCATTCGTCAGTTCTTCCGATGAGCGATCTCTTCTCGTCCTCCGAGCCGCCGGAAATGACCTCGGCAAGACCGCTTGCCGATCGTCTGCGGCCGCGCACGCTGTCCGAAGTCACCGGCCAGGAACACCTGACGGGCGTGGATGGCGTGTTGACGCGCATGATCGCATCGGGCTCGCTCGGATCGATGATCTTCTGGGGACCGCCTGGAACGGGCAAGACGACGGTCGCCCGGCTGCTGTCGGGCGAGGCGGGGCTTGCCTTCGAGCAGATCTCGGCGATCTTTTCCGGTGTCGCCGACCTCAAGAAGGTTTTCGAATCGGCAAGGGCCCGGCGGATGTCGGGCCGCCAGACCTTGCTCTTCGTCGATGAGATTCATCGTTTCAACCGTGCCCAGCAGGACAGCTTCTTGCCCGTCATGGAAGACGGCACGGTCATCTTGGTCGGGGCGACGACAGAAAATCCGTCTTTCGAACTCAACGCCGCTCTCTTGTCACGCGCCCGTGTGCTGACGTTCAAGCCGCATGGAGAAGAGAGCCTGCGAGAATTGCTGAAGCGCGCCGAAGAGACGGAAGGCAAACCTCTTCCGCTGGATGAGGACGCCCGGGCAAGCCTGATCCGGATGGCCGATGGCGACGGCCGGGCGGCGCTCACGCTGGCCGAGGAGGTCTGGCGCGCCGCGCGGGCGGACGAGATCTTCGATGTCGACGCGCTGCAGAGGATCGTGCAGCGACGAGCGCCGGTCTACGACAAGGGGCAGGACGGTCACTACAACCTGATTTCGGCCCTGCACAAATCGGTGCGCGGCTCCGACCCGGATGCGGCACTTTATTATCTCTGCCGAATGTTCGATGCCGGCGAGGATCCGCTCTATCTCGGACGGCGCCTCGTCCGCATGGCGGTGGAGGATATCGGCCTTGCCGATCCTCAGGCACTGGCGATCTGCAATGCCGCCAAGGATGCGTATGATTATCTCGGTTCGCCGGAAGGAGAACTGGCGTTGGCCCAGGCCTGCGTCTATCTCGCGACCGCACCGAAATCGAATGGTGTCTACATGGCTTACAAAGCGGCCATGCGGGCGGCCAAGGAAAACGGTTCGCTTCTGCCGCCGAAGCATATTCTGAACGCGCCGACCAAGTTGATGAAGGGCGAGGGCTACGGCGACGGCTATCGTTACGACCACGATGAGCCCGATGCGTTTTCGGGCCAGGACTATTTCCCGGAAAAGATGGGACGCAAGACCTTCTATGACCCGCCGGAACGCGGCTTCGAGCGAGAGATCCGCAAGCGGCTGGAATGGTGGGCAAAGCTGCGGCGTGAGCGGAACTGACTCCATCTCTCTGTTGCGACGCATTTCCTGGCGGGAAACCGCTTCGCACTTTTTGCTGGAAATGCTTAAGCCTTGCCGGGCGTGCAGGGCTGATTTGCCCGGGCATATCTTGCTGCCGTCAGAGAACCGTGAGATAGAACCCGCGTTGCAGACGGCTGCACGGTTTTGAGACTTTCGATACCGAACATCCGCGGGGACGGCCTCGCTCCATACTCTAGGAGTTTGAAATGGCCTGGTTAATCCTCCTGCTTGCCGGTATCCTCGAAATCGGCTGGGCAATCGGTCTCAAATACACCGACGGTTTCACGCGGCTGACGCCGACGGTCCTGACCGTCGGTTCGATGATCCTTAGCATCGCCTTGCTTGGTCTGGCGGTCCGAACGCTGCCGCTCGGCACGGCCTATGCCGTCTGGACCGGCATCGGCACGGTCGGTACCGTCATTCTCGGCATTTTCCTCTTTGCCGAGCCGGCGACGTTCGTCCGCCTCGGTTGCATCACGCTGATCGTTGCCGGTATTGCCGGGCTGAAGCTTTCTGCCTAACGCAACGTCAGAGATCTCTCGCAAGGGCAGCTGACTTTCGCAGCCTGTTCCGGCGCGCCGCTATCGCAGCGCGTCGAGGACGGCAGTCGCCGCCTGCATCTCCTGCCAGCGGCCCTCGCGGCGCTTGAACGCTTCCTCGTCTGTGCCCCAATGCTCGATCTGCCAGTCCTCATCGACATGGGCTGCAATCCAAGCCTGTTCGGCGGTCAGCCGGCCGGACGCGAACGCAACCGCGAGCAGCGCCGAGCCGGTCAAGGTGGTGATCGTATGCACGCAGGTCAGGCCGAGCGGCGTCGCAAAGGCGCGCAGGCCCTCTGCATAGGCGGTGATTGCCTCACCGGGCTGTTCCTGGTGGATGACGCCCTCGGCCAGAATGAAGCGGGCGCCGAGCGACTGCGCAGCCCATTCGAGCACCGGGTTCCAGACGGCGTTCTGCCGTCCGACGAGCCCTTCCGGGCTGGACGCGCGGTAGCAGAGCAAGTCGGTTCCAGCGAAACGTAAGATGTCCTCGAAAACCGAGCGCTGGTCCTTCGCCACACCGTCGAGCGCCGTGTTGGCGATCCGGGTGACCGGCATCTTGGCGGGGTCGATGACCTCGACCTGCGCATCCCATTCGGCTGCCAGCATTTCGGCAAGCTTCAGGGTCGGGACCGCAAGCAGATTTTTCGCCGGCGTGCGCACCGGTCGGCCGTCAAGCAGCACGCTGTGGCCGCCGTCTTCCGAAGTGCCGATGCTGACGTCCTTGTAGAAGCGCTTGGGCAGCGGCTTCAGCATCTGGATCTGTGCGCGCCGGACCGGGTCCTCGTGGCTCAACGCACCGCTGAGTTCATCGCGAATATCAGGCATGATAGTGTTCCATCCACTCCATGATGTCGGCCGGCGTCCGTGCAATGTAGTCGGCCCCCGCCTCGACGAGATCCGGTACGTCGGCATAACCCCACGCAACACCGATGGCGGCGGCGCCGGCGGCCTTCGCCATCTGCATATCATAAATCGCATCGCCGATGACGACAGTATCGCTCGGATCAATCCCGGCTTCCGAGCAGCATTCCGAGACCATTGCTGGATGCGGCTTTGAAGGGCAGTCGTCGGCCGTGCGCGAGACGAAGAATATCCGGTCGAAGCCGTGGGTCTCGGCGATATGCGTCAGACCGCGGCGCGATTTGCCGGTGACCGCGCCAATCAGCAGCTCGTCGCGGCCGGACAGCGTCTGCATCATCTCCGCGATGCCGGGAAACAGCAGCTCCTGAAATCCGGATTCGCCGCGCACGCCGGCAAAAATCGCCTTGTAATGGGCCGTCATTGCCAGCGCCTGGTCGTCGACATGCTCGTGTCCGAGCAGGCGAGCAATGGCGATGTCAAGGGTCAGGCCGATGATGCCCTTGGTCGCGGAAAGTTCGGGTCGATCGAGTTCGAAGGCTTCGAAGGTCCGTGCCATCACTTCGTGGATCAGACCGCCGCTGTCGACCAGCGTGCCATCGCAATCGAAAAGCGCCAGTTTCATCAGTCGTCCTCGCCGGGCTCGTTCTCTTCGAAGCCTAGCAGGTTCCAGCTCTGGACCATGTGCGGCGGCAGCGGCGCAGTCACCCGCAGGCGACCGCCATCCGGGTGCGGGATATCGATATGGCGTGCGTGCAGGTGCAGCCGGTTCTGCATGCCGCCGGGCAGGCTCCAGTTGAAATCGGCGTCGAAATACTTCGGGTCGCCGAGGATCGGATGGCCGATGTGCAGCGCATGCACGCGTAGCTGATGGGTACGGCCGGTATAGGGCTCCATCTCCAGCCAGGCGAGGTTCTGTGCTGCCTGCTCGCGCACACGGTAGTAGGAAATGGCGTGGTCGGCGCCATCTTCACCGTGCTTGGCGATGCGCATGCGGTCGCCGTCCGGCGTCTGTTCCTTGACCAGCCAGGTCGAGATGCGGTCCTCGCGCTTGCGCGGGACGCCCTTCACCAGTGCCCAATAGGTCTTCTTGGTGTCGCGCTCGCGGAAGGCAGCCGTCAGCTTCTGCGCGGCGCCACGCGTGCGGGCAATCACCAGAACGCCGGAGGTGTCGCGGTCGAGGCGATGAACCAGACGGGGTTTTTCGCCACGCTGGTTGGTCCATGCCTCGAGCATCTTGTCGATGTGTCGGTTGACGCCGGAGCCGCCCTGTACCGCAAGCCCAGCCGGCTTGTTCAGCACGATAACCTTCGCGTCCTCGTGCAGCACCATGCGCGACAGCAATTCCCCGTCGGGCGAGTGGCGAAGGTCGCGTCCGGCGATCGGGCCAGTCTTTATCTCCTTGGCGTCGACGTTAAGCGGAGGGATGCGGACCGTCTGGCCCGTCTGCAGGCGCGTGTCGGATTTGACGCGGCCGCCGTCGACACGGATCTGGCCCGAGCGCAGCAGCTTCTGCAGCGGACCGAAACCCAGTCCGGGGAAATGCACCTTGAACCAGCGATCGAGGCGCATGCCTGCCTCGTCGCCGTCCACCTGCTTGTGTTCTATGCCTGCCATCTCAGCGAACCTGCTTCCTGTTCTTTAGAGGCAGCCTTTAGACCATTGCGCGCATCAGGGCCAGCCCGGCAAACACCGCCAGTATCGAAAGCACGACGCTGGCGGCGATGTAGCCGAGCGCGAGTGCAGCATCGCCACGCTCGAGCAGCATAATGGCGTCCAGTGAAAAAGCCGAAAAGGTGGTGTAACCGCCCAGCACGCCGGTGATCAGGAACAGTCGCATCTCCGGCGAAGCGCCGAACTTGCGCATGATCAGCTCCGCAAGCAAGCCGATCAGGAACGAGCCGGTGACGTTGACCATGAGCGTTCCCCATGGAAGGGCCGGGCCCCATCGTTGAACCGTCCAAAGGCCGACAAGATAGCGGGCCATCGATCCGATGGCGCCGCCGGCACCGACGAGAAGAAGTTGGGACATCGCAGCCTCCGGCCGTTTCACTGGGATCAGGCCAGCCGCTCGGCGTGCCACTTCAGATGATCGCCCATGAAGGTCGAGATGAAGTAATAGGAGTGATCGTAGCGCTCATGCATGCGCAGCGTCAGGTCGATGCCGGTTCCCTTGATCGCTTCCTCGAAGAGCCATGGCCGCAGGCCGTTGTCGAGGAAACTGTCCGCCTTGCCCTGGTCGATCAGGAACTCCGGGAAGCGGGCACCATCCTTGACCAGCGCGCAGGCATCGTATTGCCGCCAGGCGGCCCTGTCCTCGCCGAGGTATTTCTCGAAGGCGCCGATGGACCAGTCGGCCGTCGACGGCTCGACGATCGGCGCAAAGGCCGAGCAGCTGCGGAAACGGTCCGGATGCTTGAGCGCGATGGTCATTGCACCGTGACCGCCCATCGAATGGCCGAAAATGCCCTGCCGGCTCATATCGATGCGAAAATGCTGGCTGACGAAGGCCGGCAGCTCCTCGGTGATGTAGCTGTACATCTGATAGTGCTCGGACCACGGTGTTTGCGTGGCATCGAGGTAGAAGCCTGCGCCCTTGCCCATCTGCCAGTTGGTGAGTTCGTCGGGAACTTCCGTGCCGCGCGGGCTGGTGTCGGGGCAGACGACGATCAGCCCGAGCTCGGCTGCCATACGGCGGTACTCACCCTTTTCCATCACGTTGGCATGGGTGCAGGTGAGGCCCGAGAGATACCAGAGCACCGGCCGCGGCTCCTTGATCGCCTGTGGCGGGACGAAGACAGCAAACGTCATCTCGCCCTTGCAGGCCGCGGATTCGTGCGAGAAGACGCCCTGCATGCCGCCAAATGCGGTGTTCTGAGAAAGGACTTTCATCAAATGCTCCTTGGATATCGTGGGATCAGCCGGCGAGTTGCACGGCCGCGTTGACCGCAGCGGCGACAAGCACGGTGTTGAAGAAGAAGGAGACGATGGCGTGCATCAGGTTGATGCGCCGCATCGCCGTGGTGGTGATGGCGACGTCCGAAGTCTGGGCGGTCATGCCGATCACGAAGGAAAAATAGAGGAAATCATAGCCGCCGGGTTCCGGCGTCTCGGGAAAATCGAGGCCGCGCTGCGGGGCAGGGGTTTGCGCGCCGTCGTCAGGCACCCAATAGACATGGGCATAGTGCATGGCCGCCATCACGTGGATGGTCGCCCAGCCGAGAACGACCGAGGCAAAGGCTAGCGCCAGTTCGAGCGTTGGCCCCTTACTTTCGCCGTTCAACGCGAAGAACAGCGAGACCAGCGCCGTGGCGGCCGCTGCGAAAGTGACCAGGAAAATCACCGCTTCGGGTTCGTCGGTGTTTCTCGCATGCGTCTTGAGATGCTTGCCCGTCATCATCCGCAGCCGCCGGGCGCTCATGATCAGGTAGACGCAGAAAAAAGTGACGGCTGAGACTTCGAAACTATAGCGCGGCGCGGCAAACCACATGACGGGCAGGCTGGCAAGAGCACAGGGGAGCGCGGTGTAGAACGGCCAGTGCCTGAGCCTTGTCGTCGCTGTCATCGGAGTGCCCCTGCGATCCCTTGCGGATTGACGCCGCGCCTCACTTTTTCGTCTGGCGCGCGAGTCGGTCAAGTGTCTCGAGGAAGGTCGAACGGTCGCGTTGCGTGAAGGCGGCATTGTAGCCCTTGCTTTCGCCGGTCTCGCGCAGGTGTTGGCCAAGGTCGCGCATGGCAGACGCCATGCCGATATTGCTCTTGTCGAAGACGCGCCCGGACGGGCCGGTGACGAATGCGCCGGCGGCCACGCAACGAACCGCAAGCGGCACGTCGGCAGTCACGACGATATCGCCCTCATGCGCGCGTTCGGCGATCCAGTCGTCGGCGGCGTCGAAGCTTGCCGACACGATGACGTTGTGGACCATCGGGTCGCGCGACGGTCGCAGGCCCGAGTTGGCGACGAAGGTCACCTTGAAGCCATGGCGCTCGGCCACCTTCAGCACTTCCGCCTTCACCGGGCAGGCATCGGCATCGACATAGATCATCCTGAATCCGTTTCTCAAATGGACCGAAAAAGCGCCGGAATACAATCGATTCCGGCGCTTTCCTGAATCGGATTTTAAGCTTAGTAGAGAACCACGCTGCGGATGCTCTCGCCGGAGTGCATCAGCTCGAAGCCCTTGTTGATGTCTTCGAGCGGCATCGTGTGGGTGATCATCGGATCGATCTCGATCTTGCCTTCCATGTACCAGTCGACAATCTTCGGCACGTCGGTGCGGCCGCGGGCGCCGCCAAAGGCGGTGCCCATCCAGCTGCGACCGGTGACGAGCTGGAACGGACGGGTGGAGATTTCCTGGCCGGCACCGGCAACGCCGATGACCACCGACTTGCCCCAGCCGCGATGCGAGGCTTCGAGCGCCTGGCGCATCACCTTGGTGTTGCCGGTGCAATCGAAGGTATAATCGGCGCCGCCGATCTGGTCGGCCCCGCGCTTCGTCATGTTGACGAGGTAAGGCACGATGTCGTCGCCAACCTCCTTCGGATTGACGAAGTGGGTCATGCCAAAGCGTTCGCCCCAGGCCTTCTTGTCGTTGTTGAGATCGACGCCGATGATCATGTCGGCGCCGGCAAGCCGCAGGCCCTGGATGACATTGAGGCCGATGCCGCCGAGGCCGAAGACGATCGCGGTCGCGCCGATCTCGACCTTGGCCGTGTTGATCACCGCGCCGATGCCGGTGGTGACGCCGCAGCCGATATAGCAGA